>CAWATS010000008.1:0-164577 GCA_963785005.1 uncultured Actinomycetota bacterium
AGCCAAGGAGGAAGCCCAGGTCGAGGCACTAGTGGCCGGATGGCGCTAGATGCCAGCCGCACTTACTGACAGTCCGGATAGCGGTGTAAACCCCACTGTGGGCGAGTCGTGCGACGGCGCGCGGCGCCCCGGATGGTCAAGGAGTGGCCATGAGTGTCGACGCTCCGGAGACGGCCGAAGCCCAGCCGCTGATCCACGTCCTGTGGATCAATGCAGGACTGAGCTGCGACGGGGACTCGGTGGCGCTGACCGCCGCCACCCAGCCCAGCATCGAGGAGATAGCGCTCGGCGCCCTGCCGGGGCTGCCGAACATCGCGGTGCACTGGCCGCTGATCGACTTCGAGTGCGGCCCGAACGGCGGCGCGGACGACTTCCTGGAGTGGTTCTTCAAGGCCGACCGGGGCGAGCTCGAGCCGTTCGTCCTCGTCGTCGAGGGGTCGATCCCGAACGAGGCGCTGCACGACGAGGGCTACTGGTGCGGCTTCGGCAACGACCCGATGACCGGGCAGCCGATGACGACCAGCGAGTGGCTGGACCGGCTCGCCCCGAAGGCGCTGGCCGTGCTCGCGGTCGGCACCTGCGCGACGTACGGCGGGATCCACGCGATGGCCGGCAACCCGACCGGTGCCATGGGCGTGCCGGACTACCTCGGCTGGGACTGGAAGTCCTCGGCCGGCATCCCGATCGTCTGCGTGCCGGGCTGCCCGATCCAGCCGGACAACCTCTCCGAGACGATCACGTACCTGCTCTACATGGCCACCGGCCAGGCGCCGATGATCCCGCTCGACGACGCGCTGCGGCCGACCTGGCTGTTCGGCGCGACCGTGCACGAGGGCTGCGACCGGGCCGGCTACTACGAGCAGGGCGACTTCGCCGACGAGTACGGCTCGCCGAAGTGCATCGTGAAGCTCGGCTGCTGGGGCCCGGTCGTCAAGTGCAACGTGCCGAAGCGGGGCTGGATCAACGGCGTGGGCGGCTGCCCGAACGTCGGCGGCATCTGCATCGGCTGCACGATGCCCGGCTTCCCGGACAAGTTCATGCCGTTCATGGACGAGCCGCCGGGCTCCCGGGTGTCCACTCGGGCCACCAAGATCTACGGCTCGACGGTCCGCCGGCTGCGCGCCATGACCGCCCAGACGGTCGACAAGGAACCCAGGTGGCGCCAGCGTGGCGACCGTCTGCTGACCGGCGCGAAGCGCACCTGGTAGGGGGCTGAGGATGACGACCACGGAACCGCGCACCAGCGGGGTCGACAGTCAGCGCAAGGACCTCGTGGAGATGGCCTGGGATCCGATCACCCGGATCGTCGGCAGCCTCGGGATCTACACGAAGATCGACTTTGCGAACCAGACCGTCGCCGAGTGCAAGAGCACCTCGTCGATCTTCCGCGGCTACTCGATCTTCATGAAGGGCAAGGACCCCCGCGACGCGCACTTCATCACCAGTCGCATCTGCGGGATCTGCGGGGACAACCACGCGACGTGTTCCTGCTACGCGCAGAACATGGCGTACGGCGTGAAGCCGCCGCACCTGGGGGAGTGGATCGTCAACCTCGGCGAGGCCGCCGAGTACATGTTCGACCACAACATCTTCCAGGAGAACCTGGTCGGGGTGGACTACTGCGAGAGGATGGTCTCCGAGACCAACCCGGGCGTCCTCGCCCGCGCGGAGAACACCGCGGCGCCCAACTCGGGCGCCCACGGATACCGCACGATCGCCGACATCATGCGGGCGCTCAACCCGTTCACCGGCGAGTTCTACCGCGAGGCCCTGCAGGTCAGCCGCTACACGCGGGAGATGTTCTGCCTGATGGAGGGGCGGCACGTCCACCCGTCCACCCTGTACCCCGGCGGTGTCGGCACGGTCGCCACGATCCAGCTGATGACCGACTACATCACCCGGCTGATGCGCTACGTCGAGTTCATGAAGAAGGTCGTGCCGATGCACGACGACCTCTTCGACTTCTTCTACGAGGCGCTGCCCGGCTACGAGCAGGTCGGCCTGCGCCGCACCCTGCTCGGCTGCTGGGGCTCCTTCCAGGACCCGGAGTACTGCAACTTCGACTACAAGGACATGACCCAGTGGGGTCGCAAGATGTTCGTGACCCCGGGCGTGGTCGTGGACGGCAAGCTGGTGACCACCGACCTGGTCACGATCAACCTCGGCATCCGCATCCTGCTCGGCAGCTCGTACTACGACGACTGGACCGACCAGGAGATGTTCGTGACGCACGACCCGCTGGGCAACCCGGTGGACCGGCGGCACCCGTGGAACCAGCACACCAACCCGAAGCCGCAGAAGCGCGACCTGGACGACAAGTACAGCTGGGTGATGTCCCCGCGCTGGTACGACGGCAACGAGCACCTCGCGCTCGACACCGGCGGCGGCCCGCTGGCCCGGCTGTGGTCGACCGCGCTGGCCGGCCTGGTGGACATCGGCTACGTCAAGGCGACCGGCACCAGCGTCCAGATCGAGCTGCCGAAGACCGCGCTGAAGGGCCCGGTCAGCCTGGAGTGGAAAGTCCCGCAGTGGAGCAACACGATCGAGCGCAACCGCGCCCGCACGTACTTCCAGGCCTACGCGGCGGCCTGCGCGCTGCACTTCGCGGAGAAGGCGCTGGCGGAGATCCGGGCCGGTCACACCAAGACCTGGGAGAAGTTCGAGGTGCCGGACGAGGCCATCGGCTGCGGCTTCACCGAGGCCGTGCGTGGCGTGCTGTCCCACCACATGGTCATCCGGGACGGCAAGATCGCCAACTACCACCCGTACCCGCCGACGCCGTGGAACGCCAACCCGCGCGACGTCTACGGCACGCCCGGACCGTACGAGGACGCCGTGCAGGACCAGCCGCTGTTCGAGGAGAACGACCGGGAGCACTTCAAGGGCATCGACATCATGCGGACCGTCCGCAGCTTCGACCCGTGCCTGCCGTGCGGGGTGCACATGTACCTCGGCGAGGGCAAGACGATCGAGAAGCTGCACTCGCCGACGATGGCCGTGTCGCCCGAGTGAGCACGGTCCCGGAGTGAGCGACCCGCGGGCCGCCGGGGAGCGCATCGAGCAGCTGGTCGACGCGCTCGGCACCGGGGGGCCCGTGGCCAGGGACCGCGCCGAGGACCTCGTCCGGGTCGTGGTCGAGCTCTACGGCGCGGGGTTGGAGCGGGTGCTCGAGATCGTCGACGACGGCGGCGCGCTGACCGACGCGACGGTCGCGGCGCTGGCCGAGGACGAGCTGGTCTCCGGGCTGCTGGTGGTGCACGGCCTGCACCCGTACCCGGTCGTGCAGCGGGTCGAGGGGGCGCTGGACTCGGTCCGGCCCTACCTGCACTCGCACGGCGGCGACGTGGAGCTGCTGGGAGTCGACGAGGGGGTGGTGAGCCTGCGGCTGCTCGGCCACTGCGACGGCTGCGCCGGCTCCACCGCCACCCTGCAGTCCGCTGTGGAGGGTGCCATCGAGGCGGCTGCCCCGGAGGTGGTGCGGATCGACGTGGAGGAACCGACCGCGGCACCGCACCCGGCGCCGACCGCGCCCCTCATCCCGGTCGACTCGCTGATGGTCCGGACCAGGGCATGACCGACCCCGCCGCGCTCGCCGTCCTGCGCCGGATCCGCTCGGGGCGGCGGCAGCCGGCGGGGGAGCGCTGCGAGATGTGCGGCGAGTCGATCACCGACGAGCACTCGCACGTGGTGGACCTCGGCAACCGGGCCCTGATGTGCACCTGCCGGCCGTGCTCGCTGCTGTTCGACTACCCGGACGCCAAGCTGAAGTACAAGGCGGTGCCGAACCGGTACCTCGCGGTCTCGGCGCTGCCCGCGCCGGTCTGGGACGACCTGCAGATCCCGGTGGACGTGGCGTTCTTCTTCGTCAACTCGGAGCTCGGCCGGGTCGTCGGCGTCTATCCCAGCCCGGCCGGGGCGACCGAGTCGGAGCTCCCGCTCGGCGCCTGGGACGCGGTCCTGGCCGGCGAGCCCGCGCTGGCGACGATCGCCCCGGACGTGGAGGCGCTGCTCGTCCGGGTGCAGGGGACCCTCATCAGCTGCTTCGTGGTGCCGATCGACGTCTGCTACGAGCTGGTCGGCCAGCTGCGCCGGCTCTGGCGCGGCTTCGACGGCGGCCAGGACGTGCGCCGGGAGCTCGACGAGTTCTTCGCCCGGATCGCGGGGCGGTGCCGGTGACCGTGCTGTCCGGGACGGACCTCGACGTCGCGGGTGACCCCGACCGACAGTGGTCGCCATGACCGACCTGGCGTTCACCGTCCTGGACGCGGCACCGGAGCCGTACGGTGCCGCGCCGACGCTGCTGCTGCGGGTCCGGGCGACGGAGGCGACCGGGGCGACCGTGCACGCGATCGCCCTGCGCGCGCAGATCCAGATCGAGCCGCAGCGCCGCAAGTACGAGGGCTCCGAGCACGCCGTGCTGGCCGACCTGTTCGGCACGCCGGACCGGTGGTCCTCGACGCTCAAGCCGTTCCTCTGGACGCACGCCTCGACGATGGTGCGCGGCTTCACCGGCGACATCGAGTTCGACCTGCCGGTGCCGTGCACGTACGACTTCGACGTGGCCGCGACCAAGTACCTGCACTCCCTCGGCGACGGCGAGATCCCGCTGAACGTGCTCTTCAGCGGCACGGTGTTCACCCGCGGCAGCACCGGTTTCGGCGTGGAGCAGGTGCCGTGGCACCTGGAGTCGGCGTACCGGATGCCGGTGCGGGTCTGGCGCGACCTGATGGACGCCTACTTCCCCGGCGGTGGCTGGATCCGGGTGGACCGCGAGACGCTCGACGCGCTGGCCCGCTTCAAGGCGTCCCGCGGGCTGACCAGCTGGGAGCAGGCGCTCGACGAGCTGCTCGCCGGCGCCACGGAGGTGACCCCGTGACCTCGCCGACCCACCTGGCGGCGGCGCGGCGGGTCGCCGACGCCGTGCTCTACGAGGGTTACCTGCTCTACCCGTACCGGGCCTCGTCGGCGAAGAACCAGGTGCGCTGGCAGTTCGGGGTGCTGTCGCCGGACGGGGCGGCGGCCGCCGGGGTGGGCGAGCCGCCGTCGCTGCGCGCCCAGTGCCTGCTCGACGCGGGTCCGGACGCCCGGGTCGAGGTGCGGGTGCGCTGCCTGCAGGTGCAGGCGCGCGCGGTCGAGGCTCGCGTGGACGGCGGGTTCGCGGCGGTGGACGGGCTGCGCGTGGGCGACGCGAGCTGGATCCCCTGGCACGAGGCCGTCGAGTGCGAGCTGACGGCGCCGGAGCTGACCGCTGGCCGAGGTGCTCGCCGGCCGGAGCGTGCCGCTCCGCGTCGACGGCGGCGAGGACGTCGAGCTGCTGACCGGCGACGGCGGCGTCCCCGTCGGGAGGCTGGTGCGGACGCGCTGGCCGCTCGCCGCCGAGCTGACCGTGGCCGGCACCGCGGTGGGCGGGTATCTCCGGCTGGAGCTCGGCCTGCGCAACACCGCCGACTGGGACCCGGCGGAGTCCACTCGCGACCTCGCGGCCCGCCGCGCCTGGGTCAGCACCCACCTGCTGCTCGCGGTCTCCGGCGGATCCTTCGTCTCGCTCACCGACCCGCCGGCCGGCGCCGTGACCGCCGCTGCCTCCTGCCAGAACCGCGGCTGGTGGCCGGTGCTGGTGGGCGGCACGGTGCTGGTGGCCCCGATCATCCTGCCGGACCAGCCGGCCATCGCCCCGGAGAGCCCGGGCGACCTGTTCGACGCCACCGAGATCGACGAGATCCTCACCCTGCGGGTGATGACGATGACCGACGAGGAGAAGGCCGCCGCCCGCGGCACCGACCCGCGCGCCGCGGCCATCATCGACCGCTGCGACACGCTGCCGCCGGAGGTCATGGAACGGCTGCACGGCGCCCGGCGCGAGGTGGACCCCGCGCCGGCGGCCGACGTGCCGTGGTGGGACCCGGGCGCCGACGAGTCGGTGTCGCCGGAGACCGACTCCGTGCTGGTGGGCAGCGTCGCGGTGTCGAAGGGATCGCGGGTGCGGCTCCGGCCGACCCGCCGGGCCGACGCACAGGACATCTTCCTCGCCGGGCAGGTCGCCGTCGTCACCGCGGTGCTGTCCGATGTGGACGGTGAGACGCACGTGGCGGTCGTGCTCGAGGACGACCCCGCCGCCGACCTGCACGACTGGTACGGCCGGTACTGGTACTTCGCCCCCGACGAGGTCGAACCGCTGCCGTCGGAGGTGACCGGGTGAGCGGCCGGGTGCTGGTCGCCGGGGTGGGCAACATCTTCCTCGGCGACGACGGCTTCGGCTCCGAGACCGCCCGCCGGCTGGCCGGCGCGACGCTGCCGGCGCACGTGTCGGTCGTGGACTACGGCATCCGCGGGATGCACCTCGCGTACGACCTGCTCGAGGGTTACGAGACGCTGGTCATCGTCGACGCGGTGTCGCGCGGCGGCAGCCCGGGTGACGTCGTCGTGCTGGAGGTCGGCGAGGACGATCTCGGTGGCGGCGACTTCGACGCGCACGGCATGGAGCCGACCGCGATGCTGGCCAGCCTCGGCTCGCTCGGCGGCCGGCTGCCCCGCACGTACGTGGTCGGCTGCGAGCCCGTTGACGTCGACGAGCGCATCGGCCTGTCGGCCCCGGTGGCGGCCGCCGTCGACCGGGCCGTTGACGTGGTCACCAAGCTGGTCACCGCGGATCGCCAGGAGGAGGAGCTGTCATGAAGTTCATCGGCTACATCGCCACCGCTCTGGTCGCCGGTGTCGTCATCGGCGCGGTCGTCGTCGGGGCCAACTCGAGCGGCGACGTCAAGCGCTACGTGCGCATGCGCAAGATGTAGGAGATCCGGTGCGGTCGCAACACCGCGAGCCAGTTGGGAGCTGACATGTGTCTCGCTATCCCGGGTGAGGTCGTCGAGCTGCTGGAGGGCAACAACGACCAGCTGGCGATGGTCGACGTCGTCGGGGTCAAGCGCCGGATCAACGTCGGCCTGCTGGAGGACGAGACGGTCGCCCCCGGCGACTGGGTGCTCATCCACGTCGGCTTCGCGATGTCCAAAGTGGACGAGAAGGAGGCCGCGGAGGCGCTGCGGATGCTGGAGCTGATGGGGCAGGCCTTCACCGACGAGCTGCAGGCCGTGGCCGAGTCGAGGATCGAATGAGCACCCGGGACGCCGACCCGACGACCACGTCGCTGGACCTGCTCACCGGCGCCGCGTGCGAGGTCACCGACGGCTGCATCACCTGCGGCGACGTGGCCGTGTCGCTGGAGGTCGTCGAGGTGCTCGGCGCCGACGCCCGGTGCCGGGACGGCGAGGGTCGGGAGGAGCTCGTCGCCACCGAGCTGGTCGGTGCCGTGGTGCCGGGCGACCGGCTGCTGGTGCACGCGAAGGTGGCGCTGGAACGACTTGGAGGCAGCCGGTGAAGTTCGTCGATGAGTTCCGCAACGCCGAGCTGGCGGCGGTGGTCGGCGCGCAGATCACCGCGCTGTGCGAGCCCGGCCGGCACTACAAGATCATGGAGGTGTGCGGCGGGCACACCCACACGATCTACCGCTACGGCGTGCAGGACCACCTGCCCGACGACGTCGAGCTGGTGCACGGGCCGGGCTGCCCGGTCTGCGTGATCCCGATGGGCCGGGTGGACGACGGCATCGCCATCGCCGGCCGGGACGGGGTCATCCTCACCTGCTTCGGCGACATGATGCGGGTGCCCGGCGGCAACGGGTCCTTCCTGGACGCGAACGCCGCCGGCGCGGACATCCGGATGGTCTACTCGCCGCTGGACGCGCTGCGGATCGCCCGGCAGAACCCCGACCGCCAGGTGGTCTTCTACGCCATCGGCTTCGAGACGACCGCGCCGTCGACCGCGCTGACCGTGCTGCGGGCCAAGGCGGAGGGCATCACCAACTTCTCCGTCTTCTGCAACCACGTCACGATCATCCCGGCCATCAAGGCGATCCTGGACTCCCCGGACCTGCGCCTGGACGCCTTCATCGGGCCCGGTCACGTCTCGACCGTGATCGGCTGCCGGCCGTACGACTTCATCGCCCGCGAGCACGGCAAGCCGCTGGTGTGCGCGGGCTTCGAGCCGCTGGACCTGCTGCAGTCGATCTACATGATCATGAAGCAGCTGGCCGAGGGCCGCTCGGTGGTGGAGAACCAGTACTCCCGGGTCGTGCCGTGGGAGGGCAACCCGGTGGCGCTGCGGGTGCTCGGCGACGTCTTCGCGCTGCGGCCGTTCTTCGAGTGGCGGGGGCTCGGCTCGATCTCCCAGTCCGCGCTGCAGCTGTCCGAGCGGTACGCGGACTTCGACGCCGAGCTGCGCTTCGACGTGCCCGGCGTCCGGGTCGCGGACCCGAAGGCGTGCCAGTGCGGCGAGGTGCTCAAGGGCGTGCTGAAGCCCTGGGAGTGCAAGGTCTTCGGGACCGCGTGCACGCCGGAGACGCCGATCGGCACCTGCATGGTGTCCTCCGAGGGCGCCTGCGCGGCCTACTACACCTTCGGCCAGTACGCGAAGCAGCGGATCCACCTCGAGGTCTCCTGATGTCCCGGCAGGTCACCGAGGTCGAGGTCGGCGAGCGCATCGAGGCGATGCGCCGGCGCCGGCCGCGCTTCCTGGACGAGCGCATCACCACCGCGCACGGCGCCGGCGGCAAGGCGAGCCGGGCGCTGGTGGAGGGGGTGATCGTGCCGCTGCTGACCGACACGGCGGGGACCGGCGCGGGCGGGATCAACCCCGAGCTGGAGCGGCTCGGCGATGCGGCGCTGCTGACGGTCGGAGGCGCCCGGATCGCGCTCACCACGGACGCCTTCGTGGTCCGGCCGATCCGGTTCCCCGGCGGGTCGATCGGGGAGCTCGCGGTCAACGGCACCGTCAACGACCTGGCGGTCTCCGGGGCCCGGCCGGTGTCGCTGTCCGCCGCGCTGATCCTGGAGGAGGGCCTGTCCGCCGACGTGCTGCGGGAGGAGGTCGCCGCGATGGCGGCGGCCGCCCGCACGGCCGGGGTGCTCGTCACGACCGGCGACACGAAGGTGGTCGAGCGGGGCAAGTGCGACTCGATGTACGTGGTGACCACCGGGGTCGGCGTCCTCGAGCACGACCTGACGATCGCGCCGGAGCAGGTGCGGCCGGGGGACAAGGTGCTGGTGTCCGGCACGCTCGGCGACCACGGCGTCGCGATCATGCTCGCCCGCGGGGACCTGGACATCGAGGCGGACGTGCGCAGCGACACCCGGTCGCTGTGGCCGCTGGTCTCCGCACTGCTCGACGCGTGCGGGCCGGACCTGCACTGCATGCGCGACGCGACGAGGGGCGGCGTCGCGACGGTGCTCAACGAGGTCGCGCTCGCCGCCGAGGTCGGGGTCGTCATCGCCGAGGACCGGCTGCCGCTGCGCCGCGAGGTGATCGGTGCCGGCGAGATCCTCGGCATCGACCCGCTGTACGTGGCGAACGAGGGCAAGCTGGTGGCCTTCGTCGCCGCCGAGCGCGCCGACGCGGCGCTGGCCGCGGCCAGGTCGGCGCCGGGCGGGGCGGACGCCGCGCTGATCGGCGAGGTCCGGGCCGAGCCGCCGGGCCGGGTGCTGTCGAAGACCGCGTTCGGCGGGCACCGCATGATCGACATGCTGGTCGGCGACCCGCTGCCCCGCATCTGCTAGAACCACCAATCAGCACGACGGTCGAGGAGGTGTCCAGAGTGGACCAGGATGGGGAGCCGGGCGCGCAGCTGCCGGAGGAGCCGCAGTCCGAGCGCGGACCGGTGGGGTCCCGCGACGAGGGTGGGCCACCGGGCGCCGGACCCGCCGACCGGCCGGCCGGGACGTCCGACGCGGACGACTCGACCGGGGTCGACCCGCAGGAGCCGCAGGAGGACGCGCCAACGCTGCCGCCGGGCGACCAGGGCGGCTGAGCTGTCCCGGGGGCGGCCCCCGGACCCCCCGGGCGGGCGCTCCCGCGAGCTGGTGGCGTTGAGCACCGGGCTCGCCCAACGAGCCCCGCCGGGGGCGGGGACCCCGGTGGCCTGGCATAGCGAGCCGTGTACCGGACACGGCTGGGGGCGACACCAGGAGCCTGCAGTGCCCCAGCGACCGCCGGCCGGTAGCCGGGTCCCTGGGGTCGAGTAAACACCAGACGAGGAGGAGCGCGATGACCGGACCGGACAGCGACGACACGAGCGTCGGCGGCGAGGAGCCGGGCGGCCCGGTGCCGCCGTACGAGGGACGGCGGGAGAGCGCCGACGTCGACGAGGGCGGCTCGGTCCGGGACGGGGCGAACATCGGCGGTGCCACCGGACCACGGACCACGGACCAGGCGGCGGACGACCCGGACTCCTCCCCCCTCGGCCGGACCGCCTCGCCCGCCGAGGACGACCCGACCGGCAACGACCCGACCACCGACGTCGCCGGGTACGACCCTGACCCGGGTGGCGGGCCGGCTCACCAGGCCGGCGTGCGCCGGGGGGAGGACGAGCCGGAGTAGGCCGGCGGTGTCCTTGTCCCGGGGCCGGCCGGGTGGGAGGATTCGCAGGTCAGGGCCGGTGTCCGTGACCGCCCGGCCAGTGAGGCGGTGACGCGGAGTGCAGACCTGCGAGCTGCGACACTTTGTCGAGCCGTGCCTGCTGCTGCTGCTCCGCGAGCGTCCCAGCCACGGCTACGAGCTGGTGGACCGGCTCAAGACACTCGGGTTCGCCGAGGGTGACTCGGGCGGCATCTACCGCACGCTGCGCTCGCTGGAGCGGGAGGGGCTGGCCCGCTCGGTCTGGCGGTCGTCGGCCGCCGGGCCGGCCCGGCGGACGTACCACCTGACCGCGGAGGGCCTGTCCGCGCTGGACGCCGTGACCCGCGAGGTCCGGGACACCCGGCGGACCCTGGACGCGTACCTCGATCGCTACAGCCGGTACAGCCAGCGGGAGGCGGTGCAGCGGTGACGGCGGTGGCCGGCGACGTCGCGGCGCTGTTCGAGCATCGGCTGGTGGCCGGCCGGGCGCTCGGCGACGACGCGGAGCTGGTCGCCCGCGCCTGCCACGACATGGCCCGGCGCTTCGCCCGTGGCGGCAAGCTGATCGTCTTCGGCTCCGGCGCGGCCGCCACCGACGCCCAGCACCTGGCGGTGGAGTTCGTGCACCCGGTGATCGTGGGCAAGCGCGCCTTCCCGGCGCTCTCGCTCACCGGCGACGTGGCGACGCTGACCGGGGTGGCCAGCCGGGACGGGGTGAGCGAGGTGTTCGCCCGGCAGCTGCGGCTGCTCGCCGACCCGGACGACATCGCGCTGGGCCTGTCCACCGACGGCCGGTGCGAGCTGGTCCGCCGCGGGCTGGAGGCGGCCCGGCAGCGCGGCCTGCTGACGGTCGCCCTGACCGGCGGGGACGGCGGGCCGATCGCCCGCCAGCAGCTCGCCGACCACGTCTTCGTCGCCCGCTCCAGCGACCCGCGGGTCGTCAAGGAGGTGCACGTGACGACCTACCACGTGCTCTGGGAGCTGGTGCACGTCTTCTTCGAGCACCCGGGGGTCCTCGAGCCGGCGGGCGGGTCGTGAGCGGCGGGGTGGAGTCGCTCTACCCGTTCCTCTACCGGGACGGGAGCGGCGGCGGCGACGTGACGGCCGTGCTGGACGAGGTACGCCGTGGCACCGCGGAGAAGGCGGCCGAGATCGTCGCGCTGCGGCAGCGGATGGCGGCCGAGTACGCGGACCGGCTCATGACCTGCGCGGCGGCGCTGGCCGGTTCCTTCCGGGCCGGCGGGCGGCTGTTCACCTTCGGCAACGGCGGCAGCAGCACCGACGCGCAGGCGGTGGCGCAGCTGTTCCTCGACCCGGGACAGGGCGCGCGGGCGCTGCCGGCGATCGCGCTCACCACGGACGTGGCGGTGGTCACGGCGCTGTCCAACGACGTCGGCTTCGAGGTGGTCTTCGCCCGGCAGCTCGCCGCCTTCGCCCGGCCCGGGGACGTCGCGATGGGACTGTCCACCAGCGGCGGCTCCGCCAACGTGCTGCGCGCCTTCGACGAGGCCGTGCGGCTGGGCCTGGTGACGGTCGGGTTCGCCGGCTACGACGGCGGCCGGATGGCGGCGGCGGAGACGATCCAGCACCTGTTCGTCGTCCCGTCCTCGTCGGTGCACCGGATCCAGGAGGCCCAGACGACGACGTACCACGTGCTGTGGGAACTGACGCAGTCAGCACTGTAGGCCATGCCACCCGACCCCTCGGCGGCGCGGAACGGCGCCCAGGACGTCGACCGGCGGCGCCCGGCGACCGCACCGGTATGACCTCCGATAGCGGCACGGCCGCCGGGCTGGCCGGACCGACGCCTGGGCGCCGTCCGCATCCACCAGGGGCCGGGTGGCACGGCCACACCCGGGTCCGGGTCAGGGTCCGCGGGACGGTGCAGGGGGTCGGCTACCGGCCGTTCGTGCACGCGCTGGCCGCCGAGCTGGGGGTGGCCGGATTCGTCGGCAACGACCCGGACGGCGTCTTCGCGGAGGCGGAGGGTCCGGCCGGCGCGGTCCGGGCCTTCGTCGCCGGGCTGCGCGACCGGGCGCCGGTGCTGGCGGTGGTCGAGGACGTCTCGCACGCACCGCTGCGGCCGGTCGGCGGCACCGGCTTCGCCATCGTGCCGAGCGGGTCGGACGGGCGCCGCCGGTCGCCGGTCTCGGCGGACGCGGCGACCTGCGCGGACTGCCTGGCCGAGCTGTGGGACCCGGCGGACCGCCGGCACCGCTACCCGTTCGTCAACTGCACCAACTGCGGCCCGCGGTTCACCGTCGTCACCGGCATCCCGTACGACCGTCCACTGACGACGATGGCCGGCTTCCCGATGTGCGCGGACTGCGCCCGGGAGTACGCCGACCCGGGGGACCGGCGTTTCCACGCGCAGCCGGTGTGCTGCCCGGCCTGCGGCCCGGCGCTGTCCCTCGTGGACGCCGCCGGCGCGCCGGTGGCCGGTGATCCGGTGTCGGTCGCGGCGGAGGTGATCCGCGCCGGTGCGGTGCTCGCGGTGAAGGGGCTCGGCGGCTACCACCTGGCCGTGGACGCGTCCTCGGAGCCGGCGGTCGCGCTGCTCCGGGCGCGCAAGCACCGCGAGGAGCGGCCGTTCGCGGTGCTGGCCGCCGACCTCGACGCCGCCGCGACGCTGGGCTCCGTGTCCGCCGTCGAGGCCGACCTGCTCACCGGCCGGCGCCGGCCCATCGTGCTGCTCTCGCGCCGGCCGGGTGACCGGCTCGCCCCGTCGGTCGCCCCGGGCAACCGGGCGGTCGGCGTCATGCTGCCGTACACGCCGCTGCACCACCTGCTGGCCGCCGAGCTCGGCCGCCCGTTCGTACTGACCAGCGGGAACGTCTCGGACGAGCCGATCGCCTACGACGACGCGGACGCCGCTGCCCGGCTCGCCGGGGCGGGCGGGCTGGCCGACGCGGTCCTGCGGCACGACCGGCCGATCCACACCCGCGTCGACGACTCGGTCGTCCGGGTGGTCCGCGGCCGGCCGCTGCCGGTCCGCCGCTCCCGCGGCTACGCTCCCGAGCCGCTGCGGCTGCCCTGGCCGGCGCCGCGCCCGGTGCTCGGCTGTGGCGCCGAGCTGAAGAGCACCTTCTGCCTGCTGCGCGACCGGCACGCCGTGCTGTCGCACCACATCGGCGACCTGGAGAACTGGGAGACCTACCGGTCCTACACCGAGGGCATCGAGCACTACCGCCGGCTCTTCGACGTCGACCCGGTGCTCGTCGCGCACGACCTGCACCCGGACTACCTGTCCACGGCGTACGCGCTCGAGCTCGACGGCGTCGAGCTGACCGGGGTGCAGCACCACCACGCGCACATCGCCTCCTGCCTCGCCGACAACTCCCACCCCGGGCCGGTGATCGGGCTCGCCCTGGACGGGACCGGCTACGGCGGGGACGGCACGCTGTGGGGCGGCGAGGTGCTGGTCGCCGACCTGGTCGGCTTCCGCCGGGTCGGGCACCTCGAGCCGGTCGGCCTGCCGGGCGGCGCGGCGGCGATCCGGGAGCCGTGGCGGATGGCGGCGTCCTACCTGGGCTCCGGGTACGGCGGCGAGCTGCCGGTGGTGCGCCGGCACGCCGACCGCTGGGACGCGGTGGTCTCGCTGGCCCGGACGTCGGTGCGCACGTCCAGCGCCGGCCGGCTCTTCGACGCGGTCGCCGCGGTGACCGGGGTCCGCGATGTCGTCAGCTACGAGGGCCAGGCCGCCATCGAGCTGGAGCAGCGGGTGGACCGGGCGGAGACCGGCGGCTACCCGGCCCGGCTCGACGGCGGTGTGCTGCACGGCACCGACCTCGTCCGGGCGGCCGCCGCCGACGTGCTGGCCGGCGCCCCGGCCTGGACGGTCGCGGCCCGATTCCACAATGGACTGGCTGCGGCGCTGGTGAAGCTCGTCGAGACTGCCCGTGACGACTGTGGACTGTCCACAGTGGCTCTTTCCGGCGGCGTGCTGCAGAACGTGGTGCTCCTCGACCGGCTGGTGGACGACCTGACCGGCGCCGGCTTCGAGGTGCTCGTGCACTCCCGGGTGCCGCCCAACGACGGCGGGATCAGCCTCGGCCAGGCCGCCGTCGCCGCCGCGCGCGACCGCGCCGGCAGCTGAGGTTCCCCGGCTACGGCCGGTCGAGGTGCAGGACGGCGGCGCCGCTGAAGCGCCCGTGGGCGAGGTCGCGCAGTGCCCGGTCGGCGTCGTCGAAGGCGTACGGCACCGTGGTCGCGGTGATCGCGTGGCGGGCGGCGAGCGCCAGGAACTCCTCGCCGTCGGCCCGCGTGTTGGCGGTGACGCTGCGCAGCCGGCGTTCCTGGAACAGCTCGTCGGCGTAGTGCAGCGGCGGGATGTCGGACAGCCAGATCCCGGCGACGGCCAGCGTGCCGCCGCGGTCGAGGGCGCGCAGGGCGATCGGGACCAGCTCCCCGGCCGGGGCGAAGAGCACCGCCCCGTCCAGCGGCTCGGGCGGCGCCGCGGTGGCGTCGCCGGCAGAGTGGACGCCGAGGGAGCGGGCGAGCCGGCGGTTGCCCTCGCCGCGGGTCAGCACGTGCACCCGCATCCCCTCCCGCAGCGCGACCTGGGCGGCGAGGTGGGCCGAGCCGCCGAAGCCGTAGATGCCGAGGGCGCCGCCGGGCGGCACCGCGGCGGCCCGCAGCGCGCGGTAGCCGATGATGCCGGCGCACAGCAGCGGCGCGGCCTGCTCGTCGCCGATCCCGTCCGGGAGGGCGTACGCGTACTCCTCCCGGACCAGGCACGCCTCGGCGTACCCGCCGTCGACGTCCCAGCCGGTGAACGTCGGGTGCAGGCACAGGTTCTCGGCGCCGCGGCGGCAGAACCGGCAGGACCCGTCCGTCCCGCCGAGCCACGGCACGCCGACCCGCTGCCCGGGGGCGAACCGGACCGCGCCCGGGCCGCTCCCGTCGACCACGCCGACGACCTCGTGGCCGGGGGTGACCCGCGGCCGGCGCGGCGGCAGGTCGCCCTCGGCCAGGTGCAGGTCGGTCCGGCAGACCCCGCAGCAGCGCACCCGGACCCGGACCTGGCCGGGCCCGGGGTCCGGCTCGGGCCGGTCGAGCAGCCGCAGCGGCCCGCCGTCGACCGGCCCGGGTCGCTGCACCACCCAAGCCCGCACGGCGCCCAGCAAACCAGGCCGCCCGACCCCCGCCGGAGTCAGGGGAGACGCTGCCGATGAGAATGGCCGCGCGGAGCGGTCGACAGGGCGTGGCACCGGGGTTCAGCCCCATCGGCGGGAAGGCGGAACGGATGCACGAGGTCACCTCGAAGGACGGCACCACCATCGCGTTCGACCGGCTCGGCGCCGGACCTCCGGTCGTGCTGGTCACCGGCGGGTCGGTGGACCGCTCGTCGAACGCGCCACTGGCCGAGGTGCTCGCCTCGGACTTCACTGTCCACAACTACGACCGGCGAGGTCGGGGCCCGAGCGGGGACACCCAGCCGTACGCGGTTCGACGGGAGGTCGAGGACATCGCGGCCGTTCTCGACGCGGCCGGCGGGTCCGCGGGCCTGTACGGCTCGTCCTCCGGCGCGGCCCTCGCCCTCGAGGCGGCGGCCAGCGGGCTGCCGGTCACGAAGCTGGCGCTGTGGGAGCCCCCGTTCATCCCGGACAACGGCCCGCCGCGGCCGCCGGCCGACACCGCGGAGACCTACCGGCAGCTCGTCGCCGACGGCCGGCGAGGCGACGCGGTCGAGTACTTCATGGCGAAGGTGGTCGGCCTGCCGGCCGAGTTCGTCGCCCAGGCGCGCAGCTCGCCGTGGTGGCCGAACCAGGAGGCGCTCGCGCACACGCTGGCGTACGACGCCGAGGTCATGGCCGACTACTCGCCGCCCACCCAGCGGGCGGCGGCGGTGGCGGTGCCCACCCTGATCCTGACCGGTGGGACGAGCTTCCCGTGGATGTCGGACACCGCGCAGGCGCTGGTCGAGGCCATGCCGAACGCGTCGTCCCGCATCCTCGACGGCCAGACCCACGACGTGGACCCGGCGGTCCTCGGGCCCGCGCTGCGGGAGTTCTTCGCCGGCTGACCTCCCGACCCGCTGACGCTCCCGGGTCAGACAGGTGGCTGCGGGTCGTACTGGATGTAGCGGCGGACCTGGCCGGCGCGCTCGGCGCCGGCCAGCCGGACGACCAGGTGCAGCGCCATGTCGATGCCGGCCGAGACGCCGGCCGAGGTGACCAGGTCGCCGTCGTCGACGAACCGCTCGTCCCGCCGGACGTCGATCGTCGGGTCCAGCTCGGCGAGCAGGTCGAGCGAGGCCCAGTGGGTCGTGGCCGGGCGGTCGCGGAGCAGGCCGGCCGCCGCGTACACGAGCGAACCGGTGCAGACGCTGGCCAGCAGGGGAACCGCTGCGCGCTGGCCGCGGACCCAGTCCAGGTGGGCGGCGTCGGCGAGCTGCGGCCGGGTGCCCTGACCGCCGGGGTGGATCAGCACGTCCAGCGGCGGGGCGTCCGCGAACGAGTGGTGCGCCTGGATGGTCAGTCCCTTGGCGCACCGGACTGGGCCGCCGTCCCGGGACAGGCAGGACACCTGGTAGCCGTCCTGCGGAAAGGTCCGGGTCCACGAGGCCAGCACCTCCCACGGGCCCACCGCGTCCAGCTCCTCGGTGTCCGGGAACAGCACGATGCCGATCTGTCGCGTCGCCGGTGTCGTCATGCCCTCAGCAAACCAGCCCCTCAGCCGGCGGGTGGTTCGGTGGTGTAGTGGTGGCTGGTGGGGCTGGTCCAGTGCAGCCGGGCGCCGTGTCGGTGGTTTCGACTGTCCAGTGTGTTTGGTGTTTGAGGCGGTGGTGGTGGCGGCATAGGGCGACCAGGTTGGCGGCGGTGGTGGGGCCGGCGGGCCAGGGGGTGAGGTGGTCGAGGTCGGCGCGGCGGGCGGGGTGGCGGCAGCCGGGGAAGCGGCAGGTGCGGTCGCGGGCGCGAACCAGGTCGGCGAGCGCGGCGGAGGGGGTGTACGCGTTGCGGCCGACGCCGGTGACGGCGCCGGTGTCGGGGTCGACGCTGACCCGCCGCCAGCTGCCGGCGGCGGTGAGGCGGCGGGCCATCGAGGCGGGGATCGGGCCGTGTCCGGTCAGCTCGCCGGGCTGGTCGCCCAACCCGAGGGCGGTGGCGGCGGGGACGGTGACGTGCACGTCGGCGCGCAGCCGCGGGACCGGGCCGGCGAGGCCGCCGTGGACGGCTCCGCAGGATCCACACCGCCGCCGCCCGCGCCGCCCGCGCCGCCCGGGCCGCCCGGGCCGCCCGCGCCGCCCGGCGCCGGCCGTCGCGCCGCCTCGGGCCGCCGGGCTGCCCGGCGACCGGGGCTCGGGAGCGCCGCCGACGGCGCCGGCGGCGCCGGGGCCGGCGGCGCCGGGGGCACTGTGGTGGCCGCGCAGGACGGCGGCGATGAGGGCGTCGGCGCGGCGGGCGTCCATGCTCCGCTCGTCCCTGCCGCGCGGGTCGGCGGTGGGGGCGGTGCGGGCGGTCCGGTCGATGTGGGTGTAGACGGCGGCGGCGGCGTCGGCGGGCAGCAGCGCCCACAGCCCGGCCATCCCGTCGGCGAGCGGGCGGACGGTCACCTCCCGCCCCGCCGCCGCCCGGGTGTGCCGGTCTTCGGCGGCGGCCGGGTCAACCGACAGCACCGCTGTGGCCAACACGGCGCGCAGCTGTCCGACGGTGCGCCGGCCGGCGGCGGGCAGCACCCGGGCTTCGACCGCGGCGGCCAGCCCGTCATCCAACGCGGTGACCGCCTCAACCACCGCCCGGGTCTTCGGCACGTCGATCACCCCGGCGGCCAACGCGGCCGCGGTGGCGGGCAAGCGGGCCAGCTCCACCGCCAGCTGCAGCCGCGCCACCGGCGGCCGGGCGGGACAGCCGCAACGCCGCCGCCACCTCGTCCACCGCGTACTCGCTGACCTGCGGCACCCGCGGATCACCCCGATCCGCATGCCCGCCCGGGCCCGGCCACCTCGACGTAGTCCCGCGGCCGGCGGCGGGCGAACTCCGCGATCACCGCCAACTGCCCGGCCGCCACCCACGACGCCAGCCGCTCCCAGCCGCGCATCACCTCGATCAGACCCCAGTCATCCAGCGTCGGCGGGAGACACCGCGGCCAGCGCACCGGCCAACCCCGGCCCACCCACCACACCGTCGAACATGCGTTCGATTCTACCCGTTCGACCCCATCACCACCCCGATGTCCACAACCCCCGAAAGAGTGGTGATAACTCAACGGGCCCAGGGCGGGGTGCCCTGCGGCGCCGGACCGGTCAGGGGCCCACAGCGGCTAGGACAGCGGCGATGCGAGCGCGGGTGAGCGGGGCGGCGACCAACCCGGCGAGACGCCACTGCGAGCGGTGCCGGTCGTCGGCGCTGCCGGTGTCCAGCCAGCGCCGGGCGTAGAACTCGACCAGGTGGCCCTGTACGGCGGCGGCGGTGGCGAAGTCGGCCGGTTCGCGCGGCAGCACTGGCCCGGCGGCGTCGCGGTACGCGCGGACCAGCCGGACCGCGGCGGCCGGCCCGTAGTCGGCGGCGACCATCGCCAGCTCGGACACCGGCGCGGCAGGGCCGGAGTTCTCCCAGTCCAGCACCGTCAGCCGGCCACCCGGGTCCCAGCCGAGGTTCGAGTCGTCGAGGTCGAGGTGACAGCGCCGCTCGTCGCCGTACACCCGGGTGGGCAGCAGCTCCTCCAGGGCCAGCAGCTCGGGCAGCAGGGCGGCCAGGCCGTTGGCGAACGGGGCCTCCGCAGTCTCCGCAGCGTCGAGCAGCGCGGACCAGGCAGGCTCCCCGACCGGGTCGACGAACCACCGGTGGCGCGGCTCGGTGGTCGGCGGCGACATCCGGTGCAGGGTGGCGAGCAGCTCACCGACCCGCTCGACCGGACGCGTGCCGAGCGGCGTGAGGTCCACCCAGGCGTACGCGCGGACCGTCGAGCCGGCCGGCAGCGTGACGAGCACGCGGCCGGCCGGGGTGAGCTGCGGGCGCGGCAGCACCACACCGGCCGCCGCCGCACGCAGCTGGAACTCGACATCGGCCGCGGCGGCCGGCTCCCCCGGCGGCGCGAAGAGCTCCTTCACCGCGACCGTCCCGGCGGCGGTCGGCAGCCGCCAGACCCGGCCGAGCTCGCCGCGCGCGGCCGGCGTCATCGGCCCGGTCGGGCGGGCGAGACCGTACGCCTCGACCACCCGGCCGGCGTCGCCCGCGGACAGTCCCATGCCGGCAGCGTCGCGGCGGCGGTCAGTAGCGGTGCACCGTCGGCGGCACCGGCGCGCCGATGCCGCTGCGGCCGAGCGTGGCGTCGTACGCCTCGCCGCCACGTCCCGTCGGCGTACGCCTCCTCCAGCACGTCGCAGAGGAAGCGGCGGAAGGTCGCGTCGGTCTTGCGCAGCCCGATCCCGTACGACAGGTCGTCGAACGGCTCGCCGACGATCTTGACCGCACCCCGGTGCAGGGTGAGCTGACCGGCCAGGATCGCCTTCAGGGTGGTGACCGCCTGCACCTTCCGCGCGAGCAGCAGCTCGACGCACTGGAAGTAGTCGTCCGCCGGCACCGCGATCGCGCCGTACAGCTTGATCGTCGCCAGCGTGACGGCGCCGCGGGCCGAGCAGACCCGCTTGCCGCGGGTCGAGCGCGGCCCGGTGATCTCCTTCTCGCCCGCACGGACCATGATCGTCTGGTAGTCGCGGAAGTACGGGCCGGCGAACGAGACCTTCCGCTTGCGCTCTTCGGTGATCGAGTAGGTCGCGATCACCACGTCCAGGTCGTCGTTCTGGATCAGCCGCTCGCGGTCCTTCGCCGAGGCCTCCACCCACTCGATCCCGTTCGGCGCGATGCCGAGCCGGCAGGCGACGATCTCGGCGATCTCCACGTCGAAGCCGGTCAGCTCGCCGGTCGCCGGGTCCTTGTAGCCGACGCCGGGCGAGTCGAACTTCACCCCGACCCGGATCCGGCCCGCCCGGGCGATCCGGTCCACAGTGGACCCCTCGAAGTAGAGCCGCTGGTCGGGAGCGGTGCAGGGGCGCGGGGAGCCGTCCCGGCCGGCCTCTGCGGCGCCGCAGGCGGTGGCGGCGGTGACGGCGGTGACGGCGACGAGCAGCAGCGACAGCACCGGCCGGATCCGCACGCCGGGCATGATCCCGTCTAGACCGTCCCGGGGAGAGCCGCCGGTCGGCGGCAGTCGATGCGCCGAATGGGCTAGAACGTCCCGTTCCCCGCCGAGCGCCACGGTCGGGGCGGAGCCGGCCGCCTCCGGCGCGCCGGGCGGCCGACGGCCGACCGCACCGCCCCGGTCTTCCTCGGCCCCGTCCCCCGCCGGCGCCGGACTGGGATTGAATGGGTGCCACCAGGAGCTGGACCAGGTGAGGCCGCCCGACCGGGGCGGCGTGAGGAAGTGGCACCCGTGCTGGACCCGCGAGAGCTGTACGAGCTGGCCGACGAGCTGCCGGAGCTCGATCGGCCGGTGCTGGTGGTCGCGATGACCGGCTTCGTCGACGCCGCCGGGGCGGCCCGGCTCGCCGCCGAGCACCTGCGCGCGGCCGGTGACCCGGCCACCGTGGCGACCTTCGACGTCGACCAGCTCTTCGACTACCGGGCGCGGCGACCGCCGATGCTCTTCGTCGAGGACCACTGGGAGAGCTACGAGGCACCGCTGATCCGGATCGAGGCGCTCTCCGACACCGCCGGCACGCCGTTCCTGTTGCTCGACGGGCCGGAGCCGGACGTGCAGTGGGAGCGTTTCGCCGCGGCCGTACAGGGGCTGTGCGAGCGGCTGGGCGTGCGCGCCTCGGTCGGGCTGAACGCGATCCCGATGGCCGTCCCGCACACCCGGCAGCTCGGCGTCACCGCGCACGCCAGCCGGCGCGAGCTGATCGCCGACCACCAGCCGTGGCTGCAGCGGGTGCAGGTGCCCGGCAGCGCCGCGCACCTGCTGGAGTACCGGCTCGGCCGCGCCGGCCGGGACGCGATGGGCTTCGCCGTGCACGTGCCGCACTACCTCACCCAGACCGACTACCCGGCCGCCGCCCAGACCCTGCTCGACGCGGTCTCGGCGGCGACCGGGCTCGCGCTGGTCACCGACGACCTGCGGGCCGGGGCCGACGCGGTGCGCGCCGACGTGGACGGGCAGGTGGAGCGGTCCGAGGAGGTCGGCGCGGTGGTGCGGGCGCTGGAGGAGCAGTACGACGCGTACATGGCCGGGCGGGGCTCGGACCTGCTCGACAGCGGCGCCGGCCCGCTGCCGACCGCGGACGAGCTCGGCGCCGAGCTGGAGCGCTACCTGGCCGAGCACACCGAACGCCCGGACCAGCCCGGCTGAGTCCCCGCCCGCGAGGGCGGCGCCCGGCGGTCGGGGTCGGGCCCGCCCGACCGGTGGCCGTGTCACGCTGTCCGCGTGGACCTGGCCGGCCGACTCGACCGCCTCCAGCGCAAGCACCGGGCGGCCGGCTTCCCGCTGGCCGTGGTCTACAAGTTCGTCGACGACCAGGGCAGCTACCTGACCGCGATGATCACGTACTACGGCTTCCTGTCGCTGTTCCCGCTGTTGCTGCTGCTCACCTCCGCGCTCGGCTTCGCCCTGGAGGACAACCCGGAGCTGCAGGAGCGGGTGCTCGACTCGGCGCTGAGCCGGCTGCCGGTCATCGGCGAGCAGATCGGCGAGAACGTCCAGTCCCTGCAGGGCAGCGGCGTCGCCCTGGCCGTCGGCATCGTCGGCAGCGTGTACGGCAGCCTGGGCGTGGTCCAGGCCGCGCAGAACGCCTTCAACAAGGTGTGGGCGGTCCCCCGCAACGCGCGGCCCAACCCGCTCGCGGCCCGGGTGCGCAGCCTCGTCATGCTCGTCATCGTCGGCGGGGGCATCCTGGTCTCGACCGCGCTGTCCGCGCTGACCACCGCCAGCGCCGACTTCGGCCCGAGCGTCGGCGCCGGGGTCCGGCTCGGCGCGGCCATCGGCGCGCTGGCCCTGAACGTGGCCCTGTTCGTGCTGGGCTTCCGGCTGCTGACCGCCAGGCAGGTCACCGTCCGGCAGGTGCTGCCCGGTGCGGTCGGTGCGGCGCTCGGCTGGCAGCTGCTGCAGTGGGCCGGCACCTACTACTTCGGCCACACCCTGCAGGGCGTGAACGCGGCGTACGGGATCTTCGGCGTGGTGATCGGCCTGCTGGTCTGGCTCTACCTCGGTGCGTTCACGGTCGTCCTGTGTGCCGAGCTGAACGCGGTGCGCGCCGAGCGGCTGTGGCCGCGCAGCCTGCTCACCCCGTTCACCGACGACGTGCACCTCACCCAGGGCGACCGGAAGGCGTACGAGTCGTACGCGGTCACCGAGCGGCACAAGGGCTTCGAGAGCGTCGACGTGGACTTCGACCAGCCGCCGCCGGCCGAGGACTCCGACCACCGCCAGGGCTGAGCCGGGCGGACGGAACGGGACGGGGCGACGCCCGTGCCGAGCTTCCCCCGAAGCTCCACTGCCGGACCGGCGGGTCCTCGCACACGGGAGGGCGGCCCGGTCGTCCTCCGGGTCCCCCCCGTTCCCTCAGCGTTCCCCTCGTGCCCCGCCGAAGCGGCCGTGACGGGCGTCGCCCCTCGGGGTAGAGCCTGCCCGCCGGTGCGGCGGAGCGCCTCCGCCCGGCCGCCGTACTTAGTCCCCGAGGCCCCCGGACTTTGCCAGGTCGGCGAGGCCGGCGCGGTTGGCCACACCGGTCTTCGCGACCAGGTTGGCTACGTGGGTCTCGACGGTGCGCGGGGACAGCACCAGCCGCTGGGCGATCGCGGTGTTGGTCAGGCCCTCGGCCACCAGCCGGAGCACGTCCACCTCCCGGCTGGTCACCCCGACCGCCCGCAGCCCGGCCGGCACCGGCGTGTCGCCGCGTCCGGGACGCGGGACCGGTGCGCCGGCCCGGCGCAGCAGCTCCCGGCACCGGCTGGCCAGCCGTACGTCCCCCCGGCCGGCGAAGACCGGCAGCGCCTCCCGGGCCCAGCCGACCGGGTCGCCCCAGCCGTCCGCCAGCGCCGCGTCGGCCACCAGCAGCCGGACCCGGTGCCGCCACCAGGTCAGGTCGGCGAGCGCGGTGTCCGCGGTGGCGAGCAGCCGGTCGGCGTCCCGCCGGCGTCCGCGCCGGCCGGCCTCGACCGCCTCCGCGTACCCCAGCAGCGCCTCGTTCTCCCAGTTCACCGTCGACGGGCGGGCCTCCTCGCGGGCCTGCTCGCCGTCCCGGCCGTCCAGCGTGCGGACCAGTGCCCACAGCCCGCGGATCGGGGTCGGCGTGGTCGTCGGGCTGCGCCGCAGGTAGTCCACCGCCCGGTCCAGGCACTCCGCGAGCCGCTCCCGGTCGTCGGTGAGCAGCGCCTCGTGCGCCCGGACCGCCCCCCAGATGCCGGCGTTGACGTCCAGGTCGTCCGGTGCCAGCCGGAGCGCGTCGGCGACGCAGCGCTCGACCTCCTCGGTCTCGCCGCGGTGCGCGTAGGCGATCGCCTGGAAGTAGATCGCCGTCGCCTCCAGCCGCTCCGCCCGCAGCCGGCGGGCCAGGTCGGCGCTGCGGCCGGCGTACGTCAGCGCACGGTCGGTGTCGCGGTGCAGCAGGCCGGCCGAGATCTGCAGGTCGAGCGTCGCGGCGAGGCCGAGCGCGCCGGAGTCGACCGCGAGCGCCCGGGCCCGCTCCAGCCGGCTGGTCGAGCCGTCCACCAGCAGGTCGACCGTGCCGAGCTCGTGCAGCGCGGAGACCCGACACAGCGGCAGGTCGTGCTCGGCGGCGAGCCGCTCGGCGCCGGCGAAGGCGTCCCGGGCGGCGTCCGTGTCGTCGACCCGGGCGGCCCGGCCGATCACCTCGAGCGCCTGGCACGCGACCGACCACCGACCCTCCTTGCGGGCGGTGACCAGCGCCCCCTCCGCCATCTCGCGGGCCTGCTCGGGCCGGCCGCGCGCGTGCGCCAGCCTCGCGGCCAGCACGCCGACCCGCGGGTCGCCGTCGTCCGGCACCGCGGACAGGTACGCCGCGACCACGTCCCACCGCTCCACGTCGGCGGCCACCTGGGCCAGCACCAGCCGGACGCCGGCGTCCCCGGCGGCCAGCAGCCGCTCGCCGAGCGCGAGCGCCCGCTCCGCGTCGCCCTTGGCGGCGAGCACGTCGAGCAGCGCCCGCTCCGCCAGCCCGCGCAGGTCCGCGCCGTCGCCGGCCAGCTCGGCCGCCCGGGTGAGCAGCAGGTCGGCGGAGTGCAGCGCGCCGCGGCGGGCCGCCTGCCGCCCGGCGCACACCGACAGCTCCGCGGCCCGCGGCTCGTCGCCGGCCGCCGCCCGCAACTGGGCGGCCAGCGCGTACGCCTCCGGGTCCCGGCGCTCGACGATCTCGGCGGCCGACCGGGCCAGCGCCCGCCGCTCCGGCGGCAGCAGGTCGTCCCGGATCGCGTCGCCGGTCAGCGCGTGCTTGAAGCGGAAGGTCTCCGGACCGTCCACCTCGACCAGCCCGGTCCGGACCGCGGCCCGCAGTCCCGCCAGCACCTCGGTGCGCGGCAGCTCGGTCACCTCCGGCAGCAGCGACCAGTCGAAGCGGCGGCCGAGGACCGCGGCCGCCTGCACGACCGTGCGGGCGGACTCGTCCAGGTCACCGACGCGGCGGCGCACGGTGGCGGCGAACGTCCGCGGCACCCCCGGCGCGAGCGGCCCGACCAGCTTGCCGTCCTGGGTGAGCGCGCCGACCGTGCCCAGCCCGGTGAGCAGCTCCTCGACCAGCAGCGGCAGCCCGTCCGCGTTCTCCAGCGCGAACGCGACCACCTCGTCCGGCGGCCGCCCGGCCAGGCAGGACTCGACCACCTCCCGGACGTCGTCCGAGTGCAGCCGGCCCAGCGGCAGCACCGAGGCCTGGCAGGCGCTGACCATCTCCATCACCGCCTCCGGCGGCCCGTCCTCCTCGCGGGCCGTCACCAGCAGCAGCAGCGGCGCCGACTCGGCCGCGTGCGCCAGGTAGGTCAGCACCGGCAGCGTGTCCGGGTCCGCCCAGTGCAGGTCCTCCAGCACCACGAGGGCGCCGTGCTCGCCGGCGAGCGCGGTGATCAGCCGGAGGATGGCCTCCCCGAGCACCACCCCGCCGCGCGGGTCGACCCGACCGGAGACCTCCGCGTCGGGCAGCACCGCGGCCAGCACGGGCAGGTACGGCCGGAGCGTGTCGTCGTCCGGCAGCGGCCGGTCGCGCAGCGCCGAGCTCATCGCCTCCACCAGCGGCCGGTACGGCTCGCAGGCCGGGACCGCGCGACCGGTCAGCACCTGCACGCCGCGGTCCTCGGCGGTGGCCGCCACCTCGCGGACCAGCCGGGACTTGCCGATCCCGGCCTCGCCGGAGACCAGCACCAGCCCGCCCGCCCCGCCGCCGTGCACCGCGCCGACGAGCGAACGCAGGTGCTCCAGCTCGTCGGACCGTCCGACCAGCTTCGAGGAGCACGCCTGCCAGGGCAGCGACATGGCCTAGCTGTTCCAGTGGGTGGCGCAGTAGGCGTCGCGGACGACGGTCGCCTGCTGGGCCGGGTAGCGGCTGGCGAGGTAGATGCCGAGCGCGGTGGCCCAGGCCTCGCGCTCGATCCGGTCGGCCTCGGCCCGGAAGGCGGCGGCGCTGGTGGTGGCGAGCAGCGCCTGCCCGTCCCGCCAGGCCTTCTCCCGCCACTGCGCGACCGCCTCCATCACCGGGATGTCCGTGCCGGGAACCGTGTTCGTGGCCGCCATCGTGGGGTCGAACCGCCGGGCGAGCTCGTCGATGGCCGAGTCGTAGACCGAACGCAGCATCGGGTTGATCGCCAGGTGGTCGCGGTGGTCGACGCGCCTGACCAGGTAGAGCGTGAAGGGAAGGTCGCGGAGGATGTGCGCCACCATGCCGAGCACGGCGTCACCCGAGCCGGCGACCTGCCGGGCGTCGGCGGCGGCGTAGGCGAGCCGCCAGGCCGGCGGGACGGTGGCCGGCCGGTTCGCGTGCCAGTCGTCGTACCCGCCGACGTAGAGGTCAGCGAAGACCTTGTCCTCGTAGTTGACCGTGCGCGGCGAGATGAAGTAGCCCGGGAGTGGCCGCGGTCGTCTTGTATCGCTGGGTGACCCGCAGATAGAGCAGCGAGAAGATCGCGTCGTGGTCGCAGCGCGGAGCCAGCCGGTTGAGCCGCCGGTTCATGTCGGCGATGGTGGCGTCCGTGCAGGACGGCGAGCCGTTGCGGCAGACATCGGGGGTGGGCCGCGACCGGTACGGCCCGTAGAGCCGCGGATCTGCCGGCAGCTGCGCGAGCACCGCGGGGGAGATGGTGCCGACGAGCTGCTCCAGCCCGCTCGCGGCGGCGGCCGGCTTCGGCTGCGCCAGGCTCAGCACGAGCCCGACTACCAGCGCAGTTGCCGCGCCGGCCAGTCCTGCCGGACGAAGCAGGGACCGGGTGGACATCTTCAGGCACCTCCGAAGGGATCTTTGCCCGTGATCGCTTACCGAGTGCCCCTTCGCCGTCTCGCTCACACCTGCCCGGCTGCCTTACCGCGCAGTAACGACGCCCGAAGGGGACACACCCGGCCGCGGGAGTATCGCAGCACCATCGGTGCGACTGAAAGCCGTATGGGCTATTCCAGCGGAGCTTTGTTCCTCGGGCTGAGCCAGCGGGCGGTCGAGCGGGCGCGCCGCCCCGCCCGCCACCCCGCCCGCCGCCCGCGCCGGGTCCGGCTGCGCTGGTGGCTGGCGCTGCGCCGGCACTGAGCCGGGCCGTCGGCTACTCGTAGACGAGCTTGCGCGGGCCGGGAAAGACCCAGGACAGGCCGTCGCGCAGCCGGTCCCGCCAGTTCTCCCAGCTGTGCCCGTCACGCGACTCGACGTACCGGACCCGCATGCCGGTGCCGGACAGGACCGGCACCATCGACCGGTTGCGCACGATCAGTGGCTCGTAGACCCCACAGCTGACGAAGACCCGGTCGGCCACCGGCCGGGGTCGGGCCCGGTAGCGGTTGGTGAAGCGGACCACGGGGTCGAAGACCGGCCCGCCGCCGTGGTCGGTGCCGATGTCGGTGAAGACGAACGACCCCGACTGCAGCAGCAGCGACCCGTACGTCGTCGGGTGCCGGGCCGCCGTCGACAGCGCGGCGACGGCGCCGAAGCTGGCCCCCATCAGGCAGCGCCCGGCCGGCTGGCCGGCCAGCGGGTGCCGCCGCTCCAGGTGCGGCAGCAGCTCGCCGGTCAGGAAGCGGGCGTGCGCGGTCGAGTCCGCGTACTCGACGAGCCGGTCGACCGGGTGCAGGAACGCGGCGACCAGCTCGGCGACGTCCAGCCGGTGGATCAGGTTGTCCAGCACGGTCTTGGCCGCCGCGTACTGCAGGTAGTCGCCGCCGTCGTGCACGACCAGCAGCGGGTACGACGTGGTCCGCCGGTAGCGGGCCGGCAGGTAGAGGGTCACCCGGGCGTCCCGGCGCAGGGCCCGGCTCGGCAGCGTCTCCTCCACCAGCTCGCCCGGGCGCGCCTCCGGGTCGGGCTCGATCCACTCGGGGCTGGCGTAGCCGGCGGCGAAGCAGACCGAGGAGCTGCCGACGGGGGAGTGCGAGCGGCGCGGGTTGAGCGGGTCGTTGACCCGCTCGACGTGCTCGCCGCGGCGGACCTCCAGCTGGTACTCGACCCGCGAGCCCCCGGGCAGCTCCAGCACCACCGACCACAGGTCGGTGCCGCGCAGCCGCCGCAGCGGGAGCCGGTCGGGCAGCCCGAGCACCCGCTGGACCAGGTGCACCTCGTCCGCCTCGCCGCGGTAGAGGAACGTGCACCGGGAGCCCTCCACGATCGGCACCGGGTGCCGGGCCATGAAGCGGTCCACCGCGGCGGCGTCCAGCGGCCGCCGCTCCTTGAGCCGGTTGATCGCCAGCCGCCGGGTCGACCCGGTCACGGCGCGCCGCCGGGTTGTCGGCGACGATCCGACCGTCGGTCGAGAGGACCCGGACCCCGGACGGCAGCCGGCCGGCGGCGTCGAGGTCGACGCGGGCGCCGTCGTCGAGGACCACGCAGCGGGCGGGGGCGAAGCGGCGGGCGAGCAGGCCCAGCTCGAGCGGGTCGTCGACGGGGAGCCGGCGGCGGGCGTGCGGGAACAGGACGGCGCCGGGCAGCAGGCCGAGTCCGGCGCCGTAGACCTCCGCCGGTCCGGAGCCGAACAGCACCACCCGGTCGGTGAGCGCCATCGCCCCGGCCGACCATGCGACCACCTGCTCCGGCAGCACCGCGGCGAGACCGAACCGGGTCAGCAGCCGCAGCAGCACCCCGACGTGGCCACCGGCGACGACCAGCACGTCGGCCGCGCCGGCCAGCTCGGCCACCGCCGCCCGGTGCCCGGCGACGGCGGCGCGCTCGCCGGGGCGCCAGCCCGCTTCGAAGGCCGCGTGCGCGGCGGCGACCCGCTCCAGGTGCTGGGCGTCCGCCAGCCGTACGGCCCCCTCCGCGTCGGCCAGCGCGGCGTTCCGGGTCCGCGGCCGGGTCGAGCTGCGCCGGATCGTGCCGGCGGCGTCGAGGGCGTGCTCCAGCCGGATCGCGTAGAGCTCCTGCAGCTCGTCCAGCACGGCCCGGTGGTTCAGCTCGGCGGTGGCCAGCTCCGGGTCGCGGTCGAGCACGTCGAGCCAGCGGGCGTGCAGCGCGAGGTTGACCGCCCGGTCGCCGAGCAGCGCGGCGAGCTCCGCGTCGTCGGCCTCCCGCTCCTGCCAGCCCGCCGTCACCGTCGCGAACCGCGCCCCGCGGCCGTACGCCCCTGCCACCGAATCCAGCGTGGGCCGCCGCTGCGGGCCCAGGACGGTCAGCGTCACCCCGCGTGGACGTGCACGGTCCGGCCGACGTCGTCGAGCATCGCGCGCAACGTGTCGTAGTCGGGGTGCCGCATCCGGACGTACGCGTTGGCCATGTAGCCGGCGGCCACCGGCTGGGTGGGCGTCCCCGGAGGCGGCAGGTGCGAGTCGAGCACCCACTCGTCGAGCCGGCCCTGCACCTCCTGGACGCCGGAGTAGCCGGCGATGGTCCCGTCCTGCTCCGGCCGCAGCGCGACGATCCCGGTCGACAGCCGGCGGGACGGGCGCACGGACACCCCGCCGTGCACGATCGCGTCCGCCCAGGCGCGGTAGAGGTCCAGGTCGTTGCCGGCGGAGTAGAGGTCCCAGGCGCCGACCCCCGGCGGCCGGCAGCCGATCTCGGAGAAGCGCAACCCCTTCGGGCCGAAGAACCACTCCATGTGGGTGGCCGAGGTGCCGATGCCGAGCGCCTCGTTGACCCGGCGCCCGAGCGCCCGCAGCTGCTGGTAGTCCGCCACCGTGTCGACCCGGTTGGTGGAGACGAACTGCGGCGAGATCCACCGCGCGCGCATCGCCTCCAGCACGTTCGGGAAGTAGTGCGAGACGAAGTCGAGCACCGGCTCGCCGTGCACCGACAGCGTGTCGTAGAAGCCCTCGTGCCCCTCGACGAACTCCTCCACCGCGATCGAGTCGGCCGCTCCCATCGACGCCAGCGCTGCGTCCAGCTGGCCGCGGTCGTCCGCCTTCGCCGTGTCCAGCGCCCCGGCGCCGGTGCGGGGCTTGAGGATCAGCGGGTAGCCGACCGCGTCGGCGAAGGCGTAGACGTCGTCGGCGGTGTCGGCGGCGATCGACGCGGCGGTCGGCACTCCCGCCTCCCGCAGCGCCTGCTTCATCGACGGCTTGTCCCGGCACAGCCAGGCCGTGCGGGACGACGTGCCGGGGATGGTGCAGGCCTCCCGCACGTGCGCGACCGGCAGCGTGTGCGCCTCGATCGTGGTCTCCAGCCGGTCCACCCACTGCCGGCTCTGGATCCAGCGGACCACGTCGGTGAGCACTCCGACGTCGGTGACCGAGGGCACCTGGTGGTAGTCGGCCAGCCAGCCGCGCAGCTCGTCGTCCAGCCAGTCGCCCGGCCGGTCGCCCACCCCGATGACGGTCGCCCCGGCCTCGGCGAGGGCGCGGGTGAAGTGCCGCTGGGTGGGTGGGAACGACGGCTCGACGAAGACCACGTTCATGGCCCGGAGCTTACGGACCTGAGTCGGTCGGCGGCCCGGCGTCGCGCCGACGGCCGGCAGGGCGCACGATCGACGGATGCGGGACCAGCCGGTCGCAGATCGCCCGCCCGCCGGTCCCCTGGACGGTCCGGACCCGGGCCGCCCGGGCGCGCCGGTGGGGCGCCGGGTGGTGCTCGGCGTGCTCGGGCTCGGCGCGGTCGGCGTCGCGACCGGGCGGTGGCTGCTGGCCGCGGAGCAGCGGGTGCTCGCGGCGGTGGGCAGCCGGGACCCCACCGGGCTCAGCCAGCTGCTGGTGCCGGCCGGGGCCGGTTTCCGGTTCTACTCGGTCGCGGGGTCCGTGCCGCGGCGGCCGGCCGAGACCTACCGGCTGACGGTCGACGGGCTCGTCCGGCGGCCGGTGTCGCTGTCCGTCGCCGATCTCGCCCGGCTGCCGCGTACCGAGCTGGACCGTGACTTCCAGTGCGTGACCGGCTGGCGGGTGCCGGAGGTGCGCTGGACCGGGGTCGCGCTGCCCGACGTGCTCGACCTGGTCGGGGTCCGCCCAGGCGCGGCGGCGCTCCGGTTCGTCTCCTACGACGGGGTCTACTCGGAGAGCCTGTCGCTGGACCAGGCCCGGCGACGGGACGTGCTGGTCGCGACCGGACTGCAGGGCGGCCCGGTCAGCCACGCGCACGGCGGCCCGGTCCGGCTCGCCGTCACGCCGATGTACGGCTACAAGTCGCTCAAGTGGCTGGACCGGATCGAGCTGACCGCCGCCGTCGAGCCCGGCTACTGGGAGCGGCGCGGCTACGACGTCGACGGGTGGGTCGGCCGGTCGAACGGGCGCGACGATGAGCCCACCGGCTGAGCCCGGCGCCCTGCCGGCCGAGCTGTCCCGCTTCGGCGCCGCCTCCCGATGGGTGCACGCCGCCACCGCGGCGCTGGTCACGCTCTGCCTGCTGACCGCCGCCGTGCTGTACCTGGAGCCGCTCGCGGTGCTGGTCGGCCGCCGCGCCGTCGTCGTCCAGCTGCACGTCCTGGCCGGCCTGGCACTGCCGGTGCCGGCGCTCGCCGGCTGGCTGTCCGCGGCCTACCGGGCCGACCTGGGCGAGCTGAACCGCTTCTTCCCGGTGGACGCCGCGTGGCTGCGCCGCCGGGACCGGCGGACCGCCGGCCTGCCGGTCCGGAAGTTCAACGCCGGCCAGAAGCTCAACGCGGCGCTGACCGCCGGGGGCGTGCTCGTGCTGCTCGGCACCGGGATCGTGATGGAGTACGGCCGGGGCTGGCCGCTCGGGCTGCGGATCGGCGCCACCTTCGTCCACGACTGGGCCGCGGCGGCGCTGTTCGTGCTGGTGCTCGGGCACCTGTGGTTCGCGTCGCGGGACGAGGACGCGCGGCGCGGCATCCGGGTCGGCACGGTGCCGCTCGGCTGGGCACGGCGGGAGCACCCGGCCTGGGCGGAGGCGATGCTGACCGCCCGGACCGACCGGCCCCGGCCCGGCGGGCCCGCCTCCGGCCGCCGAGCCGGCGCGGGGTTGCCGCTCGCCGCGGTCGGGGATGCTGGCGGCATGGACGCTGGCACCGGGAGAGCCGACGACGATCGGGTGCGCAGCCGGGCGGAGCTGCTGCCGGAGGAGCGCGCCGCGGGCAGCGACGACCCGCAGGCGCAGGCCGAAGCGGTGCTGGCCGACTCGGACGAGCGCACCGAGGTGCCGGGGGCCGCCCCCGACACCTCGCTGGAGCGGCGGACCTCCGCCGAGTCCGCCGACCCGTGACCGAGCGTCCCGACGGCCAGCCGGGTTCCGCGCCCGGCCGGCGAACCGGGGGGCCGTCCGCGCCCGGCTGACCTCAGGTGATGCAGAGCTCGTTGCCCTCCGGATCCGCCAGCGTGACCCATCGGTGCGGCCCCTGCTGGCCGCGGTGCAGGAAGGTCGCGCCCTTCCCCACCAGCCGCTCGACCTCGGCCTCCACCTTGTCCTCGCCGACCCGGACGTCGAGGTGCACCCGGTTCTTCGCCGTCTTCGGCTCCGGCACCAGCTGGAACAGCAGCCGCGGCCGCCCGCTCTCCCGACCGTCCGGGTGGTTGATCGCGGCGCCCTCCTTCCACACCAGCGAGCCCCGGTGGGTGGTCGTGTCGTCCTCGGCCGCGTAGCCCTCGGCGATCATCTTGCGGATGAAGCCCTCGTCGCTCGGCTCGACCGCCCACCCGAGCGCGTCCGCCCACCAGTCGGCCAGCCCGTGCGGATCGCCGCAGTCCACTACCACCTGGAAGTCGTATGCCATGCCGCGGACCGTACGACCTCCCACCGACACGATGGCGATCGCCCTGGCGAACTCGACCCGGCGGCCCCCGCGCGTGATCTTGCGGTTGGCCGCAACCATTGGGACGGATGTCCGTTTCTCGAGCGGCCAACTGCAAGATCACGCGGAACGGCGCGGGCGTTGGCGGGGCGGCGGGCGATCGGGGCCGATCGGGGCCGGTCCTGACGGCGGCACAACGCGCCGAGGCGGAGGATGCGGGTGTGCTGTCCTCGCTGCCGCCGGTCCGGCGGCGCCTGCTCGCGGGCGTGCTCGCGGCGGCGCTGGTCGGGGCACTGGCCGCGGTGGTGCTGGTCGTCACCGGCCGGGAGGCGACCGGGCGCTCGGCGGCCGTTCCGCAGGACCGGCCGGGGCCGGTGCTGCTGGTGCCCGGCTACGGCGGGTCCACGGTGGTGCTGGAGGTGCTGGCGCGGCGGCTGCGGGCGGAGGGAAGGGACGCCCGGGTGGTCCCGCTCCCCGGCGACGGCACCGGCGACCTGCGGGAGCAGGCCGGCGCGCTGGACGCCGCCGCGCGGGACGCGCTGGACCGGACGGGCACGCCGTCGGTCGACGTGGTCGGCTACTCCGCCGGCGGCGTGGTCGCCCGGCTCTGGGCGGCCGGCGACGGCCGGAGCGCCGCACGCCGGGTGGTCACGCTCGGGGCTCCGCACCACGGCAGCGAGGTCGCCGCGCTCGCGGGCTCGCTGCTTCCCGAGCAGTGCCCGGCGGCCTGCCGGCAGCTCGTCCCGGGCAGCGTGCTGCTCGCCGGGCTGAACGCGGACGAGACACCGGACGGGCCCAGCTGGGTGTCGGTGTGGACCACCACCGACCAGGTGGTGACGCCGCCGGAGTCGTCCCGGCTCGACGGCGCGGTCAACATCCCGGTCCAGGAGGTCTGCGCCGCCTCGCGGGTCGCGCACGGCGAGCTGCCGGCCGACCGGCTGGTGCAGGCGCTGGTGCTCGCCGCTCTCGGGCCGGGCCCGCCGCGGCGGCCCACCCCGACCGACTGTCGTCGGCTCAGCTCCTGACGCTCTGTCCTGCACGCGTGCAAGAGCCACGCCCGTATGCCGGCGCCGGCCGACCTCATCCGGGAGGCTGTGGACGGGCTGGCCCGGGAGCCTCCGCCGGGCCGACGGTCCCGTCGTTCGGGCGCGGCGTGGCCGGACCGGCCAGCACGGCGAGGTCGCGCACCGCGTACCGGTGGTGCTCGCACTCCTCCCTCATCACAACCCGCAGGCAGCGGCCGACCGAGCGCGATTCCTCGGGATAGCCGGGCGCAGGCGCACGCGTGCACATCCGTTCGAGCTCGGTGTCGGTGAGGCCGTCCACGATGCCGCGCACCAGCGCCATCCGGTCGGCGCGCACCTCCATCACCTCCGCGAACGACGGGCGCGCGTCGAGGTCGATGCCGAGCGCCACCGCGTCAGCGGGCGGGTAGCCGGTCTGGGTCAAGCCGAGCCGGTGGTACGGCATCGGCTCGTCGAGGACCGTGCGACTCGCCCAGGCGTCGGTGGCGAAGACGAGGTGGCGCAGCGTCTCGACGAAGGACCACTCGTCGTCGACCCGTTCGTGGCGAGCCGGTTCGGGCAGCCGCTCGGCGTCGGCGACCGTGTCGGACCAGAGCCGTTCGATCGTGTCCCACATCGCGCGGTAGTCGTCTGCCGTCTGCAGCTGCCGCAGCTGGACGCGTTCCGGGTGTCGGCGGTCGAGCTCCGCGTCCACGAACGCGGTGACGTCGACGTCGTTGACGACGAGGTTGCCGACGACTCCGGACATCGTGACGTCGACGAGCCACGAGTCGACGATCTTGACCTGGCGAAGGTCGCAGTCGCGGAACGTCGCGCCGGCGAGGTCGGTGCCGGTGAAGCTCGCACCGCGGAACGTGTCGGTGTCGCCGTACTCAGCTGCCATCGCGCGATTGTCCCTGCCGCGACCGGACGGTGCACCGCCGGTTCCCGGCCCGGTCGCCGACCCGGGGCGCCGGCGCTAGCGGGTGCGTCGGGGGTCGCGGCTGCGCATGGTCAGGGCGGCCACGTGGTAGCTGCACTCGGTCGAGGAGTGGTTGGCGTAGCCGTGCGGCACGTCGGCGGCGAAGTACACCGAGTCGCCGGCGGCCAGCTGGTAGGGCTCGTCCCCGATCGTCATCGTCAGCTGCCCGCGGTCCACGGCGACGAACTCGTGGGAACCGGGCGCGTAGCCGTCGAAGGTGCCGGCGTCGCACCCGGCCGGCAGCCTCGAGCGGATCCATTCGAAGTTCACCCCGGCCACCACGGGTGTCAGGATCGTGCGCTGCCAGCCGCCGGGTTCCTCGACGACGTCCTGTTCGGCCGCCCGGCGCAGGATGACGCGTCCGTCGGCCTGCCCGGCGAGGAGATCGGTCAGCGCGGCGCCCAGGCCGGTGGCGATCCGGTCCAGGACCACGATCGTCGCCGCCTTGCCGCCGCGCTCGACCGAGGACAGCATGCTGATGCTGACCGCGCTGCGGTCGGCCAGCTGCTGCAGCGTCAAGCCTCGTTCCAACCGCACCTGGCGAACGCGGTCCCCCAGCAGCTCCAGATCCATGTACGCTATAGTACATGACCGCTTCGCTATCGCGAAGAGACTCCGTGCACCGTCCTGCGGTCCCGGTCCGCGCCGCCTGGCCGGCGGACCTGACCCGGGTCGGCGACATCTACGCCCACTACGTCGCCACCACCACGGCGACCTTCGAGGTGCAGGCCCCCGACCGGCAGGCCTGGTCACGGCGGTTCTGGGCCAGCGCCGAAGCCGGACTGCCGTTCCTGGTGGCGGAGCTCGACGGCGAGGTGGCCGGGTACGCACTGTGCGCGCCCTGGAGGTCGCGCCCGGCCTACCGCCGAACCGTCGAGAGCTCGGTCTACGTCGCGCCGCGGGCCGTCCGGCGTGGGGTCGGGACGGCGCTGATGGAGCAGCTGCTCGAGGCATGTTCGGCGGCCGGGGTCCGTGAGGTGATCGCCGTCATCGCCGACACCGCGGATCCGGCGTCGATCGAGCTGCACCGCCGGCACGGCTTCGTCGAGGCCGGCCGGCTGCGGGCGGTCGGGTTCAAGCACGGGCGGTGGCTGGACACGGTGCTGCTGCAGCGGAGCCTGCGCTGATGCCGGTGGCCGGTCAGCTCTTGATGTCCTTGGTGGTGAAGTTGGCCCAGGCGGCGCCGAGCAGGACGACCAGGTAGACACCCTGCAGCCCGACCCCGCGGACGATGTCCCGCCACATGATCGGCTGCCGGAACAGGTCCACGAACGCCAGCCAGTAGCGGGTGGGCAGGTACGGCTTCAGCGCCCCGGCCGCGTCCAGGGTGAGCAGCAGCGAGGAGGCCACCAGGAAGGCCAGCGCGCCCATCGCGGCCGCCAGCGGGGAGTCGGTCACCGTCGACAGGAACAGCGCCACCGCGGCGACGCCGAGCATCGAGAACGCCACGTACGCCATTGCCAGCAGGGTGCGCAGCACCGCCTGCTGCACGGTCAGGGTGCTGCCGGAGACCGACACGATCGAGCCGCCCAGCGGCTGGCTGCCGAACAGCGACGTGCCGACGAAGTAGGCCGTCACGGTCACCACCACGACGGCCAGCGCGACGAAGACCAGCACCGCGACCAGCTTGGCCGCCAGCAGCCGGCTCCGCCCGGCCGGCCGGGCGATCAGGTAGCGCAGCGTGCCGGCCTGCGCCTCCCCGGCCACGGAGTCGCCGGCGATGATCGCCACCGAGACCGGCAGGAACAGTGGCAGCACGATCGCCAGCGCAGCCGCCGGGAAGAGCACGCCGCTGGTGAGCACCGCGGACAGGAAGGCCGGCCCGGTGCCGGGCCGGGGCGCCAGGTCGGTGATGGCGAGCAGCACGGCGACCAGCGTGGGCAGCGCGTCGATCAGCACGATCACGATCCAGGTCCGCGGCCGGCGCAGCAGCTTCCGCAGCTCCACCCCGATCACGGCCGGTCCTCGCTGTCCAGGATCTCCGCCCGGGGCGACCCGGCGAGCCCGTCGACGCGGTCGGCGCCGGCGCTGGTCGCGGCCAGCACGACCTCCTCCAGCGTCCGGCGCTCCTCGGCCAGCTCGCTGATCCTGATGCCGTGCCCGACCAGCCGGGCGTTCAGCGCGGCCGGGTCGGCGGCCTCGACCACGAGCCGGTCCCCGGAGCGGCCGCGCAGGTCCCCGTCCAGCAGCGACACCGCCCACTCCGGGTCCGGCGTCCGCAGCACGACCCGGCCGGTCGGCGCCCGCAGCGTGGCCAGCGAGTCCTGCAGCACCAGCCGGCCACCGTCGATGACGCCCACCCGCCGGCACAGCAGCTCCACCTCGGCGAGCAGGTGGCTGGACAGGAACACGGTGGTGCCGGCCGCGTTCAGCCGCAGCATCAGGTCGCGGATCTCGTGGATGCCCTGCGGGTCCAGCCCGTTCGTCGGCTCGTCCAGGATCAGCAGCTCGGGTCGCCGGATCAGCGCCGCCGCGATGCCGAGCCGCTGGCGCATCCCCAGCGAGTACGCCTTCACCGGCCGGCGGCCGATCCCGGCCAGCCCGACCTGCTCCAGCGCCTCCTCGATGCGCTGCCGGCGGGTGTGCCGGTCGCCGCCCGGCCCGGCGGCGTCCAGCAGCGCGAGGTTGGTCCGGCCGGCCAGGTGCCCGTACGCCGCCGGCGCCTCGACCAGCGCCCCGACCCGGTGCAGCACCCGGCGGGACCGCCTCGGGATCGGCTCGCCGAGCACCTCGACCGTCCCGGACGTCGGCAGCACCAGGCCGAGCAGCATCCGTACGGTCGTGGTCTTGCCCGAGCCGTTCGGGCCGAGGAAGCCGTAGACGTCGCCGGCCGGGACGTCGAGGTCGACCGAGTCGACCGCGGTCAGCGACCCGAAGCGCTTGGTCAGCCCCTGGGTCCGGATCACCGTCACCGCAGCTCCACCGGCGGGTTCGCGGCCAGCTCCGCGGCGGCGCGGTCGAGGGTGGCGGCGCTGACCGTGCCGGTCAGCAGCCAGCTGCGCCGGTCGATCGGCTGGGTGAGCAGCAGCGACAGCGGGCCGACGGCGAGCTTGCTGCCGGCGACGGCGACCGTGACGCCGGGCGTCGCCTCCAGCTGCTCGCGCAGCGGGCGGGAGATCCGACCGGGCAGCGGCACCGCGACCAGCACGGTCAGGCCGGTGCCGTACGTCCCGACCGAGCCGAGTCCCTCCACCCGGCTCCGGACCGGCAGCCCGGCCAGGACGGTCGGCGGCACCACCGGCGAGAAGATGTTGATCGAGGCGGCCAGGTCGGGGTTGATCTCGCGGCGGACCCGGCCCGGGTACGGCGGGGAGAAGCCGGTGGTCGCCGCGTCCGGCATCCGGGTCCGGATGTCGAGGAACGACGTCTCGATGACCGGCCGCGCGGCGCCGACGCCGTAGACCTCGACCCGCAGCCCGAGCCCGGTGTCGCTGTCCACCCACAGGTCGACCCGGTCGATGGTGCTGCCGGGGTCGGCCGGGCGCAGCCGCAACCCGGCGGCGCCGAGGTTCGCCACCCGCCGGGCCGGCAGGGCGTCGACCTGCTCCGGCCGCGCCTCGGACAGCAGCCGGCGGGTCAGCGCGGCCGGGTCGAGGTCGGCGGCGCGCGGCAGCCGCACCGCGGGATCGGTCGTCCGCACCGCGGTGCCCCGCTCGTACTCCCAGGTCCACAGCCCCTCGGCGTCCCGGTGCAGCCCGCGCTCCCCGGACGGCTCGACCGCGTCCACCCGCCAGTCCCGCTCGCCGCGCCACCACACCCGCAGCCGGGTGCGGTCGCCGAACAGGTCGGTCACCGCGGCGAAGTCGTCGGTCAGCGGCAGTCGCAGGCCGCCGACGGCCTCGGCGTAGCCGGAGTAGCCGACCGAGCCGGACCGCCGCACCCGGTCCAGCAGCTCGTCGCCGGAGACGTCGCCGCCGCCGACCGGCAGCGCGCCCACGGCCAGCGGCAGCGTCACGAGCGTGGCTACTCCCGTCGCGACCACGGCCCACCGCCACCCGCCCGTACGCACACCCCACCGTACGTCGGGGCGCCGGCTACCAGGGCAGCTCGCGGCCGTCCCGGAAGAAGCCCCCGGACGGCGACGCTCGCGACCCGCCGGGTCAGCTGCCGGCCGCGGTCTGCAGCAGGGTGGCCCGGTCCGCGATCTTGACCCGGGCGCAGCCGCGGGCCACCCCGAGGTCCCGCTCGGCGGCGTCGATCGCCTCCCAGCCGGTCCACGGCACCGAGCGCACCCCCCGGGCGTCGAGCAGCGCCGGGAGCGCCGCCGGGTCCCGTTCCGGCGCGCGCGGCAGGCCCGGCGCGTCGGCGAGCAGCGCGGCGACGGTCTCCGCCGCGTCCGACTTGTTGGTGCCGATGACGCCGGTCGGGCCGCGCTTGATCCAGCCGGCGACGTACACGCCGACCATCGGGCCGGCCTCGGTGAGCACCCGACCGGACCCGTGCGGCACGACGCCGGCCCGCTCGTCGAAGGGCAGCCCGGGCAGCGGCACCGCCCGGTAGCCGACCGAGCGCAGCACCATCTCGGCCGGCAGGTCGACCGTCTCGCCGGTGCCGAGCAGCCGGCCGGAGGCGTCCAGCCGGGACCGCTCGGCGCGCAGCCCGCTCACCGCGTCGACGCCGAGCACCTCGACCGGCCGCAGCCAGAAGCGCAGCCGCAGCCGCCGCGGCCGGCCCGCCGGCTGCCGGGTGGACCACTCGCGCAGCACCTCGAGGTTGGCCCGCAGCGTCCGGTCCGCCTCGACGGTCGCGGCGTCGGTCTCGGACAGCTCCAGGTCGGCCGCGTCGACGAGGACGTCCGCGTTGGCCAGCTCGCCGAGCTCGCGCAGCTCCTTGGTGGTGAACTTGGCCTGCGCCGGGCCGCGCCGGCCGACGACGGTCACCTCCTCGACCGCGCTGGCGTCGAGCAGGTCCAGCACGTGGCCGGGCACGTCGGTAGGGCTCAGCTCGGCCGCGGTCTTGGACAGCACGCGGGCGACGTCCACGGCCACGTTGCCGACGCCGATCACCACCACGCGGCGCGCCCGGAGCGTGAAGCGGTCCAGCTCGGCGTCCGGGTGCCCGCTGTACCAGGCGACGAAGTCGGTCGCGGAGAAGCTGCCGGCCAGGTCCTCGCCGGGCACGCCGAGCCGCCGGTCCACGGCGGCGCCGGTGGCGAAGAGCACCGCGTCGTAGTGCCGGCGCAGCTCCGCCAGGGTCACGTCGGTGCCGACCTCGACGTTGCCGAGGAAGCGGACCGACGGCTGCTCCAGCACCTTCCGCAGCGCCACGTCGACCGACTTCATCTTCACGTGGTCCGGGGCGACGCCGTAGCGGACCAGGCCGTACGGGGCGGGCAGCCGGTCGAGGACGTCGACGCTGACACCATCGGCCCTCGTCAGCGCGCCGGTCGCGTACACCCCCGCGGGCCCCGAGCCGACGACGGCGACCCGCAGGTCCGGCACCCGACCCTCCTCACTCCTGAAACCCGGGTACCACGGTAGCCCGCCGCGCCGCGGGCGCGTCGTGCCGGCGGACCACCGCCACCTCTCGGCGTGGGCGCAACGGATCAGGAGGGCCTGCTCAGCGGCGGAGCAGGGCGGACAGCTCGAACCAGACGGTCTTGCCGAGCCGGGACACCGACGCCTGCGACCCCCACCGGGCCGCCAGCTCCTGCACGAGCTGCAGGCCCCGGCCGCCGGCCTGCTCCGGGTCGGCCCGGCCGAGCCGCGGCGGCGCCGGCGACGCGTCGGTCACCTCGACCCGCAGCCGGCCGCTGGTCAGCCGGAGCGAGAGCCGCACCGGCGGCGACCCGTGCCGGATCGCGTTCGTGGCCAGCTCGCTGACCAGCAGCATGGCCGTCTCGGTCACCTCGCGGTCGAGCCGCCACAGCTCGCCCGCGCGCGCCATGGCCCGGCGGGCGACACTCGCCCCCTCCGGACCTTCGGGCAGGGTGACCTCGGCGTCCATCCCTCCGGCTCCGGCTCGGCGACATCCCTCACAGGAGAGTCGTCTCCACCGCGCGGAGGCCGGAAACGCCCGGCCGGGCCGGTCAGGCCGAGCTGGACGGCGCCCAGAGGTTCACGTCGGCGTCGGTGGCGTGCCGGTCGACCGCGGCCAGTTCGTCCGCGGACAGCTCGAGGTCGTCCAGCGCGGCGACGTTCCCCTCCAGCTGGGCGACGCTGCTGGCACCGATGACCAGCGAGGTCATCCGCGGGTCACGCAGCGCCCAGGCGAGCGCGAGCTGGGCCAGCGTCTGGCCGCGGTCGGTCGCGATCGCGTTCAGCGCGCGGACCCGGGCCAGCCGGTCCTCGGTGAGCATGTCCCGGTCCATCGCCCCGCCGGTGGCCACCCGGGAGTCGGCCGGCACCCCCTCCAGGTAGCGGTCGGTCAGCAGCCCCTGGGCGAGCGGCGAGAAGGCGATGCAGCCGACCCCGAGCTCCGCCAGCGTGTCCAGCAGGCCGTCGTCCTCGATCCAGCGGTTGATCATCGAGTACGAGGGCTGGTGGATGAGCAGCGGCGTACCGAGCTCGCGCAGGATCGCCGCGGCCTGCCGGGTCCGCTCGGAGCTGTACGAGGAGATGCCCACGTAGAGCGCCTTGCCGGCCCGCACGGCGGCGTCCAGCGCGCCCATCGTCTCCTCCAGCGGCGTGTCCGGGTCCAGCCGGTGCGAGTAGAAGACGTCGACGTAGTCCAGCCCCAGCCGGGCCAGCGACTGGTCCAGCGAGGCGAGCAGGTACTTCCGCGAGCCCCGGTCCCCGTACGGCCCGGGCCACATGTCGTAGCCCGCCTTGGTGGAGATCACCAGCTCGTCCCGGTACGGCCGCAGGTCCTCGGCCAGCATCCGGCCGAAGTTGACCTCCGCGGACCCGTACGGCGGGCCGTAGTTGTTCGCCAGGTCGAAGTGCGTGATGCCGACGTCGAAGGCGCGCCGGACGATGGCCCGCTGCGTGTCGTACGGCCGGTCGTGGCCGAAGTTGTGCCACAGCCCGAGGGACAGCGCCGGCAGCAGCAGTCCGCTGCGCCCGCACCGGCGGTAGGTCATCCCGTCGTAGCGGCCGGCCGCCGCGGCATACGTCACGGCGGTGAGCCTAGGGCCCGGGCGCCGGGTTCCGGGCTCGCCGCCCGCCGGTGGGACCCTCAGCCGCGACACCCCGGACCACGGGAGGAGCCGTCGTGGAGTTCCACGTTCTCGGGCCGTTCGAGGTGCGCCGGGCCGGCCGGCCGCTCCCGCTCGGCGGTGCCAAGGCCCGGGCACTGCTCGCCGTGCTGCTGCTGCACGCCGACCAGCTGGTCACCGACGAGCGGCTGATCGACGAGCTGTGGGAGGACCGGCCACCCCCGACCGCGCGGAACCTGGTGCAGGGGCACGTGTCCCACCTGCGCCGGGCGCTCGGCGACGACGAGCTCATCGTCACCCGGCCGCACGGTTACCTGCTCCGGCTGGACGGGCGCGCAGGGCCGAACGAGCTCGACCGCATCGGGTTCGAAAGACTGCTCCAGCAGGGTCTGAGCGCTGAGGGACGGACGCGCGCCGCGCGGCTCCGGGAGGCGCTGGCGCTGTGGCGGGGCGCGGCGCTGGCGGACGTCCCGCGCACACCGAGCGTGGTGGCCGAGGCGGTCCGGCTCGACGAGCTCCGGCTGGTGGCCTTGGAGGAGCGGGTCGAGGCCGACCTCGCCCTCGGCCGCCACCAGGAACTGCTCGGCGAGCTGCGGTCGCTGACCGCGGTGCACCCGCTGCGGGACAGCTTCCGGGCGCAGCTCATGCTGGCCCTGCACCGGTGCGGCCGGCAGGCCGAGGCCCTGGCGGCCTACCGCGAGGCCTACCGGGAATTCGCCGACCTCCTGGGGATCGAGCCCGGCCGCCGGCTCCGGCAGTTGGAGCTGGCGATACACACGGACGACCCGTCCCTGGACCTCGGCACGACGGGTGCCCCGGCCGCCGAGGGTCCCGCCCAGCTCCCGCCTGACATCGAGGACTTCACCGGCCGGGAGGACGTCCTCGCCGAGCTGGATCGGTTGCTCGACGCCGGCGGCAGCGGCGTGGGCCCGGTCGTCGTCGTCTCGGGCCCGGCCGGTGTCGGCAAGACGGCGCTCGCGACGCACCTGGCCCGGCGGGTCCGGCACCGGTTCCCCGACGGCCAGCTCTGGGTCGGCCTGAATGGCGCGGAGCCGCAGCCGCTCGAGCCGGGGCGGGTGCTGGCGCAGTTCCTGCGCGCCCTCGGCGTCCAGGGCGCGATCCCGGAGGACGTCGCTGAACGCGCGGCACGCTACCGCTCGTCGCTCGCCGACTCCTCGGTCCTGGTCGTCCTCGACGACGCCGCGGGAACGGCGCAGGTGGCACCGCTGCTGCCCGCCGGGGCGGGCTGCGCCGTCCTGATCACCAGCCGCCGGCAGCTCGCCGAGCTCCCGGGCGCCCGGGCTCGGGTCCTGGACGTCCTGCCGGCTGGCCCCGCGGTCGACCTGCTGGCCAAGGTGGCCGGGACGGACCGGGTCGAAGCCGAGCCGGCGGCGGCCGAGCGGATCGTCGAGCTCTGCGGCCGGCTGCCACTCGCCATCCGCATCGCCGGCGCCCGGCTCGCCACCCGGGAGCACTGGTCGCTGGATCGGCTCGCCGGCCGCCTCGCCGACGAGCGAGGCCGCCTCGACGAGCTGCATGCGGGGGACCTGGACATCCGGGTCACCTTCGGGCTGGCCTACCGGTCGCTCCCGGCCGCGGACCAGGAGGCGTTCCGGCTGCTCGGCCTGGCCGAGGGACCCGACGTCCCGGCGTGGGCCGCGGCCGTCCTGTTCGACCTCGACGACGCCGCCGCCGAGGAGCGGCTCGACCGGCTGGCCGACGCCCGCCTGGTCGAGGTGGACGCCCGGCCGCGGACGGACCGGGCGCGCTACCGCCAGCACGACCTGCTCCGCCTGTTCTCCCGCGAGCGCCTCGCCGAGGAGGCGCCGCCCGAGGTTCGCCAGGCGGCTCTCGACCGGCTGCTCGCGGCCTGCGTGAGCCGGTCCGCCCGGGCCGCCGCGCGGCTCGACGAGTCGGGCCGGACACCCTCGCCGGAGGACCTGGGCCCGGGCGACTCCTGGCTCGACCGGAGTCCGGATGCCTGGTTCGCAACCGAGCGGCCGGGGTTGGTCGCCGCGGTCGGCCAGGCCGCCCGGGCCGCGCGGTGGCCGGCGGTCTGGCAGCTCGCGCTCGCCCTGAGCGACTTCTTCGAGCGGCACAGCCTCTGGGACGACTGGCGGGCGACGCACGAGTTGGCACTGCTGGCGACCCGGCGGGTCCGGGACCGGCGGGCCGAGGCGCAGGTGCTGCGCCGGCTCGGCGACCTCCGGCTGGACGAGGGCGACTGGCCGGCGGCGCAGGACCGGCTCGCCGCGAGCGTCGCGACGGCGCGGGAGGTCGGCGACCGGCAGACCGAGGCGCTGGCCCTGCGCGCGCTCGGCGACCTGCACCGGGAGCAGACCCGCTGGGAGCAGGCGCTCGCCTACTACGACGAGTGCCTGCCGCTCTTCCGCGGGCTCGGCGACCGGCACGGCGAGGCGGAGATCCTCCGCGAGCTCGGCATCATCCACCGCGAACAGGGTGCGGCTGGCGCGGCCGTCGACTGCCTGGAGCGCTGCCTGGCATTGCCGGCTGCCCGCACCGACCGTCGCTGGGAGGCGATCGCCCGGCGCAGCCTCGGCATGGCGTACCGGAGCCAGCGGCGGCTCACCGAGGCGCGCGACTGCTTCGACGCCAGCCTGGCGGCTTTCACCGAGCTGGAAGACCGGCGCTGGGCCGCCTACACCTGCACCGGCCACGGGCTGCTGAGCTGGGACCAGGGTCAGCTGGCGGAGGCCGCCGACTGGCTGGACCGCGCCCTGGCCACCTTCCGGGACTACGACGACCAGTCCGGGGAGGCGTACGCGCTGCAGGTCCTCGGCGACGTGCGCCGCGAGCAGGGCCGGCAGGACGAGGCGGCGACGGACCTGCGGTGCTGCCTGGACCTGTTCGGCAGGCTCGGCGACCGGAGGGGGGAGGCGTACGGGCGGCACAGCTTGGGGCTCCTGCACCACCATGCGGGGCGGTTCGAGGCAGCGGTGGACTGCTTCGGGGATGCCGTGGCGACGTTCCGCGGCCACCACCTGCGCCCCTGGGAGGCGCGGGCGCTCGCCAACCTCGGGCGGAGCCGGCTCTCGCTCGGCGACCGGGCGGCAGCCGCGGCAGACCTGGAGGCGGCACTCGCCGTCTCCGTGACTCTGGACCTGCCCGAGCCAGCGGAGGTGGCCGCGCTGCGCGACGCGCTGGCGGGCGACCCCGGCCTGGCCCCCCCGACCGCCCCCAGCGTCAAGCCAGCGATCACCCAGCGCCGCTGATCACACTGCGCGGGCCGCCGGGATCCCGGCGGCACCGGTAGGAGCCGACGGCAAGGAGGTTCGCGATGACAGCGGTCTTGCGGCGCAGAGGCGTCCTCAGGGTGGTGGTCGTGCTCCTGGCGGTGCTGGGCCTGACCGGCGGTCAGGTCTCGCGGCCCGATCCCGCCCGGGCGATCCCACCGATCTACCTCTGCGACAGCCAGGACGACGTCGGGAAGACCTACATCGAGTGGGTCTCGGTCTACGGCAGCGACTACATCGTCTGGGAGTGCACGTACTTCCCGACCTGGCACATGTACTGGTGGCGCCTGGCCGACATCAGGAACGCCGAGGAGGACGCTCGGGCCTTCTACGACAGCTGGAAGCGGTTCGTCGGCGAGGAGGTCTGGGCAGGGATCGTCCAGGGCGCCATCGGGGAGATCGACGCGGACGGCGACTGGCGGAACAACAACATCGACTCGGTCGCGACCTTCAGCCTGCGCGGGCCGAACGGCAGCCCGATCTACCGGACGCTGGGTGCCCGGATCATCGTCGGCGTCTCCCGGAACGGGGGGCAGAGCTGGGACGCCTGCAGCGACACCGGGTGGCGTACGTCCAACCCGGACGTCTCCGCATTCTCCACGAAGCTGCAGTACCCGGACGGTCCGAAGTGCGGGGTCGGGCACTACCGGACGCAGGCCGCCGGCCGCTTCAAGTCCGTCTCCACCGGGCAGTGGGTCACGACCGGCTGGGTCTACACCCCGATGATGTTCGCCGGTCCTCCCACGACACCACCCACCAGTGCCTTCTAGCTAGCCGCGGCCGTCGCGGACCGGGAGGCAGCGTCCGGCCCGAACGCTGCCTCCCGCTCGCCCTGGTGCGGTGACCACAAAGGTTCGCCGGCGGGGACATCGACCGGCGACTGAGCAGTTCACCCAGCCGCTGAGCCGCTCTGGCTGCTCAGTCGGGCACCGAACTGCTCAGTCGGCGGCACAGCCGCCCAGTCGCGGCGCCGGTCGACGGTCGTGGTCACCGCGCTAGCAGGGGTTCAGCTCGGCCTCGTACGACCGATGCCGGTGCTCGATGCCTTGCAGGCCGCTCCAGGAGGTGGCGCGCAGGCCGTCGGTCGAGGTGTACCAGCGGTCGACGCCCGGCTGGTCGGTTTCGCAGACCCAGGGTGTGTAGTAGTCCTCCGACCCGTCGCCGTACGTGTTGTGGTCGTACGCCTCGATGCTCGCCAGCTCCCAGAACCCGCCCGCTGGGATCCAGTGCCAGAGCGCGATGCCGACGTTGTCGGAGTCGATCCGCGAGCAGTGGCCGGGGTTCACGCAGACGACCTTGGTGTGCCCCCGGATCCGACCCTTGTTCGGCCCGGACAGAGCCTTCTCGGTGCAGGAGCGGGCCTGGAACAGCTGGCCGTCGCCGAACGCGCTGAGCGTGTTGTAGCCCTTGCAGTCGTACTCCTGTGCGAGCGCTGCCGGCGCTGTCACCAGCTGGATGGCTGCCAGCACGGCGAGCATCGCGAGCGCGGCGGCCAGGCGTGTCCTGGGACGCATGACGTCTCCCTTCGTCGGGAGCCGGACGCGCGGAACGCGTCGGTGCCGCGGCCGGCGATCGTGGAGACAACCGTCCCGGGCACCGCTGGCGGGTCGCTGGCGAACCGCTGGCCGGGCCGCTACTCCTGGCCGGTCTCGCCGCGGACGCCCGCGTGCGGCTGCAGGCCGCCGGCCGGGACGGTGCCGAGCCGGCCGGCCTGGAAGTCCTCGAAGGCGGTCACCAGCTCGGCGCGGGTGTTCATGACGAACGGCCCGTACGCGGCGACCGGCTCGCGGATCGGCCGGCCGCCGAGCAGCAGCACGTCCAGCGCCGGGGTGCTGCTGTCCTGGGCGGTCGAGGCGCCGACGGTGACCGAGTCACCGGCGCCGAGGACGGCGAGCTGCCCGCTGCGCAGTGGCCGCCGCTCGGTGCCTACCGAGCCGTCGCCGGACAGCACGTACACCAGCGCGTTGAAGTCCGCCCGCCACGGCACGGTGAGCGTCGCGCCCGGGGAGACCGTCGCGTGCGCCAGGGTGATCGGGGTGTACGTGACGCCGGGGCCGGCGTGGCCGCCGAGCTCGCCGGCGATCACCCGGACCAGCGCGCCGCCGTCCGCCGAGGACAGCAGCGACACCTTGCCGGCGCGGATGTCCTGGTAGCGCGGCGGCGCCCACTTGTCCCTGGCCGGCAGGTTCACCCAGAGCTGGATGCCGTGGAAGAGGCCGCCGGACATGACCAGCTTCTCCGGCGGGGTCTCGATGTGCAGCAGGCCCGAGCCGGCGGTCATCCACTGGGTGTCGCCGTTGGTGATCACCCCGCCGCCGCCGTTGGAGTCCTGGTGCTCGAAGGTGCCGTCGATCATGTACGTGACCGTCTCGAAGCCGCGGTGCGGGTGCCACGGGGTGCCCTTCGGCTCGCCCGGGGCGTACTCGACCTCGCCCATCTGGTCCATGTGGATGAACGGGTCGAGGGTCGCGAGGTCGATGCCCGCGAACGCGCGCCGGACCGGGAAGCCCTCGCCCTCGACGCCACGCGGCGCCGTGGTCACCGAGGCGACCGGTCGCGGCCGGTCGCCCGCCGGGCCGTCGATCCGGGGCAGGGTCAGGATGTCGTCGACCGTCACCGCGGGCATGCTCGCCATCTCCTCCGCTCGCGCCTGTTCGAAGTATGCTCCGGTCCAGACAATGCTTGCATCCGCAACATTCCAAGGTGGCCTTCCACCAAGTGAGCTACCGTTCCACCATGGCGCTGAACATCAAGGATGCCGAGACCGAACGGCTCGCCGCTGAAGTCGCGCTGCTGGCACACGAGACGAAGACCCGCGCGGTCCGGGTGGCACTCGAGGAACGGCGCGAGCGGCTGGTGCGGCGGTCCTCCTCGCGCCCGGCGGAGCGGCTCACCCGGTTCCTGGCGGACGAGGTGTGGCCGCAGGTGCCCGCCGAGATTCGTGGCCGACCGGTGAGCAAGGCCGACCGCGAGGACATCCTCGGCTACGGGCCGGACGGCGTGTGATCGTCGACAGCTCCGCGATCGTCGCGGTCCTGCTCCAGGAGCCGGACCACGAGCGGCTTGTCGCGGCTCTCGCCGGCGCCGAGACGACCGCGGCCGGGGGGCCGACGCTGGCGGAGACCGGCATGGTTCTCGTCTCCCGGCTCGGCGTCTCCGGCAAGACCTTGCTCGCCCGCTTCGTGCAGGAGACCAGGACCGAGATCGTCGCCCTCGGCGCCGAGCACTGGACCGTCGCGGTCGATGCCTTCGGTCGCTTCGGCAAGGGTCGGCACCCGGCGGGGCTCAACTTCGGTGACTGCCTGACGTACGCGGTCGCCCGGGTGGCGGACGAGCCGTTGCTCTGTGTCGGCGCCGACTTCACTCGCACGGACCTCGATCTCGTCGACTGGTGAGCCGACCCGGACCTCAGCGGCGGCGGAGCAGGCCGTAGGGCCGGATCACCTCGACCGGCTCTGCCCGGGCGCCGGCGGCGGTGAGCACGTCGCCCGCGGCCAGCACGCCGGTCACCGCGGCGCGCTCCATCAGCGCGGACGGGAAGGGGAGCCGGACCCAGTCGCCGGCCAGCAGCAGCCCCGGGTCGTCGGTCCGCACGCCGGGCCGGTCCGCGTCGCCGCCCGGCGGGAAGGCGGGCGCGTCATGGCCGACCCGGGCGTCGGAGTCCAGCACCCGCAGCCGCCGCACCTCCGGCCACAGCCCGCCGAGCTCCGTCCACAGGCGATCACCCGCATCGGCCGCGGTGATCCCGTCCGGCGCCGCGTACGCGTGCAGCTCGACGACGTCGCCGCCGGTCCGCCGGGCCCACCGCGCGGAGCCGGACTCCAGTCGCGAGTAGACGGTCACCGAGTCCAGGGTGGGCTCCCGGGAGACGCCGGAGAACACCGCCCGATCCGGCCGGACGGGGCGGTCGGTCCAGTAGCGAGCGACCGCGTACGGCGCGCTGGTGCGCAGCGTCGCCGCCCGCCGGACCAGCTCCGGCGCCCGCGCCGGCACCCCCGGCGACGCGTCCAGCAGCCGCCGCAGCGCCGCCGGGTCGGTGGCCAGCACCACGTGCCGCGCCTCGAGCGGCGCCCCGCCACCCGCCGGCAGCACCCGCCAGCCGCCGGCGGCCGGCTCGAGCCGGTCCACCGGGGACCCGGTCCGCACGTCCGCTCCGAGCTTGTCCAGCAGCGCGGCGAGCGGGTCCCACACGCAGGTCCCGTGGTCGTCGACCGGCGCGTCCATCCGCAACCCCTCCGGGTTGGCGAGGAAGTAGAAGTGGAAGAGCATGATCATCTCGGCGGCGGAGAAGTCCTCCTCCCGGTTGAAGAACGAGTGGCTGAAGACCTCGAACAGCATCGCCCTGGCCCGGTCCGGCATCGCCAGCCGGTCGAGCAGCTCGGCCGCCGTCGTCCGGTCGTGCTCCGCGTACGTCAGGTCCCGGTCGAACTGGAGCAGCGCGGTCGCGGCGACCCGGTCGACCTGCCGCAGGTCGGCCGGCCGCAGGCTCGGCGAGCGCAGCAGCAGCGCGGCCAGGTTCACCGGCGGCAGTCCCGGCAGCGAGGCGAAGTCCTCCGCCGGCCAGTCCCGGCCGATCACCGGGTAGCCGTCGACCGGGCGCAGGAAGCCGAGCTCCGGGTCGATCCGGCGGAGCACCGCGCGCCAGGTGTAGTACTGCCGGAAGAAGCCGTGGAAGCCGTGCTCGACGCGGTGGGTCGAGCCGTCGGCGATCCGGTGCGGCCAGGCGGCGAGCCGGCCGCCGAGCTGGCCGGCCGCCTCCAGCAGGGTCACCCGGACGCCGCGCTCGGCCAGCACCACCGCGGCCGACGTGCCGGCGATCCCGGCGCCGACCACCACCGCCGACGTCCCGTCCGGCACCCGCTCCGGCCGGTCGGCGCGCGGCGTGACCACTGCCCGCCGCCGCAGCCCGAGAAGCCCGCGCAGCGCGTCGTCGAACACCCGGTCAACCTAGCCGCGGACTCCATCCGCCGCCGTGTCGACCGCGTTCACCGGCCGCTCCAGGAGGGTCCCTCAGCCTGCGGCGGCGAGGGCCCGGCGGACCCGGTCGCCGAGCAGCGCCAGCCGTTCGACCGGCTCGTTGCTGAACACGAAGCGGACGTGACGACCGGCGATCTCGCCGCCCCAGCCGCGCATCGGCGTCGCCGCGACCTTCTGTTCGAGCAGGCGGTCGGACACCTCCGGGCCGTCGAGGCCGAGCGCGGCGACGTCGAGCAGAAGCGACCAGCCGCCAGCCGCGGGGACGGCCGGAAGTCCGTCGAGCTGCCGAAGCGTCTCGTCGCGGCGGCGCTGCCACTCGGCGTTCGCGGCGGCCAGGCCGTCGGGCGGCTGCTGGAGCGCCACCCGCGCCCCGATCTGGGCGAAGCCGCTGGCCAGCAGCCCGCTGTAGATGTGCACCCGCGCGGCGTCGGCCGCGAGGTCACCGGGCGCGACCACCCAGCCGATCCGCCAGCCGATCATGCGCTGCTCCGCCAGCACGTCGCCCACCGTGATTGTCCGGTCGCGCATGCCGGGAAGGGCGGCGGGATGGATGACCTCCCGACCGTCGAAGAGCACACCCTCGTACGTAGCCCAGTAGACGAGCCGCAGATCGCGGCTGGTCACCAGGTCCGCAATCGCCTCCCACTCCTCGCGGGAGGCGACCCAGCCGCTGGGGAAGGACGCGTTGTTGACGAAGATGGCACGGGTCCGGTCGGTCACCGCGGCACGGAGGGCGTCCGTGTCGAGGCGCCACCAGCCGTCGACGACGCGTAGCGGCGCGAGGCGCGGGACGGCACCCACGAGCCGGACGCGGTTGATCATGCCCGCGTAGGTCGGGTCGGTCAGGATGACCTCGTCGCCCGGGTCCGTGACGCAGTACAGCGCGTCGAGCATCGCCACCCCCTCACCGGGCGCGATGACGATCTCCCGGCGGCCGTCGTAGCGAGGGCCGCCGCGCCGCTCGATGAACGCCGCGACGGCGTCCTTCAGGTCGTCGCGGCCGGTGAACGGCAGCCAGCTGTTCGCCTCGTCCTCGCCGATGGCCGCCCGGGTCGCGTCCATCGCGGCCGCCGGCGGCGGAATGTCGGTGTCGAGGTTCTCCAGGCGAAGGACCTCGGGATCGTCGCCGGCCGCGGCCGCGACGCGGTCGATGCTGAAGCCGGGGATGTGGTCCAGACGCCGAACGCTCATCGACCCCTCCGCACGACTCCGTCCCGGCGGAGGGTAACCGGTCTGCACGGGCGCGGTGTGGGCTCACGAGGTCCGAGCGGCGGGGTTAGCCTCCGGGCATGACGCTCGGGCTCACCGAGGAGCAGGAGCTGCTCCGGTCGACCGCCGCCGACTTCGTCGACCGGGAGGTGGTGCCGCACCGGGCGCGCTGGGACCGCGCGGAGCTGGTGGACCGCGGCATCGTCGGCCGGCTCGGTGAGCTGGGCTTCCTCGGTCTGACCATCGACGAGGAGTTCGGCGGCACCCCGGTGGACCACCGCTCGTACTGCCTGGTGATGGAGGAGCTCGGCCGCGGCGACTCGGCCATCCGCGGCATCGTCAGCGTCAGCCTCGGCCTGGTCGGCAAGACGATCGCGGCGTACGGGTCGGACGGGCAGCGCAAGGAGTGGCTGCCGGGGATCGCCGACGGCTCCACGCTGGCCTGCTTCGGGCTGACCGAGCCGGAGACCGGCTCGGACGCCGGCAACCTCGCCACCCGGGCCGAGCGGGACGGCGGCGACTGGCTGCTGACCGGCGAGAAGGTCTTCATCACCAACGGCACCTGGGCGGACGTCGCGCTGGTGTTCGCCCGCACCGGCGGCCCCGGTCCGAAGGGCGTGACCGCGTTCCTGGTGCCGACCGGTGCCGACGGCTTCGTCGCCACCGAGATCAAGGGCAAGCTCGGGCTGCGCGGGCAGGCGACGGCATCGCTGCGGCTGGACGGGGTGCGGGTGCCGGACCGGCTGCGGCTCGGCGAGGAGGGGCAGGGCTTCCGGCTGGCCATGTCCGCGCTGGACAAGGGCCGGATGAGCATCGCCGCGGGCTGCGTCGGGATCGCCCGCGGCTGCCTCGAGGCGGCGACGGCGTACGCCGGGCAGCGGGTCCAGTTCGGCAAGCCGATCGCGGCCCACCAGCTGGTGCAGGAGCTGCTGGCCGACACCGCGGTCGACGTGGACGCCGCCCGGATGCTGACCTGGCTGGCGGCCGACCTGCTCGACCGCGGCCGGCCGGCGAGCGCGGTGAGCCTGGCCGCCAGCAAGGCCAAGCTCTTCGCCAGCGAGGCCGCGGTGCGCGCGGCGAACAACTGCCTGCAGGTCTTCGGCGGCTACGGCTACGTCGACGACTACCCGGTCGGCAAGTACCTGCGGGACGCGCGGGTGATGACCCTGTACGAGGGGACCAGCCAGATCCAGAAGCTCATCATCGGCCGCGCCCTGACCGGCCTGAGCGCCTTCTGAGCGCTGTCCAACGAACGGGTCACGGTGGGGGTCACCGACTGGTCACCCAATGCTGCGGAGCCCTACCTTTGCGGCGATGACACCCGAAGAGGCGCTCGCGGACCCCGCCGGACGCCCGGCGGGGACGCTGCTGCGGGTGGCGGACCTGGTCGTCCGCTTCGGCGGGGTCACCGCGCTCGACGGGGTGTCGTTCGACGTGGCGGTCGGGCAGGTGTGTGGGCTGATCGGGCCGAACGGCGCCGGCAAGACGACGCTGTTCGACTGCGTCAGCCGGCTCACCCGGCCGCAGTCCGGACGGATCGAGCTGGCCGGCCGCGACCTGCTCGCGCTGCACCCGTACAAGGTGGCCGGCCTGGGCGTGGCGCGGACCTTCCAGCACCTCGGCCTGGTCGCCTCGCTCAGCGTCCGGGACAACGTCGTGCTCGGCGCCCAGCACGGCTCCCGGGCCGGTTTCGCCGCCTCCGCGCTGCGGCTGCCACTGGTCCGGGCCGAGGAGCGGGCGCTGCGCCGCCGGGCCGACGAGGTGCTCGACCGGCTCGGGCTGGGCCCGCTCGCCGGCCACCCGGCGGCCGGCCTGCCGTACGGGACGCTCAAGCGGGTCGAGCTGGCCCGCGCGCTGGCCGCCGAGCCGGCCCTGCTGCTGCTCGACGAGCCGGCCAGCGGGCTGTCCCACGGCGAGGTGGACGAGCTGGCCGAGCTGGTCGAGCAGCTGCGCGGCGAGGGCGAGCTGACCGTGCTGCTGGTCGAGCACCACATGGGCATGGTGATGCGGCTGTCCGACACGGTCGTGGTGCTGGACTTCGGCCGGGTCATCGCCACCGGCACCCCGGCCGAGGTCCGTGAGGACCCGGGCGTGCTGGAGGCGTACCTGGGGAAGCCGGCATGAGCGCGCCCGGGGAGCGGACCGCGCTGCTGGAGATCGAGGCGCTGTCGGCGTCGTACGGGCCGGTCCGGGCGCTGCACGGGGTCGACCTGAGTGTCGGCGAGGGCGAGGTGGTCGCCCTGCTCGGCCCGAACGGGGCGGGCAAGACGACCACGCTGCGCGCGGTCTGCGGCATGGTCCGCACCACCGGCCGGGTGCGGGTGGCCGGCCGGGAGGTGACCGGGCTGGCCACCGAGAAGGTGGTCCGGCTGGGGGTCGCGCACGTCCCCGAGGGCCGCGGCACGTTCACCGGCCTCACCGTGGCGGAGAACCTCCGGCTGGGGGCGTACGGCCGCCGCGACCCGCAGGTGCGCGCCGACCTGGACCGCTGGTACGAGGTCTTCCCCCGGCTGGCCGAGCGGCGGCAGCAGACCGCGGGCAGCCTGTCCGGCGGCGAGCAGCAGATGCTCGCCATCGCCCGCGCGCTGCTGTCCCGGCCGGCGCTGCTGCTGCTCGACGAGCCGTCCCTCGGGCTGGCGCCGAAGGTCACCCGCGAGCTGTTCGCGGTGCTCGCCCGGGTCAAGGCCGAGCAGGGCACCAGCATGCTGCTGGTCGAGCAGAACGCCACGCTCGCGCTGGAGCTGGCCGACTCGGCGTACGTGCTGGAGGCCGGCCGGACGGTGCTGTCCGGACCGGCGGCGCAGGTCCGCTCCGACGAGTCCGTCCGGCGCTCGTACCTGGGCTACTGAGTCGGCGGGAGGAGGCGGCGTGGAGCGGTTCCTGCAGGTGGTGGTCGACGGCATCGCCGACGGCTCGATCTACGCCACCCTCGCGCTCGCGCTGGTGCTGATCTTCCGGTCCACCGGGGTGGTCAACTTCGCCCAGGGCGAGATGGCGATGTTCTCCACCTTCCTCGCCTGGGGGCTGGCGCAGGGCGGGGCGCCGCTGTGGCTCGCGCTGCTCGGCGCCTTCGCCGCGTCCTTCGTGGGCGGGATGCTGGTCGAGCGGCTGCTGATCCGGCCGGTCGAGGGTGCCAACCCGCTGTCCCTGGTGATCGTCACGCTCGGCCTGTTCATCGTCGTGAACGCGGCGGCCGGCTGGATCTGGGGTTTCACCCTGCGGGACTTCCCGCGGATCTTCCCCGGCGGCACCGCCGAGGTCGGCGGCGTCTCGCTGTCGGTCGAGTCGCTCGGCATCATCGCCGTGCTGCTGGTGGTCGTCGGCCTGCTGTGGGCGCTGTTCCAGCACACCTCCGTCGGGCTGTCGATGCGCGCGGCCGCGCAGAACCCGAGCTCGGCCCGGCTGGTCGGCATCCCGGTCGGCCGGATGCTCATGCTCGGCTGGGGGCTGGCCGCGCTGCTCGGCGCGGTCGCCGGCGTGCTGGTCGCGCCGCGCCTGTTCCTGGACGTCAACCTGATGTCCGGCGTGCTGGTCTACTCCTTCGCCGGCGCGGCGCTCGGCGGCTTCGACTCGCCGCTCGGCGCGGTCGTCGGCTCCTGGATCATCGGCGTGACCGAGGCCCTGGCCGGCACGTACATCGACGCCATCGGCTCCGACCTGAAGGTGCTGGTGCCGCTGACGATCATCTTCGTGGTGCTGCTCGTGCGCCCGGCCGGCCTGTTCGGCTCACCGGAGGTGACCCGGGCATGAGCTGGCGCCCGGCCGAGGAGCGGTCATGAGCGAGGAGCGGACATGAGCCTGGTGACGGTCACGGCCGGCAGCCGGGCGCACAAGCTGCTGCGCGCGGCCGCGATCGCGGCCGGGCTCCTCGTCGCCGTGGCGATCCCGTTCAACAGCAGCACGGTCGTCAACGGCGAGCTGACCCTGGTGATGGTCTACGCGATCGCCGTCATGGGGCTCAACCTGCTGATCGGGTACGGCGGGCAGATCTCGCTCGGGCAGGGTGCCTTCTTCGCGGTCGGCGCGTACACGGCCGCCGCCCTGCTGGCCAAGACCGACCTGCCGTACCTGCTCGCCATCCCGGCCGCCGCGGTGGTCGCGTTCGCGGTCGGCCTCGCCTTCGGCATCCCGGCGCTGCGGCTGCGCGGGCTCTACCTCGCGCTGGTGACGCTCGCGCTGGCCGTCGCCGTCGGGCCGGTGATCAAGCGGGCCGAGCCGCTGACCGGCGGAGTGTCCGGGCTGGCGGTGCCGCAACCCGAGCCGCCGTCCTGGCTGGCCGTCGACCCGGACCAGTGGCTGTACCTGCTCTGCCTGGCGGTGACCGGGCTGATGCTGCTGATCGCGGCGAACCTCACCCGCGGCAGCCTCGGCCGGACGCTGGTGTCCATTCGCGACGGTGAGCGGGCGGCGACGACGCTGGGCGTGGACGCGGCCCGGGTGAAGGCGGTCCTGTTCGCCTGCAGCGCCGCCTTCGCCGGCGTCGGCGGCGCGCTGTTCGCGTACGCGCTCGGCTTCGTGGCGCCGGAGTCGTTCACCTTGCTGCTGTCGTTCACCTTCCTCGGCGCGGTGGTCGTCGGCGGGCTCGGCACGGTGGCCGGTGTCCGTGCTCGGCGCGCTGTTCGTGGTCTTCGTCCCGCAGTACGCGAGCGACGTCAGCCAGGCGCTCACCGGCCTGGTCTACGGCGCCACCCTGATCGCCGTCATGTACCTGCTGCCCGGCGGAGCCGCCGGGCTGCTCAGCCGGCTGCGCCGCCTCGTCGTCGAGGTGGTGGAGCCGATCGTCCCCGCTCAACGAGGAGGCACCGATGCGGTCCCGACGAGTGATCCTGCCCCTGCTGGCAGTCCTGGCCCTGGGGGCGGCGGCCTGCGGCCGTGACGACGACGCCGGCGGCGGCGGCGGGGCAGCGGCCGCCGACCCCGGCGTCACCGAGACCTCCATCAAGATCGGCAGCAGCTACCCGTTCAGCGGGCCGGCCTCGGCGTACAGCGTCATCCCGAAGGCGATCAACGGGCACTTCAAGAAGGTCAACGAGGCCGGCGGCGTGAACGGCCGCAAGATCGAGTTCGTCACCTACGACGACGGCTACGAGCCGCAGCGGGCGCTGACGAACGCCCGCCGGCTGGTCGAGCAGGACAAGGTCTTCGCGCTGTTCAACCCGCTCGGCACCGCCAACAACGTGGCGATGTGGGACTACCTCAACCAGAAGAAGGTGCCGCAGCTGTTCGTCGCCACCGGCTCGTCGGTCTTCGGCGCGGACGTCGCCAAGCACCCGTACACGATCGGCTGGCAGCCGAGCTACCAGACCGAGTCGAAGGTCTACGCGGAGTACCTGAAGACCGCCAAGCCGAACGCGAAGGTCGCGGTGCTCTACCAGAACGACGGCTTCGGCAAGGACCTGCTCTCCGGCTTCACCGCCGGCATCGAGGGCAGCCAGATCAAGGTCGTGGCGCAGGAGACCTACGAGGCCACCGACCCGACCGTGGCCCCGCAGGTGAAGAAGCTGGCGGCCAGCGGCGCGGACGTCTTCCTCGACATCACCACGCCGAAGGCCGGCGCGCAGGCGATCGGCACGGTCGCGCAGACCAGCTGGAAGCCGCTGCACATCCTCAACTCGGTCGCCGCGTCCAAGACCCAGGTGCTGCAGCCGGTCGGCTTCCAGTACGCGCAGGGCATCGTCACCGCCTCCTACACCAAGGCGGCCGACGACCCGCAGTGGAAGGACGACCCGGCCATGCAGGGCTTCCTGGCCGACCTGAAGAAGTACGCCCCGGAGGCCGACCCCGAGGACCCGTACAGCGTCTACGGCTGGGTGGTCGCCGAGACCATGGTCGAGACCCTCAAGAAGATGTCGGAGCCGAAGCGGGAGGCGCTGATGACAGCCGCCCGCAGCCTCGACTACGCGCCCACGCTGCTGCTGCCGGGCATCGCCATCAAGACCGACGGCACCGAGGACACGTACCCGATCGAGGCCATGCAGGTCGCCCAGTTCTCCGGGGACACCTTCAAGCTGGTCGGGCAGGTCATCCAGGTGGAGGCGCAGTAGGTTTCGAAGATCCTTTTCCGGTGGTAGGACCCCCGCGACACACGGGGGTCCACCTCCCGAAGGAGCCCGCACCATGCTCGCACTCGCCGCCGCCGTCGTCTTCGGGCTGGCGCTGATCCTGGACTGGGCGGACGCCGACCTCGGCGACGCGTTCACGTCCATGACGCTGCTGATGCTCGGCCTGCTGCTGCTGTCGCTGCACCTGGCCGGCATCGGCGCCAGCTACCGGCCGCGGGTGGGCGCCCGCCGCCGCTGACCCGCTGTGACCCGCTGTTGATCCGTTGTTGATCCGCCGACCGGAGGCCGGGTGACCGACGCCGAACAGCTGCTGGTCGGGCTGGTGATGGCCGCCGGCCTGGTCGGCATCCTGCTCCCGGTCATCCCCGGCCTGCTGCTGATCTGGGCGGCCGGGCTGTGGTGGACGATCGCGGACGGGGGCGGGCCGGCGCGGTGGACCGTCCTCGGCGCGCTCACCATCCTGCTCGCGGTCGGGACGGCGGCGAAGTACGTGCTGCCGGCCCGCTCCGCCACCGCCCGCGGCGCGCCCGTGACCTCGCTGGTCGCGGGCGCGCTCGGCGCGCTCGTCGGCTTCTTCGTGATCCCCGTCGTCGGCGTGCTGGTCGGCGGTGTCGGCGGGATCTACCTGGCCGAGCTGGCCCGGCTGCGCGACGGCGGCCGGGCCTGGGTCTCCACCAAGGCGGCGCTGGTGGCGATCGGGATCGGCATGCTGATCGAGCTCGCCGCCGGCGTGCTGATGATCGGCATCTGGCTGCTCGGCCTGCTCGTCACCTAGCGGTCGCCAGCTCGCGGGTGACCTTCCGCTCCGCCACGAAGGACAGGAACGGCACCGTCCCGGCCAGCATCACCAGCACGGTCCGGACCGCGGACCAGCGGGCCCGGAACGCCAGGTCCACCGCGGTGACCAGGTAGGCCATGTAGAGGAAGCCGTGCACCGGACCGACGACCTCGACCATCGTGGGGGAGTCGGCGAGGTACTTCAGCGGCATCGCGACCAGCACCAGGACGATCAGCCAGACGCCGACCACGTAGGCCATCACCCGGTAGCGGGTGAGCGCGCCCCTCAGTGTCCGCTCCTCGGCCTGGCCGCCAGGCGCAAGCGCCGCATGCCCGCGCCTCTCGCTCGGGGCAGCCGGCCGGCCAGGCCTCCTCGCTCCCCGCTCGCGCTGCGAGCCCTCGCGCTCACTCATCGGCTCTGCTCGTTCAGCCGGGCCAGGTACCGGTTGTACGCGGCCAGCTCCGGGTCCTCCTCGGCGCTGACCTGCTGGGGGCGCCGGCGCCGGCACCGGGCCGGGACGCCGGGGCGGCTTGCGGCCGCGCGGCTCGGCGTCGGCGGGCGGGTGGACCGCGTCGCGCGTCACCCGCCACCACAGGCCGACCGCGAAGAGCGCGAAGACCGGCCACTGCAGCGCGTAGCCCATGTTCTGCGGGGATCGGGTGGCCACCGCCCGCTCCCACTGCCACACCCCGAGCCGGACGAAGACGACCGCCACCACGATGGTGAGCGCATGCCACGCCAGCCACCTCGGGGCGAGCAGCCGGCGCACGCGTCCACGCTAACCGCCCGGCGGGCCGGATGCCGCCCCGGGTGCGCGACCGCCGCCGCGCTTGCCCCGGGCCGGCGCGGACGGCGGCGGGACGACCGGGCCGATGTCGCCGTCGGGCGCCTCGTCCAGGTCGACGATCACCGGCGCGTGGTCGCTGGGGCCGCTGCCCTTGCGGGCCTGCCGGTCCACCCAGGCCGCCCGCACCCGGTCGGCGACGGCCGGGCCGGCCAGCACCAGGTCGATCCGCATCCCCAGGTCCTGGTGGAACATCCCGGCCCGGTAGTCCCAGTAGGTGAAGACCCGCCGGTCCGGCCAGCGGCTGCGCAGCACGTCGCTGAGCCCGACCGCCTCGATGCCGGCCAGCGCGGCCCGCTCCTGCGGGGTGACGTGGGTGGAGCCGACGTACGCCGCGGGGTCGAAGACGTCCTCGTCCGCCGGCGCGATGTTCATGTCGCCGCAGACGACCACGCTCCCGGACGGCGTCGCGGCCACCGCCTCCCGCAGCGCGGCCAGCCAGCCGAGCTTGTAACCGAAGTGCGGGTCGTCCGGGGTCCGTCCGTTCGGCACGTACACCGACCAGACCCGCACGCCGGCGCAGCTGGCGACCACCGCGCGGGCCTCCGGCTCGCCGGCCGGGTCCGGGAAGCCGGGCTGGCCCGGGAAGCCGCGGACGGCGTCGTCCAGCCCGACCCGGGACAGCATCGCCACCCCGTTCCACCGGCCCTCGCCGACGTGCTCGTACGCGTAGCCGCGGTCGGCCAGCTCGGCTCCGAAGACCTCGTCGAACTCGGCGTCCGGCAGCTTGGTCTCCTGCAGGCAGACGACGTCCGGCCGCCGCTGGTCGAGCCAGTCGAGCAGCCGCGGCAGCCGCGCCTTGGCCGAGTTCACGTTCCACGTCGCGAGCCGCACCGGGACACCGTAGCCGTGGGGTAGGACAGTCCCGTGATGCTGCTGCCGGGTCCCGCCACCGTCCTGTCCGTCGCCAGCCGCTCCTGGTCCACCGCGGCGGCGCTGCTCGCGCTGCCCGGCCGCGCGGTCGGCCTGGTCGACCGGGTCGAGGTGGTCGTCGCCCGGGTGGAGGCGCTGCTCGACCCGGTCGAGGTGACCGCCCTGCGGGCCGAGGAGATGGCGGCGCGGGCCGGGATCGTGGCCGGCGAGGCCGACCGCCTGGTCGGGCTGTCCGCCGTGGTCGCCGCCGAGGCGCGCGGCGTGGTGGCGGGCGCGGCCGAGGCGCAGGCCGCCGTGGCGCGCCTGGTCTCGCAGTACGCGCCGACCCTCGAGGTGCTGCGGCCGACACTGGAGCGGCTGGCCGAGACCGTCGACCCGCACGAGGTGGAGGCGATGGTCGGCCTGGTCGACCGGCTGCCGCCGCTGCTCGACTCGGTGGACCGGGACGTGCTGCCGCTGCTCGGCAAGCTCAACCAGATGGCTCCCGACCTGCACGCCCTGCTCGAGGCCGTGAACGACCTGCGCCGCACCGTCGCGGGCCTGCCGGGCATCGGCCTGCTGCGCCGCCGCGGCGACGACGAGCTCGGAGCCGAGGCCGAGCCGCCGCCGCCGGACGACCGCCCCCGCCGCGGCGCCACCCGCGCCCGGGCCTGAGCACGGGCCGGCGTTCCGCGGATCGTCACGGGTCGCGGCGGCGGGGGCGGGTGCCGGCTGACAGGATGCGGGGGTGGGTGGCTGGGTGCTGTTCGACTACGGCGCGGTGCTGTGCACCGCGCAGCCGGAGGAGGACCGGCGGGCGCTGCTGGCCGCGACCGGGACGGCGCCCGGCGCGGCGGCCGGCTTCTGGGCCGCCTACTGGCGGGACCGGCCCGCGTACGACCGGGCCGAGCTGCACTCGGGCGACTACTGGACCCGCGTCCTGGGCCGCCGGCCGGACCCGGCCGAGGTGGACCGGATCGACGCGGTGGACGTCGCGTCGTGGCTGCACCCGCAGCCGGCGACGCTGGCCGTCGCGGACGCGGTGGCCCGCGCCGGCGCCGACCTGGCGCTGCTGTCCAACGCGCCGACGGCGGTCGCTGCCGCGGTCGACGGGCTCGACTGGCTGCGGATGATCCCGCACCGCTTCTACAGCTGCCGGCTGCGGGCCACCAAGCCCGACCCGGCCGCGTACGCCGGCGTGCTGGCCGCGCTGGGCACCGATGCCGGCACCGTCACCTTCGTCGACGACCGCCCGCAGAACGTGGCCGCGGCCGAGGCCGTCGGGATGCGCGCGCTGCTGTTCACCGACCCGGTCACGCTGGCCGCCGAGCTCGGCGTCGAGCCGGCCCGCTGACCCACCAGCCGACCGACCCGAGCCCGAGGGGGAGCTGTGCCTGACGACGGCGACGCGTACGACGTGGTGGTGATCGGCGGTGGCCCGCCGGGGGAGAACGCGGCGGCCCGGGCGCACCGCGGTGGCCTGTCGACGGTCCTGGTGGAGCATGAGCTGGTCGGCGGCGAGTGCTCGTACTGGGCCTGCATTCCGAGCAAGGCGCTGCTGCGGCCGGTCGAGCTGCTCGCCGGCGCCCGCCGGCTGCCCGGGGTGGCCGAGGCGGTGACCGGTGGGCTGGACGCCGGCGCGGTCTTCGCGCGGCGGGACCGGTTCGTCGGCCGGGACCCGGACGGGCCGTTCGAGCACGACGACGCCGGCCAGGTGTCCTGGCTGGACTCGACCGGGATCGGCTTCGTCCGCGGGCACGCCCGGCTCGCCGGCGAGAAGCGGGTCGCGGTGTCCACTCCGGACGGTGGAGTCCGGACGCTGCTCGCCCGGCACGCCGTGGTGCTGGCGACCGGGACGACCGCGGCGGTGCCGCCGATCCCCGGGCTGCGCGAGGCGGAGCCGTGGACCAGCCGGCACGTCACCAACGCCGACTCGGCGCCGCGCCGCCTCGTCGTGCTCGGCGGTGGCGTGGTCGGCTGCGAGATGGCCCAGGCGATGCACGGTCTCGGCAGCGAGCAGGTGACCGTCGTCGAGCGCGGGCAGCGGCTGCTGGAGCGCACCGAGCCGGTCGCCGGCGAGCTGCTGGCCGCCGCGTTCGCCGAGGCGGGCATCACGGTGCTGACCGAAGTGGCGGCCACCGAGGTGCGCCGCACGACGCCGGGCGGCGAGGTCAGCGTGCTGCTCGACGACGGCCGCGAGCTGGTCGCCGACGAGCTGCTGGCCGCGCTGGGCCGGAGACCCGCCACCGCCGACCTCGGCCTGCAGACGGTCGGGCTGGAGCCCGGCGGCTCCGTCGAGGTGGACGACTCGATGCACGCGCTCGGCGGCTGGCTGTACGCCTGCGGCGACGTCACCGGGCGCAACCTGCTGACCCACATGGGCAAGTACCAGGCCCGGGTGGCCGGCGACGTGATCGCGGCGCGCGCGGCCGGCACGGCCGACGACCTGCCCGCGCACCGCGCGGCCGCGGACGACGCCTGGGTCCCGCAGGTCGTGTTCACCGACCCGCAGGTGTGCGCCGTCGGGCTGACCGAGCAGCAGGCCCGCGGCCGGGGTCTGCCGGTGCGCGCGGTGGAGTACGACATCGGCAAGGTGTCCGGGGCGGCGCTGCTCGCCGACGGCTACACCGGGCGGGCCAAGCTCGTCGTCGACACCGACCGGCAGATCGTGCTCGGCGCCACCTTCGTCGGCCCCGACCTCGCCGAGCTGCTGCACTCCGCCACCGTCGCGGTGGTCGGGCAGGTGCCGCTGGACCGGCTCTGGCACGCCGTCCCGTCCTACCCGACGGTCAGCGAGGTCTGGCTCCGCCTCCTCGAGGACTACGGCCTCTGACATCGCGTGATCTTGCACTTGACCGCGTCCTTGACCGGGCATAACGGACATCTGTTGCCGTCAACTGCAAGATCATCGAGCGGGGAGGGGCGCCGGGAGGCGCCGGCTCAGTCCTCGAGGTCGGAGAGGCGGGCGGCGAGATCGACCGCCCGGCGCCGCGCCGCATCCCGCCGCCGCTCCGCCGAGTCGAGCCCGCGCCGCGCCTCGCGCTCGGCACGGACGGCGCCGCGCTCGGCGTCCTCCGCCTCGGCGAGCCGCCGGCTGAGCTCCTCGACCGCGTCCGCCGCCTCCGCCCGGACCCGCTCGGCCTCCGCGAGCCGGTCGGTCGCCTGCCCGTGCGCCTGGTCCGCCTCCGTCCGCGCCTGGTCCGCCGCCGTGGACTCGGTGCGCAGGCGTTCCCGCTCCTGCTCGCGCCGGGCCTGCTCCCGGGCGGCTGCCGGGTCCTTGCCCTGGCCCGCCGCCTCCCCGTCCCGGACGACCCTCAGCCGGGGCTTGGCCGGCGGCGACGGCGCGGTCGGCGCCTCGCTGGAGAACCCGGTCCGCGTCGTGGGCTTGACCAGCCGCCCCGAGGAGACCTCGGCGGCCACCGCCGGGTCGGCGAGGGCGGCGTGCAGCGTCTGCTCCAGCTCCAGGGCGGTGCCGGCGGTGACCCGGTGACCCGCGGCGGCGGCGAGCTTCCGGGCGGAGCGCACCAGCGCCGTCACCAGCCGCTGCCGCTGCGCGGCCAGCTCCCGCAGCGCGTCGCCGCTGAGCTGTGCCTGCGCCCGGCGCAGCTCCTGGCCGAGGGAGACGAGCTGCTCGCCGACCTCCGGCTGGTCGCGGACCAGCAGGTTGAGCACCCAGGCGGAGACGGTCGGCTTCCGGAGCCGGGACAGCGCGGCGGCCAGCTTGCGGTCGCCGCCGTCCCTGGCCTCGCGCGCCTTCTCGTCCCGGGCGGCGGTGAACTGTTCCGGCGGCAGCCCGTAGAGCTCGTCGGCAGCCTCGTCGACGAGCTCGTCCGGGGGATCCGTGGCGGTCAGCCCGTCACCTCCCCGCCGTCGGTCCCGTCGACCCACTCGCCCGTCCGCGGGTCGAGGTGCGCGGTGCCGACCACCCGGCCGGTCCGCTTGTCCACCACGTACGCCTCGTCGGCCTTGCCGTCCGGCCCGGCGGCGCCGGTCGCGTTGTCCCCGGTGTCGGCGAAGACGATCACCCGACCGTCGGCGGTCTCGGTGGCGGCGTCCGGCAGCCCGTCGCCGGTGTAGTCGCGCTCGGCCGGCAGCTCCCGGACCTCGCCGCCGAGCTCGACGGTTATGGTGCCCGCCGGCGCCTCGTCGTCCGCGGCCGGCGCCGGCGTGGGTGCGGACGGATCCACCTGTTCGAAGCCGGGTGGCTCCCACCTGTCCTGCGTTCCGTTCCCCGGGTGCCCGTCGTCGACGTCCATGGCGCTGGTCTCCTCCGTGCTCGAACCGTCGGGCCAGACGCTATGGCCCACCGGGACGGCCTAGTACCCCCTAACTGTGCCAGCAGCTTTCGTCGCGGAGCGTGTTCGAACGGGTCCCGTAATTCCCTTCGTGGGCTTATGGCGGCTACTCTCTGCTCATCAAGGCGCTCGCGGGGACAGGCGGCGGGTCGAGACGTTCGGTCCCTCCCCGCGAGCTAGGGAGTCAAAGATGTCTAACTCGTTCTTCTCCGGCCCCGTGACGTCGGCGGCCGACAACAAGTGGGGTTGCTCGGACAACAAGTGGGGCCTGGCGGACAACAAGTGGGGCCTGGCGGACAACAAGTGGGGTTACGCGGACAACAAGTGGGGCTGACGCCGATCACTGCTGGCCGCTCCGCGGCGACAGCACGGCGGACGGGTGCACGGCGGCCGGCTCCGCGCTGACGATCCGGTGCTCCGGCGGGCGGCCGCGATCTGCGGGCGCCGGAGGGGCGCGGTGAACGAACGATCCATGGCATCCTGATCGGGCTGTCTCGCGCTCGGAGCGTCCATGGCCCGGTCTGCCACCCTCTCTCCCGACGGGGCTGACGCGCGCCGGCGGCTCGGCCCGCCCGCTGTCTCGGCGTTGCTGGCCGTGCTGGCGGTGACGGTGTGGGCGGCCGCCGGGCTCGGGCAGACCGGCCCGGGCCGACCCCCTGCCTGGGTGGTTGGCGCGCTCTTCGGCGGGTTCCTCCTGTCCGGGGCGATCTCCCTGCAGGTCGAGTTCCGGCGGCAGACCACCATGATCGGGCTCGGCGAGATCCCGATCGTGATCGGCCTGTTCCTGGTCAGTCCGACGATGCTGGTGCTGCTCTGGCTCAGCGCCTCGTTGATCGTCGCGGTGGCGCGGCGACGGCCGCCGGTCAAGATCGCTTTCAACGTCGCGCTGGCGAGCGCCGAGGCCGCCGTCGCGGCAGCGGTCTTCGGCGCAGTCGGGGACTACGACATCGGCCAGGTGTCCGCGTGGCTCGGAGCGGCCGCGGCGATGGCCGTGGTGACCGTCCTGTCGACCGTCAGCATCCAGGCCGTCATCGCGCTGACCCAGGGCATGCCCAGCTGGAGCAGGATGCTCGGCCAGGGGGCACTGTCGTTGTCGATCGCGCTGCTCAACACGGGGATCGCGCTGGTCATCCTGATCGTCCTCGAGGCAGACGGCAGAGCGGCGGTGCTGCTCGCCGTGGTCTGCGCAATCCTGCTGCTGGCGTACCGGGGGTATGCGCGCTCGTACCGGCAGCACGCCAGCCTCAAGCGGGTGTACGCGTTCAGCCGGCTGCTGGAGCGGGTGCGGTCGAGCGACGCGCCGCTGGAGGCGGCGCTCAACGAGGCGCGCGACGCGCTGAACGCCAGCAAGATCACGATGCGGCTGGTGAACGATCCCGCCCTCTCGCTGACGGTGGACGGGGACGGCCGGCCGTCCGCGCCGCCCGACCTGGCCGAGGGCGACCAGCTCGCGACCCGCGCGCTGAGCAGCCGGTCCGGTTTCCTGGTCGCCGGCCGGCGAGCCGAGACACTGCGCGGCGAGCTGGCCGCCCGCGGGGCGCGGGAGATCGTCGCCGTTCCGCTGCGGTCGGGTCCGGACGCGCTCGGTCACCTGGAGTTCCAGGACCGGCAGAACACGCTGGCGCCGTTCACCGCCGAGGACCTGCAGGTCGCCGACAACCTCGCCACCCGGCTGACCGCTGCGATCGAGAACCAGGAGCTGGTGGCCCGGCTGCGGCACGCCGCCTACCACGACCGGCTCACCGGCCTGCCCACCCGCGCGAAGCTGAGCCAGCACGTCGACGAGGCGATCGGGGCGACCGAGCCCGGCGTGGTCGCCCTGGTCCAGCTCGACCTGGACCGGTTCAAGGAGGTCAACGACTCCCTCGGGCACACCTGGGGCGACGAGCTGCTGAAGCTGGTCGGCCGCCGGCTGCAGGCGGAGTCACCGGACGGGGCGATGGTCGCCCGGGTCGGGGCGGACGAGTTCGCGGTGGCCAGCCGCGTCCCGGACGCGGCCGCGGCGACCCGGCTCGCCTGGACGCTGCGCGACGCGGTCTCGGCCTCGTACTCGCTGGCCGGCCTGACCATCGACGCGGCGGCGACGGCCGGGGTGGCGCTGGCGCCCGACCACGGCGAGGACGGCTCGACCCTGATGCGCCGGGTCGACGTGGCGCTGTCCAACGCCAAGAACGTCGGCCGGAACGTGACGGTGTACGACCCGTCGATGGAGCAGGAGAGCCTGCAGCGGCTCCGGCTGGTGACCGAGCTGCGCGCGGCGCTCGCCGCCGGCCAGGTGGTGGTGCGCTACCAGCCGAAGGTCAACCTGCGCTCCCGCGAGCTGGTCGGCGTCGAGGCGCTGGTCCGCTGGAACCACCCGGAGTTCGGTGAGGTGGTCCCGGACCGGTTCGTCCCGCTCGCCGAGGTGACCGGGCTGGTCGGCCCGCTCACCGACCACGTGCTGCGGATCTCGCTGGCCCAGTGCCGGCAGTGGCTGGACCGCGACCTGCGGATCCCGGTGGCGGTCAACCTCTCCGCCCGGACGCTGCTCGACACCGAGTTCCCGGACCGGGTCGCCGCGCTGCTCGCCGAGCACGAGGTGCCGGCGGAGATGGTGAGCTTCGAGCTGACCGAGAGCAGCGTCATGAGCGACCCGGACCGGATGAAGCCGGTGCTGCACCGGCTGCACGAGCTCGGGACCGGACTGTCCATCGACGACTTCGGCACCGGCTTCTCCTCGCTGGCCCAGCTGCGCCGGCTGCCGGTCGACGAGGTCAAGATCGACAAGGTGTTCGTCTTCAGCATGGGTACGGACCTCGGCGACCTCGCCATCGTCCGGGCGATCATCGAGCTGGGACACAGCCTGGGCCTGCGGGTGGTGGCCGAGGGCGTCGAGGACGAGCTGGCCCGCGACCTGCTGGCCGGCAACGACTGCGACGTCATCCAGGGCTTCCTGGTCAGCCGCGCGCTCGACCCGGACCGGCTGGATGCGTGGCTCTCGGCGCGCACCGCGATCAGGCCCGGGCAGCCCGGCGTCCGCGGCCGCCGCCTCCAGCTCCTCACCGCGTGACCGGGGCGGATCTGGTTTCCGGGGCCGGCGGGCGGCCGTGTACCCTGGCTCCGCTCGCCCCCTTAGCTCAGTCGGCAGAGCGTCTCCATGGTAAGGAGAAGGTCTACGGTTCGATTCCGTAAGGGGGCTCGGCGCGGCGGGAGGCAGTCCGCCGCCGGGGCGGGGTAGCTCAGTCAGGCAGAGCAAGCGGCTCATAATCGCTGTGTCGCCGGTTCAAGTCCGGCCCCCGCTACCACCGACCGACCCGACCCCTTGAGCACCGTCAGAGAGGCACCGCCCCGTGGCCGCCACCGACATCCGCCCGAAGATCACCATGGCCTGCCAGGTCTGCAAGCACCGCAACTACATCACCCGGAAGAACCGGCGCAACGACCCCGACCGGCTCGAGATGAAGAAGTTCTGCCCCAACTGCGGGCACCACACCGAGCATCGTGAGACGCGGTAGACGCATCGGCACCAGCGAGACGCGGTGAGCATCGGCACCAGGGCGACCCGCTAGGCACCGTCCCTACCCGCCGGTAGGGTTCGTTCCGGGCGACCACGCTTCGGGAGGCGACGGTGGGCAGGCTGGACGGGAAGGTCGCGATCGTCACCGGCGCGGGCCGGGGCATCGGCCGCGCCACCGCCGTCCGACTGGCCCAGGAGGGCGCGACCGTCGTCGTCAACGACGTCGACGCCGAGCCGGCGCACGAGACGGCCGACCTGGTCAAGCAGGCCGGCGGCCTCGCCAGCGTGAGCCTCGCCGACACCGTCGAGCTCGTCGCCGCCCGCGAGCTGGCCGACAGCACCGTCGAGCAGCACGGCAAGCTGGACATCCTGATCAACAATGCCGGCATCACCCGGGACCGGATGTTCCACAACCTCGACGACGACCTGTTCGACCTCGTCCTGGACGTGAACCTCAAGACCGCGGTGCACGCCACCCAGGCCGCGATGCCGCACCTGCGCGAGGTCGCCAAGGCGGAGCTCAAGGCGCACGGCCAGGTGTCGTACGTGCGCAAGATCGTCAACACCAGCAGCTCGGTCGCCTTCACCGGCAACCCGGGCCAGGCCAACTACACCGCGGCCAAGGGCGCGATCATCTCGCTGACCCGGACGCTGGCCCGCGAGCTCGGCCCGTTCGGCATCACCGTCAACGCGGTCGCCCCCGGGTTCATCGAGACCCGGCTGACGGCACCCAAGGGCGCCGGCGACGAGCTGGGTCTGCCCGAGCAGACGCGGCAGCTGGCGGTGGCGATCACCGCGCTCGGCCGGGCCGGCCGGCCGGAGGACGTCGCCGCGGTGCACGCCTTCCTCGCCGGCCCCGACAGCGACTTCGTGACCGGGGTGACCATCCCGGTCACCGGCGGACAGCTTGGGGTGATGTAGGTGGCGCTGGACCAGTCCTTCGTCGGCCGGAAGTACCCGCCGACCGAGCCGTACGAGGTGGGCCGGGAGAAGATCCGCGAGTTCGCGGACGCCATCGGCGACCCCAACCCGGCGTACCGGGACGCGGACGCCGCCCGGGCCCTCGGCCACCCGGACGTGATCGCGCCGCCGACCTTCCCGGTCGTGCTGTCGATGCGGGCCAGCGCGCAGGTCGTCGCGGACCCGGAGCTGGGTCTCGACTACAGCCGGGTGGTGCACGGCGAGCAGCGCTTCGTCTACTCCCGTCCGGTCCGGGCCGGCGACCGGCTGACGGTGACCGTCACGGTGGAGAGCATCCGCTCCGCCGCCGGCAACGACCTGCTCACCACCCGCGGCGACGTCTCCACCGTGGACGGCGAGCCGGTCCTCACGGCGTACTCGACCCTGGTCGCGCGCGGCACGGCGGGAGGCTGAGATGACGGTCCGCTACGACGACGTCGAGGTCGGCACCGAGCTGCCCGCGCAGACCTTCGGGGTGCAGCGGGTCAACCTGGTCATGTACGCCGGGGCGTCCGGCGACTTCAACCCGATCCACTGGAACGAGCGGTTCGCCACCGCGGTCGGCCTGCCGAACGTGATCGCGCACGGGATGTTCACCATGGCCGAGGCCTGCCGGGTGGTGACCGACTGGGTGGGCGATCCCGGCGCCGTCGAGGAGTACGGGGTGCGCTTCACCAGGCCGGTGGTGGTGCCAGACGACGAGCGGGGCGCGACGCTCGAGGTGACCGGGAGGGTGGCGGACAAGCTGGCGGGCAACCGGGTCGCGGTCGACCTGAGCGCCCGCTCCGGCGGCGAGACGGTGCTGGCCCGGGCGCGCGCGGTGGTCCGGCTGCGCTGACGGGCGCGTCGCCGGCCGGTCCGCGCGGGGCTGCCGGTCCGCGCGGGCTGCCGGTCCGCCGCCTCAGGCGCCGCCGGGGCACCCGGGGGTGTGCTCGCTCGTTGCGAGAGATCGACGCCGCCGAACGGAGGGGGACCAGCCGTGCGTCCGAGCCGACGCACCGCCGCCGTGCTGGCGCTGGCCGCCGCGCTCGCCGGCTGCTCGTCGCCGTCCGGCTCGTTCCTCGATGCGCGGCCGGAGGCCGGACCCACCGCCGCGCCGTCGGCCCCCGGCGGCACCACCCCCGGCGGCACGGGCACCGCCGGCTGCCCGGCCGCGTACCTCCAGCCTGATCCCGACCGCCCCCGCATCACGCTGACCTTCGACCTCGCCGCCGACCTGGCGACCGTCCGGGGCACCGAGAAGGTCACGTTCACCCCGGACCTGCCGGTCCGCGAGCTGGTCTTCCGGCTGACCCCGAACACCGCGCCCTCGGTGGCGGCCGGCAGCCGGCTCGAGGTCACCGCCGCCACCGCCGACCCGTCGGGCGGCGCCTTCCGGACCGAGCGGGCCGGCGCCGCCGCCGGCACCCAGGGTGGCCTGCTCATCCTCCCGCTGGCCCGGGAGGTCCCCGCCGGCGAGCGGGTGACCGCCGAGATCGCGTTCACGCTGACCCTCGGCCAGCAGACCTTCGACCGGTTCGGCCACCTGGGGTCGTACGCGTGGTGGGGGAGCGGGCAGCCCCTGCTGGCCTGGGAGCGCGGCGTCGGCTGGCACCGGGAGCCGATGCTGCGGTTCACCGCCGAGAGCGCGACCAGCGAGGCGGCGCTCGTCGATCTCACCGTCACCGCCCCCGGCCGCTACACCGCGCTGATGAGCGGGGTGCCGGACCGGCCGGCGGATGCCGGCGACGGCCGGCGGCGCTGGCATGCGGTCGCCGACCGGGCCCGGGACGTGAGCGTCGCGGTCGGCCCGTTCACGGTCGCGATGAAGAGGGTCGACGAGACCCAGGTGGTCGTCGGCACTCCCGCGGGCAGTCCTCCGGAGACGCTGCTGATCGAGTCCGAGCGGGCCGTCCGGCAGTTGTCCCGGCGGCTCGGCCCGGCTCCGTTCCCGGTGATCAGCCTCGCCCGGCTGCCGTTGCAGGGCGGCGGCATCGAGTATCCGGGGTCGATCCTGATGCTCGACGACAGCCGGCTGGTGACCGTGCACGAGATCGCCCACCAGTGGTTCTACGCGATGGTCGGCAACTCCCAGGCCCGCGACCCCTGGCTGGACGAGGCGTTCGCCAGCTGGGCGCAGGCCGAGGTCGACCGCACCGCCGACGACTCGGCGCTCGCGCTTCCCGGCCGGGTCGGCGACCCCGCCGGGGACTTCCGCGGCAACGAGGACGGCTACTTCGCCACCGTGTACGCGAAGGGCGCCGCGGCGCTGACCGCGGCCCGCTCCGCCGCCGGGCCGGAGCGCTTCGACGCGGCGGTGCGCTGCTACGTCAACGCGAACGCGTGGCGGATCGCCAGGCCGGCCGACCTCGCCCGCGCACTCGCCGGGCTCCCCCGGGCGCTCGCCGTCCTCCGGGAGGCCGGCGCCCTGCCCTGACCCAGCGGGACGCACGGTAGAATGCGCCGAGATACGCCGATCGGACGACGAGGCTGCCGTGGGAGCATTCTTCTTCTCGATCGCGGTGACGGCGGTGCTGGCGATCGCCGCCAAGGTCTGGCTGGGCGGCGCCGACCTGCGGCTGTGGGACGAGATGCGCGAGTGGGCCGCGGACGCGGGCTGGCAGGTGCGCTCGAGCGAGGATGACGCGCGCTGGCCCTTGCCGCCTTCGACGTACGGCAGCCAGCTGATCGCCGTCGACGGCCGCCGCGACGGGTACGACGTGGCGGTCGTGTTGGCCGACGACGGCGAGTCCCTGCGGACCGCCTGCCACGTCCGCCTCGGGTCGGGCCGACCGGCTGTCCGGCTGCGGCGCCGGACCCTCACCCGATGGGTGGCCGCGGCCGACGCGATGCCGTTCGACCGCCGCTACCTGGTGGTCGAGGGCAGTGACCTGGCGTTGTCCGAGGCCGTCCGGGAAGCGATCGCCGCCACGTCGATCCCGTTCTTCGCGCTGGAGCACGACCACCTCACGGCGTCGGAGCAGGACTGGGTGTCGCCGGCCGAGCTGGACAGGTTCGTCGACGCGACCCTCTCGGTCGCCCGAGCCGTCGAGGCACGCTGACGTCGTAGCACCGCCGTGCGACGCCCGTCTCGGGGCGTCCCGGCTAGCGGGCCTCGGCGGCGAGCTTCTGCAGCCGGGTGACGCCCTCGACCAGGTCGTCGTCGCCCAGCGCGTACGACAGCCGCAGGTAGCCGGGGCTGCCGAAGGCCTCGCCCGGCACCACCGCGACCTCGGCCTCGTCCAGGATCAGCTCGGCCAGCTCCGCGCTGGTCGCCGGCGTGCGGCCGCGCAGCTCGCGGCCGAGCAGCCCCCGCACCGACGGGTAGACGTAGAAGGCGCCCTGCGGCTCCGGGCACTGGACCCCGGGCACCTCCCGCAGCATCCGCACGATCGTCCGCCGCCGCCGGTCGAAGGCCGCCCGCATCTCGTGCACCGCGGTCAGGTCGCCGGTCACCGCGGCCAGCGCCGCCCGCTGGGACACGTTCGCCACGTTGCTGGTCAGGTGCGACTGCAGGTTGGTCGCGGCCTTGACGACGTCCGGCGGCCCGATCAGCCAGCCGACCCGCCAGCCGGTCATCGCGTACGTCTTCGCCACGCCGTTGACGACCACGCACCGGTCGGCCAGCTCGGGCACCACCACCGGCATCGAGACGTGCCGCGCGTCGCCGTACGTCAGGTGCTCGTAGATCTCGTCGGTGACCACCCAGACGCCGGTGGCCGCCGCCCACCGACCGATCTCGGCGACCTGGTCGGGCGGGTAGACCGCGCCGGTCGGGTTCGACGGCGAGCAGAACAGCAGCGCCTTCGTCCGCGGTGTGCGGGCGGCCGCCAGCTGCTCCGCCGTCGCCAGGTAGCCGGACGACTCGTCGGTCGGCACCTCGACCGGGACGCCGCCGGCCAGTGCGATCGCCTCCGGGTACGTCGTCCAGTAGGGCGCCGGCAGCAGCACCTCGTCGCCCGGGTCGAGCAGGCTCGCGAAGGCCTGGTAGACGGCCTGCTTGCCGCCGTTGGTGACCAGCACCCGGGCCGGCGGCACCGTGAGCCCGGAGTCGCGGGTGGTCTTGGCGGCGACGGCCTCGCGCAGCTCGGGGAGCCCGGCGGCCGGGGTGTAGCGGTGGTTGCGCGGGTCGCGGCAGGCAGCCGCGGCCGCCTCGACGATGTGCTCGGGTGTGGCGAAGTCCGGCTCGCCGGCCCCGAAGCCGATCACCGGCCGGCCGGCGGCCTTGAGCGCCTTGGCCTTGGCGTCGACGGCGAGGGTCGCCGACTCCCCGATCGCTGCGACCCGGTCGGACACGCGTGCTCCCATGGGCCCATCCTCTCAGCCGGCCCGCGGCTTTGAGCGCGGCCGGGGTGTTGCGTACACTGCCTGATCTGGGGTGGCAGGCCCCTGCGCCAGCATGGGCGGGAGCAGCCGGCTCGGAGGGGCGTAGCTCAATTGGCAGAGTCCCGGTCTCCAAAACCGGTTGTTGCAGGTTCGAGTCCTGTCGCCCCTGCGCTCGCGGCGTCACCCGCCGCCGGCTCGAGTACGTGAAGTCGACCCAGGAGACCCTCGTGACCCAGACCCGTGGAGACGCCTCCTCCGCCAAGCCGTCGAAGGCGGCCGGGCGGTCGAGCGGTGGCCCGCTCGCGCGCCTCTCCCGGTTCATCCGCGAGGTGATCGCCGAGCTCGGCAAGGTCATCTGGCCGACCCGCAAGGAGCTGGTGACCTACACGATCGTCGTGATCGTGTTCGTGTCGGTCATGACCGCGATCGTGGCCGGGCTGGACGTGGCCTTCGCCAAGGGCGTCCTGTGGGTGTTCGGCTGAGCCGACTCCCGACCTTCCGCACCACCCTGGACAACGAAAGTGAGTCACCGCGTGCCTGACCTCGACCAGACCGACCTCCCCGCCGAGGCGGAGCGCGACGACCCGACCGGCGGGCAGCCGGCCGGGGCCGTCGACGCCGCCGCGCCGGCACCTCGGGAGGACGGGGTGGCGGCGACCGCGGAGGCCGGCGCCGGGCTGCCCGAGGACGCCGCCGATGCGCCCGTCGAGACCGACGCGCCGGTTCCGCCGGTGGAGGCCGAGGCCGAGCTGCCCCAGGACGCCGCCGATGCGGCCGTCGAGACCGACGCGCCGGTTCCGCCGGTGGAGGCCGAGGCCGAGCCGGCCGAGGACGAGGACCCGGCGGCCGAGCTGCGCCGTGCCCTGCAGGTCGCGCCCGGCGACTGGTACGTCGTGCACTCCTACGCCGGCTACGAGAACAAGGTGAAGACCAACCTGGAGAGCCGGATCGCCTCGCTCGACATGGAGGACTACATCTTCCAGGTCGAGGTGCCGACCGAGGAGGTCACCGAGATCAAGAACGGCAAGCGCCTGCAGGTGCAGCGCAAGGTCTTCCCGGGCTACATCCTGGTCCGGATGGACCTCAACGACGAGTCCTGGGGAGCCGTTCGCAACACCCCGGGGGTCACCGGCTTCGTCGGCGCCACGTCGCGGCCCTCGCCGCTGTCGCTGGACGAGGTCGTGAAGATCCTCGCCCCGGCCACCCAGAAGAAGGCGGAGCGGCCGCAGGTCAAGGTCGTGGACTTCGAGGTGGGCGAGTCGGTCACCGTCATGGACGGCCCGTTCGCCACCCTGCCCGCCACCATCTCGGAGATCAGCCCGGACGCGCAGAAGGTCAAGGTGCTGGTCTCCATCTTCGGCCGCGAGACGCCCGTCGAGCTGTCGTTCAACCAGGTCTCCAAGATCTAGGAAAGGCAAGACGTGCCCCCCAAGAGGAAGCTCGCCGCGGTCATCAAGCTGCAGATCAAGGCTGGTGCCGCCACCCCCGCGCCGCCGGTCGGGCCCGCGCTCGGCCAGCACGGCGTGAACATCATGGAGTTCTGCAAGCAGTACAACGCCGCCACCGAGTCCCAGCGTGGCCAGGTCGTCCCGGTCGAGATCTCGGTCTTCGAGGACCGGTCGTTCACCTTCGTCACCAAGACCCCGCCGGCGGCCCGGCTGCTGCTGGCCGCGGCCGGCGTGGAGAAGGGCAGCGGCGAGCCGCACAAGACCAAGGTCGCGACCGTGAGCCGTGACCAGGTGCGGGAGATCGCGCAGGCCAAGCTGCCCGACCTCAACGCCAACGACCTCGACCACGCCGAGCGGATCATCGCCGGCACCGCCCGGTCGATGGGAATCACCGTCCGCGAGTAGACGTTCCACCCGCCGATCTTGGGGAATTCGCGGCCGTACCTGACGTGTCGCCGCGTGGTACCGCGAGATCGGCGGACGAGGACAGCGTGGGAGGGCCCGTACGGGTCCGCCAATACCACTGAGGAGACACAGTGAAGCGCAGCAAGGCGTACCGGCAGGCGGCCGAGCAGGTCGACAAGGCCCGCCTGCACACCCCGCTCGAGGCGGCCAGGCTCGCCAAGGACACCTCGACGACCAAGTACGACGCGACCGTCGAGGTCGCGATGCGGCTCGGCGTCGACCCCCGCAAGGCGGACCAGATGGTGCGCGGCACCGTCAACCTGCCGCACGGCACCGGCAAGACCGCCCGGGTGATCGTCTTCGCCGCCGGCGACAAGGCCGCCGAGGCGGAGGCCGCCGGCGCCGACGTGGTCGGCGCCGAGGAGCTGATCGCCCGCATCCAGGACGGCTACCTGGACTTCGACGCCGCGATCGCGACGCCGGACCAGATGAGCAAGGTCGGCCGGATCGCCCGCATCCTCGGCCCGCGCGGCCTGATGCCGAACCCGAAGACCGGCACGGTCACCATGGACGTGGCCAAGGCGGTCGCCGACATCAAGGGCGGCAAGATCACCTTCAAGGTGGACAAGCAGTCCAACCTGCACCTGGTCATCGGCAAGGCCAGCTTCCCGGTCGAGCGGCTGGTGGAGAACTACGCCGCGGCCCTGGACGAGGTGCAGCGCGCCAAGCCGGCGGCGGCGAAGGGCAAGTACCTGAGGAAGGTGACCTTCGCCACCACCATGGGCCCGGGCATCCCGGTCGACCCGAACCAGACCCGCAACCTGCTGGAGGAGTCCGCTCCGGCCGGCTGACCGCCGGCTGACCCGCGGGACCACCCGCGCCGAAAGCGATGCTTCACCGCCGGCGGCAACCGCGCCCGGGCCGCCCGTCACGGCGCAGGCACCGAACCGGACCGGGGACCTGCGCTCCGCTCGCCGGCTACCGCCGGCCGTGGCCTAGGCTCGCCGCGTGTCGGCCGGTCCGGGACGACTCCGGCGGGCCGGCGCGGCGGCGCTCGGCGCGGTCGCGCTGGCCGCGACCGGCTGCGGCGGGGACGAGCCGCCCGGGCTCCCGCCGACCACGACGGCCGCCGCGCCCCCGACGTCCCGGCCCGCCACCACGCCCGCTCCGACGGCGAGCCCGGCTCCGCCGCCGACGGTCACGGTCGGCTGGTCCGGCGACGCGGTGCCGGCCAGCGTCGAGCGCGGCCTGCCGGCCGACCCGGGCCGGCTCCTGCGCGCGGTCACCCCGCTGCTGCGCCGGCCGGACGTGATGGTCGGCAACCTGGAGGGCACCCTCACCCGGGTCGCCACCAGCACCAAGTGCGCGCCGGGCGCCGATGACTGCGTCGCGTTCCGCAGCCCGCCGGAGTACGCCCGGCTGTTCGCCGACGCCGGGTACGACGTGCTGAGCCTGGCCAACAACCACAGCCACGACTTCGGCGCGGCCGGGCTGGCCGAGACCAGGCGGGCGGTGGCGGCGACCGGCCTGGCCGTCACCGGCGGCGCGGACGAGGTCGCCGTCCGCACCGTCCGCGGCATCCGGGTCGCGGTCGTCGGCTTCGCCCCGTACGGCTGGGCGGCGCCGCTGAACGACCCGGCCGCCGTCCGCGCGCTGGTGTCCCGGGCCGCGGCGGCGGCGGATGTGGTGGTGGTCGTGTTCCACGGCGGCGCCGAGGGCGCGGGAGCCCTGCACGTCCCGCGCGGACGGGAGATCGCGTTCGGCGAGGACCGCGGCGACCTGCGCGCCTTCGCCCGGACGGCGCTGGCGGCGGGGGCGGACGCGGTGCTCGGCGCCGGCCCGCACGTGGTGCGCGGAGCAGAGGTGGTGGACGGCAAGCCGGTCGCGTACTCGGTCGGCAACCTGGTCGGCTACCGCACGCTGTCGTCCGCGGGCGTCACCGGCACCACCGCCGTGCTGCACCTGACCTTCGCCGCGGACGGGAGCTGGCTGGGCGGGCGGCTGCACCCCACCCGGCAGGTACCGCCCGGGTACGCGGAGCCGGACCCGGAGCGCACCGCGGTGCGGCTGGTGGGGCGGCTGTCCCGGGAGGACTTCGGCCCGAGCGCCGCCCGGCTCGGGCCGGACGGCCGGTTCGAACTACCCGGCTGAGGCCTGTATCGTTCTCGGCAGTCCCACCCAAGACCGCCGGCCGCTGGGCGCGCCCAGCCGAAGGTCCCGTCCCGAGACGGGCGACCCGCGCAGGACGGACGGTGCCACCGCGGCCGGCAGGCCGTGGCACGCCCCGTGCGCCGTGCGCCGGGGCGTCTCTCGTTCCGGGTCCGGGTCTGCACCGGCCCGACGTACGAGAGAGGAGGCACATGGCCAGCCAGGAGAAGGTCGCGGCGGTCACCGCGATCGCCGAGCGGTTCCAGGACTCGTCCGGCGCGGTGCTGACCGAGTACCGCGGGCTCAGCAACGCGCAGCTCACCCAGCTGCGGCGCTCGCTCGCCGACGCCGCGACGTACGCGGTCGTGAAGAACACCCTGACCAAGCTCGCGGCCCGGCAGGCGCAGTTCCCGGTCCCGGACGAGCTGCTCACCGGCCCGACGGCGATCGCGTTCATCAGCGGCGACCCGGTCGAGGCCGCCCGCGGCCTGCGCGACTTCTCGCGGACCAACCCGCTGCTCGTGATCAAGGGCGGCGTGCTGGACGGCAGGCCGCTGTCCCCGGACGAGGTCCGCCGGCTGGCGGACGTCGAGCCGCGCGAGGTGCTGCTGGCCAAGCTGGCCGGCGCCATGCAGGGCTCGCTGTCCCAGGCGGCCGGCCTGTTGCAGGCCCCGCTGTCGCAGGTCGCCCGGCTCGCCGCGGCCCTGCGGGACAAGCGGCAGGCCGAGGCGCCCGCCGCGGCGGGCACCGAGACGCCCGAGACGCCGAGACGCCCGAGACGACCGAGACGATCACCGAGACCATCACCGACACCAGCGACGCCGCGCCGGCGGCCGAGTAACCCAGAGAGGACCCGCCGACCATGGCGAAGATCAGCACCGACGACCTGCTCGACACGTTCAAGGAGATGACGCTGCTCGAGCTGTCGGAGTTCGTGAAGCAGTTCGAGGACACCTTCGGCGTCACCGCGGCCGCCCCGGTCGCCGCGGTGCAGGCCGCGGCCGCGGGCGGCGGCGGCACCGATGCCCCGCAGGTGGAGGAGCAGGACGAGTTCGACGTCGTCCTGGAGGCCGCCGGGGAGAAGAAGATCCAGGTCATCAAGGAGGTGCGCGCGCTGACCAGCCTGGGCCTGAAGGAGGCCAAGGACCTGGTCGACGGCGCGCCCAAGCCGGTCCTGGAGCGGGTGAACAAGGAGGCCGCCGACAAGGCCAAGGGCCAGCTCGAGAGCGCCGGCGCGACCGTCACGCTCAAGTAGCACGCTCGAGCGGGCAGTGTCCGCTCCGCCGGAGCCAGCGACGCGCCAGCCCGCCCGCTGCCCCGCCCGCCGCCCCGCCCGGTCCGCCGGGCGGGGCAGCGGCGTTTCCGCCGCCCTCCCGGACACGGGTCTCTGACCAGGGCAAACGCGGTCCTCTCGGCTCGCGAACCGGAGCGCCGCCGACACACCCTCCGCGTGCTCTTGACGTCCCGCGTCCGGCGAGTCACCCTGACGCACGAAGTGGACGTCAGGAGGAGGGCGGCGGCCTCGACAGCAGTGTGCGTTGCGGCTACACTGCCAGTTTGCGCTGCCCTCTGACCTCCCACCTCGCATCAGGGCTCACGCCCCGGTCGGGTCCGGGGGGTCCGAGGCTGTGCGCGCACTGACGGCGCCTGTCCTCGGAAGGACGCATCTTGGCAGTCTCCCGCCCCGGCACTGGCACGACACTCTCGTCCGATCTGAAAGGGATCCCAGGAGCTCCGAGGAGGGTCTCCTTCGCCAAGATCCGGGAGCCTCTCGAGGTCCCCGACCTGCTCGCCCTGCAGACCGACTCGTTCGACTGGCTGGTCGGCAACGACCGGTGGCGCGCGCGGGTGGCGCACGACCCGGACGCGCGCTCCGGCCTGGACGAGATCCTCGGCGAGATCTCGCCGATCGAGGACTTCTCCGGGTCGATGTCGCTGTCCTTCTCCAACCCTCGCTTCGAGGACGTCAAGGCGTCCGAGGAGGAGTGCAAGGACAAGGACATGACGTACGCGGCTCCGCTGTTCGTCACGGCGGAGTTCATCAACAACACCACCGGTGAGATCAAGAGCCAGACGGTCTTCATGGGCGACTTCCCGATGATGACCGTCAAGGGCACCTTCATCATCAACGGCACCGAGCGGGTGGTCGTCTCGCAGCTCGTCCGCTCGCCCGGCGTCTACTTCGACCGCACCCTCGACAAGACGTCCGACAAGGACGTCTACTCCTGCAAGGTCATCCCGAGCCGGGGTGCCTGGCTGGAGTTCGACGTCGACAAGCGCGACACCGTCGGCGTCCGGATCGACCGCAAGCGGCGGCAGCCGGTCACCGTGCTGCTGAAGGCCCTCGGCTGGACCGAGGACCGCATCCGCGAGCGCTTCACCTGGTCCGAGACGCTGCTGGCCACCCTGGACAAGGACCACATCCAGACCCAGGACGAGGCGCTGCTGGACATCTACCGCAAGCTGCGCCCGGGCGAGCCGCCGACACGGGAGTCCGCGCAGACGCTGCTGGACAACCTCTTCTTCAACCCGAAGCGGTACGACCTGGCCAAGGTCGGCCGTTACAAGGTGAACAAGAAGCTGCAGCTGGACCTGCCGGTGGCGCAGGGCGTGCTCGCCGAGGACGACGTCGTCGGCACGATCGAGTACGTCGTCAGGCTGCACGCCGGCGAGGAGGGCTACGAGGTCGACGACATCGACCACTTCGGCAACCGGCGGCTGCGCACGGTGGGGGAGCTGATCCAGAACCAGATCCGGGTCGGCCTGTCCCGGATGGAGCGCGTGGTCCGGGAGCGGATGACCACCCAGGACGTCGAGGCGATCACGCCGCAGACCCTGATCAACATCCGCCCGGTGGTCGCCTCGATCAAGGAGTTCTTCGGCACCAGCCAGCTCTCCCAGTTCATGGACCAGACCAACCCGCTGGCCGGGCTGACGCACAAGCGCCGGCTGTCCGCGCTGGGTCCGGGTGGCCTGTCCCGGGAGCGGGCCGGCTTCGAGGTCCGCGACGTGCACCCCAGCCACTACGGCCGGATGTGCCCGATCGAGACGCCGGAGGGGCCGAACATCGGGCTGATCGGCTCGCTGTCCTCGTTCGGCCGGGTCAACTCGTTCGGCTTCGTCGAGACGCCGTACCGGAAGGTCGAGAAGGGCCGGGTCACCGACCAGATCGACTACCTGACCGCGGACGAGGAGGACCGGCACGTCATCGCCCAGGCCAACGCCCTGCTCGACGCGAAGGGCAACCTGACCGAGCCGCGGGTGCTGGTCCGCCGCAAGGGCAACGAGGTCGACTACCTCGACCCGTCCGAGATCGACTACATGGACGTCTCGCCGCGCCAGATGGTCTCGGTCGCGACGGCGATGATCCCGTTCCTCGAGCACGACGACGCCAACCGGGCGCTGATGGGCGCGAACATGCAGCGCCAGGCGGTTCCGCTGCTGCGCAGCGAGGCGCCGCTGGTCGGCACCGGGATGGAGCTGCGGGCGGCGGTCGACGCCGGCGACGTGATCGTCGCGGAGAAGGCCGGCGTGGTGGAGGACCTGTCCGCCGACTACGTCACCGTGATGGCCGACGACGGCACCAGGCAGACCTACCGGCTGCACAAGTTCCGCCGTTCCAACCAGGGCACCTGCATCAACCAGAAGGCCGTCGTCGACGAGGGCGACCGCATCGAGGTCGGCCAGGTGATCGCCGACGGGCCGTGCACCGACGAGGGCGAGATGGCCCTCGGGAAGAACCTGCTGGTCGCGTTCATGCCCTGGGAGGGGCACAACTACGAGGACGCGATCATCCTGTCCCAGCGGCTGGTGCAGGACGACGTGCTCACCTCGATCCACATCGAGGAGCACGAGGTGGACGCCCGGGACACCAAGCTCGGTGCCGAGGAGATCACCCGGGACATCCCGAACGTCGCCGAGGAGGTCCTCGCCGACCTCGACGAGCGCGGCATCGTCCGCATCGGCGCCGACGTGGTGCCGGGCGACATCCTGGTCGGCAAGGTCACGCCGAAGGGCGAGACCGAGCTGACCCCGGAGGAGCGGCTGCTGCGGGCGATCTTCGGCGAGAAGGCCCGGGAGGTCCGCGACACCAGCCTCAAGGTCCCGCACGGCGAGTCCGGCAAGGTCATCGGCGTGCGGGTGTTCAGCCGCGAGGACGGCGACGAGCTGCCGCCGGGCGTCAACGAGCTGGTCCGGGTGTACGTCGCCCAGAAGCGCAAGATCCAGGACGGCGACAAGCTCGCCGGCCGGCACGGCAACAAGGGCGTGATCTCGAAGATCCTGCCGGCCGAGGACATGCCGTTCCTGGAGGACGGCACCCCGGTGGACGTCGTGCTCAACCCGCTCGGCGTCCCGGGCCGGATGAACATCGGCCAGGTGCTCGAGACGCACCTCGGCTGGGTGGCCAAGTCCGGCTGGGAGGTGGACGGGAAGGCCTCGTGGGCGACCCGGCTGCCGGAGGCCGCCCGCCGGGGCGAGCCGGGCACCCGGACCGCCACGCCGGTCTTCGACGGCGCCCGCGAGGAGGAGATCGTCGGCCTGCTCGGCGCGACCCGGCCCAACCGGGACGGTGCCCAGCAGGTCGCCGACACCGGCAAGGCCCGGCTGTACGACGGCCGGTCCGGCGAGCCGTTCCCGGAGCCGATCTCGGTCGGCTACATCTACATCCTCAAGCTGCTCCACCTCGTCGACGACAAGATCCACGCCCGGTCGACGGGTCCGTACTCGATGATCACCCAGCAGCCGCTCGGCGGTAAGGCGCAGTTCGGCGGGCAGCGGTTCGGTGAGATGGAGTGCTGGGCGATGCAGGCGTACGGCGCCGCGTACGCCCTGCAGGAGCTGCTGACCATCAAGTCCGACGACGTCCTGGGCCGGGTCAAGGTCTACGAGGCGATCGTCAAGGGCGAGAACATCCCGGAGCCGGGCATCCCGGAGTCGTTCAAGGTGTTGCTCAAGGAGCTGCAGTCGCTGTGCCTGAACGTCGAGGTGCTCTCCAGCGACGGCGTCTCCATCGAGATGAAGGACAGCGACGAGGACGTCTTCCGGGCCGCTGAGGAGCTCGGGATCGACCTCAGTCGCCGGGAGCCCTCCTCGGTCGAGGAGGTCTAGGCGCGCCGGCGGGGGCGGGCTCGTGCCGGGTCCGCCCCCGCCAGCACAGGACCGGCCGGTCTTCAAGTACAGATTGGAACTCAGTGCTCGACGTCAACTTCTTCGACGAGCTGCGTATCGGCCTCGCCACCGGCGACGACATCCGCCAGTGGTCGCACGGCGAGGTCAAGAAGCCGGAGACCATCAACTACCGCACCCTCAAGCCGGAGAAGGACGGGCTCTTCTGCGAGAAGATCTTCGGTCCGACCCGGGACTGGGAGTGCTACTGCGGCAAGTACAAGCGGGTCCGCTTCAAGGGCATCATCTGCGAGCGCTGCGGCGTCGAGGTCACCCGTGCCAAGGTGCGGCGCGAGCGGATGGGCCACATCGAGCTGGCCGCGCCGGTCACCCACATCTGGTACTTCAAGGGCGTCCCGAGCCGGCTGGGCTACCTGCTCGACCTGGCTCCCAAGGACCTCGAGAAGATCATCTACTTCGCGGCGTACCTGATCACCTGGGTCGACTCCGACGCCCGCCACCGCGACCTGCCGACCGTCGAGGCCGAGATCTCGGTCGAGAAGAAGCGCGCCGAGGACAAGCGGGACGGCGACGTCGAGGCGCGGCAGAAGAAGCTCGAGACCGACCTCGCCGAGCTGGAGGCCGAGGGCGCCAAGTCCGACGTGCGCCGCAAGGTGCGCGAGGGCGGCGAGCGGGAGATGCGCCAGATCCGGGACCGCGCGCAGCGCGAGATCGACCGGCTGGACGAGGTGCTGGACACGTTCCGCAAGCTGGAGCCGAAGACGCTGATCGCGGACGAGATGCTCTACCGCGAGCTGCGCGACCGCTTCGGGGAGTACTTCGCCGGCGGCATGGGCGCCGAGGCGCTGCAGCGGCTGCTGGAGAGCTTCGACCTCGACGGCGAGGCCGAGTCGCTGCGGGAGACCATCCGGTCCGGCAAGGGCCAGAAGAAGCTGCGCGCGCTCAAGCGGCTGAAGGTCGTCGCGGCGTTCCTCAACACCCGCAACTCGCCGATGGGCATGGTGCTCGACTGCATCCCGGTGATCCCGCCGGACCTGCGGCCGATGGTCCAGCTCGACGGCGGCCGGTTCGCCACCAGCGACCTGAACGACCTCTACCGCCGGGTGATCAACCGCAACAACCGGCTGAAGCGGCTGCTCGACCTGGGCGCGCCCGAGATCATCGTGAACAACGAGAAGCGGATGCTGCAGGAGGCCGTCGACGCGCTGTTCGACAACGGCCGGCGCGGCCGGCCGGTCACCGGCCCGGGCAACCGCCCGCTGAAGTCGCTGTCCGACATGCTCAAGGGCAAGCAGGGCCGGTTCCGGCAGAACCTGCTGGGCAAGCGCGTCGACTACTCCGGCCGGTCCGTCATCGTGGTCGGCCCGCAGCTCAAGCTGCACCAGTGCGGGCTGCCCAAGGACATGGCGATCGAGCTGTTCAAGCCGTTCGTCATGAAGCGGCTGGTCGACCTCAACCACGCGCAGAACATCAAGTCCGCCAAGCGGATGGTGGAGCGCGCGCGGCCGGTCGTCTGGGACGTGCTGGAGGAGGTCATCACCGAGCACCCGGTGCTGCTGAACCGGGCGCCGACGCTGCACCGCCTCGGCATCCAGGCGTTCGAGCCGCAGCTGGTCGAGGGCAAGGCGATCCAGATCCACCCGCTGGTCTGCACCGCCTTCAACGCGGACTTCGACGGCGACCAGATGGCGGTGCACCTGCCGCTGTCCGCGGAGGCGCAGGCCGAGGCCCGGATCCTCATGCTGTCCAGCAACAACATCCTGTCCCCGGCCGACGGCCGCCCGATCACCGCGCCGACCCAGGACATGGTGCTGGGCATCTACCACCTGACCGCGCGCAGCGAGGGCGCGGTCGGGCAGGGCCGGGCGTTCGCGTCGGTCGCCGAGGCGATCATGGCGTACGACGGGCACACGCTGTCGCTGCAGGCGCCGGTCATGGTCCGGCTGCGCGGCTACTCCTCGGTGGACAACGGCCGGGGCGAGGCCTGGGCGGAGCCGGCCGACTGGCAGGCCGGCGAGCCGCTGCTCGTCGACACCACCCTCGGGCGGTGCCTGCTGAACGAGGCGCTGCCGGAGGACTACCGGTTCGTCAACTACGAGGTGACCAAGAAGGAGCTCGGCGCGATCGTCAACGACCTGGCCGAGCGCTACCCGAAGGTCCAGGTCGCCGCGACGCTGGACGCGCTGAAGGCGGCCGGCTTCCACTGGGCCACCCGGGCCGGGGTCACCATCGCGATCGACGACGTGGTCGTGCCGCCGCGCAAGAACGAGATCCTCGACCGGTACGAGAAGGACGCGGAGAAGATCGAGAAGCAGTACCAGCGCGGCGTCATCACCGACGAGGAGCGCCGGCAGGAGCTGATCGAGATCTGGACCAAGGCGACCAGCGAGGTCGCGCGGGAGATGGAGGCCAACTTCCCGCGCACCAACCCGGTCTGGATCATGGTCAACTCCGGGGCCCGGGGCAACATGATGCAGATGCGGCAGATCGCCGGCATGCGCGGGCTGGTGGCCAACCCGAAGGGTGAGATCATCCCGCGGCCGATCAAGGCGAACTTCCGCGAGGGCCTGACCGTCCTGGAGTACTTCATCGCCACCCACGGCGCCCGCAAGGGCCTCGCGGACACGGCGCTGCGGACCGCGGACTCCGGCTACCTGACCCGGCGGCTGGTGGACGTCTCCCAGGACGTGATCATCCGCGAGGAGGACTGCGGCACCGACCGGGGCGTCACCATGCCGGTCGCGCACCGCACCCCGGACGGCGTGCTGGTCAAGGACGCCCACATGGAGACCAGCGTGTACGCGCGGGTGCTGGCCGAGGACGCGACGGACGCGTCCGGGACGGTCATCGTGCCGCGCGGCCGCGACCTCGGCGACGTCTTCCTCGACCAGCTGGTCGCGGCGGGCATCTCCCAGGTCAAGGTGCGCTGCGTGCTCACCTGCGAGTCGACCATGGGCACCTGCGCGACCTGCTACGGCCGGTCGCTGGCGACCGGCAAGCTGGTCGACGTCGGCGAGGCGGTCGGCATCATCGCCGCCCAGTCCATCGGCGAGCCCGGCACCCAGCTGACCATGCGGACGTTCCACACCGGCGGTGTCGCCGGCGAGGACATCACGCACGGCCTGCCCCGGGTGCAGGAGCTGTTCGAGGCCCGCATCCCGAAGGGCAACGCCCCGATCTCCGAGGTCGAGGGCCGGGTGCGGATCGAGGACGGCGACCGGTCCCGGAAGATCGTGGTCACCCCCGACGACGGCTCCGAGGAGATGCCGTACACGGTCTCCCGGCGGGCCCGGCTGCTGGTCGGCGAGGGCGAGCGGGTGGCGGTCGGCCAGCAGCTGATCGTCGGCTCGGTCAACCCGCACGAGGTGCTGCGGATCATGGGCCCGCGGGAGGTGCAGCTGCACCTGGTCCGCGAGGTCCAGGAGGTCTACCGCTCGCAGGGCGTGTCGATCCACGACAAGCACATCGAGGTGATCATCCGGCAGATGCTCAAGCGGGTGACGGTCATCGACTCCGGCTCCACCGACTTCCTGCCCGGCGCGCTCGCCGAGCGGGCGCTGTTCGAGGCGGAGAACCGGCGGGTGGTGGCCGACGGCGGCGACCCGGCGTCCGGCCGGCCGGTGCTCATGGGCATCACCAAGGCCTCGCTGGCCACCGAGTCGTGGCTGTCGGCGGCGTCGTTCCAGGAGACGACCCGGGTGCTCACCGACGCGGCCATCCAGGCCAAGTCGGACGCCCTGGTCGGCCTGAAGGAGAACGTCATCATCGGCAAGCTCATCCCGGCCGGCACCGGCATCTCCCGGTACCGCAACATCCGGGTGGAGCCGACCGAGGAGGCGCGCGCCCAGGTCTACTCGATGGCCGCGTACGACGAGTCCGACTACTACGGCGGCGGCGGTTTCGGCACCGGGACCGGGCAGGCCGTGCCGCTGGAGGACTACGACTACGGAGATCCCCGCTACCGCTAGGCCCCTGCCTCCCGCAGGCGCACCACCGCCGAGGGCGGGCTCCCACCCGGGAGCCCGCCCTCGCGGTGCCCGGAACCCACCACCCCACCCGCGTGATCTTGCACTTGGCCGCACCCGCTTCGGCGTGTCGTCGGCGTGTCGTGCGGTCAACCGCAAGATCACGCCGATGGGACGCAGGCTCGGTCAGGTGGTCGCGCGGGCGCGGGCGCTACGCCCCTGCTCGCGCACGCGCTCGGAAGGCGGCGACCTTGGTGCGGTTGAGGCAGGCCTCCGAGCAGAAGCGGCGCGACGCGTTGCGGGAGACGTCGATGTAGACCCGGTCGCAGCCCTCGGCCCGGCAGACGCCGAGCCGGCCGGTCGCCTGGCTGTCGACCACGACGGCGAGCCCGGTCGCGCAGCCGGCGCCCCACTCGGTGGCGACCCCGGTGGCCGCGCTGGAGAAGTGCATGTGCCAGGGCTCGCCGTCGTGCCGGGACAGCTGCGGCGCCGAGCGGTAGTCCCGCAGCAGCGAGTTCACCAGCTCGGCGACCCGATCCACCGCCCCGTCCTCGGCCGTGGTGAAGACCGGGCGCAGCCGCCCGGCGAGCGCGGCCAGCTCGGCCGCCTCGGCGCCGGTGACCCGCCGGCCCAGCACCGCGGCGCACCGCTCCGGCCGCCGCGCCTCGTCGACGTCGACCGGCCGCCCGCCGTGCTCCCCGGGCGTGAGCGCGTTGACCAGCGCCGCAGCCACGCCGACGACCCGGTCGGTGTAGCTGTCGAAGTTCACCGGGCCACCCTCCTCGAACCAGCACAGGCTACGCCCGGGCCGGCCGGCGGGAATCCGCCCGGCGGACACGGCGTTGATGCTCGCGGAAGCTCGCGCGGCGTCCTACCCTTCAGGTGACGGCGCCGCAGGTGCCGCCAGCGGTCCCGGTCGGTTTTGACCCGCCGGAGCTGCTTCGGTACCCTCTTCCTTCGTGCCCAGGGCAACCTGGGCCGTCCCGCGCGCCCGGGCAGCCGCCACGGCCTCCGACGCGCGCGGGCCGCCGATCCACCTCCCCGACAAGCCGTCGCGGGTGAACCTCGGCCGGGCGACACGCCCGACCGCGGGGGTCGGAGGAGCACCACCCGACCGCACGACCGGACAGGAGATCCAGGCCGCCCATGCCCACGATCCAGCAGCTGGTCCGCAAGGGCCGGCAGGACAAGGTCGAGAAGACCAAGACCCCGGCGCTCAAGGGGAGCCCGCAGCGCCGCGGCGTCTGCACGCGCGTCTACACGACCACGCCCAAGAAGCCGAACTCCGCGCTCCGGAAGGTCGCGCGCGTCCGGCTGACCAGCCAGATCGAGGTCACCGCGTACATACCGGGCGTCGGGCACAACCTGCAGGAGCACTCGATCGTGCTGGTCCGCGGCGGCCGGGTGAAGGACCTGCCGGGCGTCCGCTACAAGATCATCCGCGGCTCGCTGGACACCCAGGGCGTACGTGGCCGCAAGCAGGCCCGCAGCCGGTACGGCGCGAAGAAGGAGAAGAGCTGATGCCCCGCAAGGGTCCGGCCCCGAAGCACCCGGTCGTCATCGACCCGGTGTACGGCTCGCCGCTGGTCACCCAGCTGGTGAACAAGGTGCTGATGCAGGGCAAGCGGTCGGTCGCCGAGCGCATCGTCTACGGCGCCCTGGAGGGCGCCCGCGACAAGACCGGCAACGACCCGGTGGTGACGCTCAAGCGCGCGCTGGACAACGTCAAGCCGACGATCGAGGTCAAGAGCCGCCGGGTCGGCGGCGCGACCTACCAGGTGCCGGTCGAGGTCCGCACGCCCCGGCAGACGACCCTGGCGCTGCGCTGGCTCATCCAGTACAGCCGCGCGCGGCGCGAGAAGACGATGACCGAGCGGCTGATGAACGAGCTGCTGGACGCGAGCAACGGGCTCGGTGCGAGCGTCAAGCGCCGCGAGGACACCCACAAGATGGCCGAGTCCAACAAGGCTTTCGCGCACTACCGCTGGTAGTTCGCACGTGACGATACGAAGAGGAAGAGCAGTGGCTACCGCCGACGCGACACTCGCCAGGACCCGCAACATCGGGATCATGGCGCACATCGACGCGGGCAAGACCACGACGACCGAGCGGATCCTTTACTACACCGGGATCAACTACAAGATCGGCGAGGTCCACGAGGGCGCCGCGACGATGGACTGGATGCCGCAGGAGCAGGAGCGCGGCATCACGATCACGTCCGCCGCGACCAAGACCTCGTGGCGCGACCACATCATCAACATCATCGACACCCCCGGTCACGTCGACTTCACCGTCGAGGTCGAGCGGTCCCTGCGCGTCCTGGACGGCGCCGTGGCGGTCTTCGACGCGGTCGCCGGCGTGGAGCCGCAGACCGAGCAGGTCTGGCGGCAGGCCGACAAGTACGGCGTCCCGCGGATGTGCTTCGTCAACAAGATGGACCGCACCGGGGCCAACTTCTTCCGCACCGTGGACATGATCCGCGACCGGCTCGTCGCCACCCCGCTGGTGCTGCAGCTGCCGTGGGGCGTCGAGGCCGGCTTCGTCGGCGTCCTCGACCTGGTCCGGATGACGGGCCTGCGCTGGACGAGCGAGGACAAGGGCGCCACGTACGAGACCGTCGAGATCCCGGCCGAGCTGCGCGAGGACGCCGAGACCTGGCGGGCCGTGCTGCTGGAGACCCTGGCCGAGAACGACGACCAGGTGCTGGAGGCGTGGCTGGCCGGCACCGAGCTGAGCGTCGAGGAGATCACCGCCGGCATCCGCCGGGCCACGATCTCCCGCGCGCTCGTCCCGGTCCTGCTCGGCAGCGCGTTCAAGAACAAGGGCGTGCAGCCGATGCTCGACGCGGTCGTCGACTTCCTGCCCAGCCCGCTGGACATCCCCTCGGTGACCGGCACCGCGCTGGACGGGGAGACCGAGGTGCTGCGTCACCCCGATGCGAAGGAGCCGTTCTCCGCGCTGGCGTTCAAGATCCAGACCGACCAGCACCTGGGCAAGCTGACCTACATCCGGGTCTACTCCGGCCGGCTCGACGCCGGCTCCGCGGTCCTGAACTCCACCAAGGACCGCAAGGAGCGGGTCGGCAAGATCTACCAGATGCACGCGAACAAGCGTGAGGAGCGCCCGGGCGTGGGCGCCGGCGAGATCGTCGCGGTGAACGGCCTGAAGCAGACCACCACCGGTGACACGCTGTCCGACCCGGACAAGCCGGTGATCCTGGAGTCGATGACCTTCCCGGCGCCGGTCATCGAGGTGGCGATCGAGCCGCGGACCAAGGGCGACCAGGAGAAGCTGGGCACCGCGATCCAGAAGCTCGCCGAGGAGGACCCGACCTTCCAGGTCCACAACGACGAGGAGACCGGCCAGACGATCATCGGCGGGATGGGCGAGCTGCACCTGGAGGTGCTGGTCGACCGGATGCGGCGCGAGTTCAAGGTCGAGGCGAACGTCGGCAAGCCGCAGGTCGCCTACCGGGAGACCATCCGGCGCAAGGTCGGGAAGGTCGAGTACACCCACAAGAAGCAGACCGGCGGGTCCGGTCAGTTCGCGCGGGTCGTCATCGACCTGGAGCCGCTGCAGGACGCGGTCGACGGCGCGACCTACGAGTTCGAGAACAAGGTGACCGGCGGCCGGGTGCCGCGGGAGTACATCCCGTCGGTCGACCAGGGCGCCCAGGAGGCCATGCAGTACGGCATCCTCGCCGGCTTCCCGCTGGTGGGCATCAAGGTCCGGCTGACCGACGGTGCGTACCACGAGGTCGACTCGTCGGAGATGGCGTTCAAGATCGCCGGCTCGATGGCCTTCAAGGAGGCCGCCCGCAAGGCCAGCCCGGCCCTGCTCGAGCCCATGATGGCCGTCGAGGTCGTCACCCCGGAGGACTACATGGGTGACGTCATCGGCGACCTCAACTCCCGCCGCGGGATGATCCAGGCGATGGACGAGCGCGGGGGAGCCCGCGTCGTGCGCGCCCTGGTGCCGCTGTCGGAGATGTTCGGCTACGTCGGCGACCTGCGGTCGAGGACCCAGGGGCGGGCGAGCTACACGATGGTGTTCGACTCCTACGCCGAGGTTCCGGCGAACGTGGCCAAGGAGATCATCGCGAAGGCGACGGGCCAGTGAGCATCGCAGGGCGCCCTGGCGCCCGAGGAGCGGAGCTGGCCCGGAGGCGAGCAATGGACATCGCGAAGGCGACGGGCCAGTAGTCCAGCGCCGTCCGCGCCGCACCGCAGACCGACCAGTCCAGACGTACGAAGCACGAACAGTCCACAGGAGGACCCAAGTGGCGAAGGCGAAGTTCCAGCGGACCAAGCCGCACGTCAACATCGGCACCATCGGTCACATCGACCACGGCAAGACGACGCTCACCGCGGCGATCACCAAGGTGCTGCACGACGAGTACCCGACCCTGAACGACAGCTGGGCGTTCGACCAGATCGACAAGGCTCCGGAGGAGAAGCAGCGCGGGATCACCATCTCGATCGCGCACGTCGAGTACCAGACGGAGAACCGGCACTACGCCCACGTCGACTGCCCCGGGCACGCCGACTACATCAAGAACATGATCACCGGCGCCGCCCAGATGGACGGCGCGATCCTGGTCGTGTCCGCCACCGACGGCCCGATGCCGCAGACCAAGGAGCACGTGCTGCTCGCCCGCCAGGTGGGCGTGCCGTACATCGTGGTCGCGCTGAACAAGGCCGACATGGTCGACGACGAGGAGATCCTGGAGCTCGTCGAGCTCGAGGTCCGCGAGCTGCTCAGCCAGTACGAGTTCCCGGGCGACGACGTGCCGATCGTGCGCGTCTCCGCGCTCAAGGCGCTCGAGGGCGACGCCGAGTGGGGCGCCAAGGTGCTCGAGCTGATGGCGGCGGTCGACGCCTCGATCCCGGAGCCGGTCCGGGAGACCGACAAGCCGTTCCTCATGCCGATCGAGGACGTCTTCACGATCACCGGCCGCGGCACCGTGGTGACCGGCCGGATCGAGCGCGGCATCGTCAAGGTCAACGAGACCGTCGACATCGTCGGGATCCAGGAGCGCAAGCAGAGCACGACCGTCACCGGCGTGGAGATGTTCCGCAAGCTGCTCGACGAGGGCCGCGCGGGCGACAACGTCGGCCTGCTGCTGCGCGGCATCAAGCGCGAGGACGTCGAGCGCGGCCAGGTGGTCATCAAGCCCGGCACGACGACCCCGCACACCGAGTTCGAGGCCCAGGTGTACATCCTGTCCAAGGACGAGGGCGGCCGGCACACGCCGTTCTTCAACAACTACCGCCCGCAGTTCTACTTCCGGACCACGGACGTGACCGGCGTGGTGACCCTCCCCGAGGGCACCGAGATGGTCATGCCGGGTGACAACACCGAGATGTCGGTGTCGCTCATCCAGCCGATCGCGATGGAGGAGGGCCTCCGCTTCGCGATCCGGGAGGGCGGCCGCACCGTCGGGGCCGGCCGAGTCATCAAGATCAACAAATAGCAGCGCGAGGGCCGATGGGCCGGGCCGCGAACCCGGCCCATCGCCTCCGAGCGGACACCAGACCAGAGCGGCAGAGTCGATTGCCTTCGCGCAAGCGGCTCGTCCAGACGGAGAAGGACACGATGGCGGGACAGAAGATCCGCATCCGGCTCAAGGCCTACGACCACGAGGCGATCGACGCCAGCGCGCGGAAGATCGTGGACACCGTGACGCGCACCGGCGCGCGGGTGGTCGGCCCCGTGCCGCTGCCCACCGAGAAGAACGTGTACTGCGTCATCCGCTCTCCGCACAAGTACAAGGACAGCCGCGAGCACTTCGAGATGCGCACGCACAAGCGGCTGATCGACATCCTCGACCCGACGCCGAAGACGGTCGACGCGCTGATGCGCATCGACCTGCCCGCCAGCGTCGACGTCAACATCCAGTAGGGACTGCGCTGAAGATGGCAACCGAGAACCGCGCCGTACGCGGCGTCCTGGGCGAGAAGCTCGGCATGACCCAGGTCTTCGACGAGCGCAACCGGATCGTCCCGGTGACCGTCGTCAAGGCCGGGCCGTGCGTGGTCACCCAGGTGCGTACGCCGGAGCTGGACGGCTACTCCGCGGTCCAGCTCGCCTTCGGCTCGATCGACCCCCGCAAGGTGACGAAGCCGGTCACCGGCCACTACCGCAAGGCCGGCGTCACGCCGCGCCGCCACCTGGTCGAGCTGCGCACCGAGGCGGCCAGCGCGTACGAGGTCGGCCAGGAGGTCGGCGCCGACGTGTTCGAGGCGGGGACGGTCGTCGACGTGGTCGGCACCAGCAAGGGCAAGGGCACCGCCGGCGTCATGAAGCGGCACGGCTTCCACGGGCTGGGCGCGTCGCACGGCACCCAGCGCAAGCACCGCTCGCCGGGCTCCATCGGCGGCTGCGCCACCCCGGGCCGGGTCTTCAAGGGCCTGCGGATGGCCGGCCGGATGGGCCACGCGCGCACCACGGTGCTCAACCTGACCGTGCACGGGGTGGACGCCGAGAAGGGCCTGCTGCTGATCAAGGGCGCCGTCCCCGGCCCGAACGGCGCTCTGGTGCTGGTCCGCAACGCGGTCAAGCGCCCGCTGCCGGCGAACGGAGGTGCGTGAGCATGGCCAGCGTCGACGGCCACACCATTGAGGTTCGGCACGCCGACGGGAGCACCGACGGCACCGTCGAGCTGCCCGCCGACGTCTTCGACGTCCAGCCGAACCTGCCGCTGATGCACCAGGTGGTCGTCGCCCAGCAGGCGGCGGCCCGGGCCGGCACGCACGACACCAAGACCCGCGGCGAGGTCCGCGGCGGCGGCAAGAAGCCGTACCGGCAGAAGGGCACCGGCCGGGCCCGGCAGGGCTCGACCCGGGCGCCGCAGTTCGCCGGCGGCGGTGTGGTGCACGGTCCCACCCCGCGCGACTACACCCAGCGCACGCCGAAGAAGATGAAGGCGGCGGCCCTGCGCGGCGCCCTGTCCGACCGGGCGCGCGAGGGTCGGGTGCACGTGGTCGAGTCCTTCTCGGACGGTGACACGCCCTCTACCCGGACCGCGCTGGCCGCGCTGCAGGCCGTCACCGACGCCCGCAAGGTGCTGGTGGTGCTGGACCGGGACGACTTCGCCGGCTGGAAGGGCTTGCGCAACGTGCCGTCGGTACACCTGCTCGACGAGGGCCAGCTGAACACGTACGACGTGCTGGTCAGCGACGACGTGGTGTTCAGCCGCGCCGCGCTGGACGGGTTCCTGACCCGGGCGGCCGGCCGGCCGGCCGTGGCCGGGGCGGCGAAGCCGGCGAAGGCCGCGGCGGAGCCGAAGGCGAAGCCGGAGCCGAGGCGAAGCCGAGGCGAAGGCGAAGGCGGCCGCCAAGGCGAAGCCGGAGCCCGAGGCGAAGGCGGAGCCGGCCGAGGGCCCGTACGGGCCGGGCAGCCACGCCCCGCTGGACGGCGGCGGCGAGCCGGACGGCTTCCCGATCAAGGGCAACGCCGACTCGATGCTCTACCACGTGCCGGACAGCCCGTTCTACGAGCGGACCGAGGCCGAGGTGTGGTTCGCCACCGCCGAGGACGCGGAGCGGGCCGGCTTCGCGCTGCCGAAGAGCCAGCGGGACGACGAGGAGGGCGGATCGTGAGCGCGAGGGCTCGCAGCGCGAGCGAGGGAACGACGAAGGAGTGGACACAGTGATCCCCGACCCGCGGGACGTCCTGCTCGCTCCGGTGATCTCGGAGAAGAGCTACGGGCTGCTGGACGAGAACAAGTACACGTTCGTGGTGCGCCCGGACGCCAACAAGACCCAGATCAAGATCGCGGTCGAGCAGGTCTTCAACGTCAAGGTGCTCGATGTCAACACGCTGAACCGGCAGGGCAAGCGCAAGCGCACCCGGTCGGGGTTCGGTCGCCGCAGGAACACCAAGCGCGCGGTGGTCAGCCTCGCGCCGGGCGACCGGATCGAGATCTTCGGCGGACCGGTGAGCTGAGGGACTGGACTGATGGGCATCCGCAAGTACAAGCCGACCACCCCGGGCCGCCGGGGGGCCAGCGTCGCCGACTTCGTCGAGGTCACCCGCGACGAGCCGGAGAAGTCGCTGGTCCGCCCGCTGCACTCCCGCGGCGGCCGGAACAACTCCGGCCGGATCACCACCCGGCACCAGGGCGGCGGGCACAAGCGCGCCTACCGGCTGGTGGACTTCCGCCGCGCGGACAAGGACGGCGTGCCGGCCAGGGTCGCGCACATCGAGTACGACCCGAACCGCACCGCACGGATCGCGCTGCTGCACTACGCGGACGGCGAGAAGCGCTACATCCTCGCGCCGGCGCGGCTGCGCCAGGGCGACCGGATCGAGTGCGGGCCGAGCGCCGACATCAAGCCGGGCAACAACCTGCCGATGCGCAACATCCCGGTCGGCACGGTGATCCACGCCATCGAGCTGCGCCCGGGCGGCGGGGCGAAGATCGCCCGGTCCGCCGGCTCCAGCGTCCAGCTGGTCGCCAAGGACGGGCCGTTCGCGCAGCTGCGGATGCCGTCCGGCGAGATCCGCAACGTCGACCTCCGCTGCCGCGCGACGGTCGGCGAGGTCGGCAACGCCGAGCAGTCCAACATCAACTGGGGCAAGGCCGGCCGGATGCGGTGGAAGGGCAAGCGCCCGTCCGTCCGCGGGGTCGCCATGAACCCGCACGACCACCCGCACGGCGGCGGCGAGGGCAAGACCTCCGGCGGCCGGCACCCGGTCAACCCCGCGGGCAAGCCCGAGGGCCGCACCCGCCGGGTGCACAAGCCCAGCGACCAGCTCATCGTCCGCCGCCGGCGGACCGGCAAGAACGCCAGGAGGGGCTGAGTAGATGCCGCGCAGCCTGAAGAAGGGCCCGTTCGTCGACGACCACCTGCTCAAGAAGGTGGACGTGCAGAACGAGCGGGGCAGCAAGAACGTGATCAAGACCTGGTCGCGCCGCTCGACGATCATCCCGGACATGCTCGGGCACACGATCGCCGTGCACGACGGCCGCAAGCACGTCCCGGTGTTCGTCACCGAGGGCATGGTCGGGCACAAGCTCGGCGAGTTCGCACCGACCCGGACCTTCCGGGGGCACATCCGGGACGACCGCCGCAGCCGGCGCGGCTGACCAGCACGCACGAGGACAGGGGTAGCGAGAGATGGCACAGGGCACCGCGGTCGCCGAGGAGCGGCGCGCCCGGGCTAGCGCCCGGTATGTGCGCATGGCGCCCATGAAGGTACGGCGCGTGGTCGACCTGATCCGCGGCATGGAGGCGGCAGAGGCGCTGTCCGTGCTGCAGTTCGCACCCCAGGCCGCCAGCGAGCCGGTGGCCAAGCTGCTCGCCAGCGCGGTCGCGAACGCCGAGCACAACCAGCAGCTCGATCCCGGGTCGCTGGTGGTGGCGGTGGCGTACGTGGACGAGGGCCCGACGCTGAAGCGGTTCCGGCCGCGGGCGCAGGGCCGGGCGTTCCGGATCAACAAGCGCACCAGCCACATCACCATCGAGCTGGAGAGCGTCGCCCCGGCTGCGCCGGCCCGGCCGGCCAAGGCGGTGCCGGCGAAGAAGGCGGCGCCGGCGAAGACAGCGGCGCCGGCGAAGACAGCGGCACCGGCGAAGAAGGCGGCGAAGAAGGCGGCACCGGGCCCGGAGGCGGCGCCCGCCAAGGCGGCCAAGGCGGCCAAGGACGCCCCGGCCAAGCCCGGCAAGGCCGGTGCTGCCGAGGCGGCGGAGAAGCCGGCGAGGGCGCCCCGCGCCCGGAAGGCCGCCAGGGCCGCGGGCGCCGAGCCCGCGGCGCCGACCACCGCGACCGCGGTCACCGGACAGGCGCCGGCCGAGACCGAGGTGCTCGGGACCGACGCGCCGGCACAGGCGACCGAGGTCGCCACCGATGCCGACACCACCGCCCGTGCCACCGGCACGGCAGCCACCGGCGGCAGCGCCGACACGGACACCGCCGCTGGCGAAGCCAGCTCGGAGCCCACGGCCGGCGACGCCGGCGCAGAGACAGGGGAGGGGACCCGATAGTGGGTCAGAAGGTCAACCCGCACGGGTTCCGGCTCGGTATCACCACCGACTGGAAGTCCCGGTGGTTCGCGGACAAGCTGTACAAGGACTACGTCAAGGAAGACGTGGCGATCCGGCGCATGATGACCAAGGGCATGGAGCGCGCCGGCATCTCCAAGGTCGAGATCGAGCGCACCCGCGACCGGGTCCGGGTCGACATCCACACCGCCCGGCCGGGCATCGTCATCGGTCGCCGCGGTGCGGAGGCCGACCGGATCCGCGGTGAGCTGGAGAAGCTCACCGGCAAGCAGGTGCAGCTGAACATCCTCGAGGTGAAGAACCCGGAGGCGGACGCGCAGCTCGTCGCGCAGGGCGTGGCCGAGCAGCTGTCCAGCCGGGTCAGCTTCCGGCGCGCGATGCGCAAGGCCATGCAGTCGGCGTTGAAGAGCCCGGGCGTCAAGGGCATCCGGGTGCAGTGCGGCGGCCGGCTCGGCGGCGCCGAGATGTCCCGGTCGGAGTTCTACCGCGAGGGCCGGGTGCCGCTGCACACGCTTCGGGCCATGATCGACTACGGCCAGTACGAGGCACGGACCACCTTCGGCCGCATCGGCGTCAAGGTGTGGATCTACAAGGGCGACGCCATCGGCAACCGCACCGAGCGCGAGGCGGCCGAGGCCGCCCTGCGCCAGCAGCGGCGGGAGCGGCCGCAGCGGCCGCGCCGCTCGGGCTCGTCCGGCACCACCGGGACCAGCACCGAGGCTGGCCGCGCGGCGGCGACCGAGCCGGTGGCGGTGCCCGGCGCGGTAGAGACCGCCGAGGCCTAGCCGTCGAGGCCGGCGGCGACGACCGCGGCGGCCGTCGACGCGCCGGCCACCGAGGTCACCGAGGCGCCGGTCACCGAGGCGCCGGTCACGCGAGGCGCCGGTCAGCGAGGCGCCGGTCAGCGAGGCGCCGGCCAGCGAGGCGCCGGTCAGCGCGGTCAGCGAGGCGCCGGTCAGCGAGGCGCCGGCCAGCGAGGCGCCGGTCAGCGAGGCGCCGGTCAGCGAGGTCAGCGAGGCGCCGGTCAGCGAGGCGACCGGCCAGCGAGGCACCGGTCAGCGAGGCCAGCGAGGCGCCGGCGACGGTCGCCGAGGCGGTCGACGCGCCGGCCACCGACGCGACTGCCGCCCCCACCGAGCCGCCCGCCGCGGACGGTCCCGCCGACGCCGAGAAGACGGAGGGCTGAGTCGTGCTCATCCCCCGCAGGGTCAAGCACCGCAAGCAGCACCACCCCGACCGCACCGGCACGGCCAAGGGCGGCACGAGGGTGAACTTCGGCGAGTACGGCATCCAGGCGCTGGAGCCGGCGTACGTGACCAACCGGCAGATCGAGTCGGCGCGGATCGCGATGACCCGGCACATCAAGCGCGGCGGCAAGGTCTGGATCAACATCTACCCGGACCGGCCGATCACCAAGAAGCCGGCCGAGACGCGGATGGGGTCCGGCAAGGGCTCGCCCGAGTGGTGGGTGGCCAACGTCAAGCCGGGCCGCGTCATGTTCGAGCTGTCCGGCGTACCGGAGCCGGTCGCCCGCGAGGCGCTGCGGCGGGCGATCCACAAGCTCCCGATGAAGTGCCGGTTCGTCAAGCGCGAGGTTGGTGACGTCTGATGGCGGCAGGAACCGTGCCGGCCGAGCTGCGTGAGCTCGCCGACGACGAGCTGGCCTCGCGACTGCGCGAGGCCAAGGAGGAGCTGTTCAACCTCCGCTTCCAGGTGGCCACCGGGCAGCTGGACAACAACCGGCGGCTGCAGACCGTGCGCCGCGACATCGCGCGGATCTACACGATCATGCGCGAGCGCGAGCTCGGCCTGTCCGTCGCCCCGGACGAGGGTGTGGCGTGAGCGAGCGCGAGAGCTCGCAGCGCGAGCGAGAGGGAGAGATGACCGAGAACGTGGCGGCCAGCGCCGCCCGGGGGTCCCGCAAGGTCCGCGAGGGCCTGGTGGTGGCCGACAAGATGGACAAGACCCTCGTGGTCCAGGTCGAGGACCGCGTCAAGCACCCGCTGTACGGCAAGGTCATCCGGCGCACCAGCAAGCTGAAGGTGCACGACGAGCAGAACGCCGCCGGCGTCGGTGACCGGGTGCTGCTGATGGAGACGCGGCCGCTGTCGGCCACCAAGCGGTGGCGGCTCGTGGAGATCCTGGAGAAGGCCAAGTGATCCAGCAGGAGTCCCGGCTGCGGGTGGCCGACAACACCGGTGCGAAGGAGATCCTCTGCATCCGGGTGCTCGGCGGCTCCGGCCGGCGCTACGCCGGCATCGGCGACATCATCGTCGCCACCGTCAAGGACGCGCTGCCGGGCGCGGGCGTGAAGAAGGGCGACGTCGTCAAGGCGGTCGTCGTGCGCACCGCCAAGGAGCGGCGCCGCCCGGACGGGTCGTACATCCGCTTCGACGAGAACGCGGCCGTGCTGATCAGGCCGGACAACGAGCCGCGCGGCACCCGCATCTTCGGCCCGGTCGGCCGGGAGCTGCGGGACAAGCGCTTCATGAAGATCATCTCGTTGGCCCCGGAGGTGTTGTGAGGTGGCCGGTCCGTCGATGAAGGTGAAGAAGGGCGACACCGTCCAGGTGATCTCCGGTCCGGACCGCGGCGCCAAGGGGAAGGTCATCGCGGCCTACCCGAAGCAGCAGCGGATCCTGGTCGAGGGCGTCAACCGGATCAAGAAGCACACCCGGGTCTCGACCACGCAGCGCGGAGCCCGTACCGGCGGCATCGTCACGCAGGAGGCCTCCATCCACGTGAGCAACGTGATGGTGGTCGACTCGGACGGCAAGCCGACCCGGGTCGGCTACCGCAAGGACGACGACGGCCGCAGCGTCCGCGTGGGACGCCGGTCCGGTAAGGACATCTGATGAGCACCCCCACCCAGGCCGCGCCGCGGCTCAAGACGCGCTACGCCGAGCAGGTCGCGCCCGGGCTGCGCGAGCAGTTCGGCTACGACAACGTCATGCAGATCCCCGGCGTGGTGAAGGTCGTCGTCAACATGGGCGTCGGCGAGGCGGCCCGGGACGCGAAGCTGATGGACGGCGCGGTGCGCGACCTGACCGCGATCACCGGCCAGAAGCCGCTGGTGCAGCGGGCCCGCAAGTCGATCGCGCAGTTCAAGCTGCGCGAGGGCATGCCGATCGGCGCCAAGGTGACGCTGCGCGGCGACCGGATGTGGGAGTTCCTGGACCGGCTGCTGAGCATCGCGCTGCCGCGCATCCGGGACTTCCGCGGGCTGTCGCCGACCCAGTTCGACGGCAGCGGCAACTACACCTTCGGCCTGACCGAGCAGTCGATGTTCCACGAGATCGACATGGACCGGGTGGACCGGCAGCGCGGCATGGACATCACGGTGGTCACCACCGCGACCACCGACGACGAGGGACGCGAGCTGCTCCGGCGGCTGGGCTTTCCCTTCCGCGCCGAAGGAGCAACGCGGTGACCTTCATGCGACCGCGTCAAGGCGGCGCGGACAGCCAACACAGTCGTACCATCGAGACGAGGAACTGAGCGTGGCGAAGAAGGCGCTCGTCATCAAGGCGGCCCGCAAGCCGAAGTTCGCGGTCCGCGCGTACACCCGCTGCCAGCGTTGTGGCCGGCCGCGTGCCGTCTACCGCACGTTCGGCCTCTGCCGGATCTGCGTGCGGGAGATGGCGCACGCCGGCGAGCTGCCCGGCATCACCAAGTCAAGCTGGTAGCGACTCTTCGCCGCAGGCCCGACAGGGAACCGCGGCGGGAAAGGCAAGAATCCAAGTGACCCTGCTAACCCGGCGACCCCCGCTCCGCTCCTCGGGTCGCAAGCGACCCTGCGATGCTCACTCGGAGGGCCGCCTCATGACGATGACCGACCCGATCGCGGACATGCTGACGCGCATCCGGAACGCCAACTCGGCGTACCACGACGCCGTCGTCATGCCGCACTCCAAGCTCAAGGTGCACGTCGCCGAGATCCTCCAGCAGGAGGGCTACATCGCCGGCTGGTCGGTGAGCGACGCCCCCGACGACGCGCCGGGCAAGCTGCTCTCGATCGACCTGAAGTACGGCCCGAACCGGGAGCGCTCGATCGCCGGCCTGCGCCGCGTGTCGAAGCCCGGCCTGCGGGTGTACGCGAAGTCCACCGGGATGCCGAAGGTGCTCGGTGGCCTCGGCGTGGCGATCATCTCGACGTCGTCCGGCCTGCTGACCGACCGGCAGGCCGCCAAGCGCAGGATGGGCGGGGAAGTCCTCGCCTTCGTCTGGTGAGGAGGGGAAACCGTGTCGCGCATCGGTAGGCTGCCGGTCCCCGTCCCGTCGGGCGTCGACGTGACCATCGACGGGCGCACCGTCCGGGTGAAGGGCCCCAAGGGCGAGCTCGCCCACACCGTCGCCGAGCCCATCGCGGTGGAGCGCGGGGACGACGGGGCGCTGCTGGTGACCCGGCCGGACGACGAGCGGGAGTCCCGCTCGCTGCACGGCCTGTCCCGCACGCTGATCAACAACATGGTGGTCGGGGTGACCCAGGGCTACTCGAAGACCCTGGAGATCGTCGGCACCGGCTACCGCGTGCAGGCGCGCGGCCGGGACCTGGAGTTCGCGCTCGGCTTCAGCCACCCGGTGCCGGTCCCGGCGCCGGAGGGCATCACCTTCCGGGTGGAGGCCCCGACCCGGTTCGTGGTCGAGGGCATCGACAAGCAGCAGGTCGGCGAAGTCGCGGCAACCATCCGCAAGCTGCGCAAGCCCGACCCGTACAAGGGCAAGGGCGTGCGCTACCAGGGCGAGGTCATCCGCCGCAAGGCCGGGAAGACGGGCAAGTGACATCATGACGACCAAGACGATCGGGACCGGCACCGCGGCGAAGCGGCGGCTGTCCCGCCTGCGCCGGCACAGCCGGCTGCGCAAGAGGATCGGCGGCACCACCGCCCGACCGCGGCTGGTCGTGACGCGGTCCGCGCGGCACGTGTACGCGCAGGTCGTGGACGACGTCCGCGGCGTCACGCTCGCCTCCGCGTCCACCTACAAGCTGGACGTCGACGGCGACAAGACGGCGGCCGCGCGCCGGGTCGGCGAGCTGCTGGCCGAGCGGGCGAAGGCGGCCGGGGTCGGCGCGGTCGTCTTCGACCGCGGCGGCGACCGCTACCACGGCCGGATCGCGGCGCTCGCCGACGCGGCGCGCGCCAACGGCCTGGAGTTCTGATGAGGCAGTGTTCTGACAGGTCCCACGCAGTGGGCCGGATCGACGGAGAGGACGCCTGATGCCAGGGCAGCAGCGCCGAGGCGGGGGCGCCGGCGGCGGAGACCGCCGGGACCGCCGGGACGGCGGCGGCCGGGGCGGAGCGGGCGCCGAGAAGACCCCGCACGTCGAGCGGGTCGTCGCGATCAACCGGGTGGCGAAGGTCGTCAAGGGCGGCCGCCGCTTCAGCTTCACCGCGCTGGTCGTGGTGGGCGACGGCGACGGCACGGTCGGTGTCGGCTACGGCAAGGCCAAGGAGGTGCCCGCGGCGATCGCCAAGGGTGTCGAGGAGGCCAAGAAGCACTTCTTCAAGGTGCCGCGGATCCAGGGCACCATCCCGCACCCGATCCAGGGCGAGGCCGCCGCGGGCGTCGTGCTGCTCAAGCCGGCCAGCCCGGGCACCGGCGTCATCGCCGGCGGCCCGGTGCGGGCCGTGCTCGAGTGCGCCGGCATCCACGACGTGCTGTCCAAGTCGCTCGGCTCGGACAACCCGATCAACATCGTGCACGCGACCGTGACCGCGCTGAAGGGGCTGGTCCGCCCGGAGGAGGTCGCGAGCCGTCGCGGCCTGCCGCTGGAGGACGTGGCCCCGGCCGGGATGCTGCGGGCGCGGGCGCTCGGGGGGGTGTGAGGGCGGTGGCGCGGCTGAAGATCACCCAGGTCCGGTCGGTCATCGGCTCCAAGGACAACCAGCGCCAGACGGTGCGGTCGCTGGGCCTCAAGCGGATCCACGACGTCGTGGTGAAGGAGGACCGGCCGGAGATCCGAGGCATGGTCGCGACCGTGACGCACCTGGTCACGGTCGAGGAGGTCGAGTAAGGCATGACACTGAAGGTCCACCACCTGCGCCCCGCCCCTGGCTCGCACACCGCCAGGACGCGGGTCGGCCGGGGCAACGCATCCAAGGGCAAGACGGCCGGGCGCGGCACCAAGGGCTCCAAGGCCCGCGGTCAGGTGCCGGCCAGCTTCGAGGGCGGGCAGATGCCGGTCCACATGCGGCTGCCCAAGCTCAAGGGCTTCAAGAACCGCTTCAAGGTCGAGTTCCAGGTCGTCAACGTCGGCCGGCTCGGCGCGCTCTTCCCGGACGGCGGCAGCGTCGGGCCGGACGAGCTCGTCGCCTCCGGCGCGGTCCGCCCGGGCGCTCCGGTCAAGATCCTGGGCACCGGCGACCTGACCGCGACAGTGCAGGTCACAGCGCACGCGTTCTCCGACTCGGCGCGGGAGAAGATCACCGCGGCGGGAGGGTCGGTGACCGAGCTGTAGCCCCCGCGGCCGGTGGCCGGGCAAGGATCGCCCGGCCACCGGCTGTTACAGTCGCAGTCTGCGGACCCGTGCCCGCACCGGCCCGCGCTACCCCGTCCCGCGCGCAGGAGGATTCGTGCTTTCCGCGTTCGCGTCCGCTTTCCGGACGCCCGACCTGCGCAAGAAGCTGCTCTTCACGCTCGCCATGATCGCGGTGTACCGGCTCGGATCGAACGTGCCGACGCCGAACGTCTCGACCTCGAACATCAACGCCTGCCTGGAGCAGGCCAACGCCGGCGCCTCCCGCGACCTCTACTCGCTGGTCAACCTCTTCAGCGGCGGCGCGCTGCTGCAGCTCGCCGTGTTCGCGCTGGGCATCATGCCCTACATCACGGCGAGCATCATCGTGCAGCTGCTGGTGGTGGTGATCCCGCGCTTCGAGCAGCTGAAGAAGGAGGGCCAGTCCGGCCAGGCCAAGCTCACCCAGTACACCCGCTACCTGACCATCGGCCTGGCCATCCTGCAGTCCACCGGCATCATCGCGCTGGCCCGCAACGAGCAGCTCTTCCCGGCCTGCGACCGCCCGGTGCTCTTCCGCGAGGATGTCTACTCGCTGCTGGTCATGGTCATCACGATGACGGCGGGCACCGCGGTGATCATGTGGCTCGGCGAGCTGATCACCGACCGCGGCGTCGGCAACGGCATGTCGGTGCTGATCTTCACCTCGATCTCGGCCCGCATCCCGGCCGAGGGCGGCCGGATCCTCACCACCAACGGCGCCTTCGTCTTCACCCTGATCTGCCTGCTGGCACTGGCGATCATCGCCGCGGTCGTCTTCGTCGAGCAGGCGCAGCGGCGCATCCCGGTGCAGTACGCCAAGCGCATGGTCGGCCGGCGGATGTACGGCGGCACCTCGACGTACCTGCCGCTCAAGGTCAACCAGGCCGGCGTCATCCCGGTCATCTTCGCCTCCTCGCTGCTCTACCTGCCGCAGCTGATCAGCCAGCTGTCCAGCAACGAGACCAGCGGCTGGCGCCGCTTCGTGCAGAACTACGTGATCGACCAGAGCAGCTGGTCGCACATCGCGCTCTACTTCGCGCTGATCATCTTCTTCACGTACTTCTACGTCTCGATCACGTTCAACCCGGAGGAGCGGGCCGAGGACATGAAGAAGTACGGCGGGTTCATCCCGGGCATCCGGCCCGGCCGCCCGACGGCGGAGTACCTGTCGTACGTGCTCAACCGGATCACCCTGCCGGGCGCGCTCTACCTCGGCACCATCGCGGTCCTGCCGAACTTCTTCCTCGGCCTCACCGGCGAGGGCAACAACCAGAACTTCCCGTTCGGCGGCACCGCAGTGCTGATCATGGTCGGCGTGGGTCTCGACACCGTCAAGCAGATCGAGAGCCAGCTCATGCAGCGCAACTACGAGGGGTTCCTGAGATAGTGCGGCTCGTCCTGGTCGGGCCGCCGGGGGCGGGCAAGGGCACCCAGGCGCAGTTCATCGCGGCACAGTTCGCGATCCCCAAGATCAGCACCGGCGACATCTTCCGGGCGAACGTCAGTGAGGGCACCGAGCTCGGGGTCACCGCGAAGAAGTTCATGGACGCCGGCGACCTGGTGCCCGACGAGGTGACCAGCGCGATGGTCCGGGAGCGGCTGAAGGAGGACGACGCCCTCGAGGGCTTCCTGCTCGACGGCTTCCCGCGCACCGTGCCGCAGGCGGAGACGCTGGACGAGATGCTGACCGAGCTGGGCAACGACCTGAACGTGGTGCTGGAGCTGGTGGTCGACGACGAGGAGGTCATCCGCCGGCTGTCCGGGCGGCGCACCTGCCGCAGCTGCGGGCACATCTGGCACGTCGACTTCGACCCGCCCACCCGCGAGGGCATCTGCGACCACTGCGGTGGCCAGCTCTTCCAGCGCGACGACGACAAGCCCGACACCGTCCGGCACCGGCTGGAGGTGTACGCCGAGCAGACGGCGCCGCTGATCGCCTTCTACGCCGAGAAGGGCGTGCTGACCGGCATCGACGCGACCGGCCCGGTGGACGACGTGACGGAGCGCGCCATCGCGGCGCTGCGCCCGTTCGACTGACCACCGTCGCCGCCGGGTCTCGGTCGACTCGAGGTCTCGACAGCCCAGAGCGTTGACAGGTAGATCGGGGGGACCGGGGCGGAGGCGGCACGTAAGGTCGGAGGCGAGAGGTGCGGGTGCGGAGAAGGCGGGACCGGATGATCCAGATCAAGACCCCGGACGAGATCGCGGTGATGCGCGAGGCCGGTCTGGTGACGCAGCGCGCGCTGGCCCGGATGCGGGAGGCGGTCGCGCCCGGGATCAGCACCGGGGAGCTGGACCGGATCGCCGAGGACTCCATCCGCTCCGAGGGCGCCGTCCCGTCCTTCAAGGGCTACCGCGGCTTCACCGGCACCATCTGTGCGTCCGTCAACGACGAGGTGGTGCACGGCATCCCGTCCCGGCGCCGGAAGCTGCGCGACGGCGACATCGTCTCGCTCGACTGCGGCGCGATCGTGGACGGCTGGCACGGCGACTCGGCGGTCACGGTGCCGGTCGGCGAGGTGGCACCGGAGCTGCTGGAGCTGATCGCGGTGACCGAGCGGTCGCTGTGGGCGGGTCTGGCCGTCGCGCTGGCCGGCGGCCGGCTGACCGACATCGGCGCGGCGGTCGAGGGCTCCATCCGGTCCGCGCCGCACCGGTACGGGATCGTCGACCACTACGGCGGGCACGGCATCGGCACCGAGATGCACCAGGACCCGCACGTGCTCAACCACGGCCGGGCCGGCCGCGGACCGCGGCTGGTGCCGGGCCTCGCGCTCGCGGTGGAGCCGATGGTGACCCTGGGCGACCCGGCCACCCGGGAGCTGGACGACGGCTGGACGGTCGTCACGCTGGACGGGTCGTGCGCGGCGCACTGGGAGCACACGGTGGCCGTCACCGAGGACGGGCCGTGGGTCACCACCGCCGAGGACGGCGGTTTCGGCCGGTTGGCGGAGCTGGGCGTGAGGGTGGCGCAGCGGGCATGAGCGACGGTGACCTGGCGGGGCCGGTCGGACGGGACTCGCTGCGGGTCAGCGACGCCGAGCGTCAGGGAGTGGTGGAGCGGCTCAACGCGGCGTTCGCCGAGGGCCGTCTGGAGATGGCCGAGCTCGAGGAACGGGTGGCCGCGGCGTACGCGGCGAAGACCGTCGGCGACCTGCGTCCGCTCATCCTCGACCTGCCGCTGGAGCGCTCCACCGAGCTGGCGCCGGCCCGCCCGGCCGGCCGCGTCGAGCGCAGCCAGGGCGACGGCACCGGGAGCGCGGTGGCCGCCATGACCGGCGTGTTCCTGGTGAACGTGCTGATCTGGGCGGCGGTCTCGGTCGGCAACCGGGAGCTGATCTACTTCTGGCCGGTGTGGCTGCTGATCCCGCTGATCTTCACGATCGTGGGCCGGGTGGCGAGCCGACGCCGCTGAGGCGCTTTTGCCGTTGCCGGCCCGCCTGCGTACACTGTGACGTCGGCGCTTGCGCCGCCTCTTTGCTGTGCTGTGGCCGCACAGCGGGATGGCGCCCTCGAGATGCATCGCCGGGAAACCGTACGGACCGAGCTGAGTAGTTAGCGGAGGACATGCCGAAGAAGGACGGAGCCATCGAGGTCGAGGGCCGCGTCGTCGAGCCCCTGCCCAACGCGATGTTCCGGGTCGAGCTGTCCAACGGACACCGGGTGCTCGCGCACATCAGCGGCAAGATGCGGCAGCACTACATCCGCATCCTGCCGGAGGACCGGGTGGTCGTGGAGCTCTCGCCGTACGACCTGTCCCGCGGACGCATCGTCTACCGCTACAAGTAGTTCGCCCGCTGGCCGCGCGGCTGGCAGTCCACGAGGAGAAGCACAGCCGTGAAGGTCAAGCCGAGCGTCAAGCCGATCTGCGACAAGTGCAAGGTGATCCGCCGGCACGGCCGGGTCATGGTGATCTGCGAGAACCTGCGCCACAAGCAGCGCCAGGGCTAGCAGCCCACCTCAACACGCCTCCCACCCCGCCACCGGCGGGTGCACCTCCGGTCGGAGGCCGGAGCCCCTCCCGCACGGGAGGGGACGGGTGGCCTCAGACCTCCGCCGCACGAAGGAGCACAGCCCGATGGCACGCCTCGCCGGCGTCGACCTCCCCCGCGAGAAGCGGATGGAGATCGCGCTCACCTACATCTACGGCATCGGCAAGACCCGCGCGCACGAGACGCTCGCCGCCACCGGCGTCAGCCCCGACCTGCGTTCCCGCGACCTGTCCGACGAGGACCTGGTCCGGCTGCGCGACCACATCGAGGCGACCTACCGGGTCGAGGGCGACCTGCGCCGCGAGGTGGCACAGGACATCCGGCGCAAGATCGAGATCGGCTGCTACCAGGGCATCCGGCACCGCCGCGGCCTGCCCGTGCACGGCCAGCGCACCAAGACCAACGCCCGCACCCGCAAGGGGCCGAAGAAGACCATCGCCGGCAAGAAGAAGGCCGGACGGAAGTAGGAGACGCCAAGACATGCCTCCCAGGGCTCGTACGGCCGCCGGCGTCAAGAAGGTCCGGCGCAAGGAGAAGAAGAACGTCGCCCACGGGCACGCCTACATCAAGAGCACGTTCAACAACACGATCGTGACCATCTGCGACCCGCTGGGGAACGTCATCTCGTGGGCGTCCTCCGGCCACGTCGGTTTCAAGGGCTCGCGCAAGTCGACGCCGTTCGCCGCGCAGCTCGCGGCGGAGAACGCCGGTCGCAAGGCGCAGGAGCACGGCATGCGCCGGGTCGACATCTTCGTCAAGGGGCCGGGTGCCGGCCGCGAGACGGCGATCCGCTCGCTGCAGGCGACCGGCCTCGAGGTCGGCTCCATCCAGGACGTCACCCCGCAGCCGCACAACGGCTGCCGCCCGCCCAAGCGCCGCCGGGTCTGAGGAGGATCTGAACCATGGCCCGTTACACCGGCGCCGACTGCCGGCTCTGCCGGCGCGAGAAGATGAAGCTGTTCCTCAAGGGCAGCAAGTGCGAGAGCCCCAAGTGCCCGATCGAGATCCGGCCGTACCCGCCGGGCGAGCACGGCCGGGGCCGCACCAAGGACTCGGAGTACCTGCTCCAGCTGCGCGAGAAGCAGAAGGCCCGCCGGGTGTACGGCGTGCTGGAGAAGCAGTTCCGCGGGTACTACGAGGAGGCCAACCGCAAGACCGGCAAGACCGGCGAGGTGCTGCTGCAGATCCTCGAGTCGCGGTTGGACAACGTGGTCTACCGGGCCGGCTTCGCGCCGTCCCGGGACGCCGCCCGGCAGCTCGTCCGGCACGGGCACTTCCTGGTCAACGGCCGGAAGGTGGACATCCCGTCGTACCGGGTCAGCCCGAGCGACATCGTCGAGGTGCGCGAGAAGTCCCGGGAGCTGACCCCGTTCGTGGTCGCCCGGGCGCAGGCCGGGTCCCGGCCGGTGCCCGCGTGGCTGGAGGTCATCTCCAACCGGATGCGCATCCTCGTGCACTCCGTCCCGGCCCGGCAGGTCATCGACACGCCGGTCCAGGAGCAGCTCATCGTCGAGCTCTACTCCAAGTAGGGCTCCCGTTTCGGCCGTCAAATAGCGGGCGGTCGGAGAGGACGAAACACCATGCTGATCACTCAGCGCCCCACCCTCACCGAGGAGCCGATCTCCGACTACCGGAGCCGGTTCGTCATCGAGCCGCTGGAGCCGGGCTTCGGCTACACGCTCGGCAACTCGCTGCGCCGCACGCTGCTGTCCTCGATCCCGGGCGCCGCGGTCACCAGCATCCGCATCGACGGCGTCCTGCACGAGTTCACCACCGTGCCGGGCGTCAAGGAGGACGTCACCGACCTCATCCTCAACCTCAAGGAGCTCGTCGTGAGCTCCGAGAGCGACGAGCCGGTGACCATGTACCTGCGCAAGCAGGGGCCCGGTGAGGTCACCGCCGCGGACATCGCGCCGCCGGCGGGGGTCACGGTGCACAACCCGGACCTGCACCTGGCCACCATCAACAAGAAGGGCCGGCTGGAGATCGAGCTGGTCGTCGAGCGCGGCCGTGGCTACGTGCCGGCCACCCAGAACAAGCAGCCCGGACAGGAGATCGGCCGGGTGCCGGTGGACTCCATCTACTCGCCGGTGCTCAAGGTGACCTACCGGGTCGAGGCGACCCGGGTCGAGCAGCGGACCGACTTCGACAAGCTGGTGGTCGACGTCGAGAGCAAGCCGTCGATCCTGCCCCGGGACGCGATGGCCAGCGCCGGCAAGACGCTGGTCGAGCTGTTCGGGCTGGCCCGCGAGCTCAACGTCGACGCCGAGGGCATCGAGGTCGGCCCGTCCCCGCAGGAGCAGGAGAACCTCGCCAACTTCTCGATGCCGATCGAGGAGATGGAGCTGACGGTCCGCTCGTACAACTGCCTCAAGCGGGAGGGCATCCACACCGTCGGCGAGCTGATCAGCCGCAGCGAGGCCGACCTGCTGGACATCCGCAACTTCGGCGCGAAGTCCATCGACGAGGTCAAGATGAAGCTGGCGCAGATGGGACTGTCCCTCAAGGACAGCCCGCCCGGCTTCGACCCGGCCAACGTCGTGGACACGTACGGCACCGACGACTACGCCGGCGACTCGGACTACGCCGAGACCGAGCAGCTGTAAGCCCGAGCTAGGAGACCCTCGCCATGCCCCAGCCCACCAAGGGTGCCCGCCTCGGCGCCGGCCCGGCCCACCAGCGACTGATGCTGGCGGGCCTGGCCACGTCGCTGTTCGAGCACGGCCGGATCACCACCACCGAGGCCAAGGCCAAGCGGCTGCGCCCGCTGGCCGAGCGGCTGATCACCTTCGCCAAGCGGGGTGACCTGCACGCCCGGCGGCAGGTGATGACGGTGGTGCGGGACAAGGACGTGGTGCACACCCTGTTCGCCGAGATCGGGCCGCGGTTCGCCGCGCGGGCCGGCGGCTACACCCGGATCGTCAAGCTGGGGCCGCGCAAGGGCGACAACGCCCCGATGGCGCTGATCGAGCTGGTCGAGGCGCTCACCGTCGGGCAGGAGGCGGTCGGCGAGGCGGAGCGGGCGCGGGGGAGCCGGTTCCAGTCCCGGCGCGCCCGCACCCGGTCCGCCGGGGCCGGGGCCGCCGGTGGGGCGGCCGCGGCCGCCGCTCCCGCGGAGGCCGCCGACACCGACACCGACACCGAGGCCACCCCGTCGCCGAGGCCGAGCCGGCCGAGGCGGAGCCGGTCGAGGCGGAGCCGGTCGAGGCGGCGGCGGTCGGCGACGGTGGTCCGGTCACGGTGCAGGCCGCGGACGCCGATGAGGTGGCGGCGGAGCCGACGCTGTAGCCGGCGACGCGGTGGCCGACGGTCGGTGACCGACGACGCGGTGGCCGACGGCGCCGGGGACGAGGAGACGCCTCCTGCCGAGGCGCTCGACGCGACCCCGGACGACGACGAGCCGACCGGCGACGTCAAGGCCTGACCGCCCGCTCGACGTGGTCGAGCCCGCCGCTCCCTGCGGGGACGGCGGGCTCGTCCGCGTCCGCCGGACCAGGAGCCACGGCCGCCGCGGCCCGGCCCCCGGGGAGCTCGCCCGCCGGCCCCGCGCGGCGGCTCAGCCGCCGCCGTCGGGTCGTCGGGACCCGGGCCGCACGGGGTGGCGGCTGAGCCAGGCGGACCAGGTGGTCGTGCCGCGACGTCCGTCCCGGCAGACCTGTCGGCCCGCCGCCCGCAGCGCGAAGCCCGGCAGCCGGACGCCCACGATGCGACCGCCGGCGCCGCGGGCGGCCTGGTACTGGCGCGCCATCTCGGCCAGGGTCAGGACCTCCGGGCCGCCGAAGTCCTCCCGGACGCCACCGGGCCCGGCCGCGACGCAACCGACGACGTACTCGGCGAAGTCGGCGGAGTCGACCGGCTGCATCGGCAGGTTCGACGGGACCGGCCACAGGCGCCGACCCGCCATTCCGTCCAGCATCCGGGCGAGCAGCCAGTAGAAGCCGGTCGCCGGGAGGATGGACCAGGGCGCCGCCGACTCCTCGACCAGCCGCTCCGCCTCCGCCTTCCGCCGGGAGTACGGCAGCCGGGCATCCCGGACGCCGACGATCGAGACGTGCAGGACGTGCCCGACGCCGGCTGCGGCGGCCTCAGCCAGCAGCTGCCGGGTGCCGTCCACGTCGACGTCCGAGGGGCTGCGGACGAAGTCGCCGAGCCGCAGCCCGCCCCGGCGCGCCGCGGGAGAGTTGGTGGCGGCATGGACGACCGTGTCGACGCCGGCAACCGCCTCCGCGATCCCGGCTCCGGTGCCGAGGTCGCCCCGGACCCAGTCGACGGCCGGGTCGTCGCCGGGCCGGCGGGCGAGGACGCGCACGCGATCGCCCCGGTCGGCGAGCAGCCGGACGACGTCCCTGCCGAGGTGACCGGTGCCGCCGGTGACCAGCACTGTGCTCATGGTGCCTGCTCCCTTCCTGGCGTTCCTGCTCTGACGACGGGACAGGGTGGTCCGGTTGTGACAGGGTCCCGGCAGCGACTCGACGCGGCCCCTGACACTGGCGCGGCCCGGAGGAGGTGCCATGGACAGCCCCGGGTCGGTCCGCGTCCGGCTGGACCTGGCCTACGACGGGGGCGGGTTCGCCGGGTGGGCGGCCCAGCCGGGGCAGCGGACCGTGCAGGGAACCGTCGAGGAGGCGCTCGCCCGGCTGCTGCGGGCGCCGGCGGCGCTGACGGTCGCCGGGCGCACCGACTCCGGCGTGCACGCGACCGGGCAGGTCGCGCACGCGGACGTGCCCGCCACGGCATGGGTGTCCACACGCGACACCCTGGTGCGGCGGCTCGCCGGGGTGCTGCCGCCGGACGTCCGGGTGCGGACGGTGGCGTCGGCGCCGGCCGGCTTCGACGCGCGCTTCTCCGCGCTGTGGCGGCGCTACGCGTACCGGGTCACCGACACCGAGTGGGGTCCGGACCCGCTGCGCAGGCACGACACGCTCGGCTGGCCGCGCCCGCTGGACCTCGACCGGCTCGCCGAGGCGTCCGCCGCCCTGCTCGGCGAGCACGACTTCGCCGCCTACTGCCGCCGCCGGGAGGGCGCCACCACGATCCGCGCCCTGCGGCGGCTGGACTGGGCCCGCGGCGGCGACGGCGTGCTCACCGCGACCGTGCAGGCCGACGCCTTCTGCCACTCGATGGTCCGCGGCCTGGTCGGTGCGCTGCTCGCCGTCGGCGAGGGCCGCAGGCCGGCCGGCTGGCCGGCCGCCCTGCTCGCGGCGAGCGACCGCAGCGGCGCCGTCACCGTCGCGCCAGCGCACGGCCTGACCCTGGTGGCGGTCGGCTACCCGCCGGACGCCGAGCTGGCCGCCCGCGCAGCCGCCACCCGCCGCCGACGGGACACCCGACCGAGCGCTGAAAGCCTGCCGAACGGACCTTGACCCACCCTGGGTGACCGATAGGGTGCGCAGCGTCTTGTCCGCACAAGGGGGTGCCCATGACAACCTCGGTCCCGTCCGCACGGCGTCATCACCGCACGCTCACCGTTCTCGCCCTCGCGGCCCTCGCCTCCGGCGGCGTCGTCGCGGCGGCCGGACCGGCCACCGCGGCGCCGGAGAACATCCTGCGTGCCGAGGCCTCGCGCGACCTCAGCTGCGTCGCGAGGCTCTACCCCGGCGCCCCGAGCGTCGACCGCCGGACGTTCACCTCGACCGTGACCGGCATCATGCAGGCGCGGCTGACCGGCGGCGGTGACTGGGACCTGGCCGTCTTCGACGGGCGGACGGGGACCGTCGTCGCCGGCTCGGCCGGCTACCGGACCAACGAGCTCGCCGAGGGCTTCGTCACCAGCGGGCAGAACCTCATCGTGCAGGGCTGCCGCTTCCGCGGCGGCGCGGCCCGGGCGACCCTGTCGGTCGAGTTCTTCGCCAGCCCGACGCCGGCGGCGGCCGGCCAGCAGGTCCAGGTGGTCGAGGTCGCCACGCCCGACCGCGCCGCCAAGCGGCGGCTGCAGCGACTCGAGCTCGACCTCACCGAGCACGGCACCGCCCGCACGGTCGAGGTCGTGCTGCACGGCGACGCGGACGCCCGGCGGCTGCGGGCGGCCGGCTTCCGGTACTCGGTCAAGATCGCCGACCTCGGCGCGCGCACCGAGGCGAACCGCCGGGCCGACCAGCGTTACGACGCCGCCACCGCCGCGTCGGCACTGCCCAGCGGCCGCACGTTCTACCGCCGGCTGTTCGACTACCAGCTGGAGATGAAGCGGCTGTCGCTGCGCAACCCCGCGCTGGTGCGCCCGCTGACCCTGCCCAACCGGACGATCGAGGGCCGGGACGTCGAGGGCATCGAGATCACCACCGGCGCGCGCACCATCGCCGACGGCAAGCCGGTCTTCCTCAACATGGGCGCACACCACGCCCGTGAGTGGCCGTCGGCGGAGCATGCCATGGAGTTCGGCTACGACCTGCTGACGAACTACCGCGGCGACCGCGGCGTCCGCCGGCTCGTCGAGCGCACCCGGACGATCGTGGTCCCGGTCGTCAACCCCGACGGCTTCAACGTCTCCCGCGAGGCGCCCTCGATCGGCGGCGACTTCAGCCTGTTCGACTACGAGTACAAGCGCAAGAACTGCCGGGAGACCGACTCGCCCCCCGCGTACCGCGGCGGCACCTGCGGCGCCAACCCGGCCGGCCGGCTGCGCGGCACCGACCTCAACCGCAACTACGCCGGCTTCTGGGGCGGCCCCGGCGCCAGCCCGAGCTGGTCGGACGACACCTACCGCGGCTCCGCGCCGTTCTCCGAGCCCGAGACGCAGAACATCCGCCAGCTGGTCTCGACCCGGCAGGTGACGAACCTGATCACCAACCACACCTACTCGAACCTGGTGCTGCGGCCACCCGGTGTCTTCGAGGTCCGACCGCCGCTGGAGGACGGCCTGTACCAGGCGCTCGGGGCGAGGATGACCAGCCACAACGGCTACCTCAACCAGCGCGGCTACGAGCTCTACGACACCACCGGCACCACCGAGGACTGGAGCTTCTGGAACACCGGCGGTCTCGGCTTCACCTTCGAGATCGGCCCGGACGAGTTCCACCCGCCGTACGAGACCGGCGTCGTCGCCGAGTACCTGGGGCTCCCGCCGGCGGCCGGCGCCGGCAACGGCGGCAACCGGGCCGCGTACTACGAGATGTCCTCCTCGACGGCCGACACGGCGCTGCACTCCACCATCCAGGGGACCGCGCCGCGCGGGGCGATCCTGCGGGTGCACAAGCAGTTCACGACGCCGACCTCGCCGGTGATCGCCGCGGACGGCACGGTGGGGGAGCCGATCCTCTACACCGACGTGCTGGACACGACGTACCGCGCTCCGGGCGGGCGCTTCCGCTTCGCGGTCAACCCCTCGACCCGGCCGTACGTCGCCGGCCGGCTCGGTCGCGACCCGACCGGCCCGCCGCAGGCGGACATCACGTTCGCCAACCCGCCCGGCATCCCGGCGGAGAACCAGGGCGACCCGCTGGAGGGGGCCGCCGAGCGGATCCCGTTCACCATCCAGGGGCCGCCGGACGTCGACAACGGCACCGCCACCGTGCGCATCAGCTGGGGCGACTCCGCGACGGACTGGGACCTCTACGTCATCGACGCCGACGGGCAGGTGGTGGCGCAGTCGGCCAACTTCGCCACGACCACCGAGAACGCCCGCCTGGTCGACCCGCCGGCCGGCGAGTACACGGCCGTCATCGTCAACTACGAGGGCGGCGCGGCCAGCGACTGGACCGCGGGCGGCGTCGAGTTCGCCAGCCCGCTGCCGACCACGTTCGGGCCGAAGGAGACCTGGACGCTGACCTGCGAGCGGGCGAACGGCACCGTCCGGGCGTCCCAGCAGGTGTACGTCGACCGCGGCCAGGTTGTCGACGTCGGCCGGGTCTGCCGGCCGGACGCGGCCAAGTGACCCGGGGCCGGGGCGTCCTCGTGGCGCCCCGGCCACCCCGGGCCGGGTTAGCATCGGCCGGACCGGGAGGAGGGCCGGCGTGGGCGTCCGCACCTGGATCGAGGGCTGGCCGGTCTACCGCCAGCTCACCGGCCCGGACCCGCTCGGCCGCGGCCGGGCCGCCCAGTCGCCCCGCTCGGCGGCGCTGACCCCGCGCACCGCGACCGCGGACCGGGTGGCCCACTCGGTCTGCCCGTACTGCGCGGTCGGCTGCGCGCAGCTGGTGTACGTCACCGACGAGCGGGTGGTCCAGATCGAGGGCGACCCGGACAGCCCGATCAGCCGGGGCCGGCTGTGCCCCAAGGGCAGCGCGAGCAAGCAGCTGGTCACCGGTCCGCAGCGGGAGCGGACGGTGCGCTATCGCGCCCCGTACGCGACGGAGTGGTCGGAGCTGGACCTCTCGACCGCGATGGACATGGTGGCCGAGCGCGTCCTGGCCGCCCGGCGCCGCGGCTGGCAGGACGTCGACCACGACGGCAACCGGGTCAACCGCACGCTCGGGCTGGCCAGCCTCGGCGGCGCCACCCTGGACAACGAAGAGAACTACCTGATCAAGAAGCTGTTCACGGCGCTGGGCGCGATCCAGATCGAGAACCAGGCCCGGATATGACACTCCGCCACGGTCCCCGGTCTGGGGACCTCGTTCGGGCGCGGCGGCGCCACCAACACGCAGCAGGACCTCGCCAACGCCGACTGCGTGGTCATCATGGGCTCGAACATGGCCGAGGCCCATCCGGTCGGCTTCCAGTGGGTCGTCGAGGCGAAGGCGCGCGGGGCGAAGGTCGTCCACGTCGACCCGCGGTTCACCCGCACCAGCGCGCTCGCGGACAGCTACGTGCCGCTGCGGGCGGGCAGTGACATCGCCTTCCTCGGCGGCGTCGTCAACCACATCCTCAGCGAGGAGAAGGACTTCCGGGAGTACGTCACCGCCTACACCAACGCGCCGTTCCTCGTCAGCGAGCGGTTCCGGGACGTCGAGGACCTCGACGGCCTGTTCTCCGGCTACGACCCGGGGACGGCGAGCTACGACCCGGCGTCCTGGCAGTACGAGGGGCTGGAGGACACGCACCGCGCGGGGCGGGCAGTCCCCGGTCGAGGCCCGCGAGACGGCCGCCGGCATGCAGCACGAGTCCGGCGGCCCGCCGCTGGAGGGCGCGCACACCGGGCCGCCCGCCGACCCCACCCTGCAGCACCCGCGGTGCGTCTACCAGGTCCTCAAGCGGCACTTCGCCCGCTACACGCCCGAGCTGGTCGAGCAGGTCTGCGGCGTCGGCCGGGAGAAGTTCCTCGAGGTCTGCGAGGCGTGGACGTCGAACTCCGGCCGCGAGCGCACCACCGCGCTGGTCTACGCGGTCGGCTGGACCCAGCACAGCGTGGGCGTGCAGTTCATCCGCACCGCGGCGATCATCCAGCTGCTGCTCGGCAACATGGGCCGTCCCGGCGGCGGCATCATGGCGATGCGGGGCCACGCGAGCATCCAGGGCTCGACCGACATCCCCACCCTGTTCAACCTGCTGCCCGGCTACCTGCCGATGCCGAGCGCCACGGCGCACCGGACGCTGGCCGACTACGTCGAGAGCATCCGGGGCGACAAGCAGAAGGGGTTCTGGCGGAACGCGGACGCGTACGCGGTGTCGCTGCTCAAGGAGTACTGGGGCGAGGCGGCGCAGCCGGAGAACGACTTCCGCTTCGACTACCTGCCGCGGCTGACCGGCGACCACGGCACGTACCGGACCGCGATGGACATGGTCGACGGCAAGGTCTTCGGCTACTTCCTGCTCGGCCAGAACCCGGCGGTCGGCTCGGCGCACGGGAAGCTGCAACGGCTCGGGATGGCGAACCTCGACTGGCTGGTGGTGCGCGACCTCGCGATGATCGAGAGCGCCACCTTCTGGAAGGACTCGCCGGAGGTGGAGACCGGCGAGATCGTGCCCGAGCGGTGCCGGACCGAGGTGTTCTTCTTCCCGGCCGCGGCGCACGTGGAGAAGGAGGGCACCTTCACCCAGACCCAGCGGATGCTGCAGTGGCGGGAGAAGGCGGTCGACCCGGCCGGCGACCAGCGCTCGGACCTGTGGTTCTTCTACCACCTCGGTCGCCGGGTCAAGCAGCTGCTCGCCGGCTCGACCGATCCGCGGGACCGGCCCGTCCAGGACCTCAGCTGGGGCTACGAGGTGGACGGCGACGAGCCGAGTGCCGACGCCGTGCTCCGGGCGATCAACGGCCACGACCTGAGCACCGGCCGGGTCGTCGACGGCTACCTGGACCTCAAGGCGGACGGCAGCACGTCGTGCGGCTGCTGGGTCTACTCCGGCGTGTACGCCGGCGGGGTGAACCGGGCCGCCCGCCGCAGGCCCGCCGCCGAGCAGGACGCGACGGCGCTGGAGTGGGGCTGGGTCTGGCCGTACAACCGGCGCATCCTCTACAACCGCGCCTCGGCGGACCCGCAGGGACGGCCGTGGAGCGAGCGGAAGGCGTACGTCTGGTGGGACCCGGATCTCGGCGTCGCCGGGGAGTGGACCGGGCACGACGTGCCGGACTTCGAGCGGACCAAGCCGCCGTGGTACGAGCCGCCGCCGGGTGCGGTCGGCCCGGCCGCGCTGCGCGGCGACGACCCGTTCGTCATGCAGGCCGACGGCAAGGGCTGGCTGTACGTGCCGACCGGGCTGCGGGACGGGCCGCTCCCGACCCACTACGAGCCGCACGAGTCGCCGGTCCGCAACGCGCTGTACGGCCAGCAGGGCAACCCGACCCGCAAGGTCTACGGCCGGGCGGACAACCCCTCCAACCCGTCCCCGCCGGAGCGGCACGGCGAGGTCTACCCGTACGTGCTGACCACCTCCCGGCTGACCGAGCACCACACCGCCGGCGGGATGAGCCGGCAGCTGCCGTACCTGTCCGAGCTGCAGCCGGAGATGTTCGTCGAGGTCTCCCCGGCGCTGGCCCGCGAGCGCGGGCTGGACCACCTCGGCTGGGCGCACGTGGTGACCAGCCGCAGCGCGATCGAGTGCCGGGTGCTGGTCACCGACCGGCTCACGCCGCTGCGGGTGGGCGACCGGGACGTGCACCAGATCTGGATGCCCTACCACTGGGGCGGTGCGGGCGTGGTCACCGGCGAGTCGGCGAACGACCTGTTCGGGGTGGTGCTCGACCCCAACGTCCTGATCCAGGAGTCCAAGGTGGCCACCTGCGACATCCGGCCGGGGCGGCGGCCGCGCGGTCGCGAGCTGCTCGAGTTCGTCGAGGGCTACCGTCGCCGGGCCGGCGTCACCCCGGACACCGGCACCCGGCTGTCCACAGTGGAGGACGGATGACCGGTCGGCACAGCCGCTACGGACCGCTCGACGACGTCGCCGGTGACGCCGGGCACGCCGGTCACCCGCCGCGGGTCGGCTTCTTCACCGACACCTCGGTCTGCATCGGCTGCAAGGCGTGCGAGGTGGCCTGCAAGGAGTGGAACCTGCTGCCGGACGACGGGTTCGACCTGCTCGGCATGTCCTACGACAACACCGGCTCGCTCGGCGCGGACAGCTGGCGGCACGTCGCCTTCATCGAGCAGCCGGCCCGACCGGCGGCCCCGTCCACTGTGGACCTGGGCATGCCGTCGTTCGCGCCGCCGGGGGCCGGGACCGGGGCCGAGGTGCGGCAGGAGTTCCGCTGGCTGATGGCCTCGGACGTCTGCAAGCACTGCACCCACGCCGGCTGCCTGGACGTCTGCCCGACCGGGGCGCTGTTCCGGACCGAGTTCGGCAGCGTCGTGGTCCAGCAGGACATCTGCAACGGCTGCGGCTACTGCGTGTCCGCCTGCCCGTACGGGGTGATCGACCGGCGGGCCGGCGACGGCCGGGCCTGGAAGTGCACTCTGTGCTACGACCGGCTGAGCGACGGGCTGGAGCCGGCCTGCGCCAAGGCATGCCCGACGCAGTCGATCCAGTTCGGCGACCTGGACGAGCTGCGGGCCCGGGCCCAGGAGCGGGTCGAGCGGCTGCATGCGGACGGCGTGCCCGAGGCGCGCCTCTACGGCGAGGACCCGCACGACGGGGTCGGCGGCAACGGCGCGTTCTTCCTGCTCCTCGACGAGCCCGAGGTGTACGGGCTGCCGCCGGACCCGGTGGTGCCGACGCGGGACCTGCCGCGGATGTGGCGCTTCGCCGGTGCCGCCGCCCTCGCGCTGGCGGCGGCCGCCGCCGCGGTGTTCGGCGGCCGCCCGTGACCGGGCCGGGCGGCGGTGGCGGGCCGCGGCGGCCCGGGGGCCGGCGGCGCGGGGACGACGGCTCGCGGGAGCAGTCGATGGTGCCGCGGGCGCGGTTCCGGTCGTACTACGGGCGCCCGGTGCTCAAGACCCCGGTCTGGAAGGACGACATCGCCTACTACTTCTTCCTCGGCGGCCTGTCCGCCGGCTCCAGCCTGCTCGCGGCCGGCGCGGACCTGACCGGCCGGCCGGCGCTGCGCCGGGGCGGCCGGATCGCCGGCCTGGTGTCCCTGCTGGGCGGCGGCTACTACCTGGTCCACGACCTGGGCCGGCCGGAGCGCTTCCACCACATGCTGCGGGTGGCCAAGCCGACCTCGCCGATGAGCGTGGGCACCTGGATCCTCGTCGGCTACGGCCCGGCGACCGGGGTCGCGGCGCTCGGCGAGCTGCTGCCGGGACGGCTGCGCGCGACCCGGCTGGGCCGGCTCGCCGGCGCGCTCTCCCGGCCGGCCGGGCTGGTGTCGGCGGCCCTGGCACCCGCGGTCGCGTCGTACACCGCCGTCCTGCTGTCGCAGACGGCGGTGCCGGCGTGGAACGAGGCGCAGGAGGAGCTGCCCTTCATCTTCACGGCCAGCGCGGCCGCGAGTGCCGGCGGACTCGGCATGATCGTCGCGCCGACGTCGCAGGCCGGCCCGGCGCGCCGGCTGGCCGGCTACGGCGCGGTCGTCGAGCTGGCGGCGTCCCGGCGGCTGGAGCGCCGGCTCGGCCCGGTCGCCGAGGCCTTCACGACCGGTGACGCACACCGCCTGCTGCGGCGGGCGAGCGTCCTGACCGCCGCTGGTGGGCTCGGCAGCGTGCTGCTGGCGCGCCGCAGTCGCGTCGCGGCGGTCGCCTCCGGGGCCGCGCTGCTCGCCGGCGGGCTGTACGAGCGGCTCGGCCTCCTGCATGCCGGCATCGCCTCCACCGAGGATCCCAGGTACGTGGTCGAGCCGCAGCGCCGCCGCATCCGGGAGCAGGGGCCCACCCGGGCCGACTAGGCGGTCGGGACGGCGCCGCCTCCCGACCGCTCACGCACCCGCGCGAGCACCCGCCGGGTCTCGGGGTCGTCGCCCTCGATCTCGTGCAGCGGTCGAACCGCGACCGGCAGATCGCCGACCATGACGACCACCGAAGCGGGCAACTGCTCGACCACCCGGATCCGGAACTCGCCGGAGATGGTGCGCCACCGCGGCGATCCGGGCCGCCGGGGATCGCGATCGGCCGGGCCCCACTGCCGCCACTGGTCGCTCCAACGCTCCGCGAACATCCTGCGCATGATCACCTCGGTGAGCACGCCGACGGATGAGCTCGCGACAGCGACGTCGAGGTGGGTCAACGGCACCGGCGCGCCGTGGAGCGCGGCACCGGCCAAGCCCTCGACCACAGGTCCGGCGGGCGCCAGCCCTTGGAGCAGCATCGGACCGTTGAGCCCCCGCGCGTCGATGCGCTCCGCCGGCGGCCGGGCCAGGGCGGCCTCGATCGCCGCGTCGACGTCGGCCAGGAGCGGCTCGGTCTCCAATCGCAACTGCAGGCCCAAGGCGGAGAGCACCTGCTCGATCGCGTCCAGGCTCGGTCGCCGACGCCCGCCCTCGATGGCGGACACCATCGTCTGGGACAGCCCGGACCGCACGGCGAGGTCCCACTGCGTCAGCCCCGCCGCATCGCGCCGGTCGCGTACGAACGTCCCGATGTCCATGCCCGGAGCCTGCCGCGCCCGCCGGCGCGATGGCAGGCCGGGCCGGCGATCTGTGGACGAAGGATTCCGTTGTGGACGACGGCCCGGGCGGAGGGGTTGTCCTTCCTGCTCCAGCACTGGGAGTGCTATTCAGCACTCTGAGTGCTGGAGGCGGGCGCGAGACCACCCGCCGAGCGCCCGCGAAGCGTCGCCCGCCTCGTCAACTGGCGGCGGCTCAGCAGAACAGGCTGGAGCGGAAGTCCGGGGTGAACGCCAGCCGCCTGTCGAGCGCCGCGTGCTCGACCTGCCGGAAGCCGAAGCTCGCGTTGCGCATGACGATCGCGACGCGCCCGGTGTCGAGCCGCACGAACGGTGCGTGGGAGTAGCCGAAACCACCGCCGGTGTGTCCCCACACCGTGCCGCAGGAGGTGGCCTGGGAGTAAAGGCCGAGCCCGTAGTGGATCGGCGTCCGGTAGCCCGAGAGGGTCAGCTCGGCCGGTGGGTCGTCGGGCCCGACCGACATCATCGCGGCGAGGAGCTCCGGACCCAGCAGCGTGCGCTCGACCAGCAGCGCCCGGAAGAAGCGGGCGGTGTCGGCGGCGGTCGAGATGATCCGCCCGTCGCCGTGCCCGAAGTCCTCGATGCTGCAGTCGAACCACCCGTCGCCGGCGCGGTCGTAGCCGTGGATGTACGGCGCCGGGAGCGACAGGTCGGTCTCGTCCGGGTAGGAGGTCCGGGTGAGGCCGACGGGCTCGAAGATCCGTTCGCGCAGCTCGGCCGCCAGTGGCCGCCCGGTCAGCCGCTCGGCGACGACCTGGAGCAGGCAGTAGTTCGAGTTGCAGTACTCGAAGCGCTCGCCGGGTTCGAAGCCGGTGGGACCGCGGAGCGCGAGCTCGATCACCCGCGCGAGCGGCACCGGGCGCAGGTGCGCCTGCAGGTCGCCGAGCAGGCTCGGGTCGTCCTCGAAGTCGAACAGGCCCGAGCGCATCCGGAACAGGTGCTCCACCGTGAGCCGCTCGCCGTTCGGGATCGGCAGGTCGGGCAGCAGGTCCTGGACCAGGTCACCGAGCGAGAGGCGACCCTCGCCGAGCAGCTGGAGGACGACGACCGCGGTGAAGGTCTTGGTGGTGCTGCCGATCCGGTAGTGCGTCTGCGGTGTCATGACCGCCCCCGTCGCCAGGTCCGCGACACCGGCCGTCCAGAAGCTCGACGTGCCGTCCGCGTCGTCGACGTAGGCGAACGCACCCGGCAGGCCGCCGTCGACGAGGCGGTCCAGCTCGGCCTGAACATGATCCATCGCCGGAGCCTAAGGCAGGGTCGCCGTCAGAGCGGGAAGGCGAGGTTCGGGCGGGAGCACCAGCGCTCGACCGCCGGCCAGGGTCCGTAGCCGGTGTCGACGTTGAGGTGACCGGCGCCGGGGATCACGGTGGTGGGGAGCTTCAGCGGCGCCCCGTACGCGGCGACAGCGCCCTCCGGGCAGTAGGGGTCGTCGTCCGCGCAGACCAGGATGGTGCCGCCGGCCCCGCGCCGGACGGCGGCGGCGTCGAGCGGCGGCGGGACGAAGGTGGCCAGCTCCGGCTCGTCCAGCCGGGGCGACGGCGGCGCCACCAGCAGGACCCGGGCCGGCGCCGGCCCGGCCGCCGGACCGGCGGTGCGGTGCAGCCAGAGCGCGCCGGCGACCGAGTGGCAGACCACGTCGAAGCCCCCGTCCGGCAGCCCGGCGACCGTCTCGTCCACAGTGGACATCCAGGCGTCGAGCCGCGGATGGTCCGGGTCCGGCAGCGATGGGTAGCGGACCTCGTGGTCGGCCGCGAGCCGTCCCGCCAGCCAGCTCTGCCAGTGCTCCGGCCCGGATCCCTGCCAGCCGTGCAGGATCACCACCGGCTGGGTGGTCGTCCCCCTCCTGCGCACCCGCAGAGCGTAGCGGCGAAAATCATGCTGACCGGCCGGGCAGACTGGCGGAGTGGGGTTCGTGGACGTGGCGCACGTGTCGGTCGTGCTGCCGGACGGTCGGGTGCTGCTCGACGACGTGAGCTTCCGCGCCGGCGAGGGGGCCAAGGCCGCCCTGGTGGGGGCGAACGGCACCGGCAAGACGACGCTGCTGCGCGTGGTGGCCGGCGATCTCGCGCCGTCCTCCGGCACGGTGGCCAGCTCCGGCGGCGTCGGCGTGATGCGCCAGTTCATCGGTTCCGTGCGGGACTCGACGACCGTACGGGAGTTCCTGCTCGGCCTGGCACCGGCGGCACTGCGCGCGGCGGGCGAGCGGCTGGAGGCGGCCGAGTGGGCGCTCGCCGAGGTGGAGGACGAGCCGACCCAGCTGAGGTACGCGGCGGCGCTGGCCGGGTGGGGCGATGCCGGCGGCTACGACGCCGAGGTGCTCTGGGACACGGTGACGGTCGCCGCGCTGGGCGCCCCGCTCGACGACGTGCAGCACCGCACCGTTCGCACCCTGTCCGGCGGCGAGCAGAAGCGGCTTGCGCTGGAGGCCCTGCTGCGCGGGCCGGACGAGGTGCTGCTGCTCGACGAGCCGGACAACTACCTGGACGTGCCGGCCAAGCGCTGGCTGGAGGAGCGGCTGCGTGCCACCGCCAAGACGGTGCTGTTCGTCAGCCACGACCGCGAGCTGCTCGACCGCACGGCCGACCGGGTGGTGACCGTCGAGGCCCGCTCGACCTGGGTGCACGGCGGCGGCTTCGGCACGTACGCGGCTGCCCGCGACGACCGGCTGGACCGCCTCGACGAGCTGCACCGGCGCTGGGACGAGGAGCACGAGCGGCTGCGCGAGCTGGTCCGGACCCTGCAGCAGCAGGCGAAGAACAGCGACGCCATGGCCAGCCGCTACCACGCCATGCAGACCCGGCTGGCGAAGTTCGAGGCGGCCGGGCCGCCGCCGGAGCGGCCGGTCGAGCAGCGGGTGGCGATGCGGCTGGCGGGCGGCCGGACCGGGGTGCGGGCGCTCAGCTGCGTCGGGCTGGAGCTGACCGGGCTGATGCGGCCGTTCGACCTGGAGGTCTTCTTCGGCGAGCGGGTGGCGGTGCTCGGCTCGAACGGCTCCGGCAAGTCGCACTTCCTCCGGTTGCTGGCCGGCGACCCGGTAGCGCACCGCGGCGCGGCCCGGCTCGGCGCCCGGGTCGTGCCCGGGCTGTTCGCGCAGACGCACGAGCGGCCGGACCTGGCCGGCCGGGTGCTGGTGGACATCCTCTGGCGCGGCGACGGGCGGCGGGCCGGGCTGGACCGCGGCCGGGCGATCGGCGTGCTGCGCCGCTACGGGCTGCACGCTCAGGCCGACGAGCGCTTCGACGTGCTCTCCGGTGGCCAGCAGGCTCGGCTGCAGGTGCTGCTGCTGGAGCTGTCCGGCGCGACGATGCTGCTGCTCGACGAGCCGACCGACAACCTCGACCTGGTCAGTGCGGACGCGCTGCAGCAGGCGCTGGCGTCGTACCAGGGGACCGTGCTGGCGGTGACCCACGACCGGTGGTTCGCGCGCTCGTTCGACCGGTTCCTGGTCTTCGGCGCGGACGGCGCGGTGGTCGAGTCGGCCGAGCCGGTGTGGGATGCCGGCCGGGTCGAGCGGGTGCGCCAGCCCGGAGCCGCCGCTCCTTGACGACCGACTACCTGGTGACAGATACTCGGTGCCGAGTATTCGGAGTCGAGGAGTGGTCGTGGCGAAGGGATCGGTGTCCAACCCGCTGGCGCTGGCGGTGCTCGCCTGCCTGGCGGAGCAGCCGATGCATCCGTACGAGATGGCCACGACCATGCGGGAGCGCGGCAAGCACGAGAGCATCAAGCTCAACTACGGCTCGCTCTACACGGTCGTCGAGTCACTGCAGAAGCACGGCCTGATCGCCGCCCGGGAGACGGTGCGGGAGGGCCGCCGGCCGGAGCGCACCGTCTACGAGATCACCGAGGCCGGGCGGCTGACGTTCACCGCCTGGCTCAGCGAGCTGATCGGCACGCCGAGGAAGGAGTACACCTCGTTCGAGGCCGGGCTGACGCTGCTGGGCGGGCTGCCCCCGGATCAGGTCGTCGCGCTGCTCGGACAGCGGACCGCGCTGCTCGGCGCCGAGATCAGCCGGGTCCGCGCGATGCTCCAGTTCGCCGCGGAGAAGGAGGTCCCGCGGCTGTTCCTGGTCGAGGCCGAGTACCGGATCGCGCTGCTGGAGGCCGAGCTGGAGTGGGTGCGCAAGCTCGCCCCCTCGATCGCGGACGAGAGCCTCGACGGGGTCCCGCTGTGGCGGAGCTTCCACGAGGGGGCGCCCCGGGACGGCTAGGCAGGCGTCCGGCGGGGTGCGCCAACACCCCGCCGGACCGGAACCCGCAGGCATCACACCGCCGGAGCGACGCTGGCCCGCGAGGCCGCAGCTCAACGATAGCCAGGTCGCACTCCGGCGCACGAGAACAGGAGTACGACCATGCCCAACGACGTGCGCACCGAGCACGCCGTCGCCGTGCGCGACCTCGTCAAGACCTACCCCGGCGGGGTCCGGGCGCTCGACGGGATCAGTCTCGCCGTGCCGCCCGGCACCGTGTTCGGGCTGCTCGGCCCGAACGGGGCCGGCAAGTCCACCACCGTCAAGATCCTCACCACGCTGACCAGGGCCGACTCCGGGCAGGCCACCGTCGCCGGGCTGGACGTCGCGCGGCAGCCCGACCGGGTGCGGCACGCCATCGGCTGCGTCTTCCAGAAGCACTCCGTCGACCTGGAGGCCACCGGCCGGGAGAACCTGACCCTGCAGGGCCACCTCTACGGCATGCGCGGCGCCGACCTGCGCAGCCGGGTCGACGAGCTGATCGGCCGCTTCGGCCTGGCCGACGCCGCCGGCCGGCTCACCCGGACGTACTCCGGCGGCATGCAGCGCAAGCTGGACGTGGCGATGGGCCTGGTGCACCACCCGGCGGTGCTCTTCCTGGATGAGCCGACCACCGGGCTGGACCCGGAGGCGAGGGCCGAGATGTGGGCCGAGATCGCCGGCATGGCCCAGGCCGAGGGACTGACCGTGCTGCTCACCACGCACTACCTGGAAGAGGCGGACCGGCTCGCCGACCGGCTCGCGATCGTCGACCGCGGTCGCGTCGTCGCCGAGGGCACCCCGGAGCAGCTCAAGGACGGCCTGCGCGGCGACGCGCTGGTGGTCGAGCTGGCCGACGTGCCGGCCGAGGGCGCGGTCCGCGGAGCGCTGGCCGCCCTGGACGGCGCCCTGCGCGAGGTCAAGCTCGACGGCCGCACGCTCCGGGCCCGGGTCGACGACGGCGCCCGCGCGGTTCCGGCCGTGCTCTCCGAGCTGGACGGCGCGGGGCTGACCGCGGCGTCGGTCACCGTCGCCAGACCGTCGCTGGACGACGTCTACCTGCGGCTGACCGGCCGCACCTTCGACGCCGCCGACACCGCGCACGCGATCGGACCGCGGAACGGCGGGCGGACGCCCGCAGATCCCGACGCTGCCGACGTCGCCGAGCCGGTGCGCGCCACGGAGGTGGCCCGGTGAGCACCTTCGTCGCGGAGCCCACGTACCTGGCCGCCCGGGGCGTCCGGGCGTTGCTCCGGCAGCCCTGGTTCGTGGCGATCACCCTGGTGCAGCCGATCATCTGGCTGCTGCTGTTCGGCGCGCTGTTCCAGCGCGTCGTCCCGTCGCCCGCGGGCGGCTCGTACATCGCCTTCCTCACCCCGGGTGTCGTCGTGATGTCCGCGCTGTTCTCCAACGGCTGGGCCGGGATGGGCTTCATCACCGACATGGAGCGCGGCGTCATGGACCGGATGCTGGTCAGCCCGGCCCGGCGCGGCTCCCTGATCGCCGGGTCGCTGCTGCACCAGCAGGTCACCACCGTGGTGCAGACCGCGATCATCCTCGGGATCGGCATGCTGGCCGGCGCCCGCTTCCCCGGCGGGCCGCTGGTGATGCTGGCGTTCCTGGCCGGCACGGTGCTGCTGGGTGCGGCGTTCGCATCGTTCTCCAACGCCCTCGCGCTGCTGCTGCGCAGCGAGCAGTCGGTCATCGGGGCGGTGACCTTCCTGGTCCTGCCGCTGTCGTTCCTGTCCTCCATGCTGGTGCCGGCCGCCTACCTGCCGGGCTGGATCGAGGCCGTCGCCCGGTGGAACCCGGTCGAGTGGGTGGTGCTGATCGGCCGGCAGACGCTGGTCGAGGACGTCGACTGGGGCGTGGTGCTCTCCCGCGGCGGCGGGCTGCTCGCGCTCGCGCTCGTCGCCGGGTGGCTGTCCGCCCGGGCGTTCCGCGCCTACCAGCGCTCGGTCTGAGCCGCAGGGCGGGTCCGACGGCCTCCGCCGGCCGGGTCACTTTGACCCGGTCGGCGGGCCGAAGGTATCCTCGACCGCTGGCGCGTGCGGCGCGCCTCCCCGCTCCGATCAGAGAAGGCAGTCCTGTGCGCACGTACAGCCCGAAGCCCGGTGAGGTCACGCGGCAGTGGCACGTGATCGACGCCGACGACGTCGTTCTCGGGCGGCTGGCCAGCCAGGTGGCGATCCTGTTGCGGGGCAAGCACAAGCCGCAGTTCGCGCCGCACGTCGACACCGGTGACTTCGTCGTCGTGGTCAACGCCGCCAAGGTCGTGATGACCAGCGACAAGGCCGAGCGCACCTTCGCCTACCGGCACTCCGGCTACCCCGGCGGCCTGCGCAAGCAGACGTACGCCGAGCTGCTGCGCAAGCGCCCGGAGCGGGTGGTCGAGCAGGCGGTGAAGGGCATGCTCCCGAAGAACACGCTGGGCCGGAAGATGCTCACCAAGCTCAAGGTCTACGCGGGCCCCGACCACCCGCACGCCGCGCAGCAGCCGGCCCCCTTCGAGATCACCCAGATCGCGCAGTAAAGGATCCTCGTGACCGACCCCATCGCGTACGACAGCTCGAGGCCCGTCCAGACGGTCGGCCGCCGCAAGGAGGCCATCGTCCGGGTCCGGCTGCTGCCGGGCACCGGCCAGTTCACCCTCAACGGCCGCACCCTGGAGCAGTACTTCCCCAACAAGGTGCACCAGCAGCTGATCCGCGAGCCGCTGGTGACCCTGGAGAAGACCGAGCAGTACGACGTGATCGCGCTGCTCAAGGGCGGCGGCGTCACCGGCCAGGCCGGCGCGCTGCAGCTGGCGGTCGCCCGGGCGCTGATCGAGGTCGAGGCCGACGACCGGCCGGCGCTGAAGAAGGCCGGTTTCCTCACCCGGGACCCGCGGGTGAAGGAGCGGAAGAAGTACGGTCTGAAGAAGGCGCGCAAGGCGCCGCAGTACTCGAAGCGGTAGTCCCCCTCCGCCGCTTGCCACCTGGTGACCTCCGGGCGCCCGGCCGATGGAGGATGCGCGTGGGACGGCTGTTCGGTACGGACGGGGTGCGCGGGCTGGCGAACGCCGAGCTGACCCCCGAGCTGGCGCTCTCGGTCGCGGTCGGCGCGGCCCACGTCCTCGGCGAGCACGAGCTGCACGGGCGGCGGCCGGTGGCCGTCGTCGGCCGCGACCCGCGGGCCAGCGGCGAGATGCTCGAGGCCGCGGTCGTCGCCGGCCTGACCAGCGCCGGCGCGGACGTGCTGCGGGTCGGCGTGCTGCCCACCCCGGCGGTCGCGCACCTGACCGCCGACGCCGGCGCGGACCTCGGCGTGGTGCTCTCGGCCAGCCACAACCCGATGCCGGACAACGGCATCAAGCTGTTCGCCCGCGGCGGGCACAAGCTGCCGGACGAGATCGAGGACGAGATCGAGGCGCGCGCCGGGGAGTCCTGGACGCGGCCGACCGGCGCCGGTGTCGGCCGGGCGCGGGACCTGCCGGACGCCGCCGAGCGCTACGCCGAGCACCTGCTCGGCACCCTGTCGCACAAGCTGGACGGCCTGCGGGTCGTCGTCGACTGCGCGAACGGCGCCGCCTCGACGGTCGCGCCGCTGGTGCTGGCCCGGGCCGGGGCCGAGGTGACCGCGCTCGCCGCCGAGCCGGACGGGCTGAACATCAACGCCGGCGTCGGCTCCACCCACCTCGACGGCCTGGTCGCCGCGGTCCTCGAGACCGGCGCCGACGCCGGGGTCGCCTTCGACGGCGACGCCGACCGCTGCCTCGCGGTGAGCGCCGCCGGCACGGTGGTCGACGGGGACGGCATCCTCGCCGTCTGCGCGCTGGCGCTGCGCGAGGAGCGCCGGCTGACCGCCGAGACGGTGGTCGCGACCGTGATGAGCAACCTCGGCTTCCACCACGCGATGCGGGACGCCGGGATCCGGGTGCTCACCACCCCGGTCGGCGACCGGTACGTGCTGGCGGCGCTGCACGAGCGCGCGCTGTCGCTCGGCGGGGAGCAGAGCGGGCACATCGTGTTCCTCGACGACGCCACCACCGGGGACGGGCTGCTGACCGCGCTGCAGCTGCTCGCCCGGATGGCGGGGACCGGGACGCCGCTGGCCGAGCTGGCCTCGGTCGTGCGCAGGATGCCGCAGGTGCTGCTCAACGTGCCGGTCGCGGACCGGACGCGGATCGCCGCGGCACCGGCCGTGCTCGACGCGGTCGCGGCGGCCGAGCGGGAGCTGGGCGACGACGGCCGGGTGCTGCTGCGGCCGTCCGGCACCGAGCAGGTCGTGCGGGTGATGGTCGAGGCGCCCACCCAGGCGGTCGCGGACGAGATCGCGCGGCGGGTCGCCCGGACCGTCGCGTCCGGCTGACCGCCGGACGGCTCCGGGCGGCTCACGTAGGCTCGTGAAGCATGTGCGGCATCGTGGGGTACGTCGGGCACCAGCAGGCGCTGGACGTGGTGCTGGAGGGGCTGCGACGGCTGGAGTACCGGGGGTACGACTCGGCCGGCGTGGCGGTGCTCGACGGCGCGGGCGGGATGGCATGCGAGAAGCGGGCCGGCCGGATCGAGAACCTGGACAAGGCGCTGGCGGTGGATCACCCGGGCGGCATCCGCGGCACCACCGGGCTCGGGCACACCCGCTGGGCGACGCACGGCCCGCCGACCGACCGCAACGCGCACCCGCACCTGGACGCCGCGGGCGAGGTCGCGGTCGTCCACAACGGGATCATCGAGAACTTCGCGCCGCTGCGGGCCGAGCTGGAGGCGGCGGGTGTCGAGCTGCGCAGCGAGACCGACACCGAGGTGGTCTCGCACCTGCTGGCGGCCGCGCTGCCTTCCCCGGCGGAGCCGGGAATGGGCATGCCGGCGGTGACCTGGCCGAGGCGATGCGGGTGGTCAGCCGCCGGCTGCACGGCGCCTTCACCCTGGTCGCGCTGCACCGCGACCGGCCCGACCGGCTGGTCGCCGCCCGCCGCAACTCGCCGCTGGTGGTCGGCGTCGGCGCCGGGGAGCACTTCGTGGCCAGCGACGTCGCCGCGTTCGTGGCGCACACCCGGGAGGCGGTCGAGCTCGGTCAGGACCAGGTCGTCGAGATCCGGGCGGACGGCTACACCGTGACCGACTTCGCCGGCGAGCCGGCCGAGGTCACGCCGTTCCGGGTCGACTGGGACCTGGCCGCCGCGGAGAAGGGTGGCCACCCGTACTTCATGCTCAAGGAGATCGAGGAGCAGCCGGCCGCGGTCGAGGCCACCCTGCTCGGCCGCCTCGTCGAGGACCGGGTCGTGCTGGACGAGCAGCGGCTGGACAGCCAGGAGCTGCGCGACGTCGACAAGGTCTTCGTCATCGCCTGCGGCACCGCGTACCACGCCGGCCTGATCGCGAAGTACGCGATCGAGCACTGGACCCGGGTGCCGGTCGAGGTCGAGATGGCCTCGGAGTTCCGCTACCGGGACCCGGTGCTGGACCGGGACACGCTGGTGGTGGCGATCTCGCAGAGCGGCGAGACGGCCGACACGCTGGAGGCCGTCCGGCACGCCCGGGAGCAGAAGGCGCGGGTGCTGGCGATCTGCAACACCAACGGCGCGCAGATCCCGCGGGAGTCCGACGCGGTGCTCTACACCCGGGCCGGCCCGGAGATCGGCGTCGCCGCGACCAAGACCTTCCTGACCCAGATCGTCGCCGCCCAGCTGGTCGGGCTCGCGCTCGCCCAGGCGCGGGGGACCAAGTACGGCGACGAGGTGGCCAGGGAGTTCGCGGCGCTGGAGGCGATGCCGGCGCTGATCGGTGAGGTGCTCTCGGTGGTCGAGCCGGTCCGCGAGCTGGCCCGGGCCATCGCCCCGTCGAAGGCGGTGCTCTTCCTCGGCCGGCACGTCGGCTATCCGGTGGCCCTGGAGGGCGCGCTCAAGCTGAAGGAGCTGGCGTACATGCACGCCGAGGGCTTCCCGGCCGGGGAGCTCAAGCACGGCCCGATCGCGCTGATCGAGGACGGGCTGCCGGTGGTGGTGGTGATGCCGTCGCCGCGGGGCCGGCCGGTGCTGCACTCGAAGCTGCTCTCGAACATCCAGGAGGTCCGCGCCCGCGGCGCCCGCACGGTGGTCGTCGCCGAGGCCGGCGACGAGGCGGTCCGGCCGTACGCGCACCATCTGATCGAGGTGCCGCGCACGCCGACGCTGCTCAGCCCGCTGGTGACGGCGGTGCCGCTGCAGGTGCTGGCGGCCGAGATCGCGCAGGCCCGCGGCTACGACGTCGACAAGCCCCGCAACCTCGCCAAGTCCGTCACCGTCGAGTAGCGCCGCGCGGTCTCGGGGGCGAGGAGGAGGGATGGGTCGGGACGGCGGCACCCGCGCAGGAGCCCGGCGGCACCGGGTGGGGGAGCTGGTCATCGAGGACCGGGAGGAGCTGCTGTTCCTGCTGGGCGAGGCGGCCGAGCTGGAGCATGCGGTCTGCTGCGGGTACCTGTTCGCGGGGTTCAGCCTGCGCAGCGGTCCGGACGACGGGCTGGCCGGCGAGCAGCTGGCGGCGGTCACCCGCTGGCGGCGGGCGGTCAACCTCATCGCCCTGCAGGAGATGGTGCACCTGGCGATGGCGAACAACCTGCTCGCCGCGGTCGGCGGCGCGCCGCACCTGAGCCGGGCGCCGTTCCCGCAGCGGCCGGGCTACGCCCCGGAGATCACGCTCGCGCTCACCCCGTTCGACGAGGCCACCCTGCAGCGCTTCCTGCACATCGAGCGGCCCGAGGGCCTGGACATCTCCGACGTCGCCGGGAAGGTGCGCCGGACCGGCTCGGTGCCGCGGCCGGCCGAGCCGCCGATCGTCGCCGGGCCGCAGGAGTTCGACAGCCTCGGCGGCCTCTACCGCGGGCTGGAGCGCGGCCTCGCCCACCTGGTCGACAAGTACGGCGAGGCGGCGGTCTTCGTCGGGTCCCGGCGGACCCAGTCCGCGGCGAGCCTGTTCGCCTTCCCGGCGCAGGTCCCCGAGCTCGTGCCGGTCACCGACCTGGCCAGCGCCCGCAGGACGATGGACGTGATCGTGGCCGAAGGCGAGGGCGCCCAGGGCGACTGGTCGACCGCCCACTTCGGACGGTTCCTGAGCATGCTCACCGAGCTGCGGGCGCTGCGGGAGCGGGACCCGGCGTTCGCTCCCGCTCGACCGGTCGCCGAGAACCCGCACGTGCGGCGGCCCCGGGCCCTGCTGCGTTCCCCGCACTGGCCGCCGCCGGGTGCCCGGCCCGGCCTCACCGTCAGCCTGCTCGACGACCCGGCCGCGGTACGGGTCAGCGACCTGTTCGACGCCTGCTACGCCGTGCTGCTGCGGGTGCTGGAGCGCTTCTTCAACCACGGCGAGGAGACGACCGCCGAGCTGCGCCTGCTCGCCGACGCGGCGGTCGAGCTGATGTGGAGCGTCATCCGGCCGCTGGGGGAGCTGCTGACCCGGCTGCCCGCCGGGCCGTCCTCGCCCGGCCGGACCGCGGGACCGGGATTCCGGCTCGACGGGTGGACGCCGGTCACCGCACACAAGCGGGCCGCCTGGGTGGTCCTCGGCGAGCGGCTCGACGAGCTGGCGGAGGCCGCCGGCCGGCTGGGCGAGGTCTCGACACCGGTGCTGCCGGCGGTTGCCGCCACCCTGCACACCCTCGCCGGCCGCTTCGCCCCGGTCGGAGGCGGTCGGCGGCCCTGACGCCGTCGCCGCCACGAGCCAGCGCTCGGCCGGTTGGGGGGTGACTTCCACCGCAGGAGGCGTTGAATGGGCGGCAGAGGTCGCGAGGTCCGATCAATGCCGAGTCGGAGGCCGGTGCCGGTGGCGCGTGATCATCGCCTCACCACGCAGGAGCAGGGCGAGGGGCGCGTGCAGGCGCGGTGCTCCTGCGGGTGGCACAGTCCGGTCTTCGGCGAGGACAAGACGACCGGCACCATGGACCCCCTGCAGCAGGCCGTGGAGGCCGGTGACCTGCACGCCTGGGAGATGTCGATGCAGTAGCCGTCGCCGGCTCAGAGGCGTTCGGTGGTCCAGCCGCCGGGGTTGAGGCGGTCGGTCACGGCCAGCACCATGTCGGCGAGGTCATCGGACCGGGGCGGCGACAGCAGCCACGAGGAGCAGCCCCGCTCCTCGTCCAGCGACGTGCTGGCGACGCCGCCGACCGCGAGCAGGACCGCGTCGACGCCGGCGTGCAGCTGGTCGACCAGCTCCTTGTCCGCGGGCTCGCTCGCCGGCCCGTGCCACACCGTGACCACCCGGTAGGCGTACGGGTCGTCCGGGGGCCGCTCGCCGAGCCAGTAGCCCCGGTCAGCCGGCATCGAGAGCGTCGACGGCGGCGCGCAGCCGGGACAGGTGGTCGGCCAGCTCGTCGGCGGCGCCGTCCGGGACCGCCATCCGCAGCTTCTCGAAACCGTCCTCGACGGCGGCGAGCCGCCCGGACAGCTCGGCCGCGAGGTCGGGCCCGTCGCCGTCCAGGCGCCGGCGCAGCAGCCGGGCCTGCTCCTGCAGCTGGCAGCGCTTCTCGTACAGGTCGACGAAGACGGCCACCTTCGCCCGCAGCACCCACGGGTCGAACGGCTTCGAGACGTAGTCCACGGCGCCCACCGAGTAGCCGCGGAACATGTGCTCCGGATCGCCGTGGAAGGCGGTCAGGAAGATGATCGGCACGTCCCGGGTCCGTTCCCGGCGCTTGATCCGGGTGGCCGTCTCCAGGCCGTCCATCCCCGGCATGCTGACGTCCAGCAGGATCACCGCGAAGTCGTCCGTCAGCAGCGCCTTGAGCGCCTCGTCGCCGGAGTTGGCCCGGACCAGGTCGTGGTCCAGCACGGCGAGGATGGCCTCGAGGGCGAGCAGGTTCTCCGGGCGGTCGTCGACCAGGAGGACCTTCGTTGCGTTCACGGTGGGGCCCCTACCTTCCGAGTCGTTCGCGCAGCACCCGGAGCAGGTGCTGCACGTCCACCGGCTTGGTGACGTAGTCGGAGGCGCCGGCGCTCAGGCTGCGCTCCCGGTCGCCGTGCATCGCCTTGGCCGTCACCGCGACGATCGGCAGCTCGGCGTGCTCGGGCCGGGACCGGATCGCCGCCATCGTCTCGTTGCCGTCCATGCCGGGCATCATCACGTCCATCAGCACGGCGTCGACGGCCGGGTCGCCGTCCAGGGCGGCCATCGCGCTGTCGCCGGTGTCGGCGTACGAGACCTCCATGCCGTTCAGCTCCAGGACGCTGGCCAGCGCGAAGACGTTCCGGACGTCGTCGTCGACGACGAGGATCCGCTTGCCGGTCAGCGCGCCGTCGTCCGTCCCGGCGGTCCGGTCCACGTCCGCCGGCGCCGGCACCGGAGCGGTCCGGTACGCCGGCTGGCCGGCCGGGTCCACCGAGAGCGTCGGCAGGTAGAGCGTGAACGTCGACCCGCGCCCGGTGCTGGAGTCCACCTGGATCTCCCCGCCGAGCAGGTGTGCGATCTCCCGGCTGATCGAGAGCCCCAGCCCGGTCCCGCCGTACCGCCTGCTCGTCGTCCCGTCCGCCTGCTGGAACGCCTCGAAGATGATCTTCAGCTTGTCCGCCGGGATGCCGATGCCGGTGTCGGTGACCTCGAAGGAGACGACAGCGCCGGCCCGGCGCAGGGTTGGTTTCGCGAAGCGGCCCGGCTCGGCGCTGCCGATCGTCAGCCGCACCTCGCCGGACTCGGTGAACTTGACCGCGTTCGAGAGCAGGTTGCGCAGGATCTGCTGGAGCCGGCGCGCGTCGGTGTGCAGGACGGCCGGCAGCCGGTCGTCCAGCCTGACGGTGAAGCCCAGCCCCTTGTCCGCGGTGAGCGGGCGGCACAGGCCCTCGACGTAGTCGACCAGGCTGGCGAACGACACCTCCGCCGGGGTGAAGTCCATCTTCCCCGCCTCCACCTTGGACAGGTCGAGGATGTCGTCGATCAGCTGCAGCAGGTCGCTGCCCGCGCCGTGGATGACCGCGGCGTACTTGACCTGCTCGTCGGTGAGGTTGCCGCCCGGGTTGTCGGCCAGCAGCCGGGCCAGGATGAGCAGGCTGTTCAGCGGCGTCCGCAGCTCGTGCGACATGTTCGCCAGGAACTCCGACTTGTACCGGGACGACACGGCCAGCTGCTCGGCGCGCTCCGCGAGCGCCCGCCCGGCCTCCTCGATCTCGACGTTCTTCACCTCGATCGCCCGGTTGTTCTCGGCCAGCAGCGCGGCCTTCTCCTCCAGCTCGGTGTTGGTCTTGCGCAGCTTCTCCTGCTGGCCCTGCAGCTGCCCGGACCGCTCCTGCAGCTCCTCGGTGAGCCGCCGGGACTGGATGAGCAGCTCCTCGGTCCGCGAGTTGGCGATGATCGTGTTGACGGTGACGCCGATCGTCTCGGTGATCTGGTCGAGGAAGGCCAGGTGCGCGTCGGTGAACGGGCTGAACGACGCCAGCTCGATCACCGCGAGGACCCGGTCCTCGAACAGCACCGGGAGCACCACGACCTCCGCCGGCGGGGCGGCGCCGAGCGAGGAGGAGATCCGGACGTAGCCCGCCGGGACGGCGGTCAGGTGGACCCGCTTGCCCTCGGCCGCCGACTGGCCGACCAGCGTCTCCCCGAAGGCGAAGTGGTCCGGCACCGCCGGCCGGGCCGGGTAGCCGTAGCTGGCGATCATCCGCAGCTGCGCCCGGCCGGCGCCGCCGGTGGGGTCGGCCTCCGAGGCCTGGGTCACCTCGGCGGCCTCGGCCAGGAAGAAGGCGCCGCACTGCGCCTCGACCACGGGGGTCAGCTCGGTCATGATCAGCCTGGCCACGGCCGGCAGGTCGCGCTGGCCCTGCATGAGGCCGGAGACCCGGGCCAGGTTCGTCTTCAGCCAGTCCTGCTCGCGGTTCGCCCGGGTGGTCTCCCGCAGCGTCGCGATCATCTGGTTGATGGTGTCCTTGAGCGCGGCCACCTCGCCGGCCGCGTCCACCGTGATCTTCCGGGTCAGGTCGCCGCGGGTCACGCCGGTGGACACGTCGGCGATCGCGCGCAGCTGGATGGTCAGCGTGCTGGCCAGCTGGTTGACGTTCTCGGTCAGGTCCTTCCAGGTGCCGGCGACGCCGGGCACCCGGGCCTGGCCGCCGAGCTTGCCCTCGGTGCCGACCTCGCGGGCGACCCGGGTGACCTCGTCGGCGAAGGCGGACAGCTGGTCCACCATGATGTTGATCGTCGTCTTCAGCTCGAGGATCTCGCCGCGGGCGTCGACGTCGATCTTGCGGCGCAGGTCGCCGCGGGCCACCGCCGTGGTGACCTCGGCGATGTTGCGCACCTGACCGGTCAGGTTGTTCGCCATCGAGTTGACGTTGTCGGTGAGGTCCTTCCAGGTGCCGGCGACGCCGGGCACCCGGGCCTGGCCGCCGAGGATGCCCTCGGTGCCGACCTCGCGGGCGACCCGGGTGACCTCGTCGGCGAAGGCACGCAGCGTGTCCACCATCGTGTTGATCGTCTGGGCCAGCGCGGCGGTCTCGCCCTCGGCCTCGACGGTGATCTTCTGGGACAGGTCGCCGCGGGCGACCGCGGTCGCGACCTGGGCGATGTTGCGGACCTGGCTGGTCAGGTTGCCGGCCATCGAGTTGACGTTGTCGGTGAGGTCCTTCCAGGTGCCGGACGCGCCGCGGACCCGGGCCTGGCCGCCGAGCTTGCCCTCGGTGCCGACCTCGCGGGCGACCCGGGTGACCTCGTCGGCGAAGGCGGACAGCTGGTCCACCATGGTGTTGATCGTCGTCTTCAGCTCGAGGATCTCGCCGCGGGCGTCGACGTCGATCTTCTTGCCCAGGTCGCCGTTGGCGACCGCCGTGGTGACCTCGGCGATGTTGCGGACCTGCGCGGTCAGCGTGCCGGCCATGAAGTTGACCGAGTCGGTCAGGTCCTTCCAGGTGCCGGAGGCGCCGGGCACCTCGGCCTGCCCACCCAGCCGGCCCTCCGAGCCGACCTCGCGGGCGACCCGGGTGACCTCGTCGGCGAAGCCGGACAGCTGGTCGATCATGGTGTTGACGGTGGTCTTCAGCTCCAGCAGCTCGCCGGAGACGTCGACGGTGATCTTGCGGGACAGGTCGCCACGGGCGACCGCGGTGGTCACCTGGGCGATGTCCCGCAGCTGCGCGGTGAGGTTGCCGGCCATCGAGTTGACGTTGTCGGTCAGGTCCTTCCAGGTGCCGGCCACCCCCGGAACGGTCGCCTGCCCGCCCAGCGTCCCCTCGCTGCCGACCTCGCGGGCCAGCCGGGTCACCTCGTCGGCGAAGTCGCGCAGCTGGCCGACCATCCGGTTGACGGTGACCTTCAGCTCGAGCATCTCGCCGGCCACGTCGACGGTGACGGTCCGGGACAGGTCACCGTTGGCCACCGCCGTCGTGACCAGGGCGATGTCGCGGACCTGGTTGGTCAGCCGGCTGGCCATCGTGTTGACCGAGTCGGTGAGGTCCTTCCAGGTGCCGGAGACGCCGCGGACCCGGGCCTGGCCGCCGAGCTTCCCGTCGGTGCCGACCTCGCGGGCCACCCGGGTGACCTCGTCGGCGAAGGACCCGAGCTGGGCGACCATGCCGTTGACGGTGCGCGCCATCCGGAGGAACTCGCCGCGCAGCCGCTGGTCGCCGGAGCGCAGGTCGATGGTCTGGGACAGGTCGCCGGCCGCGACCGCGCCGAGCACCCGGCCGACCTCGACGGTCGGCCGGACCAGCTCGTCGACCAGGTCGTTCGCGGCGGTGACCGCGGTGGCCCAGGCGCCGGCGCCGTCGCCCGGGCGGAGCCGCTCGTCCAGCCGGCCGTCCCGGCCGACCACCCGGCGGACCCGGTCCAGCTCGCCGGTCAGGTGCCGGTTGCGCTCGACCACCTCGTTGAACGCCGTCGCCAGCCGGGCCATGGCGCCGTCCGGCTCGCCGGTGGCCCGCAGCCGGACCCGGAAGTCGCCGTCCCGGACGGCGGTCAGCGCGTCGAACAGCCGCTCGACCTCGGCCCCGTCCAGCCCGCCGGCGGCCGGCGGACCGTCCGGCGGGAGCGCGGGGTGGCGCCGCGGCGCGGCGGTGGGTGCGACCACCGGGACCTCCTCGACCCGGTCGCGGGCAGCCTGTCCGCCCACCGTGCGGCCCGGGTCGCCGGCAAGTCTGGCACGCCGACCGCCCCGTCCCGGCACGTCGGTCCCGGGTGGGGCCGGCCCCGGAGTGATCTCCGACCGGCCCCGCGCGGCCCGGCCTGCCACTCTGGTCACGTGTCGGTCACCGCCCGGGCGCCCGCGGACAGCTCCGCCGGCGGACGCCTGCTGGTCCGCCGCGGCTCCGATCTCGCCCGCGCGCTGCTCGCCGCCGTCCTGCTCGCGGCGGTGGTCGGCCTCGCCGCCGTCACCCCCGCCGGGAGCGGCGGGCTCACCGAGGACGTCGCGGCCTGGTTCAGCCGCCTCGCGGGGCTGCTGGTCACCGCGCTCGACGTGCTGTCCGCGCTCGCGGTGCTGGCGGTCGTCCTGGTGATCCTGGTGGACGCGGCGCTGCACCGGCGGCGCGCGCTGGTCACCGCGCTGCTGGCCGCGGTGGTGTCCGTCCTGGTGCTCGCCCCGCTGATCTTCCTCGTCGACGCGCAGGAGACCAGTCGCCTCACCGAGACGTTCGACATCGCAGTGGCGTCGGTGGTGGACCCGACGGCCGCCTTCGCCGCGTTCCTGACCGGTGCCGACCTGCGCTCCCGGCGGCGCTGGACCCGCCCGGCGCTGGCCGCGGTCGTCCTGGTCCTGCTCGCCGGCCTGGCGGTCGGCTCGCTCAACCCGCTCAGCGCGGCGGCCGCCCTGCTCTACGGCTGGTTGGTCGGCCTGACTGCCCGGCTCGCGCTCGGCGTGCCGGCCGCCCGGCCGCCGGAGAGCCTGGTGCTCAGTGCCCTGCGGCAGGCGGGCATCCAGGTCGACGGGCTGGAGCGGACCCTGGACCACGCCGGCCTGGCCCGGTACGAGACGCGGCTGGACGACGGCGGCCGGCTGGACGTGGTCGTGCTCGACCGGGACCGGCGGGACGCGCGGCTGCTCGGCCGGCTGTGGCGGATCGTACGGCTGCGCACGGCGGCCGCGGGGCACCCGCCGCTGACGGTCCGGGCGGCCGTCGAGCGGCAGGCGCTGGCCGCGCACATCGCCACCGCGGGCGGCGTGCGGGTGGCCCGGATCCGGGCGCTGACGGCGGCCGGCTCGGACGCGATCGTGCTGGTCCGCGACCGTGTCGCCGGCACCCGGCTGAGCGACCTGCCGGCCGGGTCACTGGACACCGAGGTCCTCGACGACGCCTGGCGGCAGCTGCGGCGGCTGCACGTGGCCCGGGTCGCCCACCGCGACCTGACCGGCGACAACGTCGTGGTCGGAGCAGATCACCGGGTCGCGTTCGTCGGGATGTCCGACGCGGAGGTCGCCGCCAGCGAGCTGCTGCTCCGGCTCGACGTCGCCGAGCTGCTCGCCACCCTCGCCCTCGCCGCGGGTGCGAAGCCCGCCGTCTCGGCGCTGCACAGCCACTACCGCCCGGTCGACGTCGTCGCGGTCGCGGCGCTGCTCCAGCCGGTCGCGCTGGCGTCCGCGACGCGCCGGACGCTGCGTGGCTCCCCGGGGCTGCTGGCCGAGCTGCGGAAGGAGCTGCTCGCGGACGCCCCGGCGCCGCAGACCGAGACCCGGCCGATCCGGATCGAACGGTTCCGGCCGCGTACGGTGCTGAGCATCGCCGGTGCGACCGTGGCCGCCCAGCTGCTGTTCACCCAGCTGGCCCGGGCGAACCCGGAAACGGCGATCGCCAACGCGCAGCTGGTCTGGACGCTGGGTGCGCTGGCCGGTGCCGCGGTGACCTTCCTCGGCGCGGCGATCTGCCTGATCGCGTTCACCCCGATCCGGCTGCGGGTCTGGCGGACGACCGCGGTCCAGCTGGCCTCGTCCTTCGTCAAGCTGGTCACCCCGCCCGCGGTCGGCCAGGTGGCGCTCAACGTCCGCTACCTGCAGCGGGCCGGCGCGGACGCGGCGACCGCGGCGGCCTCGGTCGGGCTCACCCAGGCCGGCAACCTGGTCGGCACGGTCGCGCTGCTGGTCGTCGGGGCCAGCCTGACCGGCGGCACCATCGACAGTGCCTCGCTGCTGCCCAGCGGGACGGTCCTGACGATCCTCACGGTCGCGCTCGTGGTCGCCGTGGGCCTGGCGCTGTTGCCGGTCAGCCGGCGGCTGATCAGGCAGCGGGCACTGCCCCAGATCCGGGACGCGCTGCCGCGGCTGCTGGACGTGCTGAGCCAGCCCCGCCGGCTGGCCGCGAGCCTGCTCGGCAACCTGCTGCTGACCGGCGGCTTCGTGGTCGCGCTGGCCGCCTCGCTGCGCGCCTTCGGCGAGGACCCCACCCTGCTGCAGGTCGCGGTCGTCTACCTGGCCGGCAGCGCCGTCGGGTCGGCCGCCCCGACCCCCGGCGGGCTCGGCGCGGTCGAGGCCGCGCTGGTCGCCGGACTGGCGGCGATCGGGGTGCCCGCCTCGGCGGGGGTGCCGGCGGTGCTGGTCTTCCGGACCGCCACGTTCTGGCTGCCGGTCGTGCCCGGCTGGGTCGCCTTCGCCCTGCTGCAGCGCCGCGCGGTGCTGTGACCGGCGGCGGGGCCGGGCCGGGGCCATGGCATCCATGGCAGGGTGGGGCCGTGCGGGGCGCGTGGCCGGTGCGAGCGGTGCGGGCGGCGGAGGAGGCGCTGCTGCGCAGCGTGCCCGAGGGTGCGCTGATGCAGCGGGCGGCCACCGGTCTCGCCGTCCACTGCGTCCGCCTGCTCGGCCGGCGCGAGCCGCGCGCACGGCCGGGGGTGTACGGAGCCCGCGTCGTGCTGCTCGTCGGCGCGGGCAACAACGGCGGGGACGCGCTGTTCGCCGGGGTGCGGCTCGCGCGGCGGGGCGCCGACGTCACCGCCGTGCTGCTGGCGCCGTCCCGGGCGCACCCCGGTGGGCTGGCCGCGCTGACCGCCGCCGGGGGGCGGACGCTGCCGGTCGGCGCCGCGGCGCTGGCGGCGACCCGGGACGCCCGGCTGGTGCTGGACGGGATCGTCGGCCTGGGCGGGGCCGGCGGGCTGCGGGCGGACGCGGCGGAGCTGGCCGCGGCGGCCGGGACCGGGCCGGGGGTCACCGTTGCCGTCGACCTGCCGAGCGGGCTGGACGCGGACACCGGTGCGGCCCCCGGCGCCGCGGTCCGCGCCGACGTGACCGTCACCTTCGGCTGCCTGAAGCCGGGCCTGCTGGTCGGCGCCGGTGCGGAGCTGGCCGGGGAGGTGCGGCTGGTCGACATCGGCCTCGGGCCGTGCCTGCCGGACCCGGACGTCCGGGTGCTCGACCGCGCCGACGTCGCCGCGCTGCTGCCGGTGCCCGGTCCGTCGGACGACAAGTACACCCGGGGCGTGGCGGGGGTGGCGGCCGGCTCGGCGACCTACCCCGGCGCGGGGATGCTCTGCACCGGCGCCGCGGTGCGTGGCGGCGCCGGCATGGTCCGCTACGCCGGGGCCGCCGCCGGGTACGTCCGCGCCCGGTGGCCGGAGGCCGTGGTGACCGAGGGCAGGCCGAGCGAGGCCGGCCGGGTGCAGGCCTGGGTCGTCGGCCCCGGCCTGGGGACCGACGACCGGGCGGCGGAGCTGCTCCGGGACGTGCTGGCCACCGACGTGCCGGTCCTCGTCGACGCGGACGGGCTGACCCTGCTCGCGCGGTCGCCGGAGCTGGTGCGGGGCCGGTCGGCGCCGACCGTGCTCACCCCGCACGACCGGGAGTTCGAGCGGATCGCCGGGCCGGTCGGTGCCGACCGGGTCGGCGCGGCCCGGCGGGCGGCGGCCGACCTGGGCGCGGTGGTGCTGCTCAAGGGCAACGCGACGGTGGTGGCCGGGCCGGACGGGATCGCGTACGTCAACCCGACCGGGACGCCGTGGCTGGCGACGGCCGGCAGCGGGGACGTGCTGTCCGGGCTCGGCGGCGCGCTGCTCGCCGGCGGGCTCGACCCGGCGCAGGCCGCCGCGGCGGCCGCCTGGGTGCACGGCCTGGCCGGCCGGCTCGCGGCGGGCGGGGTGCCCACCTCCGCGGCCGGCGTGCTGGACGCCCTGCCCGCCGCGCTGCGCGCCGTCCGTCCCGGCTGACGGGCGGCGCCGCCCGGGCCCGGGCGGCGGGCGACGGGTCAGCGCAGCGTCAGGCGGGCCGGGTCGACGAGCAGGTAGGCGCCCGCGGTACGCAGCTCACCCGCGCCCTCGGCGGCGGCGACGCCGGCGCGCCCGGCGAAGTCGACCGCGGCCGGCCGGACCTCGGCGGTGAAGGACGCGACCTGGCCGGGCCGCACCCGCTGTCGCGACTCCGACCGGGCGGCCAGCTGCACCCAGACCCGTCGTCCCGGCCCGGCGCCCACCCAGAAGCCCTCGTCGGCCGGCACCGACTGCACCGGCACCTCCCGGGCCACCGCCCGCCGGCCGGCGTGCACCCGCAGCGAGCCGACCCGTGCGACCGGCAGCAGCCGGGTCCCGTCCACGCTCAGCTGCGCCGGGACGGCGGCCGGCGCGGCGGCCGGCGCGGCAGCCGGCGGGGAAGGCGGCACGGCCTGCGGGTCGCCGGCCAGCGCGACCGCCACCGCGACCGCGACGGCGGTGACCCCGGCCGTGCCGGCGGTCGCCGGCACCGGGTTCGCCCGTGACCCAGGACCAGGCCCTGCCGGGCAGCGCGAGCAGCAGCGCGACCGGCGCCAGCCCGGTCAGTGCCCGGCGGCGGGTCAGCAGCGGCTCGGCCAGGCCCGCGCACGTCGCGCAGTCGAGCAGGTGCTCGGCGGCGCCCAGCGCCTCCTGCCGGCGGCGGTCGCCCAGCGAGAGGGCGTCGAGGACCGGCCGGCAACGCGGCGTGGGCGGCCGCAGCCCGCGCAGCGCGAGCAGGTGCTCGACGCGCAGCCGGGCCCGGGCGCGGGCCAGCCGGGCGGCGACCGCGCCCGGGCTGGTGCCGTGCTCGGCGGCGAGCTTGCCGGTCCCGATGCCGGCGACCTCGTGGTCGAGCAGCAGCCGGCGGTCCTCCTCGCGCAGCGCGGCGAGCCCGGCCACCACCGCCGCGCGCTCCTCGCCGGCGAGCACGTCCAGCGCCGGGTCGTCCGTGGTGGGCTGCTCGGCCAGCAGCGGGGCGTGCCGCCGGTGCACCGCGCGAGCGCGCTCGGCGGAGGCGAGCAGGTTGCGGGCCACCACGATCCCGTACGCCAGCAGCGCCCCGCGCTCCAGCCGCCACCGGACCTCCCAGAGCCGGGCGAGCGTCTCCTGCACCACGTCGTCGACGTCGGCCCGGGACGTCACGCGCGCGGACACGAAGCGCCGTACGGCGCCGGCCACGACGAGCAGGTCCTCCGCGGTGGCCTGCTCCCGGACCGGGCGTACGGATCGCGTCATGACAGGGCTCCGACCTGCTGGCTGCTTGGTGCCTCTCCGGTAGCGGGCATCCGAAAACGTGCGTCATCCACGGGCGGCGAACTCGTCGGCGGCCCGGCCGGTTCCGCCGCCCCGCCCGGAGGGGATCAGATCAGGCGGCGACCGGCAACCGCACGGGTCGCGCCGGCCGCACCGGCACCCTCCCTTCGGATCAAGGAGCCCCCGTGGTTCACGCCGTCGATTTCGGTCAGGGCGTCGAGGACGCCTGGACGGGCGTCGCAGCCTTCGTGCCCAAGCTGGTCGCCTTCCTGGTCATCCTGCTGATCGGCTGGCTGGTCGCCAAGGCGGTCGAGAAGATCCTCGACAAGGTCCTCGAGCGGGTCGGCTTCGACCGCTGGGTCGAGCGCGGCGGGGTCAAGCGGGCGCTGGCCAACTCCAGGTACGACGCGTCGAGCATCCTGGGCCGGATCGTCTACTACGCGATCCTGCTGTTCACCCTGTCCACCGCGTTCGGCGTCTTCGGCCCGAACCCGGTCAGCGTCTACCTCGGCGCCGTGATCGGCTACCTGCCGAAGCTCTTCGTCGCGCTGCTCATCCTGATCATCGCCGCCGCCGTCGCCGCCGCGGTCAAGGGCCTGATCGAGAACACCCTCGGCGGCCTGTCCTACGGGCGGATCCTGGCGACCGCGGCCTCGGCGCTGATCCTCGTCATCGGCGTCACCGCCGCTCTCAACCAGCTGCAGATCGCCACCGCGGTGGTCAACGCGGTGCTCTACGCGGCGCTGGCCGCGATCGCCGGCATCGCGATCGTCGCGATCGGCGGCGGCGGCATCCGGCCGATGCAGCAGCGCTGGGAGCGGGCGCTGTCCCGCTACGACGAGGAGAAGCCGCGGATCGCCGAGCAGGCCCGGCAGGCGCCGCCCGCCCGCGAACAGGCGCAGCAGGCCTACCAGCAGGCCCGGCCGGGCGACGGCTACCAGGCTGGCTACCCGGCCGACGGGGCCACCGCGGCACCGCAGTACGGGAGCGACTATCCGCGGCGCTGAGCGAGCCGAACGGGGGAGTGCGGCGGCCCGGACCCCGCCACCGCCCTGCGCGACCAACCGACCAACCAGCATGAGGGAGAGACGATGGACCAGAACGACGTCACCGCCCTGTCCGGCGCGACCGTGCGCGACGCCACCGGCGACAAGATCGGGAAGGTCGGCCAGGTCTACCTGGACGACAAGACCGGCCAGCCGGAGTGGGTCACCGTCCGGACCGGCATGTTCGGCGGCAGGGAGAGCTTCGTGCCGCTGTCCGCCGCCCGCCTCGAGGGCGACGAGCTCGTCGTCGACGCCAGCAAGGACACGGTGTCCGGCGCGCCGCAGGTCGATGAGGGCGGGCACCTGTCCGAGCAGGAAGAGGCGGAGATCTACCGCTACTACGGCCGGTCCGACGCCGGCTCGTACGACACCGGCCAGACCTACGCCGGCACCGACCGGTCCTACGAGGCCGAGTCGGGCGCGGTCGGCCGCGACACCTCGGGGCCGACGACCGACGACGCGATGACCCGCTCCGAGGAGCAGCTGCGGGCCGGCACCGAGCAGGTCGAGGCCGGTCGCGCCCGGCTGCGCAAGTACGTCGTCACCGAGACCCAGCAGGTCGAGGTCCCGGTCAGTCGCGAGGAGGTGCGGCTGGAGCGCGAGCCGATCACCGATGCCAACCGCGACGCGGCCTACGACGGCCCGGCGATCAGCGAGGAGGAGCACGAGGTGACGCTGCGCGCGGAGCGTCCGGTCGTGCAGACCGAGGCGGTCGCGGTGGAGCGGGTCCGGCTCGGCAAGGAGACGGTCACCGACACCGAGACCGTCTCCGGCGAGGTCCGCAAGGAGCAGATCGAGTTCGACGACCAGACCGGCACCGACCAGGACCGCAACCGCTGAGGCGGCCGGCAGGCGGGCAACGGCGTCCCGGCACCCGCGGGGGTGCCGGGCCGCCGTCGCCGTCAGCCGGGGCCGTTCCAGTCCAGGCAGAGGGCGGTCGCGTCGTCCCGGAAGTCACCCCGCTGGTAGGCCGACACGGTGAGCAGCACCTGGCGGACCGCCTCGTGCGGCGGCTCGGTCGCGGTGGCGAGCAGGAGACCGTGCAGGCGGTCGTCGCCGAACGGCTCGCTGCCCGCCGCCGCCGCCTCGGTGACCCCGTCGCTGATCAGGAACAGCCGGTCGCCGGGATCCAGGTCGAAGCTCTGCGCCTCGTACCGGGTCGCCGGGTCCAGCGCGAGCGGGAGCTGCGGCCGCAGCTCGAGCGGTTCCAGCCGCCCGTCCCGGATCCGGTAGCCGGGCGGGTGGCCGGCGTTCACCACCTCGGCGGTGCCGGTGGCGAGCTCGATCCGGGCGATCAGCGCGGTCACGAACGTCACCCGGGGAAACTGGCTGAGCAGCGCCCGCTGCGCCCACTCGGCCTGCTCGGTCAGCGACGCGCCGACCCGGCGGCCGTTGCGCAGCGCGGAGACGGCGAGCGTGTCGAGCAGGCTGGCCTGCAGGCCGTGGCCCATCCCGTCGGTGACCGACAGGTGCAGCACGCCGCTCTCCACGCTGTAGTCGAACGAGTCGCCGCCCACCTCGTACGCCGGCATCAGCTGCCCGGCGATCTCGAAGTGCCGACCGGCGAACGCCCGGACCGGCAGCAGGTTCCACTGCATCTCCGCGTCGAGCGCCAGCGGCCTGCGCCGGCGGGCCTGCTCGTACATGTCGGTGAACCGGCTGGCGCCGAAGAGCACGTACCCGACCACGGTCGCCACCTGGAGCAGTCCCTCGACGAGGTCCGGCGGCGTCTCGCCGTCCAGCAGCACCTTGAGCACGCCCAGCCGCTCCGCTCGCAGGCTGATCGGGACGTGCACCGCGGTCAGCCGGCCCTCCGGGGCGACCACGACGGACTGCGTCGAGAACGCCCGGCCCGCGGGCGTCCCGGACACCGCCATCGACTGCGCGGAGGCGGCCGGCTCGTCCTGCCGCACCCGGACCAGCTGCTCCATCTCGTAGTCGGCCAGCAGCAGGTCCACCGACCGGGCGGCCGCGTGCTCGGCGAGGAACCGGGCGAGCACGTCGACCAGGTCGGTCGGGAACGCCTCGTCCAGAGCGGGCAGCAGCCGGCCGACCAACTGGGTCAGCGACGGTGCGGCCACCCCCCGGGACGCGTCCACCCGGCGAGGTTACCCGCCGGCGGGTCGCCCGGCGGCGCGGCGGCGGGTCGGTCCGGTCGGTGCCGGCGGCGCCCGCCCGCCCGTCCGGGGCCGGCTCGCCCGCCGCGGTCGAGGTCCGCGGCGAGTGGCCTGCCGGGCCGCCCTGCGAGGATGTGGGCATGGTGCGGTCCGCGGCGGTGGTCGACCTCGACGCTATCCGGCGCAACGTCGCCCGGCTCCGGTCGGGCACCGCGGCCGAGGTGATGGCGGTCGTCAAGGCGGACGGGTACGGGCACGGGCTGCTGCCCTCGGCGCGGGCCGCGCTCGCCGGCGGCGCGAGCTGGCTCGGGGTCGCCTTCCTGGAGGAGGCGCTGGCGCTGCGGGCCGCCGGGATCACCGCCCCGGTGCTGTCCTGGCTGGCCGTGCCGGGGGAGGGGCTCGCTTCCGCGGTCGAGGCCGACATCGACCTGTCGGTCGGCGCGCCGTGGGCGCTCGCGGAGGTGGCCGCCGCCGCCCGGGCGAGCGGCCGGCGCGCCCGCGTGCACCTCGACGTCGACACCGGGCTGTCCCGGGCGGGCGCCACCCCGGCCGACTGGCCGGAGCTGGTCACCGCCGCCGCGAAGGCGGCCGCCGAGGACGTGGTCGAGGTGGTCGCGGTCTGGAGCCACTTCGCGTACGCCGACGCCCCCGGCCACCCGACCATCGCCCGGCAGGTCGCCGTGTTCACCGAGGCGGTGGACGTCGCCCGCCGGCTCGGCGTCGACCCGCCGCTGCGCCACCTGGCGAACTCGGCCGCCACCCTCACCCTGCCGGAGGCCCACTTCGACCTGGTCCGGCCGGGGATCGCGGTCTACGGGCTGACCCCGGTCCCGCCGGAGCCGTACGGGCTGCTGCCGGCCATGACGCTGCGGACCCGGGTCGCGCTGGTCAAGCGGGTCCCGGCCGGCAGCGGCGTCTCGTACGGGCACGCCTACACCACCGACCGGGAGACCGGCCTGGCGCTGGTCCCGCTCGGGTACGCGGACGGGCTGCCGCGCTCGGCGACCGGGGTGGGCCCGCTGCTGCTCGGCGGCCGGCGGCGGACGCTGGCCGGGCGGATGTGCATGGACCAGTTCGTCGTGGACGTCGGCGACGACGACGTGCGGGCCGGCGACGAGGTGGTCCTGTTCGGCCCCGGGCTCGCCGGCGAGCCGACCGCGCAGGAGTGGGCCGACGTGCTCGGCACGATCTCGTACGAGATCGTCACCCGGATCGGCCCCCGGGTGCCCCGCACGTACGTCGGTCTGCCGTGAGACCGGCCGCCCGCCGGGCCGGCCTGCTCGCCGGCGTGGCCGGCCTGGTCGCCGCCGGTGCCGCCGTCGGGCTGGCGAGCGAGCGCTACGCGATCGGCCGGATCCGCGGCGGGCCGGACCCGGAGGCCGACGAGGCGTTCGGGCGGCTGCCCGCCGACCGGACCCGGACGGTCAGCACCGACGACGGGCTGCCGCTGGCGGTCGAGGAGGTCGGGCCCCGGGACGCGCCGCTGACCGTCGTCTTCCTGCACGGCTACTGCCTGGCCATGGGGTCGTGGCACTACCAGCGACTCGGGCTGGCCGACATGACCCACCCGCGGATCCGGATGGTCTTCTACGACTGCCGCTCGCACGGCCGCTCCGGTCGGGCGCCGACCGAGACGGCCACCCTCGAGCAGCTCGCCGAGGACCTGCACCGGGTGCTGCTCGACCTGGCCCCGTCCGGTCCGGTCGTGCTCGTCGGTCACTCCATGGGCGGCATGACGATCATGGCGCTGGCCGAGCGGTACCCGCAGCTGTTCGGCCCGCGGGTGGTCGGGGTGGCACTGCTGTCCACCTCGACCGGCAAGCTCAAGGACGTCTCGCTCGGCTTCCCGGCGCTGACCTCGAGGCTGCGCGCACCGGTGCTGCCGTTCGCGCTGCGGATGATGCGGTCGCGCTCGGCGCTGATCGAGCGGAGCCGGCGGATCGGCAGTGACATCGCCTGGCTGCTCACCCGGCGCTACTCGTTCGGCTCCACGGACGTGTCGCCGGCCCTGGTGGAGTACGTCGGCCAGCTGATCGCCGCCACCCCGGTCGAGGTGGTGGCCGACTTCTACCCGGCGCTGGACGCGCACGACAGGCTGGCCGCCCTGACCGTGCTGCGCGACGTGGAGACCTTCGTCGCGGTCGGCAGCAAGGACCTGCTCACCCCGGTGGAGCACAGCCGGCGGATGGCCGACGCGCTGCCCGGCTGCGAGCTGCTGGTGCTGGACGGCGCCGGGCACCTGGCGATGATGGAGCGGCCCGCGCTGGTCACCCTGCGGCTGCGCGCCTTCCTGCACCGGGCCGCCCGCGCCGCCGCCCGCGGCTCCACCCGGGGCGTCCGCTGATGGCGGGACTGTTGGGCGGGCCGGGGCAGCCGGCCGGGCCGCGCTTCCGGCTGGTGCCCGGCTCGCTGGAGGTGGCCGAGCGGGCGGCGCGGTGCGGGTCGTGGGACGCGCTGGCCGCCGCCTCGTCGACGTGCACGGCCTGCGCGGAGCTGGCGGCGACGCGGACCACGGTGGTCGTCGGGGAGGCGCCGGCCGGCGCCCGGCTCGCGCTGGTCGGCGAGGCGCCGGGAGCGGACGAGGACCGGCTCGGGCGACCGTTCGTCGGCCGGGCCGGGCGGCTGCTCGACGAGCTGCTCGCGGCGGCCGGGCTGGACCGCTCCGGGGTCGCGGTGCTCAACGTGCTGCAGTGCCGGCCGCCGGGCAACCGGGCGCCGAAGCCGGCCGAGGTCGCGCGCTGCCGTGGCTGGCTGGACCGCAAGCTGGAGCTGGTCGGTCCCGAGCTGGTGGTCGCGCTGGGGCTGACCGCGGCCGGGTGGTTCCTCGGCCGCGGGGTGCGGCTGGGCGCGGTGCGCGGCTCGGTGCACGAGGTCGGCGGGTGGCGGGTGCTGCCGACGTACCATCCCTCGGCCGCGATCCGGTACGGGCCGGCTGGCCAGCCGCTGGCCGGCCTGCGCGCCGACCTCGCCCTCGCCGCCGAGCTCCTCGGCTCGCCGCCGGCGCGGGCCTCCGGCCACGAGTGCCGGACCTCCGGGCCGGTGACGGATGCGGGTGTCCGGTGACGGCGCAGACGCCGTCACCGGCGGACCGGAGCCATCACCCGCCGGAGGATGGCGACACTCGTGACGACGACCCCCGCGCCGGCGCCGAGGAGGCCGCGGGCGGCGGTGTCACGGTCGAGCTGCCCACGGCGGAGGACACCCGGGCGCTGGGACGGGCGCTGGCCGGCCTGCTGGAGCCGGGCGACCTGGTCGTGCTCGCCGGCCCGCTCGGCGCCGGCAAGACGGTCCTCGTGCAGGGCATCGGCGCCGGCCTCGGCGTGCCCGGCCGGGTGACGTCGCCGACCTTCGTGCTGGCCCGGGTGCACGCCGGCGGGCGGCTGCCGCTGGTGCACGTCGACGCGTACCGGCTCGGCTCCGTCGCCGAGGTCGACGACCTCGACCTGGACGCCGACCTCGCCGGGTCGGTGACCGCGGTCGAGTGGGGGCACGGGCTCGTCGAGCGGCTGTCCGACGCGCACCTGCTGGTCCGGCTGTCCCGTGCCGCCGAGGGCGAGCGGCGCACGGCCGAGCTGGTGCCGACCGGCGGCAGCTGGGCTCAGCGGCTGCCCGGGCTGCGCCGGCTCACCGCACGGTCTTGAACTGCAGCGAGGCCAGCACCGCCTGGCAGCCCTTCTGGATCTCGGCCGCCTTGTCCGTCCACTGGCAGATGACCTGGATCTCGTTCCGGCCGCGCAGCAGGAAGACGATGTCGGACTCGACGCCGTCCTCCTCCCGGGTGGCGTGGTAGCCGAAGCCGCGCGCGCCGTCCACGGTGGACCGCTCCGCGCTGGTGGACTCGAAGGTGAGGCCCTGCTTCCCCAGCTGGCCGAGCACCGTCTTCAGCTCGCCCTCGAGGGTGTCGTCGGCGATCCGGTCGGTGTCGGTGGCGACCTCGTAGACGGTGACGATGATCAGGTCCTGGCGGGTGAGGCCGACCGCGGACCGGTACTTGTCGCCCCGCCCGGTGCCGGCGCCCAGCGACGCGGACGACGACGTGTCCTGGAAGCCGGCGGGCAGCGTGAAGCAGTACGGCGAGCCGGCCGGGGAGATCACCGCACCGGAGCACTTCAGCGTCTTCCGGACGGGCGTCGCGGTCGGGCCGGACCCGGCGGCGGGCGGGCTCTGCTTCACGCCGCTCGGCTTGGCCGCGTCCCTGGCGACCCGGCCGCTGCCCTCCACGGTGGCGGCACAGCCCGCGGCGAGCAGCCCGCACAGTCCGACGAGGACGACGAGGAACCGTCTGCGCATGCGGGCCACCGTAACCGCACCGCTCGGCAGGTCCGCCCCCGGTGTCACCCGATCGGGGGAATCGACTCGCGATCCGGCGGCGCCGGGTGACCGGACTACCCTCGTCCGGTGCCCGCGGTTGACCGTCCCGTCCTGGTCGTCGACACCGCCACGCCGGCGGTGACGGCCGCCGTCGTGCGGGTCCGGCCGGATGCCGTCGAGGCGCTGTCCGTGCAGGTCGCGGCCGATGCCCGCCGGCACGGCGAGCTGCTCGCGCCCGGGGTGGCGGCGGCGCTGGCGGAGGCCGGGGTCCCGGTCGGGTCGCTGGCGGCGGTGGTCGTCGGGCTCGGGCCCGGGCCGTTCACCGGGTTGCGGGTCGGTCTGGTCACCGCCGCGGCCCTCGCGGACGCGGTGCGCATACCCGCGTACGGGGTGTGTTCGCTGGACGGGATCGGCGCGGCGGTGCCCGGCCGGGTCCTGGTCGCGACGGACGCGCGACGTCGCGAGGTCTACTGGGCCGCGTACGCCGACCGCCGGCGGGTGGCCGGCCCGGCGGTGAGCACCCCGGCGGACCTCGCGGCGCTGCTGCCGGAGCTGGGCGTCACGGCGGCCGCCGGAGCCGGCGCCCGGCAGTACGCCGGCGTGCTCGGGCTGCCGGTCACCGGACCGGACTGGCCGGACCCGGTCGTGCTGGCCGTGCTGGCCGCGCCGCGCATCCTCGCCGGCGCGCCCGCCGACCCGCTCACCCCGCTGTACCTGCGCCGCCCGGACGCCGTCGAGCCGGGCCGGCCGAAGGCGGTGACGCCGGCGTGAGCGAGGTGTCGCTGGCGACGATGCGGTGGTGGCACATCGCCGCCGTGATGGCGCTGGAGCGGGAGCTGTTCGAGGCGGAGGCCTGGTCCGAGGCGGCCTACTGGAACGAGCTGGCCGAGACCACCACCCGCCACTACCTCGTCGCCGTCGACGGCGCCGGCGGCCCGGCCGGCGATCGGGTCGTGGGCTACGCCGGGCTGGCCGTCTACGACGACGAGGCGCACGTCCTGACGATCGGCGTGACCGGGGCCGCGCAGGGCCGGGGGGTCGGCACGGCCCTGCTGGCGGAGCTGCTCGCGATCGCCGACGCCCGCGGCGCCCGGAAGGTGCTGCTCGACGTCCGGGCGGACAACCCGGCGGCGCAGCGGCTCTACGCCCGGCACGGTTTCGTGCCGATCGGCCGGCGGCGCCGCTACTACCAGCCGAGCGGGGTGGACGCGGTGGTGATGGCGCGTGGCTAGGGCGGCCGGTGCCGGCGGCGAGCCGCTCGTGCTCGGCTTCGAGACCTCCTGCGACGAGACCGGCGTCGGCCTGGTCCGCGGCTCGAGCCTGCTGGCCGACGCGGTGGCATCCAGTGTGGACGCTCACGCCCGGTTCGGCGGGGTGGTGCCGGAGGTCGCGTCCCGGGCGCACCTGGAGGCGATGGTGCCCACCGTGCACCGCGCGTTCGCCACCGCCGGCGTACGACCGTCCGATGTGGACGCCATCGCGGTGACCGCCGGGCCGGGACTGTCCGGCGCGCTGCTCGTCGGCGTCGCCGCCGCCAAGGCGTACGCGCTGGCGCTGGGCAAGCCGCTCTACGGCGTGAACCACCTCGCCGCCCACGTCGCCGTGGACGTCCTGGAGCACGGGCCGCTGCCGGAGCCCTGCGTGGCGCTGCTCGTCTCGGGTGGACACTCGTCGCTGCTGCTGGTCCCGGATCTCGCCGAGGAGGTCCGGCCGCTCGGCGCCACCATCGACGACGCGGCCGGCGAGGCATTCGACAAGGTGGCCCGGCTGCTCGGGCTGCCGTTCCCCGGCGGGCCGCCGGTGGACCGGGCGGCCCGGGACGGCTCTGCGGACGCGGTCCGCTTCCCGCGCGGGCTGACCGGCCCGCACGACCCGCCGTACGACTTCTCCTTCTCCGGCCTGAAGACCGCGGTGGCCCGCTGGGTGGAGGCCCGGCAGCGGGCCGGGTCGCCGGTGCCCGTGGCGGACGTCGCCGCCTCCTTCCAGGAGGCGGTGGTGGACGTGCTGACCGCCAAGGCGCTGCGCGCCTGCCGGGACACCGGCGTCGGGCACCTGCTGATCGGCGGCGGGGTGGCGGCGAACTCGCGGTTGCGCGCGCTCGCCGAGCAGCGGTGCGCGGCGGCGGGGGTGCGGCTGCGGGTGCCGCGTCCCGGGCTGTGCACCGACAACGGCGCGATGGTGGCGGCGCTCGGCGCCCGGCTGGTCGCGGCGGGCAAGCCGCCGTCCACACTGGACATCCCGGCCGACTCGGCGCTGCCGGTGGAGACGGTGCTGGTGTGAGCGTGCGGATGTGGGAGGTGCGGGCCGCTCCCGGCCGCACGGACGAGCTGGTCGCCTGGGTGCTCGGCGCCGCCGCCCCGGACGCCGCCGTCTACCGGTCCGCGGACGACCGGCTGGTGGTCATCGACCCCGCCGGCGGCGACCCCGGCGCCCCGCCGCCCGGCCTCGCCGCCGCCGATCCGCACGCCTGGGACTTCACCCCGGTCCCCCGAGAGGGCGGGGACGCTCAGCGGCGGCCGTAGGTCACCGCGTGCATCGGGGTGAGTCCGAAGGAGCCGATGTCGCGGAAGCCGTGCCGGCCGAGCAGCTCGTCGTAGTAGCGGCGGGGCACCAGCTGATCGTCGATCTGCGCCTCGAAGACCTGGATGCCGGTCATGACCCGGCCCGGGACCGTACGCAGCCCGGCGTCGTCGTCCGGGAACGGGAAGTCGGAGACGACGAACCAGCCGCCGTCCTCCAGCGTCCGGTGGACGTTCGACGTGACCCGGTCGGCGTCCCGGCACTCGTGCATGGAGATGTTGTTCACGATCAGCGTCGCGCGCTCGGGCAGGTCCAGCCCCTCCAGCGGGCTGTGCACCAGCCGCACCCGGTCGGCCACCCCGGCCTCGGCCAGCCGGGACTCGGCCAGCGCGAGGGAGTGCGCGTCGCCGTCGACGCCGATCAGCGTGCAGCGCGGATAGTGGGTGGCCAGCCGAAGCAGCCCGACGCCGGCGCCGCAGGCGGTGTCGACGACCAGGCAGCCGGCCGCCAGCCGCTCCGCGAGGCCGGGTACCCGGTCCAGGCCGGCCGGCACCAGCCGGGCGTAGAACGGCCGGCCGGTGCCGCTGACCGCGTGGATGAACTCGGGACTGCAGCCGTCCCACCACAGCCGCTCACCGCTGGCCAGGCTCGCCTCGAAGCGGTCGAAGAACTCCGGCTGCTCCAACACGCCGAAGACGCCGCCCACGTACCCGGGAGAGTCCGTGTCGAGCAGCAGCGTCGCGGTGTGCGGGGTGAGCCGGTAGCGGGCATCGTCGCGGTCGCAGACACCAGCCGCGAACGCGGCGCGGCACCACGCGGCGACGTAGAACGGGTCGAGGGCCAGCCGGTCGGCAAGCGCGTCCGGGTCCAGCCCGGGCTGGCCGGCGTCGGCGAGCGCGCCGAGCAGCCCGGACCGCAGCCCGATCGCGATCGTGCGATGGCCCACGTAGCCCGCGGCGTTGCCGAGCAGGACCGCCGCCTGCTCGGCAACAGTGCCGGTAGGCGTGGGGGTGGTGGCAGGCGCGCTGACGGTCACGGGTCCTCCCTGGTGGTGGCTGCGGCCCACCGTCGTCCGATCCGCGGGCCGCCCTCCAGTCCTGGTCGTGTAGCAAACCAGTTCACGATCTGTACTAGCCGTTCCGCCGGCGCCGGCCTACGGTCCGGAGCGTGGGCGAGTACGGCCAGTTCTGCCCCGTCGCCAAGGCGATGGAGCTGCTCGACGAGCGGTGGACGGTGCTGGTCGTCCGCGAGCTGCTCGCCGGCAGCCGGCACTTCAACGAGATCCGGCGCGGCGTGCCGAAGATGTCCCCGGCGCTGCTGAGCAAGCGACTGCAGCGGCTCGAGCGCGCCGGCCTGCTGGAGCGGCGCACCGGCGGCAACCGGATCGAGTACGTGCTGACGCCCGCCGGCAGGGAGCTGCGCTCGATCGTGGAGCTGCTCGGGACGTGGAGCGTGCGCTGGTTCCCCGACCTGGTCGACTCCGACCTCGACCCCGGGCTGCTGATGTGGGACATGCGACGCAGCTTCGACCCGGGCGAGCTCCCGGACCGGCTCGGCACCGTGCACTTCGCCTTCCGCGACGTCCCGCCGGCGACGGGCCTGTGGTGGCTGACGGTGGGACCGGACGGTGTCGACGTGTGTGACTTCGACCCCGGCTATCCGGTGATCGCGACGGTGAGCGGGCAGCTGCGGTCCCTGACCGCGGTCTGGCGCGGCGATCTGAGCTGGCCGGCGGCGCTGCGCTCCGGCGAGCTCGTCCTCGACGGCCCGGCCTGGGCCCGCCGGGCTGTCCCGCGCTGGTTCGGCGGCTCCTCGTTCGCCGACGTGCCCCGCCCGGTGCCCACTGCCGGCTGAGGCACGGGGCGGCATCCCGGCCGGTCCCCTGCGGTGGACGGTGCTCGCCCGCCGACCGCCGGCGGGAGTCAGACCAGGCGGCGGTCGGTGGCCCAGCGGGACAGCTCGTACCGGTTGGACAGCTGCAGCTTGCGCAGCACCGACGACACGTGCGTCTCGACGGTCTTGACCGAGATGAACAGCTGCGAGGCGATCTCCTTGTACGCGTACCCGCGAGCGAGCAGCCGCAGCACCTCCCGCTCGCGCTGGGTCAGCTGGTCCAGCTCCGGGTCGTGCACCGGCAGGTCCGGGTTGCGGGTGAAGGCGTCCAGCACGAAGCCGGCCAGCCGCGGCGAGAAGACCGCGTCCCCGTCCGCGACCCGACGGATCGCCGCCGCGAGGTCCGGCCCGGAGATCGTCTTCGTCACGTAGCCGCGGGCGCCGGCCCGGATCACCCCGATCACGTCCTCCGCCGCGTCGGAGACCGACAGCGCCAGGAAGCGGACGTCCGGCTGCGCGGGACGCACCCGCTCCAGCACCGCCCGGCCGCCGCCGTCCGGCATGTGCACGTCCAGCAGCACCACGTCCGGCTTGAACCGGCCGATCGCCGCGACCGCCTCGCCGACCCCGCCGGCCTCGCCGACGATCTCCACCCCGGCGTCGCCGGCACCGGCCAGCTCGGTCCGCACCCCGGAGCGGAACATGGAGTGGTCGTCGACCAGGAAGACGCGGATCCTGCGCTCCGGCGCGTCCTCGCTCATGCCCGCTCCCGCTGCGAGCCGTCGCGCTCGCTCAACGCCTGCTCGCGCTGCGGAGCCCTCGCGCTCGCTCATGTGCCGTTCTCCGTCGCCTGGAGACTCGTCATCGTCATCTCGACCTCCGTCCCGGCACCGGGCCGGCTGCGCACGACGGCCTTGCCCCCGTGCCGTTCCATCCGACCCATGATCGACCCCTGCACGCCGTGCCGGTCCTCCGGCACCGCGTCCGGGTCGAAGCCGGTGCCGCGGTCGCGGACGAAGACGGTGACCTGGTCCGGCTCGAACTCCGCGTACAGCGAGACCGTCGAGACGCCGGCGTGCTTGGCCGCGTTCAGCAGCGCCTCCCGGGTCGCCCGCACCACCGCGCCGAGCCGGTCGTCCACCTCGGCGTCACCGACGACCACGCTCTCGACCTGCACCGGGTACGCGTCCTCGACCTCGCCGGCGACCGCCTCCACCGCCGCCGAGAAGCGGGTACCGGCCCGCGCCTCGGGCCGGTAGAGCCAGCTGCGCAGCTCCCGCTCCTGGCCGCGGGCCAGCCGCGCCACCTCGCGCGGCGAGTCGGCGTGCCGCTGGATCAGCGCCAGCGTCTGCAGCACCGAGTCGTGCAGGTGCGCGGCCAGGTCGGCCCGCTCCTGGGAGCGGATCCGCTCCCGCCGCTCCTCGGTCAGGTCCGCGACCAGCCGCCACCACAACGGGGCGGTGATCAGCGCCAGGCCGGCGACCACGGCGACCCCGGCGACCAGCCCGTCGCGGGCGGCGGACAGCGAGACGGACACCGCGACGAACGAGCCGACCCCGGCGGCGACCAGCGCCACCCCGCCGCCGATGCGGGCGATCCCCACCCAGCGGGACCGGCCCGCCTCGGGCGCCGGCCCGTCGAACGGCGAGATCCGCCGCCACCGCTGCCGCTGGCTCTCGTCCGCCTGCCGCCACATCACCGCCAGCCCGGCGGCGCCGAGCAGCAGCGGGACCAGCAGCGTGCCGTCGCCGAACAGCGGCGTGCTGCGCAGCAGCAGCACACCACCGAGCGCGAGCGCGGCCAGCGCCACCGCCGCGCCGCGCTCGACGGCGCGACGCGGCCGGGCCGGTGTCCCCGCCAGCACCGGCGCCTGCGGAACGACCGCCCACAACGCGAGGTAGAGCAGGATGCCGAAGCCGTTGAGCAGGCTCAGCACGGCGAGCGCGACGCGGACCCGGGTGGGGGACAGCCGCAGGTGGGTGGCGAGACCCTGGGCGACGCCGGCCACCACGCGGCCGTCGGCCGCGCGGTAGAGCTTCGGCGGCGCGGGCGCCGCGGTGCCGTCGATCGTGGGTACCCCTCTGCTGGCTGCTGACCTCGATGGTTGCACCGTGCGGGACCGGGCGGCCACGGGGACGTCCCCGGTTTCGGCCCGGCCGCCGAACCAGGGTGCGGTCAGGGGCATCCCCCATACCGGCGGCGTCCCGGCGCGGACACCATCGAGGCATGACAGAGCCCGATCCCCAGCACCCCGAGCGGTCCGGCGCCGCGGCGGAGTCCCCTCCCGCGGGCGGCGCCGGGCCTCCGCCGCCCCGGCAGGACCCACCTGCGCAGGGCCGCGCCGCCCGGCCCCGCCTGCCCAGGGCCCGCCGCCACCTCCGTCGGGCCCGCCTCCGCAGGGTCCGCGGCGGCGGCTCTACCGCAGCAAGCAGCGCCGGGTGCTGGCCGGCGTGGCCGGCGGCCTCGGCGAGTACACCGGGGCGGACCCGGTCCTGTTCCGGGTCCTGTTCGCCGTGCTGACCGTCTTCGGCGGCGCCGGCATCCTGCTCTACATCGTCGCCTGGCTCTTCCTGCCGGACCAGGACCAGGCCAGCTCGCCGGCCGAGTCGCTGATCGGCCGCGGTCGCGGTGGGGACACCGTGCAGGCCGTCCTGCTCGCCGTCGCCGCCTTCGCCCTCGCCGGGCTGCTGCTGCGCGGCGACGTCGGCGACCTGGTGCTCATCGTGGTGGTCGCGGTCGGCGGGATCCTGCTCGCCCGCCACCTCGACGAGCGCCGGGACTCCGTGCCGCCGGTGCAGCCGCCCGCACCGCCGTACCAGCCGCACCAGGCGTACCAGCCGTACCAGCCGTACGACCCGGTCCCGGCCGGGATGGGAGCGGGCGCGGCGGCGACCGCCACCGCCACCTACCCCGCGGTGACGACGGAGCCTCCGCCGGTGAAGCCGCCGAAGGAGCGCTCGGTGCTCGGCCGGATCACGCTCAGCGTGTTGCTGCTCGTGCTCGGCGTCGCGGCCGCGCTCGACGCCGCGGGCGCGGTCGACCCGCAGGCGCGCCACTACCTGGCGCTGGCGACCGGCGTGCTCGGTCTGGGGCTGATCGTCGGGGCGTGGCGTGGCCGGGCCCGCGGCCTGGTGTGGCTCGGCATCCCGGTCACCGTCGCCCTGATCGCGGTGAGCACCGCGGAGGTCAACCTGGACGGCGGCGCCGGCGACCGGCAGTACCGGCCGCTGTCCGTCGGCGAGGTGCAGGACCGGTACGAGGTGGGCGTCGGGAACCTCGAGCTCGACCTGTCCGAGCTCGACCTCACCGGCCGGGTGCTCAGCACGACGGCGTCCGCCGGGATCGGGCACGTCCAGGTGCTCGTCCCCCGCGAGGTGGACGTCGAGGTGGTCGGCCGGGCCGGCATCGGCGAGGCGGACCTGTTCGGGGAGCGGGTCGAGGGCTCCTCGCCGGAGCGGACCGTCCTCGACGACGGGCCGGACGGTGAGGGCGGCGGCCGGCTCGAGCTGGTCGTCGAGGTCGGCGTGGGAAGGGTGGAGGTGGACCGTGCGGCGGCATGAGGTGGACGTCCTCTCGCTGGTCTTCGGGTTGTTCTTCGTCGGGGCGGCGCTGATCTGGGGGCTGGCCGGCGACCCGGGGTCGGCGCTGCGCGGCTGGCCGCTGCCGGTGCTGCTCATCGCGGTCGGGCTGGCCGGGCTGCTGAGCAGCCTCGGCGGGTGGCGCGGGCGGCGGTCCCGGGAGGCGGAGCCAGCCGAGCCCACCGAGCCCACCGAGCCCACCGAGACCACCGAGCTCACCATGTCCACCGAGCCGGCCGAGCCGGCCGACTGGGAGCGCCGCCCCTCGTCCTAGGCTGACGGCCGCGGGCGCGCCGGCCACCCGCGGAGGAGGCGAGGATGACGTCCCAGGACGACCTCGCCCTGGTGAAGCGGATGTACCAGCGCGGCGAGATCAGCGACGAGCAGTACGACCTGCTGCGGCGGCACGTGCTGTGGGGGACGCCGCTGCCGCCCGTCGACGAGCCCGCAGCGCCGCCCCCGCCGCCCCCGCCGCCCGCCGGCTACCAGCCGGACTACCCGACCGCACCGCCGCGGCACGCGGTGGCCGCGCAGCCGACCTTCCCGCTCACGCCGGACCCGGAGCAGGCGGACGAGACGGCGGAGTTGTGGACCCGGCGCGCCTCGACCGCTCTGGCCGGCCCCGGGCTCGGCGACCCGGCGCCGGTCCCGGCCGGCGGGGAGCCGGCGGCCGACCCGCCGGCGCTGGCACCACCGCGGCGGCCGCGGCGGCGACGTGGCCCCGGCCTGCTGGTCGGCCTGTGTTCCATGGTGCTGGCCGTCGCGCTCGCTGCCGGCGGGGTGTGGTGGTTCGCGCTGCGGGAGACCGGCGTGCAGGCGGGGGTGTACGCGCGGTCGATCTGCTCCAGCGTGCGCGACTGGCAGCAGGCGGTCGACGCGGGCAGCAGTGCGCTGGTCAGGTCGGTCGCGCAGCAGGACGACCGGCAGGTGGTCCGGACGTCCGTGCGGACCCGCTACGGCGAGCTGGCCGGCCGGACCGACGCGCTGCGTGCGGCGGTGCTCGCGGCCGGGGTGGTCGACGTCCCGGGCGGCCGGGCGTACGCGGACTCGCTCGCCGCCGCCGTGGGCGACCAGTCCGCGGCGCTACGCGACCTGGCCGCGCGCGCCGGCCGGCTGGACCTCGGCAACGCCGCACAGTTCCGGATCTCGCTGCAGAGCCTGCTCACCGGGGCCGAGACCGCGGTCAGCGACGTCACCGCGGCGCTCGCCCGCCCGGAGTCGGGCACCCCCGCCGATCTCCGTCTCGCCCTGTCCGACGAGCCCGCCTGCGCCCCCTACGTCGGCTGACCCCTACTCCCACTCGATGGTGCCGGGGGGCTTGCTGGTGAGGTCGAGGACGACCCGGTTGACGTCCCGGACCTCGTTGGTGATGCGGGTGGAGATGCGCTCCAGGACGTCGTACGGCACGCGGGTCCAGTCGGCGGTCATCGCGTCCTCGGACGAGACCGGCCGCAGCACGACCGGGTGGCCGTAGGTGCGGCCGTCCCCCTGGACGCCGACCGACCGGACGTCGGCGAGCAGCACCACCGGGCACTGCCAGATGTCCCGGTCCAGCCCGGCCGCGGTCAGCTCCTCCCGGGCGATCGCGTCCGCCGCCCGCAGCACCGACAGCCGCCGCGCGGTCACCGCGCCGACGATCCGGATCGCCAGCCCCGGCCCCGGGAACGGCTGCCGCCAGACGATGCCGGCCGGCAGCCCGAGCTGCGAGCCGACCCGCCGCACCTCGTCCTTGAACAGTGCCCGCAGCGGCTCCACCAGGCTGAACGCCAGGTCGTCCGGCAGGCCCCCGACGTTGTGGTGGGACTTGATCGTGGCCGCGCCGGAGCCGCCGCCGGACTCCACCACGTCCGGGTAGAGCGTGCCCTGCACGAGGAAGTCCACGCCGTCCGGGACGGCCACCTCCCGGGCCGCGCCCTCGAAGGCCCGGATGAACTCGCGGCCCACGATCTTCCGCTTCTCCTCCGGGTCCGCGACACCGTCCAATGCGGACAGGAAGCGGGCGGCGGCGTCCACCACGTGCAGCCGCACGCCGGTCGCCGCGACGAAGTCCTCCTCGACCTGCGCCGCCTCGCCCGCCCGCAGCAGCCCGTGGTCGACGAAGACGCAGGTGAGCTGGTCGCCCACGGCCCGCTGCACGAGCGCCGCGGCGACCGCCGAGTCCACCCCGCCGGACAGGCCGCAGATCACCCGCTTGCCCCCGACCAGGGCGCGGACCGCCGCCACCTGCTCCTCGACGATGTTCGCCTCGGTCCACAGTGGACGGCAGCCGGCGCCGGTGTAGAGGAAGCGCTCCAGCACCCGCTGCCCGGCCTCGGTGTGCAGCACCTCGGGGTGGAACTGCACCCCGAACAGCCCCCGCCCGGCGTCCTCGAAGGCCGCGACCGGGCTGCCCGCGGTCGTCGCCGTCACCACGAAGCCCGGCGGCGCGGCGGCCACCGCGTCGCCGTGCGACATCCACACCGAGCGCGCGTCCGGGGCGGGGCCGAGCAGGACCCCGCCGTCACCGGAGACGGCCAGCGGCGTGCGCCCGAACTCCGAGCGTCCGGTCCGCTCCACCCGACCGCCGAGCGCCTGCGCCATCGCCTGGAAGCCGTAGCAGATGCCGAGGGTCGGCACGCCGGACGTGATGAGCTCGGCCGGCGCCTGCGGCGCCCCGGCGGCGTAGACGGACGACGGCCCGCCGGACAGGATCACCGCCCTCGGCCGCCGGGCCAGGATGTCGGCCACCGGGGTGTCGTGCGGGACGATCTCGGAGTAGACCCGCGCCTCCCGGACCCGGCGGGCGATCAGCTGCGCGTACTGCGCCCCGTAGTCGACGACGAGCACCAGGTCCGCGGTGGGATCGACCGTCACCCGAGCGAGCTTAGGCCGTGTCGGAACCCGCCCCGAGCAGGTGCCGCCGCGGACTACCGGTACGTGATCGGTGCGGTGTGGCTCAGAATAGGAGAGGGTATGCCTGGATCGACGAGGGAGGTACGCGGGTGAACATCGGTGTGAGCCTGTTTCTGCTCACGATCGGCGCGATCCTGACGTTCGCCGTGGACGTCACGGTGAGCGGGCTGGACCTGACGACAGTCGGGATCATCCTGATGATCGTCGGCGGCGTCTGGTTCCTGCTGTCGCTGATCCTGCTCGCCAACCGGCGGGGTCGGCCGATCGAGGGCGGGATCGTCGAGGAGCGGCGGATCTACAACGACGACGGTCTCGCCTAGGCCGGTCCGGCGCCGGCACCGGTCGGCCACACTGGCGTCGTGGCGCGCACCCGGGCCTGGCGCAAGGGCGTCCTCGAGGCCGAGGACTTCCCGCTCGACGACGTCTCCGACTACCTCGCGCAGGACGACTGCGTCGTCTGGGCGGATCTCTGCTCGCCGGAAGGCGAGGATCTCCGCCGGATCGCGGGCGAGCTGGGCCTGGCCCCGCTGGCCGTCGAGGACGCGGTCGCGACGCACGAGCGACCCAAGCTGGACCGCTACACCACCCACCTGTTCCTCAACGTCTACGCGGTCGGCTACGACGCGGACGGGACGCTGCGGCCGGCGAAGGTGTCCGCCTTCCTGCTGCCGCGGGCGATCGTCACCGTCCGGGACGCGAGCTTCGACGTCGAGTCCGTCGTCCGCGCCTGGGACGCCGACCCGGGGCTGGCCGGCTTCGGCGTGACCGGGCTGGCGTACGGGCTGCTCGACCTGGTCGTCGACAGCCACTTCGACGCGGTGCAGGCGCTCGACGACCGGGTCGAGGAGCTCGAGGACGCGCTCTTCGACGACCGGCCGGGGTCGGTGGACGTGCAGCGGCAGACGTACGCGCTGCGCAAGACGCTGAACCGGCTGCGCAAGCTGGTGCTGCCGATGCGGGACGTCGCGACCGCGCTGGTCCACCACCGGGAGGGGGCGCCGACCGAGGAGCTGGCGGAGCGCTACCAGGATCTCTACGACCACATCCTGCGCGCGACGGAGTGGACCGACAGCCTCCGGGACCTCGTCACCACGATCTTCGAGACCAACCTGTCGCTCGCGGACGCGCGGCTCAACCAGGTGGTCAAGAAGCTGTCCGCATGGGCGGCGATCATCGCCGTGCCGACCGCGGTGACCGGCTTCTACGGGCAGAACGTGCCGTACCCGGGCTCGGGGCGGTGGTGGGGCTTCGTGATGAGCACGGTGGTGACGCTGCTGCTCGCCGGCGGCGTCTGGCTGCTGTTCCGCCGCAAGGAGTGGATCTGACCCGGCCGCCGCCTCACCTCAGCACGGTCAGCTCGACCCGCTGGAACTCCTTGATGCTGGAGTAGCCGCACTTCGCCATCCCGCGCCGGAGCGCCCCGAAGACGTTGCGGGCGCCGGAGGCGTCCGCGGTGGGCCCGAGCAGCACCTCGGACAACGCCGGCGACGCCTCGGCCTCGCCGTACGCGCCCCCGTCCTGGAGGACCCGGTGCAGCCAGGACCGCGGCAGCTTCGGGTGCGAGACGGTGGGGTCCCAGTACCAGCCCTGGCCGGGTGCCTCGGCCGCGGCGGCCAGCGGCTCGCCGAGCATCACCGCGTCCGCCCCGCAGGCCAGCGCCTTGGCCGCGTCGCCGCCGGTCATGATGTCCCCGTACGCCACCAGGTGGACGTACCGCCCGCCGGTCTCGTCCAGGTGGTCGCGGCGCGCCGCCGCCGCGTCCGCGATCGCGGTCGCCATCGGCACCTCGATGCCGAGCACCTCGTGCGTGGTCGACTCGTGGTGCGCGCCGTAGCCCACGATCACGCCGGCCGCTCCGGTGCGCATGAGGTGCAGCGCGGTCTGGTAGTCGCCGCAGCCGCCGACCACCACCGGGATGTCGAGCAGCGCGATGAAGGTCTTGAGGTTGAGCGGCTCCCGCCCGGCCGCGACGTGCTCGGCGGAGATGACGGTGCCCTGCACGACCAGCACGTCGACGCCCGCGTCCAGCGCCGTGTTGGCGAAGACCAGGGCGTTCTGCGGGGAGAAGCGGACCGCCGTGCGGGCGCCGGTGCCGCGGACCTCCTCGATCCGCGCCGCCACCAGCTCGGGCTGCACCGGCGCGGCATAGGCGTCCCGGACGACCCGCTGGGCGGCGAGCCGGTCGCCCTCGGCCGCGTCGACGATCCGGGCCAGCACCGGCTCCGGTTCCTCGTACCGGGTCCACAGGCCCTCCCCGTTGAGCACGGCCAGCCCGCCGAGCTTGTCGACCAGTGCCGCCGTGGTGGGGGAGACCACCGCGTCGGACGGGGCCACCATCAGCGGCAGGTCCAGCCGGTGGGCGTCGAGCTGCCAGGCGATGGACACGTCGGCCGACCCGCGGGTACGCCGGGACGGCACCAGCGCCAGGTCGTCCAGGTGGTAGCCGCGGCGGGCGGTCCTGCCCATGCCGATCTCGACCACGTCGCGCACCGGTCCTCCCGTCGGACCTCAGCGACCGGGGTAGTTCGGCGCCTCGATCGTCATCTGGATGTCGTGGGGGTGGCTCTCCTTGAGGCCGGCCGCGGTGATCCGCACCAGCCGGGCCTTCTCCTGCAGGTCAGCGATGGTCGCACACCCCGCGTACCCCATCCCCGCCCGCAGCCCGCCGACGAGCTGGTGGGCGACCGCCGCCAGCGGGCCGCGGTAGGGCACCTGGCCCTCGATCCCCTCCGGGACCAGCTTGTCCTCGTCCAGGACGCCGGCCTGGAAGTAGCGGTCCTTCGAGTACGACCGGATCGCGCCCCGGGACTGCATCGCGCCGAGCGAGCCCATCCCGCGGTAGGACTTGTACTGCTTGCCGTTGATGAAGATCAGCTCGCCCGGGGACTCCTCGCAGCCGGCCAGCAGGCTGCCGAGCATCACCGTGTCCGCGCCGGCGGCGATCGCCTTGCCGACGTCCCCGGAGTACTGCAGGCCGCCGTCGCCGATGACCGGCACGCCGGCCGGGCGGCAGGCCAGCGCCGCGGAGTGGATCGCGGTCACCTGCGGCACGCCGACGCCGGCGACCACCCGGGTGGTGCAGATCGAGCCCGGCCCGACGCCGACCTTCACGCCGTCCGCGCCGGCGTCGACCAGCGCCTGCGCGCCGGCCCGGGTCGCCACGTTGCCGCCGACCACCTCCACGGCGGTGTCCCGCTTCAGCAGCGCCACCGTCTCCAGCACCGCCCGGGAATGGCCGTGCGCGGTGTCCACCACCACCACGTCCACGCCGGCCTCGATCAGGGCCGTCGCCCGCTTGTAGCCGTCCTCGCCGACGCCCACCGCGGCGCCGACCACCAGCCGGCCGTCCGGGTCCTTGGTCGCCAGCGGGTACGCCTCGCTCTTGGCGAAGTCCTTGACCGTGATCAGCCCGCGCAGCCGGCCGCGCCCGTCGACGA
>CAWATS010000009.1:0-77820 GCA_963785005.1 uncultured Actinomycetota bacterium
GCCGAACTGGTCGCCGACTGCTTCGAGCTCGCCGCCGACGTCCGGACGCTGGACATGCGGGCCTCCCCGTACGACCTGCGCGACCACGGCTACGAGCCGGTGGCGATCGAGACGCACGAGGGCAAGGCGACCTACGTCGCGGCGCAGCGGGGATTCGCCGAACGCGGCGCCGGCCTGCGGCAATGCCTGCTCGAGGTCTGCGACCAACTGCTCGCCTGAGCAACCGACACGGTCGGGTGAACGAGCGCACGACCGAGATGCGGGTCGCGCCGACAGACGTCAGGGCCGTCATCGACTGGACCGGCAGTCCGTCTCTGCGGGTCGAGGTGGCCGACGGGGAGACAGCACGCCTGACCGTGGAACCGGGCGGCACCGTCTTCAGCCGTGGGACGTCGTCACGCGCGAGGGCTACCTGACACTGCACCTGGACTGATCCTGCTCGGACCGACCTTCCCCGGCGGCGTCCTGTCGGTCCCACGCCGTACCGTCGGACGGGTGACCTCCACGCGCACCGGCCGCTGGGTGCGGCTCGACGGCACCACGAACACCCGCGACCTCGGGCGGCCTGCCCACCACCGACGGCGGGACGCACGGTGCCCGGCCGGATCCTGCGCAGCGACAACCTGCAGACCCTCAGCGAGGACGACGTCCGGCGGCTGGTCGAGCGAGATCGGCCTGCGCGAGGTGATCGACCTGCGCACGACCGCGGAGATCCTGCTCGAGGGCCGCGGGCCGCTGCGCGACGTCGCCCGAGGTCGACCCACCGGCACTTCAGCCTGCTGCCCGAGCGCGGCCACCACACCGACGTCTTCGCGGTCGAGGAGGACGACCCGGTCGCCGACCTGCCCGGCGGGCTGGGTCGAGTCGCTGCTGCCCCGGCAGGTCGCCGAGCACGACGAGGACGAGCCGCCGGCCGTCCGCTCCTACCTCGGCTACCTCGGGCACCGCGGCGGACAACGTCGTCGGCGGCGCTGCGCGCGCTGACGGCGACGCGGACCGGGCGCCTCGGTGGTGCACTGCGCGGCCGGCAAGGACCGGACCGGCGTCGTCGTGCGCGCTCGCCCTGGCCGTCGCCGGCGTCGCCGCACGACGAGATCGTCGCCGACTACGCGATGACCGCCGAGGTCATCGACGCGCTGGTCGCGAAGCTGGCCGCGTCACCGACCTACGCCGAGGACATGGAGCGGCGCGACGTCGCCAGCCACACCCCGCGGGCGGAGACGATGGACCGGGTGCTCACCCTGCTCGACGAGCGGCACGGCGGCCCGGCCGGCTGGCTGGAGGCGCACGGCTTCGGCGCCGACGAGCAGGCCGCGCTGCGGGCCCGCCTGCGCGACTGAGGCCAGGACTCCGCCCCAGCGCTGCAGCTCGCGGCGGCCCGCCGCGAGCTGCGGGTCGGCGGGCGGCGCGGTGCCCTGCTTGTGCCGGTACATCGCGGCGTCGGCCTCGCGGAGCAGCTGCTCGGCGGTGCCGTCGGAGCCGCGGTCGTGCACGGCGACGCCGACGCTGGTGCCGACCTCGACGTCGGTGCCCGTCGAGCCGGAACGGCTCGGCGAAGCAGCCGGCGACCCGGTCGGCGAGCGCGGCGCGCGTCCTCGGCGTCGACCAGCCCGGGCAGGATGATCGCGAACTCGTCGCCGCTGAGCCGGCCGACGGTGTCGCCGGGGCGGACGGCGCCGCGCAGCCGCGCGGCGACCTGCCGGAGCAGCTCGTCGCCGGCCGCGTGGCCGAGGGTGTCGTTGACCTGCTTGAACCGGTCGAGGTCGCAGAAGAGGACGGCCGACGTGGGCGCCGTCGGCCGGCCGTCGGCGATGGCCGCGCTCGAGCCGGTCGAGGAACAGCACCCGGTTCGGCAGGCCGGTCAGGGCGTCGTGCGTGGCCTGGTGGCGGACGGTCGTCGAGCAGCCGGGCCTTCTGCAGCGCCGTCGTCGCCTGGTCGCCGACACCGCGGAGGCGGGCGAGGACGTCGCCGTCGAGCTGCGGTGGGCGCCTCGCCGGCGCGCCCAGCCGGCGGTGGCGACGCCGAGGAAGGTGCGTGCCGGCCAGCAGGGGCACGGCGACGACGTCGGACGGTGCCGACGCCTCGCAGCAGCCGCCGCAGCACCGGGCTGCTCGTGGCGCTGCTGAGGATCCGCGGCTCGCGGTCGGTGAGCATGCCGACGAGCTCGGGCACGTCCTCGGCGCGGAGCGCGGTCGCCTGCAGGAGCGTCGGCGCCGTCGTCGGTCAGGCCGACCGACGACTGCGACGCGCAGCGAGCCGGTCGCCGGGTCCCACAGCAGGATGCCGGCGCTGGTGCAGCCGACGATGCGCGGCAGCGCCTCGCTGACGATGTCGGTGACGGCGGCGGCGTCGGTCGCCGCGGAGAGCTCGTGGGCGAGCTCGAGCAGGGCGCCGGCCCGGTCGGCCTCCTGGCGGGCGTCCTCCAGCGCGATGATCAGGTCGAGCGCCGCGGCGGCGTGGCCGGCGTAGGCGGCGAGCATCGAGGCCTCGTCGCCCATGGCGCCGTCGCCGGTCGGGTAGAGCGCGGCCAGCCGGCCGTGGTCGCGGCGGGCGGAGGCGACGTCGACGACGACGGCGCCGGGCCCGAGGTCGCCGCCGTCGAGCAGCGTCGGCGGCCAGGCCGGCGACCTGGTCGTCGGGCAGCCCGGCGCTGTGCACCAGCGGCGTCGCCGCCGTCCGGGCGCGCGGACGGCGAGCAGGTAGGCGGGCGCGAGGACGGCCTCGGCGGCGCGGGCGACGATGCGGTCCAGCGCGGTGTCGACGTCGTCGCTGCCGACGAGGTCGGTGGCGGCCGACTGCAGGATGCGCAGCTGCCCGCGCAGCGCCGTCAGCTCCGGGTCGTCGGCCCGTCCGGCCGCGGCGGCGGCGGGGGAGCCGGCTGCGGCGGTCCCAGGTCAGCTCGTAGACGCAGGCCGGGTGGCCGTCGGACTCGCACTCGTCGTGCACGATCCGCGCCGGCGGCAGGCCGAAGATCGTCGGGACGACGCTGAAGCAGGCCCTGGGCGTAGCATGCAGTCCAGCCGGGAGTGCTCGTAGCCCTCGTGCAGCCGGTAGCGGATGGTCGCCGACGTCGCGCCGGCCTCGAGCGACCTCCATCGTCGAGGTGGTGCTGAACTTCGCGACGGCGCGGGGCAGCTTGCGGAAGACCTGGCGCGGGCGTGCCCATGGCGCGCAGCAGGATCACCAGCGAGTGGGCGAGGCCCGCTCTGCAGCGCCGCCGCACCGACCTTGAACATCGTGCCGGGGTCGTCGAGCGACCTCGGTGGCCGCCGCGAACAGCCGGATGCGGGTGTCGTAGCTCCACCAGCGGGACTGGTCCTCGAGCTGGTCGGCCGTGAACGGCACGCCGGCGCGCTCCAGGACCTCGGCGACGGCGTCCTCGCCGGCCGACGGCGCGGACGTAGCGGAGCAGGCCACCGGTGGTGGCGCCGGAGGTCTCCCGCGCCTCGGCGAGCAGCCCGGTCATCGCGGGACCCCGCTGATCTGCGGGGTCGCCGAGCTCGCCCGGGGTTCCGCCGTGCGGCGGAAGGCCCGGAGGCGGTCGAGAACCCGTGCGATGCGCACGAGACAAGATCGGCACGACCGGCCGGAACCCTGAGCCGCCTGACCCGTTCGGGTGACAGGTCTTGCGTCCGTGACCCGGGCCACCGAGCGACGTGCCGCCGGGCGGCGGCGCGGACCCCTTGCCATCCGCCGGCGCAGGAGTATCACCGTGAGCATATACCCCAGGGGGGTATCAGACCGACGAGGAGGTCCCCATGCACGCATCCGTGCACACACAGCAACAGCATGACAGCACTCCGCAGCGGGTGTCCTGGGCCATGGCCGCCCAGGCGACGCTGCACTGCCTGACGGGCTGCGCCATCGGCGAGGTGCTCGGGATGGTCATCGGCACCGTCGCTCGGACTGCACGACGGCGCCACGGTCGCGCTGGCCGTCGCCCTGGCCTTCGTGTTCGGCTACGCGCTGACCATGCGCGGAGTGCTGCGGGCCGGCGTGCCGTTCCGCGCGGCGCGTGCGGGTGGCGCTGGCCGCGGACACCGTCTCGATCCTCGTCATGGAGATCGTGGACAACGCGGTGATGCTCGCCGTCCCCGGCGCCATGGAGGCGGGGATCGGCGGCGTCGCTGTTCTGGGGCGTCGCTGGCCGGTCGCGCTCGCGGTGGCCTTCGTCGTCACCCTGCCGATCAACCGGGCACTGATGAGCCGCGGCAAGGGCCACGCCGTCGTCCACGCCTGCATGCGACTGACCTCCGCCGACGGCCGACCGACCCCGGACAGCAGACGACCCCGGCCTCCACGGGAGGTCGGGGTCGCTCGCTTCGCGGCGCCGCTCGAGGCGGCGCCGGCGGCTCAGCGGCCGAGGAGGTCGCTGCTGTTGGCCAGCGTCAGGAGCTCGTCGCGCATCGCCGGGCTGCTCGTGCGCGCGAGGGCCTGGTCGAGCGCCCGCCGCGTACGCGCGGCCTGACGACGCTGCCGCCAGCTGGACGTCACGCTGCTCATCGTGGTGCCTTTCGTCGAAGTCGATCGCCTACACCCTTAGCAATGCAGGCGTACACCACCCTATTCCGACGAATCCTCGGCAGAACTGAAGCTAGGACCGTGTTTCTCTCACCCGGAAGGGTGAGAGTCGTCACCGCATGCCCACCCAGACGGACGACGGCGCCCAGCCCCGTGCGGGGGTGGGCGCCGTCGATCGTGTGGGTCCTTTCTCAGCTCGGGCGCTCGACGTCCCCGCGCCAGGCGCCGGTCTCGGTGCCCCGGCTCTCGATGAACTCCTTGAAGCGCTTGGCGTCGGCCTTCACCTGGTGGTCGTCGATGCCGACCGCCGCGCCGGCCTTCTCGACGAGCGCCCTCGGGCTCCCAGTCGATCTGGATCATCACGCGGGTCTTGGCGTCGTCCAGGCGGTGGAACGTCACCACGCCGGCGTGCTTGGCCTCGCCGGTGGTGCTCGTCCAGGCGATGCGCTCCTCGGGGTGCTGCTCGGTGATCTCGGCGTCGAACTCCCGCTCGACGCCCCCGATCTTGGTCACCCAGTGGGTGTGCGTGTCGTCGAGCTGCGTGATGCGCTCGACCCCGCCCATGAACTGCGGGAAGGACTCGAACTGCGTCCACTGGTCGTAGGCGACCCGGATCGGGACGTCGACGTCGACGGACTCCTGCACGCTGGCCACTTTCGCTCCTCTGCTCGGGGGATGTGCCTGAACAGGCCCTACCCGCGAGTACGGCGTCGGACACCTGTACGAGCAGGTCGGAGGCCGGTCCACCCGGTCAGGTGATCAGCAGCACGAGCCGCTCCGTGCGGGGCCGCCCGCGGAGCCGCTCCACGAGCCGCTCGATGCCCAGCACCAGCCGCGACTCGAGGGGATACGTCCGCCGGATGGTGGACCGGGCCCGCTCGACGTCGGCGGGGTGCTCCGGCAGCTCGGCGGTGCCGGCGACCGGCACGACACCGTCCGGGACCTTCCCGAAGCGCCCGCACGGCCGGATCTCGACGCGCGGGTCGTGGCGCAGCCGCTTCACCTTGCCGCTGCCGGCCGGGGTCAGGACGACGAGCGACCCGCCGTCACGTCCCACCCAGACCGGGGTCGAGACGGCCGCGCCGGAGCGGCGGAAGGTGGTGAGTGAGACGAAGCGGGATTCGGCGAGCGGCAGCAGTGGGGACATCGCCGAACGGTAGGTCGTCGCGGCGTCGTCCGCCCGACGATCAGCGCAGCGCGGCGGCGACGCTGCCGCGCACCGGGCGGCCGTCGAGCAGCAGCATCTGGGCCAGGTGGTAGGCGTCGGGCTGGCCCGCCCAGGTGCCGCGTGCCCGACCTCGCCGGCCGGCGTCAGCTCGTGGTGCCAGCTGCCGGTGGCGGGATCGGCGAACAGCCGCTCCCCGTGCTCCCGCCAGCCGCGCGGCGAGGTCGCGGTAGCGCTGCTCGCCGGTGACCTCGGCCAGCACGGTCGCCGCCGCGACCGCCTCGCAGAGCACCCAGTGCATGCGGGCGCCGACGACCGGGCGGTCGTCCCAGCCGAGCGTGTACGGGAAGCCGTCGTGCCCGTCGGCCGCCCAGCCGCGGCTCGCGGCCGCGTCGAACAGCGCGACGGCGTCGTCGAGCAGCCAGGCCGGGCGGGTCGGCCGGTGACCGCCCGCAGGTGCAGGGCCAGCCGGGCCCACTCGAACTGGTGCCCGACGGTGACGCCGTACGGCCGGAACGGGTCGGCCGGCCGGTCGCGGTTGTAGTCGGGCAGCGGCTCCCAGCCGGCGGTGAAGTGCTCGGGCAGCCGCCAGTCGCGCTCGCCGGGCCCAGCCGTGCACGACCCGCTCGGTGGTGCGCAGCGCCTGGCGCGCGCAGCCGGTCCGCGGCGGCCGGGATCGGTCCGGCCAGCGCGTCCGCCGCGGCCAGCGACGCCTCGACGCCGTGCATGTTGGCGTTGAGCCCGCGGTAGTCCGTCGAGCCGGCGTCCACGCCCGGTCCCACTCCTCGACCGCCAGGCCGGCGTCGTCGTCCCAGAACCGGGTCTGCCAGACGTCGAGCGCCTCGTCGCAGCAGCGCCCGGCCCGCCCGCCGACGCCGGCGGTCGTCGCCGTCGACCCGGCGAGGACGACGAAGGCGTGCACGTAGGCGGCCTTCGTGTCGTCGTCCGTGCTCGCCCGCCAGCCGCCGTGCTCGGCGTCGTGCAGCGGCCCGTCGGTGAGCGCGCGCGACGCCGTGCCGGACCAGTTCGTCCGCGCCCGGCCGGCCCAGCAGCTGCGCCAGCCCGAAGACGTGCGTCATCCGGGCGACGATCCAGGTCTCGACCGGCCGGCCGGGCAGCACCCGGCCGTCGTCGCCGAGGTAGCCGAACCCGCCCCGGGCAGCCGCGAGCGGGCCGCGAAGTCCAGCAGCCGGTCGAGGTCGGTCACCGGGCGCGCCCGGCCGCGGCGACGCCCCGCGCGAGGCGCACGGTCGCCACCACGATCACCACCAGCGCCGACCAGCCGCACGAAGCCGGCGCCGATGTTCGGGCCCGTGCGGCGACGAGCAGGTCCAGCAGGACGAGGACCGCCACGCGCCCCCAGCACCACGCCGCCGAGCGTCCGGCGAGCCGCCCGGTCCTCCGGCCGCCGGGACGAGCAGCAGCGACGGCCGCCACCAGGGCGAACACGTAGCCGACGAACTGGACGACCGACGGCGCGAGGCCCTGCTCCAGCCCCGGCCGGCTGCCGCTCACCACGATCGCGACCGCCGATGCACACGACGAACAGCAGCGAGCAGGACGAGGGCGGCACGACGCCGGTCCACGGCGCGTCCTTCCGGCGGGCCGCGGCGGTCAGAACGCCAGCGCCGCCCCCGGATCGTGCAGCAGCGCACCGATGTCGGCCAGGAACCGCGAGCCCAGCTCGCCGTCGATGATCCGGTGGTCGAAGGACAGCGCCAGCTGCGTCACCTGCCGCGGCACGATCTTGCCCTTGTGCACCCACGGCATCTCGCGGACCGCACCGAAGGCCAGGATCGCCGACTCCCCCGGGTTGAGGATCGGCGTCCCGGTGTCGACGCCGAAGACGCCGACGTTGGTGATCGTGATCGTGCCGCCGGTCATGTCCGCCGGCGACGTCTTCCCCTCGCGGGCGGTCGCGGTCAGCTCGGCCAGCGCCCCGGCGAGCTCGGCCAGCGACAGCCGGCCGGCGTCCTTGATGTTCGGGACGACGAGGCCGCGCGGCGTGGCCGCGGCGATGCCGAGGTTCACGTAGTCCTTGACCACGATCTCCTGGGCCGCCTCGTCCCAGCGAGCTGTTGACCATCGGGTGCCGGTGCGACGGCGAGCAGCAGCGCCTTGGCCACGAACAGCAGCGGGCTGACCTTGACGCCGGCCAGCTCCGGCCGGGCGGCGAGCCGCGTCGCGCAGCTTCATCATCCGGGTGACGTCGACGGTCAGGAACTCCGTGACGTGCGGGGCGGTGAAGGCGCTGGCCACCATCGCGGCGGCGGTGTGCTTGCGGACGCCCTTGATCGGGATCCGCTGCTCGCGCTGCCTCGGGCGGCCTCGGCGCCGAAGGTGCCCTGGACGACGGCCGCCGCCGTGCCGGCGGCCGACGGCGGCGTCGACGTCGGCGCGGGTGATGACGCCGCCGTCCCCGGTGCCGGTGACGGTGGTCGAGGTCGACGCCGAGGTCCTTGGCGTACTTGCGCACCGGCGGCTTGGCCAGCGGCCGCAGCCGGCCGCGGCCGGGCGCGACACCGGCGGACGGTCGCGGCGTCGCCGCGCGAGCGCGTGCGCCTCGGCCTGCCGGCCGACCTCGAGCCCGCCGTGCCGGACCGGCTTCGTGCCGGCGTCGGGCGCGGTGGTCAGCAGCGGCGGACGCGCGGACCGCGCCGAGCCGTCGGCGGCTCGGCGGACGCGGTCGCCGTCGCCGGCGCGGCGACGGCTCGCCGCGCGGCGGGGCCGGCGGCGCGCCTCGGTGTTCCGCGGGCCGTAGCCGACCAGGACGGCGGTGCGGCCGCCGGGCGCGGCGCCACCGATCAGGCCGGCGGCCGGCTCGGCGTCGGCGGCGGCCGCGGCGCCGGCTCGGCCGGCGGCGGCGCGGGGGCGGCGCCCGCCGCCGACGTCGATCGTGATGATCGGCGTGCCGACGTCGACCATCGTGCCGGCCTCGAAGAGCAGCTCGGTGACCGTGCCCGCGTACGGCGAGGGCAGCTCGACGGCGGCCTTGGCCGTCTCCACCTCGCACAGCGGCTGGTTGACCGTGACCGTGTCGCCGACGGCGACCAGCCACTGCAGGATCTCGCCCTCGGTGAGGCCCTCGCCGACGTCGGGCAGCTTGAACTGGCGCAGCGTCGCGCGTCATGCTCAGAACTCCATCGAGCGGTCGACGGCGTCGAGCACCCGGTCCAGGTCGGGCAGGTACTCCTCTTCGAGCTTCGACGGCGGGTAGGGGGTGTCGTAGCCGCCGACGCGCAGCACCGGCGCCTCCAGCGAGTGGAAGCAGGTCTCGGTGACCCGGGCGGCGATCTCCGCGCCCAGGCCGAGCGTCGACGGCCGCCTCGTGGACGACGACGCAGCGGCCGGTGCGGCGGACCGACTCGAACACCGGGTCGAGGTCGAGCGGCGAGACGGTGCGCAGGTCGATCGACCTCGAGCGAGCGGCCCTCCTCGGCGGCGGCCTCGGCCGCCTGCAGCGCCGTCTTCACCATCGGCCCGTAGGCCAGCACGGTGACGTCGTCGCCACCGCGGACGACCCGGGAGCGGAACAGCGGCTCCGGCGTGGCGTCGGTGTCGACCTCCGCCTTCTCCCAGTACCGGCGCTTGGGCTCGAGGAAGACGATCGGGTCGGGGTGGGCGATGGCCTGCTGGATGCCCCAGTAGGCGTCGACCGGGTTGCTGACCGCGACGACCTTGAGGCCCGGCGGTGTGCGCGAAGTACGCCTCGGGGCTCTCGCTGTGGTGCTCGACCGCGCCGATGCCGCCGCCCATCGGGATGCGGATGACGATCGGCATCGCCAGCTTGCCCTTCGACCGGGCGTGGATCTTCGCGACCTGGGTGACGATCTGGTTGTAGGCGGGGAAGACGAAGCCGTCGAACTGGATCTCGCAGACCGGCCGGTAGCCGCGCATGGCCAGGCCGACGGCGGTGCCGAGGATGCCGGCCTCGGCCAGCGGGGTGTCGACGACGCGGTCCTCGCCGAAGTCCTTCTGCAGGCCGTCGGTGATCCGGAAGACCCCGCCGAGCTTGCCGATGTCCTCGCCCATGAGCACGACCTTGGCGTCGTCCTCCATGGCGCGGCGCAGGCCGAGGTTGAGCGCCTTGCCGATGGTCAGCGTCTGGGTCACTGTCTCCCCCTCGAAGCTCGCGTGGTACTCCACGAACTACGACACGTTGAAAGTTTATCGCGACGTCGTTGGAAAACCGGCCAAGGGTTGGCTGTCGAGTTCGCTGCGCTGCACGCCGAATACGGTGGACTTGCTTGCCGAGGAAGGGCTCATTTTCTTTTGCGACCTGCTGAACGACGAGCAGCCGTATCTGATCCAGACCAAGAGCGGAAAGCCGATGGTATCGATCTCCTATTCAGGAGAACTGAACGACTTCCAGACCTTCATGCATCAGGGCAAGGACGTCGACGAAAGCCTTGGCGTTTTCGTCGAGGCGTTCACGGAATTGTATCGGGAAGGCGAAACGAGCGGGCGCATGATGAACGTCGGCGTTCATCCGCATGTCATGGGCCAGCCGTTCCGGATCAGGGCGCTTCGCGAGTTTCTCGCCTATGTGAAGGGCTTCCCGGACGTCTGGTGGGCAACGCGCGAAGAAATCGCCGAGTGGTACCTCAAGAATCATGCAAGTCACATTGGGTGAATTTCGCCTGAAGGGTGATTGAATTTTGGGGCAGGTGGAGCGGCTGATGTCAGCAACAGCGTCCGTGGTCGGCACCCTGCCGAGATCGGTCAGCGTCGTCTGCCCGGATACCATCTTTGCCATCGGGGGTGCCATACCGGCCGACCGGCCGCTGACATGGTCGCCTCGACATTCGTCGGGTTGGCTGCCCATACAGTGCTATTTCCTGCAGAGCGCGGGCACCTCCTTGCTAATCGACACCGGCATCGCGGTTCATCGCCAGGAGATCATGCACGGCATCGCGGCGCTGGTCGGAGGTTCGCCGGCCCCACGCATGACGATGACGCGCTGGGAGCCGGACTCGATCATCAATCTTCCTGAGATCGTGCGCGCCTTCGCGATCAAGTCGGTGATCTGGAGCGGACCGCTCAATCCGCTCGACTTCTTCGAGGGAATGGATGGGGCGAGTGCAGCGGCGGGGATCGAGGCGACCACCGGCGTATCGCTGGAGCGGCTTCCGCCCGGCTCTGTGCTCAAGGTTGGGGACTTGGAGCTCGAGATCATCAGGCCGCTGATGGCAGTGCTGGCGACGTACTGGTTCTATGAGATCAAGGACGCGCACGCTGTTCAGCTCGGATTCTTTCGGATTTGTCACGTGTGCCGATAAGCCATCGGGACCGCGCGTTTCCAGAGGTGCCGACTGCATCGCGACGAGCGATCTCATCGCCCGATACATCAGCGCCAAGTTCGACTGGATGATCGGAATCGATACCAAACCCCTGATTGAGGACCTGCTACGCATCACGGCGACCCACCCGATCGACCGGATCTGCCCGTGCTTTGGCTGCATCGTCGAAGGCTCCGGAGCAGTTGACATGCTCGTTGCCGAAACGGTCAAAGCGCTCGAGTCGCTAGCAAAGCAAAAGCGACCTGGCGCGCTTGAGGGCTTCGACTGGGGCAAGATCGACGCCGTCGTGAATTCGCGATGAGAGGCACTCTCAATCTCAGCAGCTGTGGAATGGAAGCAGATTAAGGGGAACGGGATGCCTGGAAGCTGGATGCAGCTGACAACCCTGCTGGTAGCCGTGCAGGTTGGTTGCGCGCTTCCCGCTGCCGGCCAATCCGTCGACTATCCGGCGCGCGACATACGCATCGTCGTTCCGTATCCGGCCGGCGGCGGAAACGATTCGATCGCAAGGATGATCGCAAGCCATCTGTCCAAGAGCTTGAAGCGTCCGGTCGTCGTCGAGAACCGGCCGGGGGCGGCCGGGACGATTGGAACAGCCGCAGTCGCCAAGGCGCCTCCCGACGGTTACACCCTGCTGTCCGCGTCGCTCTCCCACGGCATGCAGCAGGTGATGTTCAAGAACGTCGACTACGACGTCGAGCGCGATTTCGCACCGGTCATAATGCTAGGGGAATCGACCAGCCTGGTTCTCGCCAATCCGAAGCGACCATACGGCTCGCTAAAGGAACTGATCGACTACGCCCGCGCAAATCCCGGCAAGGTGACGGTCGCGACGGCCGGACTCGCATCCTCGGCGGATCTCTTCGTGAAGCTCCTGAAGCTCCGGAGAATAGAGGTCTTGGGCATCCCTTATGCCGGCAGCACGCCCGCATTGACCGATACCATCAGCGGGCAAGTCGACGTGATCGTCGATCCCATGAGCTCGTCACTCCGATATGCCAAGAGCGGTCACCTGAACCTGCTCGGCGTGACCTCGGCGAACCGAATGTCCATTCTGCCCGATATCCCGACTTTGGCCGAGGTAGGACTGCCCGGAGTCGACGTTGTCGGCTGGTTCGGGCTATTTGCGCCGGCCGGTACGCCGCCGGCGATCATCGCTCGCCTCAACGAGGAATCTGCAAGGGCTTTGAAGGATGCCGAGGTTCGGGCGCGCTTCGAGCAGATTGCAGTCTTTCCAACCGGCGGATCGCCCGAGCAGCTCGGGGCGTTCGTTCGCGCGGAATTGAGCAAATGGTCCGAGCTGATGCAAAAGCTCGGTCTTGCGAGGGAATGAGGCCGGGTCTCGAAGGAAGGATGCGATGGCCGATATCGTACCGGAGCACCGCGACGGGGAACACCTTTCATGAATGCATCTGCGTGGAGGAAAACCGGGGCATTGCCGCGCCTGATCAGGCCGGACGTGCTGTGGTCGGGAGGCTGCCTCGATAGTAGCTATTCCGGAGCCAGCGTGCATGGGCATTTCTCCATGTACGCAATTCGGGGCCGCGACAAGACCGTGATCATCGATACCGGTCATCCCATGCATTGGGATGCGGTGGAATACGATATCGAAGCATTTCTTGCGGGCAGGCCCCTCGACTACGTGTTTCCGACCCACGCGGAGTTTCCGCACGCCGGGCTGCTTGGCCAGTGGATGAGGAAGTTTCCGAACGCGACAGTGGTGGGTAACCTGCGCGACTACGGACTGTACTATCCGGAGGCCGCGCATCGATTCAGGAATGTCGCTCCCGGCGACAGCCTCGATCTCGGCGATCGAAAGCTCGTGTTCGTCCCGCCGGTTTGGCGCGATCTGCCGGACACGCTCTGGGCGTTCGATACGCTCGATCGCATTCTCTTCGTTTCGGATGCGTTCGCTTATCTGCATCCCCACCAGCCGGGACAATGCGATTTCCTGATCAGCGAGCATCCGGCGCCGGACCTCAAGATGATCCAATATTTCAACGAGCGCGCTATGCAGTGGACACGCTTCACAGATGCGCGGGTGACGTTCGCCGACATGGATACGCTGCTTCAGAAGCTCAAGCCGGCGTTGCTTGCGGGAGCCCATGGCGGCGTCGTCGATACCGTTGCGGCCATGCTTCCGTTGTTCATCGCGCCGTGCAGCATGCCGGGCAGCACGATGTCGTCGAGGTAGCGGCCCTTGCCGCGGATGAAGCGGGGGTCCTCCTCGCGCGCCAGCCGGCCGAAGCCGATCGGGGCGCTCCTCGGTGGCGGTCACGGGGTCGCCTCCACAGTGGACTCGGCGGGGTGGTCGGCGGCCCAGCGCACCGAGCGCACGATCGTCGCGTAGCCGGTGCAGCGGCAGATCTGGCCGGAGATGGCCTCGCGGATCTCCTCGTCGCTGGGGTCCGGGTTGCGGTCCAGCAGCGCGCGGGCGGTCAGCATCATGCCCGGCGTGCAGAAGCCGCACTGCAGGCCGTGCTCGGCCATGAACCCCTCCTGCACCGGGTCCAGCTTGCCGTCGGTGGCCAGCCCCTCGACGGTGCGCACCTCGTGGCCGCCGGCCATCGCGGCGAGGATCGTGCACGACTTCACCGGCACCCCGTCGACCTGCACCACGCAGACGCCGCAGTTGCTGGTGTCGCAGCCCCAGTGGGTGCCGGTCAGCCCGAGGTCGTCGCGGAGGAAGTGCACCAGCAGCGTCCGCGGCTCCACCTCCCGGCTGACCTGCGCGCCGTTGACCGTCATGGTCACCTGCATCCCCGTCACCCCTCCATCCCGGCGGCCGCCGGAGTCCCGGCGGCGCGCTCGCAGGCCCGGCGCAGTGCCCGGCTGGTCAGCTCCCCGGCCAGGTGCCGCTTGTACTCGGCCGACCCGCGCTGGTCGCTCATCGGCTCGCAGTCCTCGGCGGCCAGCCGGCCGGCCTCGGCGTACACTCGTCGGACGGCTGCCGCCCGCGCGCGGCGTCCTCGGCGCGGTTGACCGTCCCGCCCTCCAGCCGCACCGCGGTCAGCCCGATGCCGACCTCGCCGATGCTGCCGTCGCCGGCCAGCGACACCGCCGCGCCGGCCGCGGCGATCGCCCAGTCACCGACCCGGCGCTCCACCTTCTCGTACGCGCTGCCGCTGCGCGGCCGGACCGGCAGCCGCACCTCGAGGAGGATCTCGTCCTGCTCGACCGCCGTCTCGTACGGCCCGCGATGGAACTCCCGCATCGGGATCGTCCGCTCGCCGGCGGCACCCTGGATCACCACCTCGGCGCGGAGCACGTCGCAGACGGTGGTGGAGTCCTCGGCCGGGTCGGCCTGGCACAGCGAGCCGCCGAGGGTGCCGCGGTTGCGCACCACCGGGTCGGCGATCACCTTCTCGGCGTCGTGGAAGATCGGGAACAGCCGGCCGACGACCGGCGACGCCAGGATCGCCGCGTGCCGGGTCAGCGCCCCGATCCGCAGCCGGTCGCCGTCCTCGCGGACGATGTCCAGCTCGGCCAGGTCGTTGATGTCGATCAGCCACTCCGGGCGGGCCAGCCGCAGCCGCATCATCGGCAGCAGGCTGTGTCCGCCCGCGACCAGCCGGGACTCCGGCCCGTGCCGCTGCAGCAGGTCCAGGGCGTGCGCGACCGAGGTGGCCCGGGCGTAGTCGAAGGGGGCAGGAATCTGCATCGGCAGGCCTCCGCAAGGATCAAACACGCACGTCAGGCACCTGCCACCGTCCCCGGCCGCCGGCAGGCTGTCACTGTGTCACACCCGCACTACCCGACGGTACGGCTCGGCGGAGACGGCGGTTCAGGCGGACGCGCCGGAGTAGCGGCGCAGCCCGCGCCCAGCCAGGCCCACCGGGTCACCGCGAGCAGCGCAGCGGTCAGAAGGCGGCCGCGGCCAGCAGCCACGGCGACAGCCGGCCGGTCGCAGCGCGGAGCGCCGGCACGGTGATGGCGAAGGCGAGGGGAACCAGCACGGTGAAGCCGAACCGCAGCCAGCCCGGGTAGATCGTCACCGGCCACCGGCCGGCCTGGTACATCCCCTCGAACATCTCGATGACGTAGTCCACCCGGGTCACCCAGAACGCGCCGACGGTCAGCAGCAGCCAGCAGCAGTAGATGGCGACGGCTCCGAGCGGCAGCGCGAGCGCGAAGCCGAGCACCGCCGGGACGCTCGGCGTGCCGGGCAGCCGGGCGACCGCCACCACGGTCACCGCGGCGCCGACGACGACGTCCACCGCCTGCCAGATCTCGTAGCGCCGGGTGCTGACCAGCAGCTGCCCGTCCGCGGGCTTGGTCAGCACGTAGTCCAGCGTGCCCTCCTGCACGTCGGTCATCAGCTGCCGCATGTTCGGCTGGATGACCGATCGGATGACACCGCCCATCAGCACCCAGATGCCCATGATCACCAGCAGCTCGCCGGCCGACCAGCCGCCCAGCGACTCGGTCTGGGCGAAGACCAGGCCGATCACGGCCAGCGAGGTGCCGACCGCGATGGCCGACTGGAGCAGGCTGAAGAAGAAGTTCACCCGGTACTGCAGCTCGGTCAGCGCGCCGATCCGCAGGAACGTCACGGCGAGGCGGACGGCTGAGCCGATCCGGCGGCCGGCGGCGCGCATCGGCTAGTTCCCGACCGCGGCGTAGCGCCGCACGCCGACCCGCCACACCGCGGCGACCAGCAGCGCGCCCACCGCGATCCAGACCGCCTGCAGCCCGAGCCCGCTCAGCAGCTCCCGGGTGCTCAGGTCGCCGGCCAGCACCTCGATCGGGTAGCCGAACGTGTACTTGAACGGCAGCCAGTCCGCCAGCGTCAGCGCCCACGCCGGCAGCAGCGCCAGCGGCACCAGCCGCCCGGACAGCAGCAGCTCGGCGGTGAAGTAGAGGTCGTAGAGGGCGCTGACCCGGGTGGTCCAGAACGTCACCATCCCGAGCACCCACAGCAGCATCGAGCGGATCAGGTACGCGCCCCAGATCGCCACCGCGAAGACCGCGACCTCCAGCGGGCTCACGTCGAAGGTGGGCCGGAAGATGAGGCTCAGCACCGCGGCGATCGGCAGCCACAGCACCACGACGACCACCTTCCAGCCCGCGAAGTAGGCCAGGTCGTAGTGGATGGGGTGCACCGGGCGGACCAGCATCCCGGACAGCTCCCCCTGCCGGATCCGGTCCTCCCAGCCGTAGGGGGTGAAGACGATGTTCATGTTCCGGACCAGCGTCCAGACGATGTAGTACGCGGCGAACTCGCCGGCCGTGATGCCCTCGACCTGCCCGCCCCGGGACTCGGCCACCGTCTGCCACACCACCAGGTAGATCACCGGCTCGGCGACCATGCCGAGCATGTAGGCGTAGTTGGCGGTGCGGTACTGGAACTGGGTCTGCACCGCCGCCCGCATGGTGGCGGCGTACAGGCCGGGCAGGCCGGTGAGCCGCAGTGGGCTCATGGTTCGCCTCCAGCGGCGCTCCGCTCCTCGGGCCCCCGAGGGGCGCCGCGATGCTCACGCCCCTGTCGCCTCACGGGGGCATCCGGGGGCCGGCGGCGAAGACCTGCTCGATGACGTCCTCCACCGGCGGGTCCTCGATGGTCAGGTCGGTCACGCCGTGCTCGCGCAGCAGCCGCGCCGCCACCTGCGCGGAGCGCTCCTTGGCGACCTTGAGGGTGATCCGGCCGCCCTCGGCGGACAGCAGCTCGCCGTAGTCGGCCGGGTCGAGCAGCACGTCGCCGACGGTGGCGGTGATCGTCTGCTGTGGCGAGTACCGGGCGGACAGCTCGCGCAGGCCGCCGTCGTAGAGCAGCACGCCGTGGTCGATCACGATCACCCGGTTGCACAGCGCCTGCACGTCGGCCATGTAGTGGCTGGTCAGCAGGACGGTGGCGCGGTAGCGGCGGTTGTAGTCGGCGAGGAAGGTGCGGATCCGCTTCTGCATCGTGACGTCGAGCCCGATCGTCGGCTCGTCCAGGAAGAGCACCTGCGGGCGGTGCAGCAGCGCGCCGGCGATCTCGGCCTTCATCCGCTCGCCGAGCGACAGCGTCCGCACCGGCTTGCGCACCTGGTCGCCGATCTCCAGCAGCGCGACCATCTCGTCCCGGGTGCGGCGGAACTCAGCGTCCGGGATGCGGTAGATCGCCCGGTTCATCTCGTACGAGTCCAGCGCCGGCAGGTCCCAGACCAGCTGGTTGCGGTTGCCCATCACCAGGGTCATCCGGCGCAGGTAGTCGTGCTCGCGCCGGGACGGGGTGTGCCCGAGCACGGCCACCTCGCCGGCGGTGGGGAACAGCAGGCCGGACAGCATCTTCAGGGTGGTGGTCTTGCCGGCGCCGTTCGGGCCGAGGAAGCCGACCACCTCACCCGGGGCGATCGCGAAGGAGATGCCGGCGACCGCGGTCACGTCCAGGTGGGTCCGGCGGACCAGGCTGCGGACCGACGCCCGCAGGCCCGCCTCCCGCTCCGGCACCCGGAACGTCTTGATCAGGTCCTCGACCTCGATGTCGGCGTCCATCCGGGGCAGCCTACGGAGGCGCTGGCGCGCGCTCGACCAGGTTTCCCGGCCGTCGCCGTACTCGTCAGCTGCCGCCCGCGCCCGCTGCCGCGCTGGCTGCGATGGTCGCGGTGAGGACGATCGTCATCACCTCGGCCTGCACGGCGTCGGACACCGCCTGGCCGGCTATGCCCCGGTCGGCGATTTCCTTCGCGCGCGCCCGGGCCGCCTTGCGATGCTCCCGGTCGACGAGCTTGCCCGCCTGGTCGTACGGCAGCAGCAGCGCGACGAGCTGCGCCTCCCGCGGGGTCGGCTGGCGCTCCGACCGCAGCACCGCGCCCAGCCGCGCGCGCAGGTCGGCCTCGGCGCCGCCGTGCGCGGCCGGGAATCTCGTCCGGGTGAACAGGCCCATGACCTTGCCGTCCTCGCGCCGGAGCACGCCGCGGCCGGCCAGGCTGTCGCCGATCCGGTCGCCGAGCGGCTTGAGCTGGCGGGCCAGCTGGCCGAGCCAGCCCCGGGCATCGCGCGGCTTGTCCGACCTCGCGATGCCGCGGTGGGCATCAGTCAGCAACGGGTGCTCGAGCCGCGCGCCGGGGGTGGCGACGAGCTTGCCGTCGGTCACGCCGACCGCACCAGCGGCGGCGAGGTCGAGCAGCAGGGCGCCGGCCAGGGCCGGGTCGGCGCCGTACCACAGCCGGGAGGTGCCCTTCTCGTCGTCGAGGGCGAGCAGCAGGAACTCCTCCGCGAGGAGCAGATGGTCGTCCATGAGCCCGGCCTACCCCCGGCCCATCCTGCGGGAACCGGGCCTAGTGGCCGACGTGGGACAGGGCCTGCAGCAGCAGGGTGCCCTGGCCGCCGGCCATCTCGGACAGCAGCCGCTCGTCGCGGGCCTCCGCCGGGGTGAACCAGGTCAGCTCCAGCGCGTCCTGCTGGGGCGCGCAGTCGCCCTCGACCGGCACCACGTACGCCAGCGACACCGCGTGCTGGCGCGGGTCGTGGAACGCGGTCACCCCCGGGGTCGGGAAGTACTCGGCGATCGTGAACGGCTGCGGTGTCACCGGCACCTTCGGCAGCGCCAGCGGGCCGAGGTCCTTCTCCAGGTGCCGCAGCAGCGCGGAGCGCACCCGCTCGTGGTAGAGCACCCGCCCGGACACCAGCGCCCGGGTGATCCGGCCCTCACCGGTCACCCGCAGCAGCAGCCCGACGGCGGTGACGCTGCCCTGCCCGTCCACCCGGACCGGGATCGCGTCGACGTACAGGATCGGCAGCCGCTGCCGGGCCGCGTCCAACTCCTCCCCGCCGAGCCAGGTGCTGTCCGACTGCGGGGTGATCTGCGTCATGGGGCTCTTTCTATCCCCCGCCGCCGCCGCGGGGTGGGCCGGCACCGGGGCGCGCCGGAGAAGTTGCCATACTCCTGCGAGATGAGACGCCGACCAGCCACGTTCCGAGCCGGGATCGCTGCCGTGGCGGTGCTGCTCGCCGCCTGCACCGACGGGGAGGGGGCCGGGTCGCCGCCTGGCGGGTCCGGGAGCCAGGACGGCTCGGGCTCCGCGCCGGCCGCGACGGTGAGCCTGCCGGCCCAGCCGACCGCCGTCGCCGGCGGCCGCACCGCCACCGCGCTGTCGGTGGCGGTCAGCCGCGCGCTCTTCGACGCCGCGCCGGCCGTGGTCGTCGCCGCGGCGACGGACCCGGCGGGCATCGACGCCGCGGCCGGGCAGGCCGAGCAGCTCGGCGTGCCGTTGCTGCTCGACGACGGCAGCGGGGACGCGGTGGCGGCCGAGATCGGCCGGCTGAAGCCCTCGGCGGTGCTGGCGACCGGGCCGGAGCTCGCCAGCCGGCTGCAGGCGGGCGGGGCGCCGGTGGTGACCGACGCCGGTCGGATCAGCACCGCCCGGCCGGCACCGGGCCTCGCCGACCTGGCGGTGCTGGTCCGCTCCGGCGGCGACGCGGCCACCCGGGCCGGCGCCGCGGCCGCCGCCGCCACCGCGAAGGCGGCAGGCGCCGCCGTCGTGCCGCTGCGCGGCACCGACCCGCGGGCCGACCCGGCCGCGATCGAGGCGCTGTCGGCGACGCCGCCGACGCACGTGCTCGCCGCCGGGGCCGGCTTCGGCGCCACCGACCGGCTCGCCGCCAGGGTCGCGGTCGCCGCCACGGGCACCCAGCTGCCGGGCGGCGGCCAGGTCGTGCTGCCCGGACGGCGGCTGGTCGCGCTCTACGGCCACCCCGGCACCGCCGGGCTCGGGGTGCTCGGCGAGCAGCCGGTGGACGCCGCCATCGCCCGCGCGAAGCAGACCGCCGCGCCGTACCGGCCGCTGAGCGGCAGCCTGCCGGTGGTGCCCACGTTGGAGATCATCGCCACGGTCGCCACCGCGCCGCCGGGACCGGACGGGAACTACTCGTTCGAGGCGCCGCTCTCGCTGCTGCGGCCGTGGGTGGAGAAGGCCGCCGCGGCCGGCGTGTACGTGGTGCTCGACCTGCAGCCGGGCCGGACGGACTTCCTGACCCAGGCGAAGCGGTACGAGTCGCTGCTCAAGCTGCCGCACGTCGGGCTGGCGCTGGACCCGGAGTGGCGGCTCAAGCCGGGCGAGAAGCACCTGACCCAGATCGGCTCGGTCAGCGCGGCCGAGATCAACTCGGTGTACGGGTGGCTGGCCGACCTGACGGAGCGGAACAAGCTGCCGCAGAAGCTCCTCGTGCTGCACCAGTTCCGGCTGTCGATGATCGGCACCGACCAGCCGCTGCAGCAGGGCCGGGACGAGGTCGCGCTGCTGGTCCACATGGACGGGCAGGGACCGCCGGGCAGCAAGGACACGACCTGGGGCGCGGTCGGTGGGCGCGGCCCCGAAGGGCGTCGCGTTCGGCTGGAAGAACTTCTACGACGAGGACGTGCCGATGCTCAGCCCGGCGCAGACGATGACGAAGCGCCCGACGCCGGCGATGATCTCCTACCAGTAGGGGTCAGGGCCGGTCCAGCGGGCGGGTCCGGTCGTCGCCGTCGCGCTCCTGGTCGGCGTCCTCGTACTCGTAGTGCGCCCCGTGCCGGGCGGCGTTGCGGCTGCGCCGGTCGTGGTCGCCCTCGACCAGCCGGTTGATCAGCTGCTGGGTCCGGTCCGCGTCCGGGATGTGCCGGAACACCTGCTGGCCGTCCTCGCCGGCGGACTCGACCACCAGCGTCCCGGACTTGATGATCCGCTCCCAGAAGGACTGCTCGTACATCGCGTTGTTGATCCGGTTCAGCGGCACGTCCCGGCCGCTGTGGTGCAGGATCCCGACCCGGGTCATCAGCCGGTGCGTGGTGAGCACGTAGTGGGTGGTCCGCCAGCGCAGGTACGGCACCAGGACGACCACGATCAGCGCGAGCGCCGCCACCGCGACGATCCCGATGCGGACGGCCTGCTGCACGGAGCCGCCCGGGACGATCGCGGCCAGGAAGGACGCCAGGCCCACCACCACCAGGAACAGGACGGTCGGCCAGACCAGCGTGATCCAGTGCGGGTGCAGGTGCTTGACGACGCGCTCGTCGTCGGCGAGGAGCTGGTCCGGGTACGCCACGGGAAGCAGCATGACGGACGGCCGGCGCGGCCGTCACTCAGTTCACCTAGTCGTGTCCTGCGGTCTCGCGCAGGTGCCGGATGTCGCCCGCGGAGACGGCCCGCTCGCCGCCGGCCGTGCTCAGCACCAGCCGGCCGGCATCGTCGACTCCGGTCGCGGTCCCCGCCAGCTCGCCGCCGTCCGGCAGCAGCACCCGCACCGGCCGACCCACCGTGTCGCACCCGGCGGTGTAGGCCGCCCGCAGGCCGGAGGCGGTCGGGTCCCCACCGGCGGCGCACCAGCCCGCGTAGGCGGCGCCGAGCCCGCGCAGCACCGCCCGCAGCAGCGGGTCGCGGTCGGTGCACCGGGCCGCCTCCACCAGCAGCGAGGTCGCGCCGGCCGGGAGCTCGGTGCGCCGGGTGCCCACGTTCAGCCCGATCCCGACCACGACCGCGGCCTGGTCGGCCTGCGCCAGGATGCCGGCCACCTTGCCGCGTCGCGGGCCGAGCAGCACGTCGTTCGGCCACTTGAGCCGGGTCTCCACCTCGCCGAGCCGCTCGACCGCCTGCCGCACGGCGACGCCGGCCAGCAGCGGCAGCCAGGTGCGCCGGTGCGCCGGCACCGAGCCCGGCGGCCGCAGCAGCACCGAGAAGGTGAGCCCGGCGCGGGGCGGGGACGCCCAGCCGCGGTCGAGCCGGCCCCGGCCGCCGGTCTGCTCCTCGGCGACCAGCACCAGCCCCTCGGGTGCGCCGGCCCGGGCGAGCGCGAGCACGTCGTCGTTGGTCGAGCCGGTGACCGGCACGACCCGCAGGTCGGTGACGAACCCGCCGTCCCGCAGCAGCGCGACCGCGAGCGCCCGCCCGGGCAGGGGCGGGCGCTCCAGGTCGGCCCACTGGCTGGTGACGGGGCTGCTCACCCCGCCACGCTAGCCGGCCTCCTCGGCGCTCAGGACGGCGGCGCCGCCGGCGGGACCGGACCACCGTCGCCCGGGCCGCCGGGCCCGCCCGGACCGCCCGGGCCGCCGCCGGGACCGCCCCCGGGGCCGCCGGGACCGCCGCCGGGCCCGCCCGGGCCGCCGCCGGGCCCGCCCGGGCCGCCGCCGGGGAAGGTGGTGACGTCGAGACCGTGTCCGGTGAACGTGATCAGGTCGGGCATGGTGAAGTCGTCGCCGGCGAGGAACGGCTTCCAGCCGGGCTCGTTGCGCAGGTAGGAGGAGGGGTCCTTCTCCAGCAGGCCGAGGAAGACCTCGGCGACGATCCGGCCGCCGACCTGGCCGAGGTGCCGGCCGCCGGCCTGCACGCCGGCCTCGGCGAGGATGTAGTACCAGAGCGGGGCCGGGCCGCCGCCGGGCAGCGCGAGGTCGGCGTCGGAGAGCACGTCGGCGCCCATGTGGCAGGCGACGTCCTGTCCGGACGGCAGCATCAGCCGGGCGCCGCGGGTCAGGTTGCGGTCGATCAGGGACGGCCGGTTGCCGCCGATCTCGGGCGGCAGCGCGGCGAGCGGGTTGGCCAGCTTGGTGTCGATCAGCCGGGTCGGCTGCCGCGCGTCGGAGCCGGCGCCGTCCACCTCGAAGAACCGCGCCCACTCGATCGTCCAGAACCGCGGCAGGATCCGGAAGCCGCCGAAGTGCTGCAGCCGGGTCGCGTCGTCGTGGGTGCTGGTCGGCAGGAACGTCGCCAGCGGGCCGACGAGGGTGTTGAGCTTGTAGCGGCCGCGGATCTGGGAGTGGCCGAAGCGGTACGCCGCGACCGAGAACTCCACCGGCATGTACGGGTCGTTGCGCCAGGTGTAGAAGTACCGCTCGACCTTCGGCTGCGGTCCGGTCTCGTCCAGCACCGAGGCCGAGCATCTCGGTGCCGACCGTGCGACGCAGGAAGTCGTGCACGACGAGCCACTGGTAGTGCCAGCGCACGATCCGCTGCGCCGCCTCGAACGTGGTCTCGCTGCCCTTGCGCAGCGCCGGGTCGGCCGCGACCAGGTCGAGCACCTTGTTGTGGAACTTCAGCATGGTCAGCTGCAGCTGGCCGACGAAGGTGTTCTCGTCGTTGCGCGGGTCGCCCAGCAGCGCCGTCTCCTGGTTGTTGCGCGGCAGGTCGTCCTCGTCGTCGTGCCGGCCGATCAGCATCTTCTCGCCGCCGGAGTCGCGGTCGTAGAGGAACGGGTCGTCGGACGGCCCCCGGCCGTACACGCAGTCCAGGTCGAAGCGCGGGCTGCGGAAGTTCGTCAGCGCGTCCGGGTCGTTCGCCCGGGTCAGGCTGGAGACCGGGTCGAAGGTCAGGTCGTGGTCGATGAACTGGCCCAGGTACGTGTAGCCGGCCGGGATGTCCGGGTTGTCCAGCTCCGGCGTCGGACCGGACACGTTCTCCGTCATCAGCGCCGCGATCTCGGCGATCCGCGCGTCGCTGGGCACGAACGGCGGCAGCCGGAACATCCGGCCGAACCGGCCCTCGTGCAGCCGCGACAGCGGCAGGTACGCCAGGCCGCGCTGCTCGTAGCCGTGCCCGCGCGCCGGGCGCCGGGCGTACCCCAGGTCGTGCCCGCTGCCCGCCGACGCCACCAGCTGCTCCGTCGTCCGCGGTGCCGCCTGGCCGTCGGCCGGTGCCGCCGGCCGCTCCACGATGTCGGTCATCCGACTCTCCCCGTGTCGTCGGACCGGCACGGACTCGCGACCGGTCACTGTGATCGACTCGACGGTAGGCCCTTCGTACCGTCGCTGTCCGCCTTATCAGCGCGACGGTGCCCCTCCGGGCAACCACCCGTCCCCCTCGGCGCGACCCCCGGGCGCGGATACGCTCGCCCGCATGAGCAGCGCCGCCCCGCCCGAGCAGGGTGATCCGCCCGACATCCACACCGCGGCGGGGAAGCTGGCCGACCTGCACCGGCGCAACGACGAGGCCGTGCACGCCGGCTCCGCGCGGGCGGTCGAGCGGCAGCACGCCAAGGGCAAGCTGACCGCGCGGGAGCGGATCGAGCTGCTGCTCGACGACGGCTCGTTCGTGGAGACCGACGAGCTGGCCCGGCACCGGTCGACGAGCTTCGGGCTGGCCGACGAGCGGCCGTACGGCGACGGCGTGGTCACCGGCTACGGCACCGTCGACGGCCGGCCGGTCTGCGTCTTCGCCCAGGACTTCACCGTGTTCGGCGGCAGCCTCGGCGAGGTCTTCGGCGAGAAGATCGTCAAGGTGATGGACCTGGCGATGCGCACCGGCTGCCCGGTGGTCGGGATCAACGACTCCGGCGGCGCGCGGATCCAGGAGGGCGTGGTCTCGCTCGGCCTGTACGGCGAGATCTTCTACCGCAACGTCATGGCGTCCGGGGTCGTCCCGCAGATCAGCCTGGTGATGGGCCCGTGCGCCGGCGGCGCGGTCTACTCCCCCGCGATCACCGACTTCACGGTCATGGTCGATCAGACCTCGCACATGTTCATCACCGGCCCGGACGTGATCAAGACGGTGACCGGCGAGGACGTCGCCTTCGAGGACCTCGGCGGGGCGCGGGCGCACAACACCAAGTCCGGGGTCGCGCACTACATGGCAGCCGACGAGAAGGACGCGATCGACTACGTCCGGGCGCTGCTGTCGTACCTGCCGGGCAACAACCTGGACGAGCCGCCGGCGTACGACGAGCCGGTGCAGCTCGAGATCACCGACCACGACCGGGAGCTGGACACCTTCGTCCCGGACTCGGCGAACCAGCCGTACGACATGCACCGGGTGATCGAGCACGTCCTCGACGACGGCGAGTTCCTCGAGGTGCACCCGCTGTTCGCGCCGAACATCGTCGTCGGCTTCGGCCGGGTGGCCGGCCGCTCGGTCGGCGTCGTCGCCAACCAGCCGATGCAGTTCGCCGGCACGCTGGACATCGACGCGTCCGAGAAGGCGGCGCGCTTCGTGCGCACCTGCGACTGCTTCAACGTCCCGGTGCTGACCTTCGTCGACGTCCCCGGCTTCCTGCCCGGCACCTCGCAGGAGTGGGGCGGCATCATCCGGCGCGGCGCGAAGCTGATCTACGCCTACGCCGAGGCGACCGTGCCGAAGGTCACGGTGATCACCCGCAAGGCGTACGGCGGGGCGTACGACGTGATGGGCTCGAAGCACCTGCGGGCGGACGTCAACGTGGCCTGGCCGACCGCGCAGATCGCGGTGATGGGCGCCCAGGGCGCGGTGAACATCCTCTACCGGCGGGAGATCGCGGCCGCCGAGGACCCGGACACGCTGCGCGCCGAGCTGGTGCAGCAGTACGAGGACACGCTCGCGAACCCGTACACCGCGGCCGAGCGGGGCTACCTCGACTCGGTGATCCCGCCGTCGTACACGCGGCGGTACGTGACCCAGGCGCTGCGGATGCTGCGGTCCAAACGGGACACCCTGCCGCCGAAGAAGCACGGCAACATCCCGCTCTAGCCTGCGCCAAGCGTCGGCCGGGCGCCGGCGGCCATCCCAGCACTCAGCCGCCGGTCAGCCGGCCGACCCGCCGCCGCAGGGCGCGCAGCTGCTCCATCAGCTCGGGCGAGGCGTCGACCGTGGCCTCGACGTCGAGCATCGCGATCATCAGCGCCAGCCACTCCGGCGAGTCCGCCCCGGTCCGCAGCACGCTGCGGTCCCCCGCCGCGGTGAGCTCGCCCATCCACGCCGGGATCCGCTCCCGTGCCTCGGCCAACGGCAGCTCGACGGTGAGCACCGCGGTGTGCCGCTGCGGCAGCGCGCGCAGCGCCTGCGCGACGTACGCCGCGGCGTCCTCGGCGGGCAGCTCCCGCGGCGCGAACCGCACCCCGTTCGCGAACGGCCGGGCGAGCCGGTCGACCCGGAAGGTGCGCCAGTCGCCGCGCTGCAGGTCCCACGCCACCAGGTACCACCGGCGGCCGCGGGAGACCAGCCGGTGCGGCTCGACGAAGCGCGAGCTCTCCGCGCCGCCGTAGCCGGTGTAGCCGAACCGCAGCTGCTCGTTGCCCCGGCAGGCCTGGGCCACCGCGACGAGGACGTCGGCGTCGACCGACGGACCGCCCCGGCCGAAGACCGTGGTGTCGGTCGCGTCCGCCAGCGCGTCGACCCGGCGGCGCAGCCGCTTCGGCAGCACCTGCTGCAGCTTCGCCAGCGCCTGCAGCGAGGTCTCCTCGATGCCCGTCACGCCGCCGCCCGCCGCGGTGCGCAGGCCGACGGCGATCGCGACCGCCTCGTCGTCGTCCAGCAGCAGCGGCGGGATCTGGGCGCCGGCGGACAGCCGGTAGCCGCCGTGGCTGCCGCGGGTGGTGTCCACCGGGTAGCCGAGCTCGCGCAGCCGGTCGACGTCGCGGCGCAGCGTGCGCGGGCTGACCGCGAGCCGGTCCGCCAGCTCGGCACCCGCCCAGTGCCGGTACGTCTGCAGCAGCGACAACAGGCGCAGCACCCGCGCGGTCGGATCCACGAACACCAGGATGCCCGACGAAGCGGTCAGGATCCGACCACTTGGATCCGTAGCTTTCGGGCATGACACAGACCCTCATCCCCGAGTCCCCGGTCCGGACCGGCACCCGGTCGCTCATCTCCGCCCGCGGGCTGACGCGCGTGTTCGGCACCGGCGACGGTGCCGTGCAGGCGGTGCGCGGCCTCGACCTCGACGTCGCCGAGGGCGAGCTCGTCGCCTTCCTCGGCCCGAACGGCGCCGGCAAGTCGACCAGCCTCCGGATGCTGACCACGCTGCTCACGCCGACCGCCGGCACCGCCACGGTCGCCGGCTGCGACGTCCGCACCGACCCGGCCGGGGTGCGCCGGCGGATCGGCTACGTCGGGCAGGGCAACGGCGCCGGGCACGCCCAGCGCGTCGCCGACGAGCTGGTCAGCCAGGGCCAGGCGTACGGCCTGGGCCGGCGCGAGGCGCGGAAGCGCAGTGCGGAGCTGCTCGACGCGCTGCAGCTGTCCGGGCTCGCCGGGCGCAAGGTCGGCACGCTGTCCGGTGGCCAGCGCCGCCGTCTCGACGTCGCGCTCGGTCTGGTGCACCGGCCGGGGCTGCTCTTCCTCGACGAGCCCTCGACCGGGCTCGACCCGCAGAGCCGGGCCAACCTCTGGGACCACGTGCTCCGGCTGCGCCGCGAGCACGGCACCACGATCTTCCTGACCACCCACTACCTGGACGAGGCCGACACGATGGCCGAGCGGGTCATGGTCATGGACCACGGCGAGGTGATCGCCGACGACACCGCGTCCCGGCTGAAGAGCAGGCACGTCGGCGACCGGCTCGTCGTCACCGCCCGGGACGGCGCCGGCGCGCGGCGGCTCGCCGAGGCCGCCCGCATCCTCGAGCCGAGCGAGACCGGGGTGGACGGGCGGACGGTCAGCCTGCGGGTGCACGACGGCCCGGCCGCCCTGCCCGCCCTGCTCCGCGCGGTGCCGGAGGTGGCCGTCACCGCGGCCGAGGTGCGCCGGCCGACCCTCGACGACGTCTTCCTCGCGCTCACCGGCCGCAGCCTGCGCGAGGAGAGCGCAGCCAGCCACCGCCACCACCGCGACCCAGGGAGCCTGAGAGATGAGCGCGTCGACCTTCGTCACCGACACGACCACCGTGCTGAGCCGGGAGCTCCGCCCGGCCATGCGCGACCCCTTCTCCGTGATCTTCAGCATGGTCCAGCCGTTGATCTTCCTCGCGCTGTTCGCCCCGCTGCTGGCCGGCGTGACCGGCCTGTCGACCGGCGACTCGCTGCAGTCGTTCGTCCCCGGCATCCTCGTCATGAGCTGCCTCATCGGCACCTCGATGACCGGCTCCAACCTCCAGGCGGAGATGCTCAGCGGCTCGCACGAACGGCTGCTGGTCACCCCGCTCGGCCGCCCGGCGCTGCTCGTCGGCCGGGCGCTGAAGGAGATCGCCCCGGTGCTCGTGCAGGCGCTGATCATCGTCGCGGTCACGGTCCCGTTCGGCTTCGAGCTCGCGCCGGCGGGGCTGGTGGTCGGGCTCGCCCTGCTCGGCGTCACCGCGGTGGGCCTCGGCGCGCTGTCGTACGCGCTCGCGCTGGCGGTGCGGAACCAGGAGTGGGTCTTCTGGGCGGTGCAGCAGACGCTGCTGTTCCCGCTGCTGCTGCTGGCCGGCGTGCTGCTGCCGCTGGAGTCGGCTCCGGGCTGGATGCGGGCGGCCTCCGCGGCGAACCCGCTGCGCTACCTGGTCGACGCGGAGCGGTCGCTGTTCGCCGGGCAGGTGCTCGAGCCGACCGTCGCGGCCGGCGCCGTCGCCGCCGTGCTGACCGCCTGCTTCGGGGTCTGGGTCGGCACCCGGGCGATGCGGTCCGCCTGAGCCGAGCGCCGGGTGGCCGCCGGCAGGCAGCCCCGCCCCCGCCTGCCGGGGCGGGGCTCGGCCGGGTGGGAGGGGCGGCCCGCCCCAGCCTGCCGGGGCGGGGCCCGGCGGGGCAGGATGGCCGGCATGAGCGAGGAGCCGTTCCTCCGGGTGGTACGCGGAGCGCCGACCGCCGCCGAGCTGGCTGCGCTCGTGGCGGTGCTGACCGCCCGCGCCGCCGCCGGGACCGCGCGGGCCGCCACGCCCCGCCGGGCCTGGGCGGACCCGGCGTCCCGGCTCCCCCCGCCGCTCCACCCCGGCCCCGGCGCCTGGCGGCGCTCCGGCCTGCCCCGCTGACGCGGCGTACCGCCGCCCACCCGGCACCCCTCGCACCCCGGCGGCGCGGTCCTACACTCCGCCCGAGGGAAGGGGCACCGCTTGCGCACCGTGCTGATCGCGAACCGGGGGGAGATCGCCGTCCGGATCGCCCGCGCCTGCCGCGACGCCGGGCTGGCGAGCGTGGCCGTGTACGCGGACCCCGACCGGGAGGCCCGGCACGTGCGGCTGGCCGACACCGCCTTCGCGCTCGGCGGCGCCACCCCGGCCGAGTCGTACCTGCGGGTGGACAAGGTGCTGGCCGCCGCCGCCGCGTCCGGCGCGGACGCGGTGCACCCGGGCTACGGCTTCCTGGCCGAGAACGCGGACTTCGCCGCCGCGGTGATCGAGGCGGGGCTGACCTGGATCGGCCCGCCGCCGGACGCCATCCGGGTGCTCGGCGACAAGGTCGCCGCCCGGCACCTGGCCGCCCGGGTCGGCGCGCCGCAGGTCCCGGGCACCACCGACCCGGTCGCCGGGCCGGAGCAGGTGCTGGAGTTCGCCCGCGAGCACGGGCTGCCGGTCGCCATCAAGGCCGCGTTCGGCGGCGGCGGCCGGGGGCTCAAGGTCGCCCGGACGGTCGAGGAGATCCCGGAGCTGTACGCGTCGGCGGTGCGGGAGGCGGAGACGGCGTTCGGCCGTGGCGAGTGCTTCGTCGAGCGCTACCTGGATCGCCCCCGGCACGTCGAGGCGCAGGTGCTGGCCGACTCGGCCGGCTCGGTCGCGGTGGTCGGCACCCGGGACTGCTCGCTGCAGCGGCGGCACCAGAAGCTGGTCGAGGAGGCCCCGGCGCCGTTCCTGTCGGACGCGCAGCGGGCGCAGATCCACACCGCGGCACGGGACATCTGTGCGGCGGCCGGCTACGTCGGTGCCGGGACGGTCGAGTTCCTGGTCGGTGTCGACGGCGCGATCTCGTTCCTGGAGGTGAACACCCGGCTGCAGGTCGAGCACCCCGTCACCGAGGAGACCAGCGGGATCGACCTGGTCCGGGCCCAGTTCCGGATCGCGGACGGGGCCCTGCTGGCCGACCTCGGCCTGGACCGGGACCCGCGGCCGCGTGGCCACTCGATCGAGTTCCGGCTCAACGGCGAGGACCCGGGGCGCGGCTTCCTGCCGGCGCCGGGGACGGTGACGGCGTACGTCGAGCCCGCCGGCCCGGGGGTGCGGGTGGACTCCGGCATCGAGGCCGGCGCGGTGGTCGGCGGCGCCTTCGACTCGCTGCTGGCCAAGCTGATCGTCACCGGGGCGTCCCGGGGCGAGGCGCTGGAGCGGGCGCGACGGGCGCTGGACGAGACGGTGCTGGAGGGCATGCCGACGGTGCTGCCCTTCCACCGGGCGGTCGTCCGGGACCCGGCCTTCACCGGCGAGCCGTTCTCGGTGCACACCCGGTGGATCGAGACCGAGTGGGCCGGTGGCCTGCAGCCGTACGCGGGGCCGGTCGCCGACGCCGCCGAGCCGTCGCCGCGGGAGACCGTGGTGGTCGAGGTCGGCGGGCGGCGCCTGGAGGTGACCCTGCCGGCCGGCCTGGGCGCGGCGTCCGCTGCGGCCGGGGCGGTCGCGGGTGGCGGCGGCCGGGCGCCGAAGCGGTCCGGGTCGCGCGGCGGTGGCGCCGCGGTCGGCGGCGACGCGCTGACCAGCCCGATGCAGGGCACCATCGTCAAGATCGCGGTGGCGGACGGGGACCGGGTCGACGCCGGCGACCTGGTGGTCGTGCTCGAGGCGATGAAGATGGAGCAGCCGCTGACCGCGCACAAGGCCGGCACGGTCAAGGGGCTGACCGCCGCGGTCGGCGAGGTGGTGACCAGCGGCGCCGTGCTCTGCGAGCTCGTCGACTGAGTAGCGCACCCGCCCGAGTGAGCAGTTACTGCTGCGCACTCGACCTCGGAGCATCCCACTCGGGCGGCGACATGCTCCCTCGGCGGATCGGGACGGTCACCGGAGGACGAGCAGCGCCGCGGCGAGCCCGAGCAGCGTGGTGAGTGCGGCGGCGACGGCCACGGTCGTGGGCGCGGCCACCGGCCGGTGCGAGGCCACCGCCTCGGCTGCCCGGCGCCGGCGGGCGGCGGCGAGGCCGGCCAGCACCGCGACGGCCAGCCCGCCGGCCACGAGCACCGGCGGTGCGCCGCCACGGGCCAGCCGCGCGCAGAGCAGGACGCAGACCGCGTACGCCAGCGCCGTCCGCGTCCACGCCAGCGCGGTCCGCTCCGCGGCCAGGCCGGGTGGCGGGTCCGACGGGTCCGGCTGGTGCGAGCCGTCGGGTGGCCGGTCCGGGGAGCCGTTCACACCTGGCCCGCAACCAGCAGCGCGACCGCGACCAGCGCGACCGCGGCGACGCCGAAGGCCAGCAGCGGTGCGAGGGTGGGCGGCGGCAGCGGCTCCCGGACCCGCATCGCCCGCTCGGCCCGCAGCCAGCGGCGGAACGCCGTCGCGCTGGCCGCCGCGCCGAGCAGCGCCAGCCCGACCGCGAGCACCTGGCGGAGGCCGGGGATCGCCAGCGGCGGCACGAAGGCCTCCAGGCCGACCCCGGCGGCGACCAACGCGAGCGCGGTCCGCACCCAGGCCAGGAAGGTCCGCTCGTTCGCGAAGCTGAAGCGCGGGTCGGGCTCCGACCCCTCGGCCCGCAGCCGCTCCGCCCACCTCGCCACGGACGAAGGCTAGGACAGCCGGGCGTCGCGGCCGGCGGTGGCGCGACACTGGAGCGGTGACCGGCCGCCCGTCCGTGCCGCAATGGGTGCGTTACGCGCTCGGCGGCCGGCTGCCCGCGCCGCTGCACGACTGGGTGCGGCACGACCTCACCGACGCGGACTGGCGCTGGCGGCAGCTCGTCCGGGTGCTGGTCCAGTGCGCGTTGCCGGTCGTCGTCATCCTGCTGCTCCCGGCGCCGGCCGCGCTGCGCGTCTTCATGGCGGCATTCGTGCTGCTGGGCGCGCTCTTCGTCGGCGCGGCATACGGCGACGAGCTGCGCGCCCGCCGGCTGCGTCAGCACGGCCTGGCTCCCCCGCCACCGCCGCCTGGTCCCTGACGGCCGGCTCGCCCGACCCGGCGGCGGTCACCGACCCGCCCGCCGACCGCGCCGCCGGCGGCTGCGGGGCAGGACTCCCGGGCGTGCCCCGCACCAGGAACACCGCCACGACGAGCGCGCCCAGCGCGGCCGGCGCCGCGCCGAGCGCGAAGGCGGCGCCCGGCCCGCGGGCCTCGACCACCGCACCGGCCAGCGCGGCGCCGATCGCGGCGCCGCCGAGCAGCGAGACGGTGAGCCCGGCGAACGTCTGCGTCACCGCGCCCGCCGGTGCCCGCTCCTGGACCAGCGCGTAGATCGCACCGAGTGCCGGAGCGACCAGCGCGCCGGCCGCCACCAGCAGGACGCCGAGCATCAGCAGCCCGCTGGACGCGGCGATCACCAGGTTGGCGGCGGCCACCGCCACCAGCAGCACGAGCAGCCGGCGGGCATGTCCCCGGCGGGCCGGCCGGGCGCCGCCGAGCAGCCCGCCGGCCAGCGACCCGGCGCTCCACACCGCGAGCAGCACGCCGGCCGCGGCGGCGGCGCCGGCCGCGCCGGCCGCACCGACCACCCCCACCTCCACCCAGGACAGCCCGCAGATGAGCAGCGCGCCGACCAGGTAGAGCGGGAGCAGCGGGAACAGGTCGGACCGGCGCACCGGCGCCCGCTCGCCGCCGGCCAGCCGCTCCAGCCCGGGCGTCGTCGCGAAGGCGGTCACCCCGGCCAGGGACATCCCCGCCGCCAGCTGGACGCCGAGCGCCGGCGAGGACACCGCCGCGGCGGCGCCGGCCACCGACGGACCGACGATGAAGGTCAGCTCCTGGACGGTCGCCTCGAGCGAGTACATCGCCGAGCGGGCGTCCGGGTCGGGCAGCAGCACCGGCCACAGCGCCCGCGCGGTCGGGATGACCGGCGGCGCGGTCAGCGCGGCCGCGGCGGTGAGCCCGACCAGCGCGGCGGTCGAGGACGTGTCGACCAGCGAGAGCGCGACCAGCCCCGCGGCGGAGAGCACTGCCGCGCCGACCAGCACCCGGCGCGGGGACCGGCCCCGGTCGACCAGCCGGCTGGACACCAGCCCGCCGAGCCCGGCGCCGGCCACCCAGACCGCGCTGACCAGGCCGGCCGCCGCATACGACCCGGTCCGCTCCACCGTCAGCAGGATCACCGCGAGCGCCGCCGTCGGCATCCCGACCCGGGCCAGCAGGGAGGTGCTCAGCGCGCGGGCGACGTGCGGGGTCCGGAGCAGCAGACCGTACGACCGGGGGATCACGAGGTCGATCCTGCCAACCGGCACCGACAGAATTTCGCCCGCAGGGACCCGGTTCGCTGTGCCAAGCCGCCGGGGTCCCCGCCCCCGGCGGGGCTCGGTGGGCGAGCCCGCTGATCAACGCACCAGCCAGCGGAAGCGCCCGCCCGGGTCCGGGGCCCCGGCGACCTGACTGCCGACGTGACCACGGTGTCCGAGATGCGGTTCGCTGTGCCAGGCCGCCGGGGTCCCCGCCCCCGGCGGGGCTCGTTGGGTGAGCCCGCTGATCACCGACGACCAGCCAGCGGAAGCGCCCGCCCGGGGTCCGGGGGCCGCCCCCGGATGAGTCAGTCCAGGTCGTCGTGCACCATCAGCCGGCGGGCGGCCTCGGTGAGCGAGCCGGACAGCGACGGGTAGACCGAGAAGGTCGACGCCACCTGCGCCACCGTCAGCCTGTTCTGCACCGCGAGGGTGACCGGCAGGATCAGCTCGGAGGCGGCCGGCGAGACCACCACGCCGCCGATGACCACTCCGGTCGCCGGCCGGCAGAAGAGCTTGACGAAACCCTCCCGCAGGCCGGCCATCTTGGCCCGCGCGTTGGTCGACAGCGGCATCGTCACCGTCCGCGCCGGCACCTCGCCGGCCACGATCGCCCGCTCCTGGATCCCCACGGTGGCGATCTCCGGATGGGTGAAGACCGTCGCCGACACGGTCTTCAGCCGGAGCGGGGTGACCGCCTCGCCGAGCGCGTGCCACATCGCGATCCGGCCCTGCATCGCCGCGACCGAGGCGAGCATGAGGACCCCGGTGCAGTCGCCGGCCGCGTACACCCCCGGCACCGCCGTCCGGGACACCCGGTCGACCTCGACGAAACCGGCCCGGTCCAGCCCCACCCCGACCGCGTCGAGCTGCAGGCCGGACGTGTTCGGCACCGAGCCGACGGTCATCAGCGCGTGGCTGCCCTCGACCGTCCGGCCGTCCTCCATCTCGACGAGGACGCCCTTCTCCGACCGGCGCACCGCCGCTGCCCGGGCCCGCTTGACGATCTCGCCGCCGTGCGCGGCGAAGACCTGCTCGATCACCTCCGCCGCGTCGGAGTCCTCACCCGGCAGCACCCGGTCCCGGCTGGACACCAGCGTCACCCGGACGCCCATCTCCAGGTACGCGCTGGCGAACTCGGCGCCGGTCACCCCGGAGCCGACCACCACCAGGTGCTCGGGCAGCTCGCCCAGGTCGTACACCTGCCGCCAGGTCAGGATGCGCTCGGAGTCCGGCACCGCGCCGGGCAGCACCCGCGGGGTCGCCCCCGTCGCCAGCAGCACCACGTCGGCGTCGAGCGGCTCGACGGAAGACCCGGTCGGGTCCAGGACCTCGATCCGGTGCCCCCGGCCCGGTTGCTCCGCGGCGAACCGGCCGCGCCCGGTGACCAGCCGCACCCCCTCGCCCGCCAGCCGGCTCCGCACGTCCTCGGACTGCGCCAGCGCGAGGTCCCGGACCCGGCGGTTCACCACCGGCGCGTCCGCCCGGACCTGGTCGACCTCGCCGCCGAGCTGCCGGACACCCAGCGCCGGCGCGGCCCGGAAGGCGGTCATCGTCTCGCTGGTGGCGATCAGCGTCTTGGACGGGACGCAGTCGTAGAGCACGCAGGCGCCACCCAGGCCGTCCGGCTCGACCACGGTCACCTCGCCGGCCAGCTGCGCCGCCACCAGCGCCGCCTCGTACCCGGCCGGCCCGCCGCCCACGATCACGATCCGCGTCACGCGCCCATTGTCCTCCGCCGAGCCCACGGCCCGCCCGCCGTGCCCGGCCCGATGCCCCACCACCTGCCCTGCCCGGCCCGATGCACGTGCCCGCCGTACGATCTGCGCCCGTGGCTCTCTACGCCGCCTACGGGTCGAACCTGGACCCGGCGCAGATGATGAAGCGCTGCCCGCACTCGCCGGCCGCCGGCACCGGCTGGATCACCGACTGGCGGCTGACCTTCGGCGGCGAGGACCTGGGCTGGGAGGGCTCGCTGGCGACCCTGGTCGAGGAGGTGGGCAGCAGCGTCTTCGTCGGGCTCTACGACGTCACCCCGGACGACGCGTCGCACCTGGACTCGTGGGAGGGCGCCGACACCGGGCTCTACCGCAGGCTCCGGCTGCGGGTGCACGCGCTCGACGCGGACGTGCTGGCCTGGGTGTACGTGCTGGACGCGTTCGAGGGCGGGTTGCCGTCGGCGCGCTACCTCGGGGTGATCGCGGATGCGGCGGAGAAGGCCGGCGCGCCGGACGACTACGTCACCGCGCTCCGGATGCGGCCGTGCCGGACAGCCTGGCCCTGATCCCCCGCGTGATCTTGCACTTGCCCGCGCTGGAAACGGACATCCGTCCCAGTGGCTGCGGGCAAGTGCAAGATCACCGGCTGGGGGCGGCGGCGAGGGTGAGCCGGGGGTCGGTCGGCGGCAGCGCCCGCGGGTCGTCGGGGTCGAGCAGCCGGGCGCCCGGACCGGGCACCGGCCACACCTCCCGCAGCGAGCCGAGGTCGTGCCCGGCCCGGCAGCGCACCACCAGGTCCACCGGCTCGCCGCAGTCGCGGTGCGTGAGCTCCAGGCTCGGACCCGCCGCTCGGCTGGTCCAGGTAGCGGTCGCCCCAGCGCAGCAGCCCCACCAGCACCGGGTAGAGGTCCATCCCGGCCGTGGTCAGCCGGTACTCGTACCGGGTGCGCCGCCCCGGGTCCTGGTACGGGTGGCGGCGCAGCACCCCGGCCGCGATCAGCGTGCTGAGCCGGGCGGACAGCACCTGTCGCGGTGCCCCGATGCGGCGCTGCAGGTCGTCGAAGCGGCGGATGCCGGCGAAGACCTCGCGCAGCACCAGCAGCGACCACTTCTCCCCGATCAGCTCGAGCGTGCGCCCGATCGAGCACGGATCCGGGTCGTACCGCAGGGTCTCCAGCCTGGCCATGGCTCCAGGCTAAGTTCACTTGACAGACCGAGCAAGGTCCGGGAAGGCTGAGTCCGTCCGTCGGACCCAGGAGGTGCGAGATGACCGGCCTGCTCGACCGCCCGGCAACCCTCGACAGTCCCGCGGAGCGGGTCGAGATCCGGCCGGTCCGCACGGGCGACATGCCGGCCGTCGGCGCCTTCCTCGCCGGGCTGTCCCTCGACTCGGCGTACCGGCGCTTCTTCACCGGGATCGGGTCGCCGTCCTCGGCGCTGGTCCGCCGCCTGGTGGACGTCGACCACGAGACGCGGGAGGCGGTCCTCGCCCTGGTCGGGCCCGAGGTGGTCGGCCTCGCCGACTGCGCCCGGCTGGCGGACGGCCGCACGGTCGAGCTGGGGGTGGTGGTCGCCGACGCGTGGCAGCGGCAGGGCCTCGGACCCCGGCTCTCCGGCGCCGTGCTCGACCTGGCGGCGGCGCGCGGCGCGACCGTGCTGCGGGTGCACGCGCTGGCCGACAACGCCCGGGTCGCCCGGATGCTGCGCCGGCGCTGGCCGGACCACAGTCCGACCCGGGACGACGGCACCCTGGTCTGGGACCTGCCGCTGGCGTGACCGGGCCGCCGCCTCAGCGACAGGCGGCGGACCCGGTCCGGAGTGGCCTAGTAGACGCTCACCCCGTACACGTTCAGCGCCTCGGTCACCTTCTGGAAGAAGGTGGTCCCGCCCGACGTGCAGTTGCCGCTGCCGCCGGAGGTCAGGCCGTACGCGGTGCTGCCGCCGAAGAGGGAGCCGCCGCTGTCACCGCCCTGGGCGCAGATGTTGGTGCGGATCGTGTCGTACACCGGGCCCTGGGCGTAGTTGACCGTCACGCTGGTCGCCGTGACGGAGCCGCAGCGCAGGCCGGTGGTGCTGCCGCTGCGGCACAGCGACTGGCCGTTGGACACGTTCCCGGACGTGGTGATGTCCTGGTAGGAGCCGTTGTAGAGGTTCACCCGGCCGAAGTTCGAGATGCTGCTGGTGTAGCGGACGATCCCGTAGTCGTTGGTCGGGAAGCTCGTCCCGGTCCGGGTGCCGATCTGGGACCCGCCGGAGCTGGCCGACCAGCTGGACCCGAGGTTGGTGCAGTGACCGGCGGTCAGGAAGAACCGGGTGCCGGAGCTGTTGCGGACGTTGAAGCCGAGCGAGCAGCGGGCGCCGCTGGTGTAGATCGCGTCGCCACCGATGATCTTCGTGCTGATCGGCGCGCTGCGCTCGACCCGCACCGCCGAGCCGTACCGCTTCGCGGTCGCGAGCAGGGCGGCGACCCGCGGGCCGGACGCCGTGCTGTCGACGCTGACGAAGACCTGGTTGGTCGCGGTGTCGACGCCCCAGGCGGTCCCGACGGCACCGGCGTGCCTGTTCAGCGCGGCGGTGACGCCGGCCAGTCGGGCGGAGCTGCGGGACACGAGCTTCGCGGTCGCCCCGGAGGCGCGCACCTGCGCCGCGGTCGCCGAGTCGAGCACGTTCACCACCAGCGAGCCGTCGGCCGCCAGGTACGAGCCGGCCGAGCGGGCGCCGAGCCGCCTCTCCAGCGTGGCACCGAGCGCCGCGCGGTCGGCCTCCGCCGCGACCCGGGCGGCCGCGGAGGTCGCCGGGATGCCGATGGCGCCGGCCAGCGCGACGTCCACCGAGCTGACCGGCGCGGCCGCGGGCGCGGCGGGTGCGGCCTGCGCGGCGGGGGCGGCGAGCGCCCCGGCGACGACGAGTCCGAGGGCGGCCGCGAGCGCGGTCCGCCGGGGCAGTGACCCTCTGATCATGAAGCCTCCCTGGTGGGGCGACACGCCCTGCCGGCGTGTCGAGGGTCGTCTGGTCAGCCACCCGCAACTCCGCCGAGTGCCGAGATCGTCAGCGCTGAACGGAGCACAGGCACTGCGGCTGTCCAGCCGTCGGCAGTAAACGACGCGGTGCGGACGGCGCACAAGGGAAATCACCCGATCGGACCACAAGCGCTCACACGCTGGCGCTCGGCTCCGAAATCGGCGCCGTCAGGACAGAGCGGTCAGCGCCGTGTGCACCAGGACGCGTACGCCGACCGCGAGAGCGTCCTCGTCGATGTCGAACGCCGACTGGTGCAGGTCCAGGTACGGGCCGGTCGCAGCAGGCTTGCGCACGCCCAGTCGGGCGAGTGCCCCGGGCACCTGGTCCAGGTACCAGGCGAAGTCCTCGCCGCCGAGGCTCTGCTCGGTGTCCGTCGGCGCCGCCGGGCCCAGCGCCGACTGGGTCGCCGCCCGCAGCACCCCCACCGAGGTCGCGTCGTTCACCACCGGCGGCACGCCCTGCGCGTACCGCACCTCAGCGACCGCGCCGGTCGGCGCCACGACCTCGGCGATCAGGCCGCGGACCAGGTCCTCCGCGTCGTCCCAGGGGTCCCGGCTGAGCATCCGCACGGTGCCGCGCAGCACGCCGTTCTGCGGGATCGTGTTGGCCGCCACGCCGGAGTCGACGGCGCCCCAGACCAGCGACATGCCGTGCCGGGGGTCGGCCCGGCGGGACAGCAGCCCGGGCACCTGGGTGATCACCTTGCCCAGCGCGTACACCAGGTCGACCGTGACGTGCGGGCGCGCGGTGTGCCCGCCGGGGCCGGTGAGCAGCACCTCCACCTTGTCGCAGGCTGCGGTGATCGGCCCGATCCGCAGCCCCACCCGGCCGGTCTCCAGCCGCGGGTCGCAGTGCAGGGCGAAGATCCGGTCGACCTCCTTGAGCACGCCGCCGTCGATCGCGTCCAGCGCGCCGCCCGGAACGGCCTCCTCGGCCGGCTGGAAGACCAGCCGGACCCGGCCGGGAAGCTGCGGCCCGGCCGCGAGCGCCAGCCCGGCCCCGAGCAGCATCGCCGCGTGCGCGTCGTGACCGCAGGCGTGGCACACGCCCTCGATCGCCGACGCGTACGGCACCGGCTTGGTGTCCACCAGCGGCAGCGCGTCGATGTCCGCACGCAGCGCGACCACCCGCTCGCCGGTCCCGACGTCGCAGAACAGCCCGGTGCCGCCGGGCAGCACCTTCGGCTCCAGCCCGACCGCGAGGAGCTGCCGCGCGAGCAGGCGGGTGGTCTCGTGCTCGGCGTAGCCGAGCTCCGGGCGTCGGTGGATCTGACGACGGACCGTCACCAGGTCCGCGGCGTGCCCGTCCAGCCAGGCATCGAGCCACCCACTCTCAGGGCCAGCGGTCACAGGGGCAGTCCTACTCGCATCTCGTCCAGTAGTGCGTCCACGACAGGCCGGAGGTCGCCGTCGTGCTCGGCGGCCACGCGACGCTGTCGCTGGTAGCTCGCCCCGTGCTCGAGGATCTTCGGCACGAGCGCGAGCTCGTCCTCACAGCCGAGGCGTCGTGCGGTCGGCCGGAGGTCTTCGACGAGGTCGTGGAGGGCCAACCGGACGGGGCGCACGGTGCCCCGGGCGTCCACCACGATCTCCGCATCCAGACCATACCTCGCGGCTCGCCACTTGTTCTCGCGGACCACCCAGGCCCGCGGCTCGGGCAGCGTGTAGCCGCGGTCGAGCTGGCCGTCCATCTGCTCCACCAGGCACTGCGACATCGCGGCCACCGCGGTGATCTCGTCCAGGGTCGGCAGCCCGTCGCAGATCCGCAGCTCCACCGTGCCGAAGTTGGGGTGCGGCCGGATGTCCCACCAGACCTCGCGCACGGTCTGGATGGCGTTCGTGGAGATCAGCAGCTCCATGTAGCGCTCGAACTGGTCCCAGCCGGACAGCTGGTAGGGCAGGCCGGCGGTCGGCAGCGCCTCGAAGACCTTGCTCCGGTACGAGGCCAGCCCGGTGTCGCTGCCGATCCAGTACGGGCTGGACGCCGACAGCGCCAGGAAGTGCGGCACGTAGCTGAGCAGCGCGTTGAGGATCGGCATCACCTTGTCCGGCGCGCGCACGCCGACGTGCACGTGCACCCCGAAGATCTGCAGCTGCCGGGCCAGCCACTGGTTGCGCTCGACCAGCTCGCGGTAGCGGTCGTTGTCCGAGATCTCCTGCGTCGCCCAGTCCGTGGTGGGGTGGCTGCCGGAGCACATCACGCCGAGCCCGCGCTTGGCGGCCGCCGCCTGCACCTCCGCGACGGTGCCGGCCAGGTCGTCGCGCGCCTGGCCGACGGTGGTGCACACGTCGGTGATCACCTCGACGCAGGACTGCAGCAGCTCGTGCTTGGCCTTGGGGTGCTCGACGCCCTCGGCGGGCGCCATCTCGGCGAGGATCTCGTTCGACCCGGAGGTCAGCTCCCGGGTCTGCAGGTCGACCAGCTCCAGCTCCCACTCCACGCCGAGACTGGACCGCTCGGACACGCTGAAGTCGATCCTCATGCGTCCGAGCGTAGGCGCCGGCGGAGTGGAGCGGTGGGGTCTTCCCACCCCCGGTAGCCTCGGCACGGAGGTGAGCTGCTGTGCAACCGACACCCTTGACCGACAGGCTCGTGCTGGCCTCGTACGGTCAGTACCGCGACGCCCAGGCGGCCGTCGACCGGCTGTCCGACAACAGGTTCCCGGTCGAGCGGACCTCGATCGTCGGCCGCGACCTGCGGCTGGTGGAGACCGTGACCGGCCGGCTGAACTACGGGCGCGCGGCGCTCGGCGGCCTCGCCAGTGGGGCCTGGTTCGGCCTGCTGGTCGGGCTGTTCATCGCGATCTTCGCCGCGGAGGACGCGGCCTCGTGGTTCGCGCTGGTGCTGTGGGGGCTGGTGTTCGGCGCGCTGGCCGGGGTCACGTTCGCCGTGGTCGCGTACGCGGCGACCGGCGGCCGGCGGGACTTCGTCTCGATCAAGGCGCTGGTCGCCGGGCAGTACGACGTGCTGGTCGACTCCGGCTCCGCCGCCGACGCCCGCCGCATCCTCGGCCTCGGCGACCAGCCCGGCCAGCCGGCCACGTCCCACGCCGCGGAGGCCCCCACGGACGCGCCGTACCCGCCGGGCCTGCACACCCCCTGACCCGCCCGCAGGTCGAGGGCTAGAAGAGGTCGGCGGGGCGGTAGGTGCCCCAGACGTCGCGCAGGGCGTTGCACACCTCGCCGACCGTGGCCCGGGCGCGCAGGGCGTCCCGCATCGGGTAGAGCACGTTGTCCCCGCCCGCCGCGGCGCGCTTCAGCGCGCCGACCGCCCGGTCCACCTCGGCGGCCGGGCGCTCCGCCCGCAGCGCCGCCAGCCGCTTGCGCTGCTCCTCCTCGATCGTCGGGTCCACCCGCAGCGGCTCGTACCGCTCCTCGGTGTCCAGCACGAACCGGTTCAGCCCGACCACGACCCGCTCGCCCGAGTCGACCCCCTGCGCGACCGCGTACGCCGACCGCTCGATCTCCTGCTTCTGGAAGCCGGCCTCGATCGCCTGCACCGCGCCGCCCAGGTCCTCCACCTTGCCCATCAGCGCGAGCACGCCGGCCTCGACCTCGTCGGTCATCGCCTCGACCGCGTACGAGCCCGGCGAACGGGTCGACGGTCGCGGTGACGTCGCTCTCGTACGCCAGCACCTGCTGGGTGCGCAGCGCGAGCCGCGCCGCCTTCTCGGTCGGCAGCGCGATCGCCTCGTCGAAGGAGTTGGTGTGCAGCGACTGGGTGCCGCCGAGCACCGCGGCCAGCGCCTGCACGGTGACCCGGACCAGGTTCACCTCCGGCTGCTGCGCGGTCAGCTGCACCCCGGCGGTCTGGGTGTGGAAGCGCAGCATCTGCGACTTCGGGTCCGTCGCACCGAACTCGTCGCGCATCACCCGGGCCCAGATCCGCCGCGCCGCCCGGAACTTCGCGACCTCCTCCAGCAGGGTGGTCCGGGAGACGAAGAAGAACGCCAGCCGCGGGGCGAAGTCGTCGACGGCGAGCCCGGCCCGGACCGCGGCGCGGACGTACTCGACGCCGTTGGCGAGGGTGAAGGCGACCTCCTGGACCGGGGTCGCGCCGGCCTCGGCCATGTGGTAGCCGGAGATCGAGATGGTGTTCCAGCGGGGGATCTCGGCGCGGCAGTACGAGAAGGTGTCCGTGACCAGCCGGAGCGACTGCGCCGGCGGGTAGATGTAGGTGCCGCGGGCGACGTACTCCTTGAGCACGTCGTTCTGGATCGTGCCGTTGATCCTGGCGGCGGCGACGCCCTGCTCCTCGGCCACGAGCTGGTAGAGCAGCAGCAGCAACGCGGCGGGCGAGTTGATCGTCATGGAGGTCGAGACGTCGCCGAGGGGGATCCCGTCGAAGAGCAGCCGCATGTCGTCGACCGAGTCGATCGCGACGCCGACCTTGCCGACCTCGCCGTGCGCGACCGGGTCGTCGGAGTCGTAGCCCATCTGGGTCGGCAGGTCGAAGGCGACCGACAGCCCGGTGGTGCCGGCGCGCAGCAGCTGGTGATAGCGCTCGTTCGACTCCCGGGCGGTGCCGAAGCCGGCGTACTGGCGCATCGTCCAGGGCCGGGCGGTGTACATGGTCCGGTAGACGCCGCGGGTGAACGGGTGCTCCCCCGGCTCGCCGAGCCGGTCTGCCAGGCCCGGCGCGACGTCGTCCGGGCGGTAGACCGGGGCCACCTCGAAGCCGGACTCCGAGCGCCGCTGCTCGGCCGTTGGGCCCCGACGAATGTCGGCCATGACACCGCCTCTCGCGTGCCGGTTTCCCGCCGGACACCCCCGTGGCCGATGCTAGGGGGATGCACGGCTCGTGCGATCGCCGGGTCGAGGGGTAGGAAGGGAGATCGTGGTCACACCAGCGGCTCCGCGCGGTGGCCGGGTGCTCGCGCGGCGGTACCACCTGTTGCGCGTGCTCGGCCGGGGGGCGATGGGCGCCGTCTGGGAGGCGGAGGACACCGTGCTGCGGCGCACGGTCGCGGTCAAGGAGGTGGTGCTCCCGACCGCGCTGTCCCCCGAGGAGCGCGCGCTCAGCTGCGAGCGGACGCTGCGGGAGGCGCGGGCGATCGCCCGGCTCGGCCACCCGAACGTGGTGACCCTCTTCGACGTGCTGGACGAGGACGCCCGGCCCTGGGTGGTCATGGAGCTGGTCCCGTCCCGCTCGCTGGCCGACGTCATCTCCGAGGACGGGCCGCTGCACCCGCTGCGGGTGGCGACCATCGGGCTGGCGATCCTCAGTGCGCTGGAGGCGGCGCACGCGGCCTCGATCACCCACCGGGACGTCAAGCCGGGCAACATCCTGCTCGGCCACGACGGTCGGGTGAAGCTCACCGACTTCGGCATCGCCCGGTCCGCCGGCGAGGACACGATCACCGGGACCGGCCTGCTCGTCGGCTCGCCGTCGTACATCGCGCCGGAGATCGTGAAGGGTCAGGGTGCCGGGCCGCCGGCGGACCTGTGGGGCCTCGGCGCGACGCTGTACGCGGCCGCGGAGGGGCGCGCCCCGTTCTCCGGCGGCGACGCGATGGACACGCTGGCGAAGGTCGTGCAGGAGCCGCCGGCGCCGTACGACAGGTCCGGGCCGCTGGTGCCGGCGCTGGCCGCGATGCTGGAGAAGGACCCGGCTCGGCGGGCCCGGCCGGTGGACGCCCGGCGGCTGCTGCTGGACGTGCTGCGCGGCGGGAACGACGCGGACCATCCCTCGGCCGGCCCGATCCGGCGGGCGTCCGGGTCGGCGTCCGGGTCGGCGTCGGCGTCCGGGTCGGCGTCGGCGTCCGGGTCGGCGTCCGGGTCGGCGTCCGGCGCCCCGGCGGCGGAGGCGGCGCCGCCGCTGGGCCCCGGGCTGGCCGAGCTGCTGGTGCCGGTACGCCGTGACGAGGCCGCAGGCGCCCGGGGTGCGACCGGGGGCGCGAGGACGGCGGGCGCCGCGGGCGCCGCGGAGACCGTCGAGCGGGTCGCCGAGCCCTCGTCGGCGGTGGCCCGGCCCGCGGCCACCGGCGCCGGCGGCGGGCCTGACGAACCGGCCGGTGAGCCGGCTGCCGCGGCACCCCCGGGCGACGGCGGGACCGGCCAGCTCGCCGCCGGCGACGACGCGAGCCCGGCCGTGGCCGCCGAGCCCGGCCCGGACCCGGTGGGATCCAGCCGGGCGGACCGGCCCGGCGGCCACGCCGGGGCCGGCGCGACCGAGGACGCAGCCGACGACGAGCTCGGCTGGGTCGGCGACGGCGCCGCCGGAGCCAGCGCGACAGCCGGCCGGCAGGCGGAGCCCGCGGACGGCTCGCCGACCGGGCCGGCTCCGGTCGAGCCGTCCCGGACGGTCGCGCTGGACGGCCGCGAGCAGGAGCGCCTTCCGCAGGGCCCGGCCCGGGCGCCAGCCGACCGGACGCCAGCCGACCGGACGCCAGCCGACCGCACGCCAGCCGACCGCACGCCAGCCGACCGGGCGCCGGCCGACCGGGCGCGGGCAGCCGGTGCCGCCGACGCGGCCGACCTTGCCGAGACCGTCGCCACCCCGTCCGGCACCCACGCCGCGGCCCGGTCCGGCGGCGCGACCAGGCTGCTCGGCGTGCACCCCGGGCCCGGCCGGCCCGACGACCAGCCGACCCAGCTCGTCGCGCCACTGCCGTTCGGGGGCCCCGCGGGGCCGGCCCGGCCCGTTCCGCCGCCTCCGCCGGGGCGGCGGCCCGGGCCCGGCGAGTCCGCGGACCCGTTCGGCTTCCCGGCCGAGCGGCCGCCGGCCGACCGCCGGCGGCGCACCGTCGCCGCGCTGCTCGCCGTCCTCGGGCTGCTGCTGGCCGCCGTCGTCGGCGGCGCGCTGCTGCTCAACGGCGTCGGCGGGAGCGGCGACGGCGGATCGCGCGCGGCGACCGGCGCGCCGTCCGCCGCCGGTCCGGCCGCGATCCCGGCCGGCTACACCAGCTACCGGGGCGACGGCTTCACCGTCGGCGTCCCCGTCGGCTGGACCCCGGAGTCGGGTCGCAGTGGCGTGGTGGACGTCCGCGCCCCGGAGCGCTCCCGCTTCCTCCGGCTGATCACGGTCGGTGGCTCGACCGACGCGGTCAGTCAGCTGACCGCGGCCGAGGCGCAGTTCTCCGCCAATCCGGCCTACGCGCCGTACGAGAAGATCCGACTGGGGAAGGTCGACTACCGCGGCTACCAGGCGGCGGACTGGGAGTTCACCTTCACCAGCGGCGGCACCCGGCGGCACGTGCTCTACCGCGGCGTGGTGATCGGCGGCCGGACGTTCGGCCTGTACCTGTCCGTTCCCGCCGACCGCTGGGAGTCCAGCCGGGCCGTCTTCCAGACCGCCGCGGACACCTTCCGCCCGGACGCGGGGGGATAGCCTCCCCCGGTGACCGGCCTCGACCTCGACCCCACCGAGCTGAACGAGCAGCCGCCGGCGGCGGAGGCCGCCCGCGTGCTCGCCGCCGCCACCGGCGTCCCGCGGCACGACGTCGCCGTCGTGCTCGGCTCCGGCTGGGTGCCGGCGGCCGACGTGCTGGGCAGCCCGGACGCCGAGCTGGCGGTGACCGACCTGCCCGGCTTCCTGCCGCCGGCCGTGACCGGGCACGCCGGCCGGGTCCGCTCGGTCACGGTCGCCGGCCGCAGGGTGCTCGTCCTGCTCGGCCGCACCCACCTCTACGAGGGCCGCGGCGTCGCCGCCGTGGTGCACGGCGTGCGGGTCGCCGCCGCCGCGGGCTGCCGGACCGTCGTGCTGACCAACGCGGCCGGCGGGCTGCGGCCGGGGCTGGCGGTCGGCCAGCCGGTGCTGGTCGCCGACCACCTCAACCTCACCGCCCGCTCGCCGCTGGTCGGGCCGCGGTTCGTGGACCTGACCGACCTCTACTCGGCCCGGCTGCGCCGGCTGGTCAACGAGATCGACGGGTCGATCACCGAAGGGGTGTACGCGGCGCTGCCCGGGCCGCACTACGAGACGCCGGCCGAGATCCGGATGCTGCGCACCCTCGGCGCCGACCTGGTCGGCATGTCCACCGCGCTGGAGGCGATCGCCGCCCGCGCCGAGGGTGCCGAGGTGCTGGCCGTGTCGCTGGTCACCAACCTCGCCGCCGGCATCACCGGCGCCGCGCTCGACCACACCGAGGTGCTCGAGGCGGGGCAGGCGGCCGCCACCCGGATGGGTGGCCTGCTCGCCGACGTGATCGGGCGACTGTGAGCGCGGGCGCAGCGCCGGTCCGGGCGAGAGACCGTCGTCCGGGCAGCCTCGTCGCGCACCGACCCGGCGATCGGGGCGGGCGGTGACCGAGTTCGGGGCGCACCCGCAGGCCCGGCCGGGCGCCGGGCGACGGGTGCTGGTGACCGGCGCCGCCGGCCTGATCGGGCGTGCCGCCTGCCCGGGTCTCGCGGCCCGCGGCTGGCGGGTGCGCGGCCTGGACCGCGCCCCGCTCGACGGCGTGGACGGCCTGGCCGACGCACCGGTCGTCGCGGACATCCGGGACGCGGCCGCGCTGGACCGGGCGGTGTCCGGGGTGGCGGCGGTCGTGCACCTCGCCGGCATCTCGTCGGAGGCGCCGTTCGCGGACGTCCTCGGCGCCAACATCGACGGGACGTACCAGGTCTTCGACGCGGCCCGCCGCGCCGGCGTCCGGCGCGTCGTGTTCGCCAGCAGCAACCACGCGGTCGGCTTCACCCCCCGCACCCGGCTGGCCACCGTGGACCTGCCGCCCCGCCCGGACACCTACTACGGCGTCAGCAAGGTCTTCGGCGAGGCGCTCGGCCGGCTCTACGTCGACCGCTACGGGATGCAGGTGGTGTGCCTGCGGATCGGCTCCTGGCAGGACCGGCCGGAGACGCCGCGGCACCTGTCGACGTGGCTGAGCCCGTCGGACGGCATCCGGCTGCTGCACGCGGCGCTGACCGCACCGGACGTCGACTTCGCCGTCGTCTACGGCACGTCCGCCAACACCCGCGGCTGGTGGGACCTGCGCCCCGCCCGCGCGCTCGGGTACCGGCCGGTCGACGACGCCGAGGACCACGCGGCGGCGGTGCTCGCCGAGCACGGCGAGCCCGACCCGGCGGCCGCGGACAACGCCCTGCTCGGCGGCGACTTCGCCGGCCCCGAGTACGACGCCGACCGCCTGCGGGCCGCGGAGCGGACGCCGTGAGCGCGGGCGAGCAGGCCCGGTGGACGCGGCTGCGGGCGGCCGCGGAGGACTGGCTCGCCGAGGACCCGGACCCGGCCACCCGGGACGAGCTGCGCCGCCTGCTCGACGCGGGCGACGAGGACGCCGTCGCGGACCGCTTCGCCGGCCGGCTCGCCTTCGGCACCGCCGGGCTGCGCGGACCGCTGCGCGCCGGCCCCAACGGGATGAACCGCGCGGTCGTGCGCCGCACCGCCGCCGGCCTGGCCGCCCACCTGCGGGCCGCCGGCGGGCCCGGCCCGGTGGCGACCGGCCCGGTGGTGATCGGCTACGACGCCCGGCACGGCAGCGCGGACTTCGCCCGCGACTCCGCCGCGGTCCTCGCCGGCGCGGGTTTCGAGGCGAAGGTGCTCCCCCGGCCGCTGCCCACCCCGGTGCTGGCGCACGCCGTCCGGCTGCTCGGCGCGGTGGCCGGGGTGATGGTGACGGCGAGCCACAACCCGCCCGAGGACAACGGGTACAAGGTCTACGACCACACCGGTGCGCAGATCGTGCCGCCGACCGACGCCGCGATCGAGGCCGCCGTCGCCGCGGTCGGTCCACTGTCGACGGTGCCGCTGTCGGACCGGTACCAGGTGCTCGGCGACGAGGTGCTGGAGTCCTACCTGGAGCAGGTCGCGGCCGTGCCGCGCACGCCGCATCGCGAGCTGCGCACCGTCCACACCGCACTGCACGGCGTCGGAGCCGGCGTGCTCCGGCTGGCGTTCGCCCGGGCCGGCTTCCCGCCGCCGGTGGAGGTGGACGAGCAGGCCACGCCGGACCCGGACTTCCCGACGGTCGCCTTCCCCAACCCGGAGGAGCCGGGAGCGCTCGACCTCGCCGTCGCGCTGGCATCCGATGTGGACGCCGACCTGCTGATCGCCAACGACCCGGACGCCGACCGGTGCGCGGTCGCCGTGCCGACGGCCGCCGGCTGGCGGGCGGTGAGCGGCGACGAGCTCGGCGTGCTGCTCGCCGACCACCTGATCCGCACCGGCCGGTCCGGCACGTACGCGACGACGATCGTGTCCTCCTCGCTGCTGGCCAGGTTGTGCGCGGCGCGCGGCCTCGACTCGGCGGAGACGCTGACCGGGTTCAAGTGGATCGTGCGGGCGGCGCCGGACCTGGCGTACGGGTACGAGGAGGCGCTCGGCTACTGCGTGCTGCCGTCGGCGGTGCTGGACAAGTGCGGGATCTCCGCCGCGCTGCTGGTCGCCGACCTCGCCGCCGCGCTGAAGGCCGAGGGCCGGGGGCTGCTGGACCGGCTGGACGAGCTGGCCGCGGAGTTCGGCGTGCACGCCACCGCCCCGCTGACCGTCCGGGTGACCGACCTGACCGAGATCGCGGACGCGATGGCCCGGCTGCGGGCGGCGCCGCCCGCCGAGCTGCTCGGCCGTCCGGTGACCGCGGTCGAGGACCTGCTCCCGGACACCGACGGGATCCGGCTGCGGGCGGACGGCGTGCGGGTGGTGGTGCGGCCGAGCGGCACCGAGCCGAAGCTCAAGGCGTACCTGGAGGTCGTCGTGCCGGTCCCGGACGCCGAGCTCGCCGCGGTGCCCGCCGCCCGGGCCGCCGCCGCCGACGCCCTCGCCCGCCTCCGCGCCGACCTCGCCCCCCTCCTGACCCCGGGTCCGTGAGCGACACGCCGTACAGGACGACCGCAAACTCACCGGCAGAGGGTCAAGCGGGGTCAGACCGCGCCGAACTGACGGTCTCCGGCGTCCCCGAGCCCCGGCACGATGTACGCGGTGTCGTTGAGCCGCTCGTCGACCGCGGCGGTGACGACCCGCAGCGGCAGCCCGCTGCCCTCGAGCCGCCGCAGCCCCTCCGGCGCGGCGACCGCGCAGACCACGGTCACGTCGTCGGCGCCGCGGTCGGTGAGCAGCCGGCAGCAGTGCAGCAGCGAGCCGCCGGTGGCGAGCATCGGGTCGAGCACCAGCACCGGCCGGCCGGCGAGGGTCTCCGGCAGCGACTCCAGGTACGCCCGCGGCTGGAACGTCCGCTCGTCCCGGGCCAGCCCGACGAAACCCATCTGCGCCTCGGGCAGCAGCCCGAGCGCGGCCTCCGCCATGCCGAGCCCGGCCCGCAGCACCGGCACCAGCAGCGGCGGGTTCGCCGGCCGGGCGCCAACCGCCTCGCCGACGGGCGTCCGGACCCGTACCGGCTCGACCGGCAGCGCCCGGGTGGCCTCGTAGACGAGCATGGTGGCCAGCTCGCGCAGCGCCACCCGGAAGCCGGTGTTGTCGGTGCGCTCGTCCCGCATGGTGGTCAGCCGGGCGGCGGCGAGCGGGTGGTCCACGACGAGGGTCTGCACGGGCCGACACGGTAACCCCTCGGCGGTCCTTCCTCCGGCGTGGCAGGCTCAGCGCCGTGGAAGAGTCCTGGGACCTGGTGGTGGTCGGCGGCGGGCCGGCCGGCTCGGCGGCGGCGCTGCGGGCCCGGCAGCTGCGCCCCGCCGCCCGGGTGCTGCTGCTCGACCGGGCCGACTTCCCGCGGGACAAGGCGTGCGGCGACGGCATCGCCGCGCACGGGCGGGACGAGCTGGCCCTGCTCGGCGTGCCGGACCTGATCGCGGACTACCGGCCGACCCGGCGGCTGTCGGTGATCTCGCCGGGCGGCGCGGCGGTGTCCGCGACCGCGGCCCGACCCAACCACGTGGTGCCGCGGAAGGTGTTCGACGCCCGGCTGGTGGACGCGGCCCGGGAGCGCGGGGTGGAGGTCCGCCGGCACCGGGTGCGTTCGGTCGCCGCCCGCGACGGGCTGGTCGTGCTCGACGACGCCATCGCCGCCCGGGCGGTGGTCGCCGCGGACGGGGCCAACTCGAGCCTGCGGCGGCTGCTCGGGCTGCCGCCGACGCCGGAGAAGCACACCGCGATCGCCGTGCGCGGCTACGCCGACGTGCCGGGCTCCGACGACCCGACCGGGGACAGCGGGTCGCAGTTCATCGCCATGCAGCGGGCCGGGTGGCCGGCGTACGCGTGGTCGTTCCCGATCGGGGACGGCACCGCGAACGTCGGCTTCGGCATGCTGCTGCCGAAGCTGCACGCCACCGGGAAGCCCGGCAAGCAGGTGCTGCACGGCCGGCTCGCCGAGCTGCTGCCAGACCTGCCGGCCCGCGACCTGCTCGCCCACCACCTGCCGCTGTCGCCGGGCCGGCCCCGGCCGGGACGCGGGCGGGTGCTGCTGGCCGGCGACGCGGCCAGCCTGATCAACCCGCTGACCGGCGAGGGCATCTACTACGCGCTGGTCTCCGGCCGGCTGGCCGGGGAGGCGGCGGTGACCGCCCCCGCCGACCCGCTGGGCGCGTACCGGCGCAGCCTGCGCAAGACCCTCGGCCGGCACCTGCGCACCACCGACGTGCTCGGCCGGGCCGCCCAGTCGCCGCGCTTCATCGACGCGGCCATCGCCACCGCCGCCCGCCGCGCCGACGTCTTCGACCTGCTCGTCGACGTCGGCCTCGGCGCCGGGACGGTCCCGCTCCCGCTCGCGTACGCCGTGGTCAAGGCATGGGTCCGCGGCGGCAGCTTCACCCGCGGTGGCCTGGCGTCCCCGGCGTAGGCTCGGATCGTGACGCTGACCGCTGGACCGCCCGCGACGTACGCGGACGTGGTGCGCGACGATGCGACGTTGCGACGCTTCCTGCACGGGCTGCCGGGCGTCGACGAGGTGGGCGCGCAGGCGCGGGCGGCGGCGCTGGCGACCCGCAGCATCAAGAAGCAGTCCAAGCAGTGGGCGCTCGACCTGGCCATCCGCTGCATCGACCTGACCACGCTGGAGGGGGCGGACACCCCGGGCAAGGTCCGCGCGCTGTGCGGGAAGGCACGGCACCCGGACCCGACCGACCCGAGCACCCCGCCGGTGGCGGCGGTCTGCCTCTACCCGGACCTGGTCGCGATCGCGAAGGCGGAGCTGGCCGGCTCGACCGTCAAGGTCGCGAGCGTGGCCACCGCGTTCCCGTCCGGGCGGGCGAGCCTGGCCACCAAGCTGGTCGACGTCTCCGAGGCGGTCGAGGCCGGCGCGGACGAGATCGACATGGTCATCGACCGCGGCGCCTTCCTCGCCGGCCGCTACCTGCCGGTGTACGAGGAGATCGTCGCGGTGCGGGAGGCGTGCGGCGACGCCCACCTCAAGGTGATCCTGGAGACCGGCGAGCTGTCCACACTGGACAACGTCCGGCGCTCGTCCTGGCTGGCGCTGCTCGCCGGCGGGCACGTGATCAAGACCTCGACCGGGAAGATCTCCCCCGCCGCGGCGCCGCCGACCTCGGTGGTGATGCTCGAGGCCGTCCGCGACTTCGCGCTGTCCACCGGGGACCGGCGCGGGGTGAAGCTGGCCGGCGGGATCCGGGCCGCCAAGGAGGCGGTGCGCTACCTGGTGCAGGTCAACGAGATCGCCGGGCCCGAGTGGCTCGACCCCGACCTGTTCCGCTTCGGCGCGTCCACCCTGCTCAACGACCTGATCCTGCAGCGGCAGAAGGAGCGCACCGGCGCCTACTCCGGACCCGACTACGTGACCCTGGACTGAGGACGACGATGTCCACATCAGACACACCATCGGACGGGCGCGAGAGCCCGCAGCCCGGACGGGCCTGGGAGTACGCCCCGGCGCCGGAGTCGCGGGCGACCGGGCGACTGCGGGAGTCGTACGGGATGTTCGTCGACGGCGCCTTCACCGGCTCGGACCGGACGCTGAAGACCGTCAACCCGGCCACCGAGGAGGTGCTGGCCGAGGTGGCGGTCGCCGGCCCGGCGGACGTCGACCGGGCGGTGGCGGCGGCACGCCGGGCGTACGACGAGGTGTGGGGGCCGATGCCCGGCCGGGAGCGGGCCAAGTACCTGTTCCGGATCGCCCGGCTGGTCCAGGAGCGCTCCCGCGAGCTGGCCGTGCTGGAGACGCTCGACAACGGCAAGCCGATCAAGGAGTCCCGGGACGTCGACGTGCCGCTGGCCGCGGCGCACTTCTTCTACCACGCCGGGTGGGCGGACAAGCTGGCGTACGCGGTGCCCGGCCGGCCGGATCCGCGCCCGCTCGGCGTGGCCGGCCAGGTGATCCCGTGGAACTTCCCGCTGCTGATGGCCGCGTGGAAGCTGGCGCCGGCGCTGGCCGCCGGCAACACGGCGGTGCTGAAGCCGGCCGAGACCACCCCGATCACCGCGCTCGTGCTGGCCGAGATCTGCCAGCAGGCGGAGCTGCCGCCCGGCGTCGTCAACGTCATCCCGGGTGCGGGCGAGACCGGCGCCGCGCTGGTCCGGCACGACGGCGTCGACAAGATCGCCTTCACCGGCTCGACCGAGGTGGGCAAGGACATCCAGCGGGCGCTCGCCGGCACCGGCAAGCGGCTGACCCTGGAGCTCGGCGGCAAGGCCGCCAACGTGGTCTTCGACGACGCGCCGCTCGACCAGGCGGTGGAGGGCATCGTCAACGGCATCTTCTTCAACCAGGGGCACGTCTGCTGCGCCGGCTCGCGGCTGCTGGTGCAGGAGTCCGTCTACGACGAGGTGCTGGACAAGCTGCGCCGCCGGCTGTCGACGCTGCGGCTCGGCGACCCGCTGGACAAGAACACCGACCTCGGCGCGATCAACTCCGCCGAGCAGCTGGCCCGGGTGCGCGAGCTGTCCGACCTCGGCGAGGCGGAGGGCGCGCACCGCTGGTCGCCGCCGTGCGAGCTGCCGGACCGGGGCTTCTGGTTCCCGCCGACGGTCTTCACCGACGTCTCCCAGTCGCACCGCATCGCCCGCGACGAGGTCTTCGGCCCGGTGCTCGCCGTCCTCACCTTCCGGACGCCGGCCGAGGCCGTGGAGAAGGCGAACAACACGCCGTACGGGCTGTCGGCGGGCGTGTGGACGGAGAAGGGCTCGCTCATCCTGTGGATGGCGCAGCGGCTGCGGGCGGGCGTGGTCTGGGCGAACACGTTCAACCGCTTCGACCCGACCTCGCCGTTCGGTGGCTACAAGGAGTCCGGCTTCGGCCGGGAGGGCGGCCGGCACGGCCTGGAAGGGTATCTGGATGCCTGAGTCCTCGCGCGAGCGCTCATCCACGAAGCCTGATCGAGTGGCGGTGCGCAAGACCTACAAGCTCTACGTCGGCGGCGCCTTCCCGCGGTCCGAGTCCGGCCGGTCCTATCAGGTGTCCACACCGGACGGTCGGTTCCTGGCGAACGCGGCGCAGGCCTCGCGCAAGGACGCCCGGGACGCCGTCGTCGCCGCCCGCAAGGCCTTCGCCGGCTGGTCCGGCGCCACCGCGTACAACCGGGGCCAGGTGCTCTACCGGGTGGCCGAGCTGCTGGAGGGCCGCCGGGCGCAGTTCGTCGCCGAGGTCGCCGACGCGTCCGGGTCCGACGGTGCCGCCGCGGAGTCCGAAGTGGACGCCGCGATCGACCGCTGGGTGTGGTACGCGGGCTGGGCGGACAAGGTGACCGCCGTGCTCGGCACGGCCAACCCGGTGGCGGGCCCGTACTTCGACTTCTCGGTGCCGGAGCCGACCGGCGTGGTGGCCGTGCTGGCCCCGCAGGCCTCCTGCCTGCTCGGCCTGGTCAGCGTCGTCGCGCCGGTCGTCGCCACCGGCAACACCGCGGTCGTCGTCGCCGCCGAGGCCCGGCCGCTGCCCGCGGTCACGCTGTCCGAGGTGCTCGCCACCTCGGACGTCCCCGGTGGTGTGATCAACCTGCTGACCGGGCTCACCGCCGAGCTGGCGCCGTGGCTGGCCGCGCACCGGGACGTGAACGCGATCGACCTCACCGGTGCCGACCCCGGGCAGGCGGTCGAGCTGGAGCGGGCCGCGGCGGACAACGTCAAGCGGGTCCACCGGGCGCCACGCGGCGAGCCGGACTGGGGGGCCGACCCCGGCACCGGCCGGCTGTCGGCCTTCCTGGAGACGAAGACCGTCTGGCACCCGCTCGGCGTCTGACGTCGCCGGCAGCGGGTGGATCTGAGCCCATCGTCCGAACTCAACCAGCCGGACCACGAACAGCGACCGGCGGGGACTCGCCATCGACCCATCGCGAGCCAGAGCCGTTCGCGCGCAGGTCGGTCCGGATCTGGGCAGGAGTCGGCGGCGGTCCCGGGGTGGCTCCTGGCGTATCGGTCGGCGCGAAGTACACCTGGGCTGGGATTCGCACCGCCGAGACGGTGATCTCCTGCCCCGGCTTGGCGCTGGCTTGAATCAGCGCTCGCCAGCTTCCGCCGAGGTCCGGCGCCACCTGGTCCGAGACCCACCACACCTTGACGGCTGCCAGCCTCGCGATCGCATACAGCCGGTCGCCGGGCTCGAAGTCCTGCACGCCGCCGGCGACCCGGATCTCGATCGTGCCCTTGGGACGAGGCACGAACGTCGTCTCCTGGATGAGGATCGTCGGGTCCGGCTGGTTCGGCTGAGCGGTCTTCGAGCTGTCGCCGCCCCCACCAGCGCCCTCCCCGCCGCCGTCGGAGGACCCGATCAGACCGATGGTGGCAGCGACGACCACCGCGACCGCTCCGATGACGGCGACGATCACCGGTTCGGACCGCCAGGAGAGGCCCCGCCGCTCCGCCATCCGCTCATGGTGGCCCCTCGAGCGCACATTGTCGCCGTGCTCGGTCCCGGCGCCGCACGTCCGGGAGGTGCCGACCGGCGACGTCGGGGGCGCTGGATAGGCTGCCGGCCGTGACCAGGCCGAGCGAGGCAACCGTCGTCCCCATCCGGATCACCCTGGACGGGCGTACCGGCGTCAGCCTGTGGGCAACCCCGTGGGAGGAGGACGGGGACGAGTGGCAGGCGTTCCTCGGCGCCGGCTCGCGGGTGCTGCTGTTCGGCACCGCCGCCGAGCTGGCCGAGTTCCTGCGCTCCGGCGAGGACAACGACCTCACCGACCACCCGCGCTGGGCGGACCTGCTGCGGGTGCCGGCGGCGGAGCTGGAGCCCGACGAGGACTACGTCTTCGACCTCGACGCGGCGTACGACCTGGCGGCGGCCGACCCCGACCCGTACACGGTCTCCGAGCTGTCCGACCTGCTCGACCTGGTGCAGCGGATCGCCGAGGTGTGCGACGACGGCCCGCTGCTGAAGCTCGTCGAGCAGACGCCGGAGTTCGCCCAGCTGCTCGCCGACGACGCCTCGTTCGGCGGGTCCGACGGCGAGGCGCGATGGACCGCGGTGGGGGCGATGGTCGAGCAGTCCTGGGAGCCGCTGATCGAGCGCTTCTCCGGGCTGGTCGAGTGGCGGGGCGAGCCCGTCGCGGCCGCGGACGACGAGGAGGAGGGCGCCACCGTCGCGGTGGTGGCGGACGAGCCGACTCCGGAGCCGGCCGGACCACCGGCGGGGACCGTGGTGGTCGGCGAGGTGGGCGAGGTCACCGACGTCACCGACATCACCGACGCCGAGGACGCTGCCGAGGACGCCGAGGGCGAGGAGGAGTTCAGCGTCTGGGAGGTCGCCGGCATCCTCCCGCTGTCGGTGACGCTGCCGTCCGGCACCGGATTCACGCTGCGGACCTACAACGGGGACGACGACGAGCCGATCTTCCTCGGCGCCGACCTGACGGTCGAGCTCTTCCGCACCGCCGCCGGGCTCGCCGACTACTGCTCGAGCGGCGAGGAGCACGACCTGTCCGAGATGGTCACCTGGCCGGACATCGCCGAGGCCGGGCAGCTGCCGGTCGAGCCGGAGCCGGAGGAGGTCTACGACCTGCGCGGCCCCGGCCCGGACGCGGTCGAGCTGGCGCTGGAGATCGCCGACTACTGCGACCTGGAGGGGGTCACGGTGGCGCTGACCCGGCGCCGGGGCGTCGAGATACCGTTCGACGAGTGGACCGCCGCGGTCAACGAGATCGAGACCTGCGTCCGCTGGCACGACTGATCCCCGGGACGGCCGCGATCCCTGCCCGCGCGGATCTCGTCCCGATCGGGCACGACAGCCCGGTCCGCGCGCGGTTCAATGGCGGCCGGAGCCTCTGATGCAGCTTTCCGCCGACCTCGAGCGCGCCCGGGAGTCCCACCGCCGGCAGGCGTGGGCCGACGCGTGCGACGAGTTCGCCGCCGCCGACGCGGTGCGCCCGCTCGGCATCGAGGACCTGCAGCTGTTCGCCGAGTCCGTCCACATCCTCGGCCGCGGGGACGAGGCCGTGCGGCTGCTGCAGCGGGCCTACCAGGCGAACGTCGACGCCGGTCGGGTCGGCGCCGCGGTGCGGTGTGCCTTCTGGCTGCACGAGGCGATGGTCCTGAAGGGCGACTTCGCGCACGCGGGAGGCTGGATCGCCCGGGGGTCCAAGCTGGCCGAGACGACACCCGGCTGCGCCGAGCAGGGCTACCTGCTGCTCCCGCAGGCGGAGCGGCAGTTCGGGGCCGGCGACCACGCCGCCGCCTTCGCCACCGCCGCCACCGCGGTGGAGCTGGGCGTCGGGTGCGGCGACCGGGACCTGGTCAGCCTCGCCGCGCACATCCAGGGCCGGGCCCGGATCAGGCAGGGCCGGGTCGAGGAGGGGCTGGCCCTGCTGGACGAGGCGCTGCTGGCGGTCTCCGCCGGTGAGACGTCGATCGGGGTGTCCTGCTGGGTCTACTGCAGCGTCATCGCCGCCTGCCAGGAGCTGCACGAGCTGCGCCGGGCCCGCGAGTGGACGCTGGCGCTGAACGCGCTGTGCGACTCCCAGCCCCAGTTCAGCGGGGCCTACTCCGGCGTCTGCCGGGTCCACCGGGCCGAGCTGCTGCAGCTCGGCGCCGCCTGGCCGGAGGCGATCCGCGCGGCCCAGGTCGCCTGCGAGCAGCTGACCCAGGGGTACGGCGAGGTAGTCGCCGGGATGGCGTTCTACCGGCTGGCGGAGATCCACCGGCTGCGCGGGGAGACGGCGGCGGCCGAGGAGGCGTACCGGAGCACCAGCAGGTACGGCTGGGAGACCCAGCCGGGCCTGGCGCAGCTGCGCCTCGCCCAGGGGAAGGTGGATGCGGCCGCGGCGGCGATCCGGCGCGCGCTCGGCGAGACCGTGGATCCGCTCGCCCGCTCCCAGCTGCTGCCGGCCGCCGTGGAGATCATGCTCGCCGCTCGGGACGTCGCGGCGGCGCGCGCCGGGGCGACCGAGCTGGCCGAGATCGCCGAGGTGTACGGCCCCCCCGCGCTGCACGCCAGGTCGGCGCACGCGCGTGGCTCGGTCCACCTCGCCGACGGCCACCCCGAGGCCGCGCTGCCGGCGTTGCGGCACGCCTGGCGGCTGTGGCGGGACCTGGACGCCCCGTACGAGGCCGCGCGGGTCCGGATGCTCGTCGGCCAGGCCTGCCGGGCGCTGCAGGATGAAGACACGGCCGCGATGGAGCTGGACGCGGCCCGGCAGACCTTCCGCCAGCTCGGCGCCGCCGGCGACCTCGCCGCCGTCGAGGCGCTGGCCCGCAAGGAGCCCGGCGACACCGCCGGTCTCAGCCCCCGGGAGGTCGAGGTGCTCCGCCTCGTCGCCGCCGGCCGGACCAACCACGCCATCGCGGCCGAGCTCTTCCTCAGCGAGAAGACGGTCGCCCGGCACGTCAGCAACATCTTCGCCAAGCTCGACGTCAGCTCCCGGACCGCCGCCGCGCTGTACGCGTTCGAGCACGGGATCCGCTGACGTGGGCAGGAATACCCATCGCCGGTCGGGCCGGACCCGGGATGTTCGGCCGATGCCGCCGCGTACCGCTCGCTCCTACCGTCGGGCCAGCCGACGGAGGAGGTCCGCAGTGGACGAGCGCATCGAGGTCGCCGTGATCGGCGCCGGGCAGGCCGGGCTGGCCGCCAGCCATCACCTCACCGAGCAGGGCCGTGAGCACGTCCTGCTGGAGCGGGCGACGCGGGTGGCCGAGCGCTGGCACACCGACCGGTGGGACTCGCTCGCCCTGGTGACGCCGAACTGGACGCTCCGGCTGCCCGGCTTCGCCTACGCCGGCGACGACCCGGACGGTTTCCTCGGCCGCGCCGGTGTCGTGCGCTACCTGGAGGACTACGCCGCCTCGTTCGGCCCGCCCGTCCGCTTCGGGACGTCGGTCGGCTCAGTCGCCGCGCACCCGTCCGGGTCGGGGTTCCTGGTGTCCACCGACTCGGGCCGGATCGCGGCCGACGCGGTGGTCGTCGCCATCGGTCCCTACCACCGGCCAGCGCTGCCGGCCGCGGCCGGCGGGCTGCCGCCGGACGTGCTGCAGCTGCACTCCGGCGCGTACCGCAACCCGGCCGCGCTGCCGCCGGGCGCGGTGCTCGTGGTGGGCTCGGGCCAGTCCGGCGCGCAGATCGCCGAGGAGCTGCAGCGCGCCGGGCGGGAGGTCTACCTCAGCGTGGGCGGCTCCGGTCGGGCGCCGCGGCGCTACCGCGGCCGGGACATCGTCTGGTGGCTGCTGCGGGTCGGCTTCTTCGACCAGACCTTCGAGGAGGCGCCGGAGCCGAAGTCACGCGAGGGCGGCATCCCACACCTGTCCGGTGTGGACGGTGGGCACACGCTGAACCTGCACCGCTTCGCCCGGGACGGGATGCATCTGCTCGGGCACGTGCGCGGCGCGGACGGCGGGACGCTGCTGCTGGCGCCGGACCTGCACGAGAGCCTCGCCAAGGCCGACGGCTTCGCCGCCTTCGCGACGGAGGTCGTCGACGGCTTCGCCGCTCGCACCGGCCTGGACGTGCCACCCGCCGAGGACGAGCCGCCGCTGGCCGACGGTTTCGCCGTCGAGCCGGTCACCGAGCTGGACCTCGGCGCCGCCGGCGTCACCTCGGTGGTCTGGGCGACCGGCTACCGGTACGACTGGGGCATCGTGCGGTTCCCGGTCTTCGACCAGCGGGGGTACCCGATCCAACGGCAGGGCGTGACGACGGTGCCGGGCCTCTGCTTCCTCGGCCTGCAGTGGATGCACACCCGCAAGTCGGCCACCTTCTGGGGCGTCGACGAGGACGCGGCGCACGTCGCCGAGCACCTCGCCGCCCGTGCGGTCGGCGCCGCCCGGTGACCGGTCCGCGCACCCTCGTGGTCGGGGCCGGGATCGCCGGGCTCGCGCTCGCCCGCGCCCTGTCCCGCCGGGACCTGCCGGTCGAGGTCGTCGACCGGGCCGACTCGCTCCCGTCCGCCGGCACCGGGCTCTACCTGCCCGGCAACGCGCACCGGGCGCTCGCGGCGCTCGGCCTCGACCGGCCGGTGACCGAGCGGGCGACCGTCATCGAGCGGCAGCGGCACCTCGACCACCGCGGGCGGGTGCTGTTCGAGATGCCGCTGCCGCCGTTCTGGGCGCCGGCCGGGCCCTGCCTGGGGTTGTTGCGGCGCGACCTGCACGAGGTGCTGCTCGGCGCGGTGCCGGACGTGCCCGTCCGGCTCGGCACCACGGTCGCGGAGCGGTCCGGCCCGGGCCCGGTCCGGATCGGCTTCTCCGACGGGACACACGGCGAGTACGACCTCGTCGTCGGCGCGGACGGGGCGCACTCGACCGTCCGGCAGCAGGTGCTCGGCGGCCCGCAGGCGCGCCCGGTGGGACAGCTCAGCTGGCGCTTCGTGCTCGAGGACTGGCCGGGGCCGGAGTCCTGGACGGTGCTGCTCGGCCGCGGGCTCACCTTCCTGCTCGTCCCGGTCGGCTCCGGCCGGACCTACTGCTACGCGGACGCACCGTCCACAACGGACGGCGGCACCGGACCGGACCGGCTGCGCGAGCTGTTCGCCGGCTTCGGCGGGCCGGTCCCCGCGGCCCTGGCCGCGCTCGGCCCCGCGACGGCCGTGCACGTCGCCCCGATCGAGGAGGTGGTGACACCGTCGTGGACCGTCGACGGGTGGGCCCTGGTCGGCGACGCGGCGCACGCGACCTCGCCGGTGATGGCGCAAGGGGCGGCGATGGCGCTGGAGGACGCGCTGGTCCTGGCCGGCTGCCTGGCCGGTGCCCCGGTGCCGGAGGCGCTGTCCGACTACGAGCGGCGCCGCCGCCCGCGCGTCGGCTTCGTCCAGGCACAGGCGCACCGCCGGGACCGCACCCGCTCGCTTCCCCCGGCCGTGCGCGACCTCGTGCTGCGGGCCGCCGGCGCCCGCATCTACCGCGCCAACTACCACGCCCTGGTGGACGCGCCCTGACCGGCACCTCCTGACACCCGATGTGCCTCGCCGCCCGCGGCGTCCCGTTCGGGTAGGGTGCCCCCCGATCGTTCCGGAGACAGCATCGAGGCGGGGCTCATGCGAGGTGTCGGCGGCCGGATCGTCGTCGCGGTCGTGCTGGTCGGCGCCGTGGCGGCCGGAGTGCTCGTCGCCACCGGTCGGGTCGATCTCGGCATCCGGGACACGTCCTCCGCGGACCCGGCGACGCGGCCCGGCCAGACCCGGCCGGCGGGTGCGCCGACGCAGCGCCAGGTCGCGGCGATCGCGCCGACCCCGCACCGGCTGGAGGTGACGAGCGACCCTCCGGGCGCCCAGCTGCGCATCGTGCGCGACGACGGGTCCAGCACGGTGGGTCGGACGCCGTTCCGCGGCACCGTGGCCGGCGGCCGGCTGCGGCTGACCCTCGCCCGGCCCGGCTACAACCGGCTCAGCGAGCAGCTGGCGCTGGACCGCGACCGCAGCGTGCACCGGTGGCTGGACCCGGCCGGGCTGCTGCACCACAAGCTCGGCGTGCTGAAGACCGGACCCGCGCCCAAGCAGGTGGCCTTCACCCCGGACGGGCGCGAGCTGTGGGTGACCCTGCTCGGCGGCCACGGCGTGCAGGTCTTCGACCGGGCCACCCTCCGGCGCAAGGCCGAGGTGCGGCTGGGGCAGCACGGCGCGGTCGAGGTCGTCTTCAGCCGGGACGGAAGCACCGTCTACGCCAGCCAGATGGAGTCCGCGTCGGTCTTCGAGATCGACCGCCGCACCCACCGGGTCCGCCGCCAGCTGCCCACCAAGGGCGTGTGGAGCAAGGTGATGGCCCTCTCGTCCGACGAGCGGACGATGTACGTCGCCAACTGGGTGAGCAATGACGTGTCCGAGATCGACCTCGCCTCGGGCCGGGTGCGGCGGCTGCTCCCGACGGTCCGCACACCGCGCGGCCTGTACCCGACGCAGGACGGCAGGCGCCTGTACGTCGCCGGCTACGACGGTGGTGAGCTGACCTCGATCGACCTGCGCACCGGCCGGTCCAGCACGCTGCTGCGTACCGGCGGTGCGATGCGGCACCTGGCGGCGGACCCGGACCGCGGCCTGCTCTACGCCGACGACATGGGGACGAACGAGGCGTTCGTCGTCGACCTGCGCACCAGCAAGGTCCGCCGGCTCGCCCGCACGAACAGCACGCCGAACACCATCGACGTCACCCCGGACGGCCGGGTGCTCTACGTCTCCAACCGCGGCCGGAACGGCAGCAACTACTACCTGCCCGGCCCGGAGTGGGGCTCGGTGCTCGCGATCGACACCGGCACCGGCCGCGTCCTCGACGCGATCGTCGGCGGCAACCAGCCGACCGGGCTGGACGTCTCGCCGGACGGGCGGATCCTGGCGTACAGCGACTTCCTGGACAACAAGGTGACCCTGTACGCCGTGCCGTCCTACGCCACCCTGGCGGCCGGCGGCGGGGGCCGCGCCCGCGCGCACCTGGCCGAGCTCCCCAAGTAGTAGCACCGGCCGGCACCGTGCCGGGGAAACCCGCCGTCGAGGCGGCGGTTGGGGTTAGCTTGGGATCTCAGGAGGCTGCGTCGAGGTGCTGCACGTTTCGCTGCTGGGGGAGCAGGCCATCACCGACGACGCGACCGGCACCGTCCGGACGCGGTCGTCGCGCGCGGTGGCGCTCGTCGCCTTCCTGGTCGTGCACGCCGGGACGCCGCGGGCCCGGCAGCACATCGCGGGACTGTTCTGGCCGGACTCGACGGACGCGCAGGCGCTGACCAACCTGCGTCGCGAGCTGCACCACCTGCGTCAGGTCCTGGGGGACGAGCCTTCCCTCGTCGTGACGTCGAAGGACCTGTGCTGGCGGGACACCGAGACGTGCCGGGTCGACGTCCGCACCTTCGGCATCGAGCGCGACGCCGCGCTGGCGGCGGCGGCGGCAGGTGACGGCGCGGCGGTCATCGCGCATGCCACCACCGCCGTCGCCGGGTACCGGGGCGAGCTCGTGCCCGGCATGTACGACGACTGGCTCCTCGAGGCACGGTCAGGGCTCGAACGCCAGTGCGTCGAGCTGTGCGACCTGCTCTGCCGGACGCGGGCGCTGACCGGCGACCTGACCGGGGCGGCGGATGCCGCCCGCCGCCGCATCCAGCTGCAACCGTTGGAGGAGGTCGGCTACCGGACCCTGATGCAGCTGCAGGCCGATCTGGGCGACCGGGCCGGTGCGGTGAGCACCTATCACCACTGCGCCTCCGTCCTGGAGCGCGAGCTCGGCATCGACCCGGACCCGGCGACGCGCCGGACGCTGCAACGCCTGCTGGCGCGCGCGCCGGCGACATCGGCCCCGCTGCCGGCGATCGAGCCTGCCGCCGGTCGTTCCGGGCTCGCCGCCGCGAGGCTCTTCGGCCGCTCCCGGGAGCTCGGCCTGCTCCAGGACCTGTGGCGGGCGGCCGCCGCGGGCCGCCCGAGTCTCGCACTGGTCCGCGGCGATGCCGGCGTCGGCAAGACCCGCCTCGTGGCGGAGGTCGCCGACGTGGCGCGGTCGCAGGGCGCGGTGGTGGCGAGCACCCAGTGCTTCGGAGCCTCCAGGCGGCTGGCGCTGTCGCCGGTGGCGGACTGGCTGCGCAACCCTGCGGTCCGGTCGGCGACGGAGACGCTGGACCCGGTCTGGCGGGTCGAGGTCGACAGGTTGGTCCCCTCGGCCGGGGAGCGCGGCGAGCCGGGGATCGGCTCGAGAGCCATGGTCGACGCCTGGCAACGCCACCGCTTCTTCGAGGGCATGGCCCGGGCGTTGATCAGCGTCGGCCGACCGATGCTGCTGGTCCTGGACAACCTGCAGTGGTGCGACCAGGAGACGCTCGCGTTCCTCACGTTCTGCCTGGGGCTGACCACCGATACGCCGGTCCTGGTGGCCGGGACGCTCCGCAACGACAACCTCGACGACGAGCCGGGCCTGGTGGCCTGGACCGCGAGGATGCGGGCGAGCGGGAGGCTCACGGAGCTCCCCCTCGGCCCGTTGGAGGTCGCCGACACGGCCCGTCTCGCCGGGGCGATCTCGGGTCGGCCACTCCCGCCGGACGACGCGCGCCTGCTCCAGGCGATGACGGGCGGATTCCCGCTGTACGTGGTGGAGGCGGCCCGCACCACCGTCGACCTCGGCAGCGCTCCGCTGCCCGTCGGTGATCTCACGGCGCTGCTGCGCAACCGCCTCGAGCAGGTGGCCCCGGTCGTCCGTGAGGTCGCCGGCCTGGCGGCGGCGGTGGGGCGGAACTTCACCCTCGACCTGCTCACCGAGGCGAGCGACCTCGACGAGGACACCGTCGTGCAGGCGGTCGACGAGCTGTGGCGACACCGGATCGTGAGCGAGCTCCGGGACGGCTACGACTTCTCCCACGACCTGCTCCGGGAGACGGCCTACGCCCAGGTCAGCCCGCCCAAGCGCTGGCTGTTGCACCGGCGCCTCGCCCAGGGCCTCGAGCTGCTGCACGCGGACGACACGGACGCGGTCTCGGCTCAGCTCGCGGAGCAGTACGCCCGCGGCGGGCGACCGGAGCGAGCGGCGGCCTACTACCGGCGCGCGGCCGACGTCGCCGCCGGCCGGTTCGCGCACGCCGAGGCGATCCGGCTGGACAAGGAGGCGCTGTCGATCGTGCTCACCCGGCCGGCCGGGCGGGACCGGGACCGGCAGGAGCTCGAGGTCCTCGAAGCCATGGCGGCGCCGCTCAACGCCCGCTACGGCTACTCCTCCCCGGAGCTGCAGGAGACGCTGGTGCGCTCGATCGCCCTCGCGGACGTTCTCGGCCGCACGGACTCGGCGCTCAGCGCCATGATCGGGCTCTGGGCATCGCAGTTCGTCCAGGGGAACCTCGACGGTGGACACCGGACGGCGACCCGGGCGCTGACCCTGGTCGAGCCCGACTCGGAGCTGAGCGGACCGGCCCACTTCGCCTTCGGTGGGTCGGCCGTCAGCCTCGGGATGCCGGCGGAGGCGCTGCGTCACTTCGAGCTCGCCGCGACGCTGACCAGGGGGATGCCGTCGCTCAGCGTCGGCACCCGGCCCGACGTGCACGGCACGGCCTTCGCGGCGCACGCGCACTGGCTGCTCGGCCACGACGACGAGGCACTGTCGAGCTGTCGCGGAGGCGATCGAGCTGGCCCGCAGCGATCGACCACCCGTACAGCCTGGCCGTGGCACTGGCCTACGGCGCCGTCACGTACCAGCTGCGCCACGACGGGTCCGAGCTGAGGGACACCGTCGCGGAGCTGGACGAGCTGTGCGACCGGTACGACTTCGCCTACTACCGCGAGTGGGGACTGGTCCTGGGCGGCTGGTGCCGCGACGACGGGTCGGGCATCGGGCTCGCCCAGCAGGGCATCAAGAACCTCAAGTCGGACGGCTCGTTCGCCCGGATGCCGTACTGGCTGTCGCTGCTCGCCGAGCTGTACGCCCGCGACGACCGGCCGGCTGTCGCCGCCGCCACGCTCGACGCCGCCCTCGTCGGCGGACAGGCCCGCCGCGACCTGTGGTGGATGCCCGAGGTGATGCGGATGCGCGCCGGGTACGACGGCCAGGCGGCCGCCGTCTCGCGACTGCGGCGCCGCCGCCGAGATGGCGCGGGCACACGGCAGCGTCGCGCTGCTCCGGCGCTGCGAGCACGACCTCGCCGAGCGGGGCGTTCGCCCGTCGACGCCCGCCGTTCTCCCGCGCCCGTGACCCGAGCGCGCACCACGAACGCTGCGCGAACGCCGCGCTCATAGTGTCGTGCCGACCCCGCTCCGACGATCGAGCGCGCCACCCGAAGGGGACGACATGACCACAACCACGACTCAGCGGACCGGATCGGCCGGCACCGCCACCGCGCCGTACGAACAGCTGCGCGCGGCGTTGCGCGGCGACCTGGTCACCTCGACGGACCCCGGGTACGACCAGGCGCGCGCCGTCTACAACGCCATGATCGACAAGCGTCCGGCGGCCATCGCCCGCTGCCGGGACACCGCCGACGTCATCGCCTGCGTGCGCTTCGGCCGCGAGCACGACCTCGAGATCGCGGTCCGCGGCGGCGGTCACAACGCGGCCGGCCTGGGGGTCTGGGACGACGCGCTGGTCATCGACCTCTCGTTGCTGCGCAGCACCACGGTCCACCCGGACGAGCACACCGTCCGCGCCGACGCGGGATGCACCTGGGGCGACGTCGACCACGCGACCGTGGCGTTCGGCATGGCCACTCCCTCGGGCTTCCTCGCGTCCACCGGCGTGGGCGGCCTGACGCTCGGGGGCGGGATCGGTTACCTGTCCCGGCGCTTCGGCCTGACGGTCGACAACCTGCTCGCCGCCGACGTCGTGCTCGCCGACGGCACGTTCGTCACCGCCAGCGAGAACTCGCACAGCGACCTGTTCTGGGCCCTGCGCGGCGGCGGCGGAAACTTCGGCGTCGTCACGTCGTTCACCTTCCGCTGCCACGACATCGGCGAGCACGGCACGATCATCGGCGGCCCGGTGCTCTACGACCTCGCCGACATGGCCGAGGTGATGCGCTGGTACCGGGAGCTGCTGCCGTCGCTGCCGGAGGAGCTGAACGGCTGGATCGCGCTGCTCACCATCCCGCCGGCCCCGCCGTTCCCCGAGCAGCTCTGGGGCCGCAAGTCCTGCGGCATCGTGTGGTGCTACACCGGATCGCACGACAGCGCCGACGAGGTGCTCGAGCCGATCAAGTCGTACGGCTCCCCGCTGCTGGTGGGCGTGCAAGCCATGCCCTTCGACGTGCTGCAGAGCGCGTTCGACGCCCTCTACCCCGCGGGGCTGCAGTGGTACTGGCGGGCGGACTTCTTCGACGAGATCTCCGACGCCGCGATCGACGTGCACCGCAGGTACGGTGAGCGGCTGCCGACCGGCCACTCCACCATGCACCTCTACCCCATCGACGGGGCCACCAGCCGCGTGCCCGCCGACGCGACCGCCTTCGCCTACCGCGACGGCGGCTGGGCGGGGACGATCGTGGGCGTCGACCCGGACCCGGCCAACGCCGGCGTCATCTCGCAGTGGACGCGGGACTACTGGGACGAGCTGCACCCGACCTCGGCCGGCGGCGCCTACGTCAACTTCCTGATGGACGAGGGACAGGACCGGGTCAGGGCGTCCTACCGCGGCAACTACGACCGGCTCGCCCAGGTCAAGGAGCGCTACGACCCGCACAACACGTTCCACGTCAACCAGAACATCCAGCCCGCCGGTCGGCCGCGTCCGTAGGGCTGGCCGGCCCACCACCACACGCTCGACCCGACATCGAAGGAGAGCCGACATGAGCCAGCTGACCGAAACGACCGACGCCGACCGTGCCCTCAAGGCCAGGCACCGCGCCATGTGGGCCCTCGGCGACTACCCCGCCGTGGCCACCGACATCATCCCGGCGCTGGGTCCGGTCCTGGTGGAGGCGTGCGGGGTGCGACCCGGCGACCGGGTGCTGGACGTCGCGGCCGGATCCGGCAACGCCGCCATCCCCGCCGCGCTGGCCGGCGCGAGCGTGGTCGCCAGCGACCTCACTCCGGAGCTGTTCGAGTCCGGACGGCGGCTGGCCGCGGACCGGGGCGCCGAGGTGGAGTGGCGCGAGGCCGACGCCGAGGCCCTGCCGTTCGCCGACGGCGAGTTCGACACGGTGCTGTCCTGCGTCGGGGTCATGTTCGCCCCGCACCACCAGGCCAGCGCCGACGAGCTGGTCCGCGTCTGCCGCCCGGGCGGGACGATCGGCCTGCTCAGCTGGACGCCGGAGGGTTTCATCGGCCAGATGTTCGCGACGATGAAGCCGTACGCCCCGCCGCCGCCGCCCGGCGCGCAGCCCCCGCCGCTGTGGGGCAACGAGGAGCACGTCCGCGCGCTGCTCGGCGACCGGGTGACCGACGTCTCGGCGCGCCGCCAGACGGTGCGGGTCGAGGGCTTCGGGACGGAGGGGTTCCGCGACTACTTCAAGGCCCGCTACGGCCCGACCATCGCCGTCTACCGGAACATCGCCGAGGACCCCGAGCGGGTCGCCGCGCTGGACCGCGAGCTCGCCGAGCTCGCCGAGCGTTACGACCACGGCGCCGGGACGACAGTCATGGACTGGGAGTACCTGCTGCTCACCGCCCGCAAGCGCACCTGACCGCGCGGCCGCCCCGCGGATCTCCGGTCCTGAGCTGGGCCGGCATGCGCGGGGCGGCAGGGAGCGGTCGCGGCTCGGCCGCCGCGGGAGAGGGTGGCGTAGGTGCGGATCGCTGTGTACGGCGCCGGCGGGGTCGGCGGCTACTTCGGTGGCCGGCTCGCCCAGGCCGGCGCCGACGTGCGGCTCGTCGCCCGGGGCGCGCACCTGCGGGCGCTTCGGGAGCACGGCCTGCGGGTGCGGAGCGTCAAGGGCGACTTCGCGGTGCGGGTCCCGGCCACCGACGACCCGGCTGACATCGGCCGGTGCGACTACGTGCTGTTCTGCGTCAAGGCCTTCGACACCGAGGACGCCGCGGCCAGGCTCGGGCCGCTGCTGGGCGACGGCACGGCGGTGGTGTCGCTGCAGAACGGGGTCGACAACGAGGAGAAGCTCGCCCGGGTGATCGGGCCCGACCGGGTGCTGGGCGGGGCCGCCTTCATCTTCGCCGGGATCGGCGAGCCGGGCGTGATCGTGCACACCGGCGGGCCGACCAGCATCACCGTCGGAGAGCTGGACGGTCAGGCCAGCCAGCGGGCGCAACGGCTGCTGGCCCGCTGCCAGCAGGCCGGCTTCGGGGCCGAGCTGTCAGCCACCATCACGACGGTGCTGTGGACCAAGCTGGCCTTCATCTGCGCGCAGGCCGGCATGACCGCGGCGGTACGGCTGCCGATCGGACAGATCCGTACGGTGGATGCCGCCTGGGCGGCCTTCCAGCGGCTGGTCGCGGAGGTCGCCGCGGTGGCCGAGGCGGCCGGCAACCCGGTGCCGCCGAGCGCCCAGCAGCGGATCCTGACGATGGCGCAGGCGGTGGAGGCGGGCAGCTTCTCCTCCCTCCACGACGATCTCGTGGCCGGGCGGCGGATGGAGCTGGAAGCCCTGCACGGCTTCGTGGTGCGGCGGGCGGCCGAGCTGGGCGTACCGGTGCCCATGTCCGAGGCGGTCTACGCCATCCTCCAGCCGTGGGCGGTCCGCAACCGGCGTACCGGCGGCTGAGCGCCGCTGCGGGCGGTCTCAGGCGGCGGTGGGTGCGGTGGGTCCGGGCCGGATGGTCCAGCGGCCGTGCGGGTCGCGGAGGACGTGCCAGTGTCCGTTGTGGATGGTGCGGTGGTGTTGTCGGCAGAGCAGGATCAGGTTGTGCAGGGCGGTGTCGCCGCCGTTGGTCCAGTGCCGGATGTGGTGGGCGTCGGTCCAGGGTGGGGGGCGGTCGCAGCCGGGAAAGGTGCAGCCGCGGTCGCGGACGGCGAGCGCGGTGCGCAGGGCGGGTGGGATCAGGCGGGTGCGGCGGCCGACGTCGAGGGGTTGGCTGTGCGGGTCGAGCACGACCCGGGTGATGGTGGCGTCGCAGCCGATCCGCCGGGCTGCTTCGGGGCCGAGCACGGCACCCCAGACGGTCTCCGCGGCCGCCCAGCGGTCTGACCCGCCCGCCCCGCCGACCGCCGAGCCGGCGCCGCCGAGGCCGGCGCCCGGGCTGTCCGCGCCGGCGGGCGGGGTGGTGAGGACGGTGAGGGGGACGAGGACGGTGAGGTGGGGCCGGTCACCGCCGGCCGCGGGTAGCGCACCGGTGTCGAGGGCTCGCCGGCACAGCTCGGTGAGGGCGTCGGCGCGGCGTTGCCCGCCGCTGCGCTCGTCGTCCGGGCCGGCCGGACCCGACAGCGGCGCCAGCGCGCTCAGCAGCGTCTCACCGCCTTCCGGGTCGAGCACCCCGGACACGACGACGGTCCCGTCGAGGGTCGGACGCCACGTCCAGATACCGGCGGGCGTAGGCCTGCTCGTCGGCGTCGGCGGCGGCCACCGGAACCAGCGCGTGCCGGGCGTGCGCGATCTCCCGCCGCAACCGGGCCGGGTCACACCGCCGCGCGGCGGCCACCAGCGGCGGCTCCGCCTCGGCCGCCAACTCCGGCCCGGCGGCGGCATCCAGCTCGTCCAGGGCCTTGCCAAGCAACCGGGCGTGATCGACCGAGATCGACCCGGCGACCAGCGCCGCGTCCACCTCCGGCCGCCGCGCGAGCCGCCGCGCCAACACCACCCTCGACCGGGCCACCGCCGGGGACAGCCGGCACGCCGACCGCAGCCACGCCGCCGTCCCCGCCTCCGCCACCGACCGCACCCGAGCCGTCGAACGCGGCCACCAGCCGCGACCACACCCCCTCCAACCCGTCGATCACCACCCGCAACTCCACGATCCGATCACCGAGCTGCCGGGGAGACAGGCCCTCGACGTCCAACCCAGCCGCCGCGGCCCGAAGCTCCTCGACACCCATCGCATCTCACCTCCCCTCTGACCCGAACGTATGTTCGAATCCTACCGAGACGAGCCGGAACCGGACATCGCCGGAAAGGGTGACTCCTACTCCTTTGCCGCTAAATGGAGCGGGCCTCGACGATGACTTCGGGGCTGGTCGAGGTGACCTCGGTGCGATCCCAGTCGCCGGACCACCCCACGACCTGGAAACCGGCCCGCTCGACCAGGTCGCGCAGCTGGCCGGGGTCGATGAAGCGCAGGGTGCTCGTACTGGTCCGCTCCTGGCCCGTGCGCAGGGATCGGACGGTCGAGACGAAGGTCACCAGGTCACGCCCGTGGAGGTACGCGTCATCCACCCAGACCTCGTACGGCTCACCGTCGGGAGCCTCGATCGCCCTGCGGGTCCGAGCGGCTGTCCAGGACTCCCAGGCCCGGGCCGGGGGATTGCGGGTCTCGAAGGCCAGCAACCCGCTGGGCGTCAGGTGCCGGTGGAAGGTGCGTAGGGCCGCCCGCACCGCCTCGTCGTCGAGGAGTACCTGGAAGGCGTGGCCGGTCATCGTGACGAGGTCGAAGCGGCGGCCGAGACTCAGCGTCTGAGCGTCACCGTGGATCCACTCGACCTGATCTGACTTCGCCCGTGCCACCGCGAGCATGCCCGGTGCCGGATCCACGCCGACCAGCTGGCCGGGATGGCCCACCTGTCGCGCCCGGACCAGCCGGGTGCCCGTGCCACAGCCGACGTCCAGCACCGACCCGGCTTGCATGTCCAGAGACAGGTAGAAGTCGTCCTGCGGGATGCCACGGCGACTCGGCGTCATACAACCGGGCCAGCCGGAAGTCGGCGTATCCCTCGTCGACCTGGGCTACCTCGCCTCCCACACCCGGGGATCCTGGCAGCGCGGCAGATCCCGTGCCACCACGATTCGGCGCGGTGACCCGGGGCGGCTCAAGCCGGGACGGCGACGCCGCCGCGGCGTGGGTCGCCCCCGCCGGACAGGACGCCCGCGCGGCGCTCGACGGCCTGGCAGCCGCCGAAGAAGAGGTTGCGGGTCCGGAACCGGCTGACCACGTGCCCCGCCGCGGCCAGCGCGGCCGCGTCGATCCCGGGCTCGGTGTAGACCAGACCGTCCTCGGCGTGCAGCCGCGGCGCGTCCACGGCGGCCTGGGCGTCCAGCCCGAGGTCGACCGCGTTGACGATCACCTGCAGCAGCGCGCTGCGGATCCGGTTCGAGCCGGCCGAGCCGAGCACCAGCTCCGCGGCGCCGTCCCGGCGGACCACCGTCGGCGCCATCATCGACGGCAGCCGCCGCCCGGGCGGGTGGGTGAAGAACCCGCGCGGGGACAGGTCCTGCTCCCCCATCATGTTGTTCACGTGCACGCCGGTGCCGGGCACCAGCACACCCGAACCCTCCCCGTTCGAGCAGGTCACCGAGCAGGCCCAGCCCTCGTCGTCGAGGACCGAGACGTGCGTGGTGGAGCCGAGCCGGCTGGCGAGGAAGGTCGGCCCGAAGCCGGGCGCCGGCAGGCCGGTGAAGAACTCGACCGTCCGCGCCCGCTGCGCCGTCTCCATGGCCCGGACCAGCGCGAGGTCGTCCGGCGGTCCCGGGGTCCGGCCGAGCATCGCCAGCGCGTACGCCAGCAGCACCCCGCCGGCGCTCGGTGGCGGGTTGGTGAACACCTCCCGCCCGCGGTAGCCCACCCGCACCGGCTCGCGCTCCACCACCCGGTACGCGGCGAGATCGGCCGGAGTCAGCAGCCCACCGCGGGCGAGCACGCAGTCCGACACCGCCGCCCCGAGGTCACCGGTGTAGAACGGAGCGGCGCCCTCGGCGCCCAGCCGGTCCAGCGCGTCGGCGAGCTCCGGCAGCCGGACCCGCTCGCCGGGCCGGGGCGTCCGCCCGTCCACCAGGTACGCCGCCCTCGCCTCGGCGGTCGAGCTCAGGATCGGCGCCAGCAGCGAGAAGAGGTACGCCTGCTGCTCGTTGACCGGCACCCCGGCGCGGGCCAGGGCCGCGGCCGGCGCGGTCAGCGACCGCAGCGGCACCGTGCCGAAGCGGTCCAGCGCCGCCGCCACGCCGGCCGGCACGCCGTACACGCCGCAGGAGGCCGCGCCGACGTGGAAGGCCTGCACGGCGTCGCCGAACGACACCTCGACCGGCAGCAGCGCGGCCCGGTCCAGCGGGTCCGCCTCCCGCCCGGGCGCCTCGACGAAGAAGTCGAGCAGCACCGGCTCCCGGCCCGGCGGCGCCACCAGCAGGTAGCCACCCGCGCCCAGCCCGGTCAGCAGCGGCTCGGCGACCAGCGAGGTCAGCACGGCGGCCACCGCGGCGTCCACCGCGTTGCCACCGGCGCGCAGCACGTCCGCGCCGGCCCGCGCGGTCAGCGGATGACCCGCCGCCACCACGCCGCCCACGCCCACCTCCTCGCCCGAGCCACGGACTCTAGCCGGACCTCCGCAAAGCCGCAGGTCCCGGGCTTGCTCCCAGGCCGCCACCCGGGGGACTCTGACAGCAGCGGGACGGCAGGTGCGGACCGGCGGACGGGAACCCGGGCATGGCTAGGTCTCAGGCGCGGCCGCTCACGACGGTGGAGGCGGTCCTGATCGCCGCTTTCGCCTATGTCGTGCTGCTGATCACGCTGACCGGCGCCCGCCTCAGCCGCGAGCCGGACCCGGCGGTCGAGCCGCGGCCGGACGCGATCACCGTCATCCAGGTGGCCAGCGTCCGCCCGGTGGGCTCCGTCGCCCGCGGCGGAAGGGCGACCTGCGTGACCGCGCGGACGACGCCGTACTTCTACGCCGCCAGCCCCGACGTGACCGAGCCGCTGGCGTTCGGGCCACCGGTCGAGGCCGGCGGGCAGCTCAGCACCGCGGCGGTCAACGGGGCGCTCATCGAGCGGCTCTGCTACCGGCCGGACCCGCGGCTGTTCGCCGCTCTCGCCGCCGCGGTCAACGGCGGCGACCCCAACCGGCCGCTGTCGCGGGCGGAGTGGACGGCGGGGGTGAACCGGTTCGTCACCCGGGACGGGCTGTTCGTCGACGCGCGGGTCGTCACCAGGACCGTGCCACTGCGCACCCCCACGTACGGCATGCGGGTGCCTCGCGGCGCCGACCCGGTCGTGCTGCGGACCCGGCTGGCCCGCGCGGACACCAGCCGCTACCTGGTGCTGCCGGTCCGGAGCGCACGCGGTCCGGTGGTGACCCTCACCCTGCGGCTGCGCTGCGGCTTCCAGCCGATCTTCTGAAGGAGGTGGCGCGATGGACCGTGCCCCGGTCGATCCGGCTCTGGAGGTGCTGCGCCGCCGCCGGGCCGAGCTGCGCGAGTCGATGGACGCGCTGGAGCAGTCGCTGGCCGCGCCGGCGCCCGGCCGCGCCGCCGCCTGGACCGAGCGGGTGCAGGCCGCGCTGGTGGAGCTGTCCGCGGACCTCCGCATCCACGTGGAGGTCACCGAGGGTCCGGACGGGCTGCACCACGCCGTCGTCGCCACCGCACCCCGACTGTCCACTGTGGTCGCCCGGCTCGGCCGCGAGCACGGCGAGCTGGTGGCATGTGTCGACGAGCTGCTCGAGCACCTCGGTCGAGGCGCGGACGGCGACGGCGTGGCCGCGGCGCGGGAGCGCGGCACCGCGTTGCTCGGCCAGCTCGTCCGGCACCGGCAGCGCAGCTCGGACCTGGTGTTCGAGGCGTACCAGGCGGACATCGGCGGCGAGACGTGACCCGGCCCGCCCGCGGGCGGTGTGCGTGCCGGCGGGCGGGCATGGTCGAATGCACGGGGCTGGAGGGAGTCGGGTGACGGTCGGCGGGCAGGACCTGGTGGTGCTGCTGGACGAGCGGCGCCGGCCGATCGGGACGGCGCCCCGGGCGACGGTGCACACGGCCGCGACGCCGCTGCACCTCGCCTTCTCCTGCTACGCCTTCGACCCGGCCGGCCGGCTGGTGGTCACCCGGCGGGCGCTCGGCAAGAAGACCTGGCCGGGCGTCTGGACCAACACCTGCTGCGGTCACCCCAGGCCCGGCGAGGATCCCGCGGACGCGGTGACCCGCCGGCTCGGCGAGGAGCTGGGGTTCGTGCCGCGCACCCTCGAGCTGATGCTGCCGGACTTCGCGTACCGGGCCTCGATGCCGGACGGAACCACCGAGAACGAGGTCTGCCCGGTCTTCCGCGCCACCGTCGACGGCGACCCGGCGCCGGACCCGGACGAGGTCGCCGAGTGGCGCCGGGTCGACTGGGACGACTTCGCGACGGCCGTCACCCGGTCGCCGTGGCTGGTCAGCCCGTGGGCGGCGTTGCAGGTGCCGCAGCTGGTCGCCGGTCCGCGGTAGCGGACGCTCAGTCGGCGAGGGCGGCGTAGCCGGGCTTGATCACGTCGTTGATCAGCGCCAGGCGCTCGTCGAACGGGATGAAGGCGGACTTCATCGCGTTCACGGTCAGCCACCGCAGGTCGGCCCAGCCGTAGCCGAACGCCTCGACCAGCGCGGCCATCTCCGAGCTCATCGAGCAGTCGCTCATCAGCCGGTTGTCGGTGTTGACGGTGACCCGGAAGTACAGCCGGCGCAGCAGGCCGATCGGGTGCTCGGAGATCGACTTCGCGGCACCGGTCTGCACGTTCGACGTCGGGCACAGCTCCAGCGGGATCCGCTTGTCCCGGACGTAGGCGGCCAGCCGGCCCAGGTGGACACCGCCCGGCGCGTCGGCGTCGTGCACGGTGATGTCGTCGATGATCCGCACCCCGTGGCCGAGCCGGTCGGCGCCGCACCACTGCAGCGCCTGCCAGATCGAGGGCAGCCCGAACGCCTCGCCGGCGTGGATGGTGAAGTGCGCGTTCTCCCGCTGCAGGTACTCGAACGCGTCCAGGTGCCGGGTCGGCGGGTGTCCGGCCTCGGCGCCGGCGATGTCGAAGCCGACCACGCCGACCTCCCGGTATCGCACCGCCAGCTCGGCGATCTCCATCGACCGGGCGTTGTGCCGCATCGCGGTCAGCAGCGTCCCGACCCGGATCCGGTAGCCCGCCCCCGCGGCCCGCGCGGTGCCCTCGGTGAAGCCGGCCAGCACCGCCTGGACCACCTCGTCCAGCGTGAGCCCGTGCTCGACGTGCAGCTCGGGGGCGAAGCGCACCTCCGCGTAGACGACTCCGTCCGCGGCCAGGTCCTCCGCGCACTCGGCCGCCACCCGGCGCAGCGCCTCCGGGGCCTGCATCACGCCGACCGTGTGCGCGAAGGTCTCCAGGTAGCGCTCCAGCGAGCCGGAGTCGGCGGCGTCGGAGAACCAGCCGGCGAGCGCCGCGGCGTCAGTCGTGGGCAGTCCGTCGTACCCGGTCAGCCGGGCCAGCTCGACGACCGTGGCCGGCCGCAGCCCGCCGTCGAGGTGGTCGTGCAGCAGGACCTTCGGTGCCCCGCGGAGGGCCTCGGGAGTGATCGGGTTCGACATGGAGCAACGGTACCCGGGCCGCCCGGCCGGCCCCGGGACGACTCAGCCGGACGGCAGGATCCCGCGCGACATCGCGACCGTGACCGCCGCCGTCCGGTCGCCGACGCCGAGCTTGTCGAACACGCGGATGAGGTGGGTCTTGACGGTCGCCTCGCTGATGAACAGCGCCCGGCCGACCTCGGGGTTGGACAGGCCACGGGCGACCTGCCGGAGGACCTCGACTTCACGCGGCGTGAGCGACTCGGGCGCCGGGCCGCGCATCCGGGTCACCAGCTTCGCCGCCACCGGCGGCGCCAGCACGGTCTCCCCGCGGGCCGCGGCCCGGACCGCGTCGGCGAGCTGGCCGCGCGGGGTGTCCTTGAGCAGGTAGCCGGTCGCCCCCGCCTCGACCGCACGCAGGATGTCGGAGTCGGTGTCGTACGTCGTGACCACCAGCACCCGGGAGAGCCCGGCGGCGGCGATCCGCTCCGTCGCGGCCACCCCGTCGCCGCCCGGCATCCGCAGGTCCATCAGCACCACGTCCGGGCGCAGCTCGGCGGCCAGCCGGACGGCGTCCGGTCCCGACTCCGCCTCGCCGACCACCTCCACGTCGGGCTCGGCGTCCAGCATCGCCCGCAGGCCCTCGCGGACCACCGGGTGGTCGTCGACGACCAGGACGCGGAGGCTCACGGCAGGCTCACCCGCACCGTGGTCCCGGCGTCCGGCGCACTGTCCACACGCAACACCCCGCCGGCCTCCTCCACCCGCCGGCGCATCCCGGCGAGCCCGTACCCGGATGCCGGCAGCCCGTCCGGCAGGAAGCCGAGGCCGTCGTCGGCGACCGCCAGCTCGGTGCCGTCCGGCTCGTACCGGAGCGCGACGGCAACCTGGCAGGGACCGGCGTGCTTGCGGACGTTCGCCAGCGCCTCCTGCGCCGCGCGCAGCAGCACCACCTCGTGGCTCGCCGGCAGCGGGCGGGCCGCGCCGTCGACCGCGAGGGTCGCCGGCCGGCCCCCGGTTCCCGGCCGAAGCGGTCCACCAGCCGGCCCACCGCCTCCGGCAGCGGCGCCGCCTGCAGGTCCACCGGGGTCAGCGCGGCGACCAGCGACCGGGCCTCGGCGAGGTTCTCCCGCGCGGTCTGCTGGGCCACCGCCAGCCGCCGGCGCGCCTGCGCCGGGTCGGAGTCCAGCTTCGGACTCGGCCGCTCGAGCAGCATCAGCACCGAGGTGAAGCCCTGCGCGAGGGTGTCGTGGATCTCGCGGGCCAGCCGCTCCCGCTCGGCCAGCACGCCCGGCCTCGTGGCTGACCGCGGCCAGCTCGGCCCGGGTCGCCTCGAGCTCGTCGATCAGCTCGGCGCGCCGGCGGCTCTGCGTCGATGATCCGGGTGATCCAGGTGCCCAGCGCGAGCGAAAGGGCCAGCGACACCGTGACCTGCAGCACCGCCCCCACCGGCGAGGCACCGAAGGAGACGACCATGACGGTCCCGAGCCCCGCCGCGAGGACGGCGGCGGCGAGGAACGCCTGGCGGATCGGCAGCAGCGCCCCCAGCTGGGCGAAGATCGTGAAGAGCACGAGCCCGACGGCCGGGTAGAGGGCGAACGCGGCGACGACCAGCGGGATGGCCCCGGCGACGTACGAGCCGCCCGGCCCAGCCCGATCCGTCCTCCTTCAGCCCGCGGGCACCGACCAGCGCGTAGAGCAGTCCGACCGCCGCCAGCAGCGCGAGCACCGCGGCCCGCCGGCCGCCGTCGAGCCCGTGCCCTTCGTCGACGACGGTCAGCAGCATGACCAGGACGAGCACCGCACCGAACGCCGCATGCCAGCCGATCCGGCTGTCCTGCCAGGCGTGCACGCCGCGGGCCCGCGGCACCGGCTCAGCCGTCCTCGCGGCTGCGCCACCGGAAGAACCGCAGCGCCAGCACCAGGCCGAGCACGCACCAGACCGCCAGCACCACCGCGATCCGGCCGTGCTCCCAGCTGCCGGCCGGCTCCTGGGACTCGTACGAGTCGGGCAGGAAGACCGACCGCATGCCCTGGGTCATCCACTTCAGCGGGAACACCGACGCGATCTGCTGCATCCACGCCGGCAGCAGGGCGAAGACGAAGAACACCCCGGAGATGAACTGCAGCACGATCGCCACCGGGCTGACGATCGCCGGCGCGCTGTCGCCGTTGCGGACGAAGCCGGAGAACGCGACGCCGGCCAGCGTGCACGCGGTCACGCCGAGCAGCGCCACCCAGGCGAAGGTGAGCCAGCGGTCGCCGGACGGCAGGCTCAGGTCGTAGAAGGCCAGGCCGACACCCATCAGCAGCACGATCTCGGCCAGCGAGATGACCGCGACCAGCACGACCTTGCCGAGGAAGTACGCGGTCGGCGGCATCGGGGTGGCCTGCAGCCGCTTGAGCGCGCCGGTGTCCCGCTCGATCGGGATCTGGATCGCCAGGTTCTGGAAGCTGGCGGTGAGCAGACCGGCCGCGATCATGCCGGCGACGAAGTACTGCGCGAACACGACGCCGCCGTCAAGCTCCTGCCGGCCGAAGACGGCGCCGAAGATCACCAGCAGCAGCACCGGGAAGGCGAGCGTGAAGACGACCGCCTCCCGGCCGCGCAGGAAGCTGCGCAGCTCGACCCGGACGCGGACGGCGGTCGCGCGGGCCAGCGACGGCAGCGGGGCCGGCCGGGTCGCGGTCGGGCTCCGGTCCGGAGTCCCGGTCGGGGCCGGGCGGGTCGGGCCGGGGTCGGGGCGGCCGCCGGGCGGCGCTCGGTGCTCACTGCGCTGCTCCGATCATCCGCAGGTAGACGTCCTCCAGGCTGGGCCGTTCCACCACCAGCTCGGGCACCTCGCCGCCGAACCGGGCGGCCAGCTCGGTGACCAGCCGGGTCGGGGCGTCCGTGTGCTCCTCGTGCGGCGCCGTCCGGGCCCTGCCAGCGGACCGTCGCGGCGGCGGTGGACCGGCCGCCGAGCTCGGCCGGGGTGGCGATCTCGACCACCCGGCCGGCGTTGATCACGCCCACCCGGTCGGCCAGCCGCTCGGCCTCGTCCAGGTAGTGGGTGGTGAGCAGGATCGTCGTGCCCTGCCGCGGCGAGGTCCTCGATCAGCTCCCAGAACTGCGCGGCGCGCCTCGGGGTCGAAGCCGGTCGTCGGCTCGTCGAGGAACAGCAGCTCGGGACGGCCGACGATGCCGAGCGCCACGTCGAGCCGGCGCCGCAGGCCGCCGGAGAGCTGCAGGCCAC
>CAWATS010000010.1:0-104983 GCA_963785005.1 uncultured Actinomycetota bacterium
GACGAACCCCTCCCACCGTGGTGGTCTGACCGGTGTTGGCGGGTCACTGCCGGGTCATGGCCACGCGGTAGCGCTCCTCGGGGGTGATGAGGTGGTCGTTGTCGTCGGCGTCGTCGCCGAGGTCGATCTGGACCCAGTGGATCCGCCCGGTGAAGGCGCTGTCCGTGGGTCCGTAGTCGTCGCTGACCGGGGTGGCGCTGTCGGCGCCGACGTCGGTGGTCTCGTCGGCGGAGAACACCATCGGCTGGGTGGCCTCGACCCGGCCCTGACCGACCTGGGTGCCGTCGAGGAACAGGGTCACGGTGCCGCCCTTGCCGAGGCCGCCGCCGTCGTAGGTGAACTCCATCCGCACCTGGTGCTCGCCCGGCGGGATGTCGGTGTCGCCGTAGACCTTGAACCGCTGCAGCCCGAACAGGTTGTAGCAGTAGGCCGGGCGGCCGTCCTTCACGTAGAGGGCCCAGCCGCCGAAGGCGCCGCCCTGGGCGACGAGCACCCCGGCCGGGCCTGCGTCGGGCACGTCGATCTGGCGGTGACGGCGTGTGACTTGTTCTTGATGTTGATCACGGTGTTCTCGGTCAGCCGGCCCATGCCGCCGAACAGGAGCTGGGTGTTGCCGCGGATCAGGGTCGGCCGGCCGGCGAGGTCGGAGTTGAACCGTTCGACCCGGCGGTCGTCGAGCGGGAAGACGTTGTACTTGCTCGCCTCGAGCAGGAACAGCTGCTGCAACCGGTGCAGCTGTCTCGGGCTGTTCGGCGGCGAGGTCGTGGGCCTGGGTCCAGTCGTCGGGCGCGTAGAGCTCCCAGGTGTCGTCGTCGAGGGCGGGCAGCTGGGCGCCGAACTCCCACGGGGTCGAGTGCCGGGTGACCGCGGTCCAGCCCTGGTGGTAGATGCCGCGGTTGCAGAACATCTCGAAGTACTGCGTCTCGTGCCGCTCGGCGGCCTCGGCGTCGTCGAAGCTGTAGGCCATGCTGACGCCCTCCAGCGGGACGCTGCTGGACCCCGTGCACGCTCACCGGCTCGGGCAGCCCGGCCACCTCGAGGACGGTCGGGGCGACGTCGATGACGTGGTGGAACTGGTTGCGGATCTCGCCGCGGGCCGCGATGCCGGCCGGCCAGTGCACGATGGTCCCGTTGCGGGTGCCGCCCCAGTGCGAGGCCACCTGCTTGGTCCACTGGTACGGCGTGTCCATCGCGTGCGCCCAGCCGACCGCGTAGTGGTTGTACGCCTCCGGGGTGCCGAACTTGTCGATCCGGGCGGCCATGAACTCCGGCGTCTCCAGGGCGGCGGCGCCGTTGAGGCAGATCATCTCGTTGAAGGTGCCGTTCAGCGTTCCCTCGGCGGAGGCTCCGTTGTCGCCGATGATCACGTAGATCAGCGTGTCGTCGAGCACGTCGAGGTCGGCCAGCGCGTCGACCAGCCGACCGACGTGGTGGTCGGTGTGCTCGAGGAAACCGGCGTACACCTCCATCTGCCGCGCCAGCACCGGCTTGAGCTCGGCGGGCATGTCATCCCAGGCGGGGACCTCGTCCGGCCGGGCGGTCAGCTCCGCGTCCGCCGGCACGACGCCGAGCTCCTTCTGACGGGCGAAGGTCTCCTCGCGCAGCGCGTCCCAGCCCTGGTCGAACGGCCCGCGGTACCGGTCGCGACCACTCCGTCGGGACGTGGTGCGGCGCATGGGTGGCGCCGGGCGCGTAGTAGGCGAAGAACGGCTTGTCCGGCATCAGCGCCTTCTGCTGGCGCACCCAGTCGATGGCGTGGTCGGTCATGTCCTCGGTGAAGTGGTAGCCCTCCTCCGGCGGTCCGGTCCGGCTCGACCGGCACCGTGTCGCGGTAGAGCGCCGGGGCGTACTGGTTGGTCTCGCCGCCGAGGAAGCCGTAGAAGTGCTCGAAACCGCCGCCGCCGGTGGGCCAGTTGTCGAACGGACCCATCGGGCTGGTCTCCCACACCGGCACCTCGTGGCACTTGCCGAACTGGGCGGTCGCGTACCCGTTGAGCTTGAGGGTCTCCGCCAGCGGCGCGCAGGTGTTCGGCCGCAGGGAGCTGTACCCGGGCGCCGAGGTGGCGAGCTCGGTGATGGCCGCCCATCCCGACCGTGTGGTGGTTCCGGCCGGACAGCAGCGCCGCCCGGGTCGGCGAGCACAGGGCGGTCGTGTGGAAGCGGGTGTACCGCAGACCACCGTCGGCCAGCCGCTCGAAGGTGGGCGTGTTCACCGGGCCACCGAAGGCGCTGGACGCACCGAAGCCGGTGTCGTCCAGCAACACCACCAGCACGTTGGGCGCACCCGTCCGGTGGCCGCAGCGGCGTCGATCGGCGGGAAGGAGGTGTCCGGGTCCTTCGCGTCGAAGGTGGTCAGCCCGACCGGTGGCCGGTCAGGGATCGGCAGCACCTCACGCTGGACCTGGTCTCGCTCCTCGCTCATCCCACCCCTCCACTGGTCTGCCGGAGCCGACGGCAGTGCGCGGGGCGCCTCCGGCTGGCCCACGAGCACCGTCGACCCGGAGCCACCCGGCGGCTCATCCCGACCGGATGAGATCGACAACGCGGCCGACCGCGCGGATCCCGCGCCTGCGGCGGGCATACGGGGGCTCAGCTAACGGTTCTTGACGCTCTTCCTGGCCGTGCTCTTCTTCGCCGCGCTCTTCTTGGTGGCTGCGGTCTTCTTGGCCGCGGCCGGTTGCGGCGATCCGGCGGGTTTGGCGGCGGCCTGTTTCGTCGCGGTCAGCTTCGCGGGGCGGTTGCGTGGCGGCCTCGGGGCCGGCGCGGCATACCGGTGGCCGTGTCTGGCCGCCTCGACGCTGCGCCGCAGCGCGTCCATGAGGTCGCCGGCGCTGTCGGCCCGGGTCGGCGCGGACGGTTGCTCGACCGGTCTGCCGGCCACCTTGGCCTCGACCAGCTCCTGGAGCGCCGCCTGATACCGGTCGACCATGTCGTCCGGGCCCTGGGTGCCAGTCAGCGTGTGGATGTAGGCCTCGGCCGCCTGCAACTCGCGAGGGCGCAGCGCTATCTCGTCGCGGAGGAACCGGAAGCGTGGTTTGCGGACCTCGTCGGGCCAGAGCAGGACATGCAGGACCAGGACCCCGTTGCGCGGGTGCAGTACGGCCGGTGACTCCCGCCTGCGCAGCGCGACCTTGACCAGTGCGACCTTGCCGGTGCGCTGCGAGGGCCTCGCGCAGCAGCACGTACGCCTTGGCGTCGGACCCGGTCGGGTCGCAGTAGTAGCTGCGGGACAGCTGGACCGGGTCGATGGTGTCCGCATCGGTGAAGCCGAGGACCTGGATCGCCCGGCTGGAGGCGAGCGGCAGTTGCGCGAAGTCCGCGTCGGTCAGCACGACGACCTGACCGTCGGGCCGCTCGTAGCCCCTGGCGATGTCGCTGTAGGGGACCTCCTCGCCGTCCAGGTCGCAGACCCGCCGGTAGCGGATCTGCCCGCCGTCGGAGACGTGGAGCTGACGGAAGGACACGCCGTGCTCCTCGGTGGCCGCGAACAGCCGGACCGGGATCGAGACGAGCCCGAACGAGATCACGCCCTTCCAGACGATCTGCATGTCGCCTCCGGGGAAGTCGAGGGCGCCGATGGCACGATGGAGTCGTTCCGACCCCTTCTGCCTGCGCGTTCTCCGATCAGTGTCCCTCGCCGGCGTCCCGACGTCACCACAGCCGAGCCCAGCCGACGGTCCCACGCTCCACTCCGCGCGCGGGCGGCGGAGCTGGTCACAGGCGAACCCCTCTACGCGGCGCGGAGCCGTGCAGGCATCATGGTGCCGATGCGTTTGTCGGAGACCGACGAGATCGCCGCCGAGCTGTACCTCGTGCCGCCGGCCCGGTTCGTCGCCGCTCGAGATCAGGTGGTCCGCCAAGCCCGCACCGCCGGGCACCCTGACCTGGCCCGTGAGCTGCATGCTCTACGCCGGCCGACGTTGAGCGCCTGGCTGATCAACATGCTCAGCCGCCACCAGCGGGCGCTGATGCACCAGCTGTTCGCACTCGGTCGGGAGCTGCGGCAGGCGCAGACGCGGCTCGACGCCGACCAGTTGCAGCGCCTGCCCGCACAGCAGCAGGACCTGATCGCCGAGCTTCTCGACCGGGCAACCCGGCACGCTGCCGAGGCCGGCGTACGAGCCGACCGAGGCGGCGCTGTCCGAGGTGGAGGCGACCCTGCAAGCCGGCCTGGTCGACCTGGCCGCAGCCGCCGCGGTGACGTCCGGGCACTTGGTCCGACCCATGGCCCACGCCGGCTTCGGCCCGCTGCCCCAAGTACCGTCGGCCGACAGCCCACCGCCCCCCTCGCCGCCGGAGCCCCGGCCAGGACCAGCTCACAGAGTGGCGCATGTGGCCGTTGGACGACGAGCTCCGGCGACGCCGCGAGAGAGCCGACGCCGCTGCGGCCGACCACTCCAACGGCCGGCATGCGTCGACCGCAACCGCCGTCGCGCAGCACAACGACCATCAGCATGGCCAACCCGCGCCGGCGCCGGCGGATGCGGTCGAGAGCGTCCGCCGAGCCGAGGCCGACCTTGCCAACGCCGCATCGGCCCACTGGCAGCGCGAGCACGACCTCGCCGAGGCCGAGGCGGCGATGCAGGACGTCAGGGACCGACTGGAGACGCTCGACCAGCAACGCATGCAACTACGCCGCGAGACGGTCACCGCCGAGCAGCACCTCGCCGAAGCCCGCGCGGCCCAACATGCCGCCCTGCGTGCGGTGAACGACGCCCGCCGGGCGCTGGAGACCGCCGAGAAGCGACTCCGGTGACCTCGGCGGGGCGTTCCTGCTGTGGGTTACGCGGCAGGCGGCGATCGTCGAGGGCTCCACGGTCGGCGCGGTCCTGCCGGCAGCCCCATGAGCGTGTGGCACGCCGCGGACTGTGAGGACGTCCGGTCCGGTTTGCTGGAGCAGCCGGCCAACGCGCTGTCCGCTCTCGGGTACCTGGTTGCCGCCGGATGGCTGCTGGTGTGGGTCTGCCGGCGGCGCGCTGCGCCGCGCCGGTACTGGTGGTTCGCGGCTGCGGTCGCGGCCAACGGCGTCGGGAGCGGTCTCTACCACGGTCCCGGATGGCCGGGCAGCGGCTGGTGCCACGACGTCGCCGCGGTCGCCGTGCCGGTGTTCGTCGCGGCCGACGGGGTGGGCGGCATCGTGGGTTGGGACGACCGCGACGTCACCCGGGTCTGGCTCGTCGCGACGGCCGCCGCCGCGGCTGGGGCGCTGGTCTGGCCGGGGACCACTGTCGTGATGGCCGCTGCGGTGGCCGCGGCGGTGCTGGCCGAGGCAGCGGTCGCTCGCCGGCCGCGTCCTGGTGGTGGCCGTGTCGGCCGGGTCGTGCTGGTCGCGGCGCTGACCGTCGGGGTGACCGCCTACCTGCTGGGTCGGACCGGCGGGCCGCTGTGCCGGCCGGACAGCCTGCTCCAACCGCACGCGCTGTGGCATCTGCTGACCGGCGTGGCGATGGCCGCCTGGGCAGCCGACCGCATCACGCGTCGTACGCCGGCGTAGCTCCAGAACACGACCCCGGCGGCGGTGGTGCCGGGGTACAGCCGGTTGGTGCCCTGGTTGGTGACCGCCAGCACGGCCAGTCCGGACGAGGCCACTCAGGCAGGATGCAGCAGTGGCCAGCCGGGCGCGCCGCGGGACGCTCGCGGCCGCTGCGGCGGCCCTGTACGCCGCCGCCGCGTCGTTGACGTCGCCGCTGACCGGAGCCGCCAGGTGCGGGGGGGGGGGCGGTGCTCGCCGTGGCGGTGCCGGCGACGGCGGCGTTCGTCCTGGCCGACCCGCCGCCGCCCCGGCCCCGGCGCCCGCAGGCACCGCTCGGTCGACCCGCTGGCGCCCGCGACTGCGTCGGTCCGCAGCGGCCTGGGCAGCACTGATGCTGCTCGGCGGCGCCTGGGAGCTCGTCGCCTGGCTGCGGCAGCCCGCCTACGACGTCGCCTCGCCGGACCACCCGACGCTCTCGCTGCTGCTCGACCCGGTCACCGGGAGCGGACCCGGGCGGTTCGCCGCCTGGTGCGCCTGGCTGTACGTGGGCTGGCGGGTGGCGAGCCGATGACCACCCGCAGCCTCACCATCGCCGGGTTCGCCGTCGTGGCCATGCTCGTGGCAGCGCTCACGCTGGCCGGGTCGAGGGGCCGGCTCGGGCTGGTCGCACCCGGCGAGCTGCTGGACGCGCTGCGGTCGCCCTCGCCGGCCCGGCTCGCGATCGTCCTCGGCTGGGCCTGGCTGGGCTGGCACTTCCTCGCCCGCTGACCGCGGCGATGCAACCGGCCGGAGACTCACGGCAAGGTGGCGCTCATGCCGCCGCCCGCGCGGGTGGCCCCAACGCTGCGGAGAGTCGCGCGGTCGTGGCAACGACGCCGATGCGGTCGGGCGGATCGCGTGCCACGTCGAGCCAGTGGTTCCGAATCGGCCCGCGCGGCAGCCACGACATCGTCCTTGGTGGGCCTTCAAGCCTCGGGGAGGCCGCTGGCGGAGCCCCAGGAGCATCTGGCAGATCGCCAAGTGCAGGCCGGCCGAACGGCCCGCCAGCGGGATGGGTATCAGCCGCAGCCTGTCGGCGCTCCTAGGGCTATCGGCACCAGCAGTCAACGGGGGCGAGACGATGGCGAGCCTTGCGGATGTCGCGAACGAGGTCAGAGGGCTTCTCGAGGAGGTCCGGGACAACACCGGCAGCACGGCGAGCCGGGTTGAGCAGACGAACACCAAACTTGACGACCTGAACTCCAAGATCGACACGCTGGTCGGGGTGAACCAGGCCGGGTTCGCCAACCTCTCCAGCGGCATCGCCGTGATGATCGACCGGCAGGACGCCACGAACCACCTGCTCGACGCGAACCGGCGGCAGAACGACACGATGATCTGCTGGCTCACCACCATCGCCGAGCTGCTGTGCCGTCACCTGCACCGCCTGGACACGCAGGTGGAGCTGCAACGCCTGCTGGCGGAGAAGCTGACCCTGCTCACCGCCGTCGCCGAACTGGTCAACCCGCGGGAGTTCATCGAGGTAGGCCACCGGGATGACCTCGCGGCCCGGATCGAGCGATGCTGCCCGCCGGAGCCGGAGCAGCCGGAGCCCTGCTACGACGGCTGCCCGAAGCCGGACTACCAACCGCACCATCCGACAGACACCGACTGGAAGCCGCTGCCCCAGCCCGAGCCCACAGGCCCGGTCGGCTGAGCACCGGCGCGAGGGAGACGTGGGATGTCGCTCTACGTTGCCCGGGACGACGGGACCGGCAGCTTCTTCCCCGACGAAGGCCTGATCGACCTGGTGCAGATCGCCGACTTCGACCTCGGGTTCGGCCAGACCGACGACCCGTCCGACACCAAGGGCGTCCACATCACGTACGACCGAAGCGAAACCGGCATCCCGCCGCTACGGCTCGACGACCTGGTGAACGAGATCAGCTACTCGGGCGTGGACATCGTCGTCTTTCCCGTCGACGGCACCTTCGTGCTTACCCCCGGCATCCCCATCACCGAGATCGCTGGCGCCGCACTCCCGCTTGGTGACGAGCTCAGCCCTACCCCCGACGACCTCGTGGTCTTCTACGACACGTCGCAGTGCAACGGCAGCGGCTGGTGGGTCGACGCGGAGGACGGCGGCAGGACGGACTTTCCGCGGCCTGTGATCCTCTACCACGAGCTGGCCCACTCCATCCGCGATGCCACCGGCACCAGCAACCCGGACTCGGACCAGGAGGAGGAGGCGGCCGCGACCGACGAGAACGACATGCGCGACCAGATGCACATCCCGCATCGCGACGTGACCAGCCGCGACGGCGGATGCGGCGGCGGTCTGACCGCCTGCTGCATCGTGGCGACCGTCGCCTCCGGCTCGCCGTACTCGGCCCAGGTCAACGCCCTACGGCGGATCCGAGACCACTTCCTGCGGCGAGGGCGTGTCGGCGAGGACTTCTTCCGCCGGCTCCACTACGACTACTACGCATTCAGCCCCGAAGTGTGCCGCCTCATGGGCCGGTCCCGATCGGTGCACGACCTGGTCCGCGACCAGTTTGTCTACCCGCTGCTCCTCGGGCTGGAGCTGGTCCGCGCCTACAGCGAGCGACGCGGGGACATCGAGACGCTCGGCCGGGTCCTCGCCGATGGTCTCCAGGGCTGCCCGGCCGGGTTGGCCGCGCCGCCCGCGGACCTGCTGGCCGGCCTCGACGAGGCCAGCCTCGGTGCGGCCGCCGCGACAGCACTAGCCAGCCGCTACGTCTCCTGGGGTCTCGTCGACATGCTCGCCGTGGCGACGACCGCCGTCGAGCGCCTCCGCGCGGGCGCGCCGGCCGCCGAGGTCGGCGCCGCGCTCCGCGCGGCCCTCGACGAGTGGGCGGGCCGGATGCCGATCAGCCCGATCTGGGCGGAACTCACATCAGGACAGGCAGCCGCCGAGCTGCACCACCTCGGCGAGCTCCTGCTGTGGAACAGTGGCAGCCGGCAGACGTTCGGCCGTCGCCTCGCCGAGCACCATCCCGAGCACCGACCCCGCGTCCGAGCCTGGCTCGCCGCCGACGTCGCAGCCGCAGGAGGGGACCGGCAGTGAACGGGGACCAAGTGCGGGTCGATGCAATCTCAGCGACCACCGGCCAGCGCGGACTCGTCGTCCAGCTCGTACTGCGCAACGACGCCGACCGCACCATGTACGCCTACGCCCGGCCCCGGCGGATCCAGTACGACGCCGCCAGCCAGACACTGCGGCTGGTGCTGCACGACCGAAACCCCGAACCCCTCATCGACCGACACCTCAAGCGACCGGCGATCGTCGAGCTGACCGCCGGCACCAGCACCGAAGTTACGGTCACCGCACCGGCAGTGCTCCGGCGGCTCCGCTCCCGGGAGGAGACCGGCGGCGGACCCGCCCAGGTCGAGATCATCCGCACCGACCAGGCACGCACCGTCGACGTTGAGATCGGATACGCCGACACCCCGTTCTATCCGCGGGTGGGCGACGTGCCGATGGGCGCACAGTTGCGCGAATGGACCGCCAGCGTCCTCTCCACATCCGCACCGGTGACCCCCGCGCCGAGCCGCGGTCCCGACCAGTGACCCTGACGCCGGCACCGATGCCAGCTTGAGCCGCGGCGGCGCGGCGGGTCTGTTGCATGCGTCGAGCCCGGCGGCGGCGGTCCGGCCCCGGCTGAGAAAGCCGGGCGGGTGCGTCGACCCCGAGCCGCCCGCCTCCACATCGATCGGTCGGCGTTTGCTGGGTTCCGGTTCCCGCGTGAGTGATCACGGGGCCGGTCCGCTGGTACCTGCGCTACGGCCTGTCCTACCGGGATCGCGGACGGGGGCGAGGGCCTCGCCGACCAGTTCCTCGTTGAGGAACGGGCCGTACACCTCGACGGTGTCGAAGAAGGTGACCCCACGGTCGACCGCCGCTCTGATCAGGCCGGTCATCTGCTCGCGGTCGCCGGGGTTCGGGCCGTAGCTCTGGCTCATGCCCATACAGCCGAGCCCGATGGCAGAGACCCTCGAGGCCGCTCTTCCCGAGTGTGCGGGTCTTCATCGTCAGCACCTCCTGATGGTCGGGTCCCGGCGTACTACCCGGGACGTTGGTTGATGCCCGATGAGGCCGTGGTGCTGGCTCGACGCGTCCGGCGTGAGGCCAATGCCCTCAGTCCGAGCTCTACACCGGCCTCGGCCACCGGGCCGAGCTGTACGCGGACGCCTACTACCGCCGGATGCTGCTCGGCGGCCTCCGGTACGCGGGCGGCGCCGACTGGGCGCTCTTGTCCGGATCGGCAGGGCGGAGGAGGGTGCGGGCATGAGCGTGCGACGGCGAACGGCTCTGCTGCTCCTGCTGGTGCTCCCGCCGCTCGGGGTGGCGGCTGGCCCGGCGGCCGCCGGGCCACCGGGCGACCGGCAGGTGCTGCTCGGGTACGCGCGGGACACCTGGCGGTCGATGGTCGCGCTCACCGACCCGGGCACCGGGCTGCCGGCCGACAACATGACCGGCTCGGTGACCGCGCCGGTCCGCTCCGGCTACACCTCGCCGACGAACATCGGCGGCTACCTCTGGTCGACCGTGGTCGCCCGGGACACCGGCGTGATCGACAGCGCCGAGGCGTACCGGCGACTCCGGCAGACCCTCGGCACGCTCGGGCGGATGGAGCGGCATCCAGCCAGCGGGATGTTCTACAACTGGTACGACGAGGCGACGGCGGCCAAGCTCACCACCTGGCCGGTGGACGGCAGCCCGATCACCCCGTTCCTGTCCAGTGTGGACAACGGCTGGATGGCGACCGCGCTGATGATCGTGTCCTCGGCCGAGCCCCGGCTGCGCCGGCAGGCCGGCGCGCTGCTCGGCCCGATGGACTTCGGCTTCTTCTACGACCCGGCGCCGGCCCGTCCCGGGGTCGACGCGGGGCTGAACCGCGGCGGCTTCTGGGACACCCAGCCGCCCGGCTGCTCGGTGGTCGGCAACTACCGCGGCCGCGGCCCGGACGTCTGGTACACCTGCAACTCGTACGACACCGCGGTCACCGAGGCTCGGATCGCGCTCTACGTGGGCATCGCCCGCGGCCAGATCCCGCCGGCGGCGTACTTCGCCACCTGGCGCACCTTCCCGGCCAGCTGCGACTGGTCGTGGCAGGAGCAGCAGCCGGTCGGCGTCACCCGGACCTACCTCGGCATCCCGGTCTACGAGGGCGCGTACCGCTACCGCGGGCTGCAGCTGGTGCCGAGCTGGGGCGGCGACATGTTCGAGTCGCTGATGCCGGACCTGTTCGTGCCCGAGGCGGCGTGGGGACGGCGCAGCTGGCGAGTCAACCACCCGCTGACCGTCCGCTCCCAGATCGAGCACGGGCTGCACGAGGCCGGCTACGGCTACTGGGGCTTCTCGCCGGCGTCGACCCCCGGCGGCGGCTACCGGGAGTACGGCGTGGACGCGGTCGGGATGAACCCCGACGGCTACTTCTCCGACGCCGAGCAGACGAACTACGACGCCGGCTTCGGCGACTGCCGGGCCGGGACGAACCCGACCCCGGCGTACGGGGACGGAGTAGTGACGCCGCACGCCGCCTTCCTCGCCCTGCCGTACGCGCCGCGCGCCGCACTGGCCAACCTGGCCGCGCTGCGCCGCGACTTCGCCGTCTACGGCGACGGCGGGTTCTACGACTCCGTCGCCGTTCGCTCGGGCACGGTGTCCACGACGTACCTGGCGCTGGACCAGGCGATGGTCATGGGCGCCCTCGGCAACGTGCTCACCGGCGACCTGCACCGGGCCTTCGGCCGGTACGGGCAGAACGAGGCGCGACTGCGGCCGCTGATCGGGCAGGAGGTGTTCTCCGCCGGAGGCTAGGGGAAACGACGGTGGCGTGACGCCCTACCATCGGCGTGCCCGACGAGGTGCTCGACGACCTGCGCGCCGTCCCTGGCTCGCGGACCTGGCGAAGACATGCCGGCCGCGTCTCCCAAGCTGACCCGGGATCGGGACCAAAGGGGCGGGTGCCCGGGGCGCACCCGCCCCTTGGTCCGCGGATCAGCGGCCGGTGACCGTGAGAGAGGCGGTCAGCGTGGCTGTCGAGGAGTTGCCGGCGTAGAGGTCGATCCGGCCTGGCTCGACCACGAAGTCGCCGCTGTTGTCGTAGAACCCGAAGTCGCTCCTGTCCAGCGTGAAGCTGACCGTCCGGATGGCCCCCGGCGCCAGCGTCACCCGCTCGAAGCCGCGCAGGCGGCGCACCGGATTCGGCCGGACGCCTCGTCTGGGCGTCGGCGGCAACTCCCGGCTCGGCACACGACCTGACTGCTGCGCGAACCCACGGCATCATCGCCGCGTTGACCAACACTGACGTGATGACCTTCGCGGACAAGGCGTATCAAGGCGCCGGCGGTTCCGTGCGTACCCCGTTCAAGCGGCACCGCTACCGGCCGAAGCTGTCGCGCCGGCAGAAGGCCGTGAACAAGGCCCACGCCCGGATCCGCTGCCGCGGCGAACGCGCCGTCGCCACCCTCAAGACCTGGAAAATCCTGACCAAGCTGCGCTGCAGCCCCTCCCGGACGACCGCAATGGTGCAGGCCATCCTCGTTCTCCACCACGTCGAAAACCCGACCTACCAAGGAGGAAAAGACGCTCAGCCATGCCGACCGACCCTGGTGATGAGTTGTCGCGCCCGCACCCGTCATACCTACGACGGGACACGACGAGACGGAAGGATGACGTGATGAGTGCGGACACGCGGCTGGAGGAGCTGGGCGTGAGCGGGCTGGGCGGGAGCGGGCTGGGCGGGAGCGGTCTGGGCGAGGTCGACGAGCCGGCGTTCTCGGGGCTGGCGGAGCGGCACCGGCGGGAGCTGCACGTGCACTGCTACCGGATGCTCGGGTCGTTCGAGGACGCCGAGGACACCGTGCAGGAGACGTTCCTCCGTGCCTGGCGGCGGCGGGAGACCTTCGAGGGGCGGTCGACGTTCCGGGCCTGGCTGTACCGGATCGCCACCAACGCCTGCCTGGACCTGCTCGCCAAGTGCCGCCCGGAGCCCGCGACCGGCGGCGAGGTGCTGTGGCTGCAGCCCTACCCGGACCGGCTGCTCGACGAGCTGCCCGCGGGCGACGCGGACGAGCCGGAGACCGTCGCCGTCGCGCGGGAGACGATCGAGCTGGCCTACCTGGTCGCAGTCCAGCACCTCGCGCCGCGCCCGCGGGCCGTGCTGATCCTGCGGGACGTGCTCGGCTGGCCGGCGAAGGACGTCGCGGAGCTCCTCGGGGACTCCGTCAACTCCGTGAACAGCGCGCTGCAGCGGGCCCGCGCCGGCATGCGGGAGCACCTGCCCGCCGAGCGGCAGGACTGGACCGGCGGCGAGGAGGACGCCGGGACGCGCGAGCTGGTGCGCCGCTATACCGACGCCAGCGTGGCCACGGACGTCGACGGGCTCGCCGCACTGCTGCGGGACGACGTCCGCTGCTCGATGCCGCCCACGCCGGGCCTGTACGTCGGCCGCGACACGGTGGTGAACGACTGGGTCGAGAGCGGCTTCGAGGGCATGAAGCACCTGCGCGCCGTCCTCACCTCCGTGAACCGGCAGCCCGCCGTCGCCTTCTACCTCTGGCGGGAGCGGGAGGGCGCGTACCTGCCGCTGACGATCGACGTCCTGCGCGTCACCGGCGGGGCGATCACCGAGATCGTCACGTTCCACGACGACCAGTTCCCGCGACTCGGGCTGCCGGAGCGCCTGCCGGCGGACGGCATGGAGTAGTCCCGGTGTGGACGCTCGCGCTGCCGTGGCGCGCGTGTCGCAGTGGTCGCGGCGGAGTGGTGCGACGCGTTCGGCGTCGTCACCCGCGGGCGGGTGCAGCTGGAGCTGCGCGACGGCGAGCCCGGGCCGGTCCTCGGACGCGACGCCGGGTTCTGGCTCCGCGGCACCGGCGTCCGCGCCCTGCGGAACCCCGGCCGTCGCACGGCGAGGGTGCGCATCGTCACGCCCAGGGCCAGGACCGTCACATGCCAGTCAACACACCCCGTACGCCAGTCACCGAATGATGGAGGAACGACATGAACAGCATAATGACACCGGGGTCGTCGCAGGCCCGGCATCGGGCCAGACCCCACCCACCGACTCCGCGGGCTCGCCGGCACCGGCTTCATTGCCACGCTCGCAGCGATGGTGGCCACCACCCTCGCCGCTGCGCTTGCCCAGGCCGTTGGCGTCGACTTCGAGGTCCCCGATGGTGGCGAGACGATCCCGTTGTCCGGGTTCGCCGTGGTGACCGGCTTCTTCTCGGTCGTGGGCATCGTCATTGCCGTCGCTCTTCTTCGTTGGAGCGCTCGCCCCGCCGAGCGATTCGTGTGGACGGCAGTGTCGCTGACCGCGATCTCGTTGGTCCCGCCCCTCCTCTCCGGGGCAAACACCGCCACCACCACCGCCCTCCTCGGGCTACACCTCGTCGCTGCGACGGTGATGATCCCCACCCTGGCGCGGAGCCTCCGCACCCGGACCGATTGACGATCCCGCAACGGGACAACGCGCGGCGCAAGGGCGTGCGCGAGCGCACTAACATGGCCCCCGGTGCTGCCACCCTCCATTCCAGGTTCCTCTTCTTGGACAATTCGAAAGCTGAGTCGCGTGTACGAAGAAGCACAGGGCACCTTGCGGGATGAAGACCAAACGCCATCCGCTTCGGTTGGGGCGCACCGGATACCCCGGTCGCGTTCACCCTGGCCGACCCCGCCGTGCGCCTCCCACGTGGATTCGGCTCTGCGCGGCGGCTTGAGCGGCGCTCGGGTCGACGTCAGGCTCAAGCCGCGCCAGGACGCGCTCGCAGCCGCCCTGACACCTGCGCCTGCGGGAGGCGGCCACGCCGTAGCCGGCGGGGCAGGGAGCGCTGTTTGTGACCCCCGGCGCCAGCGACGCACGACCACCGCACGCGGGGCCGGATCCGGGCGGACGCCCGTCCGCTATACGTCCGTAAACAGCGACAGCGACCTGGACACCCCTGGTCATAGCAGGACCGGATCAGGCCGACAGCGGACGTACACAAGACCGCCGAATCCGCAGGTCAGAGCACGTTTCCGCTGGTGGTGGCAGGTGTTGGGTTCGAACCAACGTAGGCTGAGCCGGCGGTTTTACAGACCGCTCCCTTTGACCACTCGGGCAACCTGCCGCGGGCCGACGTGCTGCTCGGCGCCGGTGCAGCAGGATACAGGCCGGCGCGGCTCGGCCTCCAACGGGAGGGCGCGTCGCGCACCCGGTACGGTCCTGGTCATGGCAGATCCGTCCTTCGACGTCGTGAGCAAGGTCGACCGGCAGGAGGTCGACAACGCGCTCAACCAGGCGGCCAAGGAGCTGTCCCAGCGGTTCGACTTCCGCGGGACCAACGCGTCGATCAGCTGGGCCGGCGACGCGGGCGTGACGCTGCAGGCCGACACCGAGGAGCGGGTGAAGGCGGCGCTGGACGTCTTCAAGGAGAAGCTGGTCAGGCGCGGCATCTCCCTCAAGGCGCTGGACGCGGGCGACCCGCTGGCGTCCGGGCGGACCTTCAAGGTGTCCGCCCGGATCAAGCAGGGCATCGAGACCGACCAGGCGCGCTCCATCGCCAAGCGCATCCGGGACGAGGGGCCGAAGGGCGTGCAGGCCCAGATCCAGGGCGAGCAGCTACGGGTGAGCGCGAAGAAGAAGGACGACCTGCAGACGGTGATCCGGTTGCTCAAGGACGCCGACTTCGACGTGCCGCTGCAGTTCACGAACTACCGCTGACGCCTGGCCGGCTACCTGCGCCGAGAGCCGCGCTCCGCCGCTGACCTGGATCGATGGCGGCTCATGGCACGATGACGAGCTTCCCCCGAGCGTGACCGTCCTGCATGTGCTGGATGGCCGCGGGGGTCTCGCTCAACGGGTAGGTCCGGTCGATGGCCGGCGTCACCTTGCCGGACTCGATCAGCTCGGCGAGGACGACCAGGTCGGCCGCGTTCTCCGACGAGAGGAGCGCGCTCAGCTGTCTGGCCGACGAACGGGGACAGCAGCAGGACACGCAGCGTCCGGTCCATGCCGCCGAGCCAGCGGCCGCCGGTCTCGGACCCGACGATCACCAGCGTCCCGCGGGGGGTGAGGGCACGGCGCAGCTCGGTCAGCGAGCGGTGCCCGCCGATGTCGAGGATGACGTCGTACCGCTGCCCGCCGTCGGCGATGCCGGTGCGGGTGTAGTCGATGACGTGGTCGGCGCCGAGGGAGCGGACCAGGTCCACCTTCGTCGTGCTGCACACGCCGGTGACGTGCGCTCCGAAGGCCTTGGCGATCTGCACCGCGAACGTCCCGACGCCTCCGGAGGCGCCGATGACCAGCACCCGCTGCCCCGGCCGCACCCGGCCACGGTCGCGAACGACCCTGCAGGGCGGTGAGGCCGGAGATGGGGACGGCGGCTGCCTGCACGACGGTGAGGTTCTTCGGCTTGGGCGCGAGCTTGTCCGCCCGGGCGCGCACGTACTCGGCGAAGGTGCCCTCGCCGACGCCGAACACCTCGTCGCCGGGCCGCAGGGTGGTCACGCCGGCGCCGACCGCCTCGACCCGCCCGGCGACCTCACGTCCGCGTACGCGGTTCTTGGGCGCCCGGACCCCGTAGCCGGCGAGGCGCACCGGGTAGGGCGAGGCCGGCCATGAGGTGCCAGACGCCCCGGTCCACGCCGGCCGCGTGCACCCGCAGCAACACCTCGTCGTCGCCTATCTGCGGCCGGTCGATCTCCTCGAGGCGCAGGACGTCGTGAGCCTCGCCGTACTCGTCCTGAACGATCGCCTTCATCGTCGCCGCCTCGGCCATCGCCGGTCGTGCTCCCGCCGGTTGAGTGCCCTGCTCGGTTCCCATCGCTGGCTCCCTACGTTGTAAGCTTATACTGTAAGTCTTACACTTACGACGTAAGTAAAGTCAAGGCTCCGAAGGACGGAGGCGGCGGATGACCGACCCGGGTCAAGGACCCCGAGGCCGACTGAGCCGGGACCGGGTGCTGCGGGCAGCCGTCGCCCTCGCCGACACGGGCGGGATCGAGTCGCTCAGCATGCGCAAGCTCGGCGGTGAGCTCGGGGTCGAGGCGATGTCGCTGTACAACCACGTGGCCAACAAGGTCGATCTCCTGGACGGGATGATCGACGCCGTCTTCGCCGAGATCGACCTGCCGCCCGAGGGAACCGACTGGCGGACGGCCATGCGCCGCCGGGCGATCTCGGTCCGCGCGGTCCTGGCGCGGCACCCCTGGGCGATCGGGCTGATGGAGTCGCGGACCACGCCCGGGCCGGCGACCTTGCGGCACCACGACGCCGTGATCGGAACGCTCCGCGGAGCGGGATTCTCGATCGAGCTGGCCGCCCACGCGTACTCCGCCCTGGACAGCTACCTCTACGGCTTCGCGCTGCAGGAGCCGAGCCTGCCGTTCCAGAGCCCGGAGGAGACGGCGAAGGTCGCCCAGATGATCATGGCGCGGTTCTCCTCGGGCCAGTATCCGCACCTGACCGAGATGACCGTCGAGCACGTCCTGCAGCCCGGCTACGACTACGGCGACGAGTTCGAGTTCGGGCTCGACCTGATCCTCGACGGCCTCGAGCGAGCCCGCCAGCCGGGCTGATCCCGACCCCGTCGGTCGGGTCGGGACGATCGGGCGTGCGGTGCTGCCGCCGTGGCGGCGGCCGGGATCGAAGCGGTGATGCAGGGCGAGACGATCCGGCCGGGCCCCGCTGCCGGGTAGGGTCGGTCCGCGACCCGTCGACGACCGCTGAGGAGAAGCCGCCCGTGAAGGGGATCGTCCTGGCCGGCGGGAGCGGCACGCGGCTGCACCCGATCACCCGCTGCGTCTCCAAGCAGCTGCTGCCGGTCTACGACAAGCCGATGGTCTACTACCCGTTCTCGGTGCTGATGCTCGCGGGCGTGCGGGAGATCCTGATCATCTCCACGCCGGCCGACCTGCCGCTGTTCCACCGGCTGCTCGGCGACGGCGCCGACCTCGGCCTGGACGTCTCGTACGCGGAGCAGGCCCATCCCAACGGGCTGGCCGAGGCGTTCCTCATCGGCCGCTCGCACGTCGGCTCGGACCACGCGGCGCTGGTGCTGGGAGACAACATCTTCCACGGCGAGGGGCTGGCCGACCTGCTGCAGCGGGAGGCCGCCGCCGTCGACGGGTGCACGCTGTTCGGCTACCAGGTCAGCGATCCGGAGCGGTACGGGGTCGCGGAGGCCGACCCGTCCGGCCGGCTGCTGTCGATCGAGGAGAAGCCGGTCGCGCCGCGGTCCAACAAGGCCGTCACCGGGCTCTACTTCTACGACAACGACGTGCTCGACATCGCCGGCTCGCTGACCCCGTCCGAGCGGGGGGAGCTGGAGATCACCGACGTCAACCGGGCGTACCTGGACAAGGGCAAGGCGCGGCTCGTCGACCTCGGCCGCGGCATGGCCTGGCTGGACACCGGCACCCACGACAGCCTGCTGGAGGCGGGCCAGTTCGTGCAGGTGCTCGAACACCGGCAGGGCGTCCGGATCGCCTGCCTGGAAGAGATCGCGCTGCGGATGGGGTTCATCGACGCGGCGCAGGCCTTCCGGCTCGGCGAGGCGCTGGGCAAGTCCAGCTACGGCCGGTACGTGATGGAGGTCGCCCGCTCCGTCGAGGCGGAGCGGGCTGCCCACTGACGCCTGCCGACTCAGCCGCGGTCGGCGGCCATCTGCTCCAGCCGGCGGACGCGCTCCTCCATCGGCGGGTGGGTGGAGAACAGCTTCGCCAGGCCCTGCGGGCGGAACGGGTTGGCGATCATCAGGTGGCTCTGCGCCACGATCCGGTCATCCGGCGGCAGCGGCAGCGCCTCGGTGCCGGCCTGCAGCTTGCGCAGCGCGCTGGCCAGGGCGAGCGGGTCGTTGGTCAGCTCGGCGCCGGACGCGTCCGCCTGGAACTCGCGGCTGCGGCTGATCGCCAGCTGGATGATCGACGCGGCGATCGGGCCGAGGATGACCAGCAGCAGGCTGCCGAGGATGCCGCCGCCGCCCTCGTCGTCGTCGCCGCGGCCGCCGAACAGCGACGCGAACATCGCCATGTGCGACAGGAACATCACCACGCTGGCCAGCGCGCCGGCCACCGACGAGATCAGGATGTCGCGGTTGTAGACGTGCGAGAGCTCGTGGCCGAGCACCGCCCGCAGCTCGCGGCGGGTGAGGATCTGCAGGATGCCGTCGGTGAAGCAGACCGCGGCGTTGCGCGGGTTGCGGCCGGTGGCGAAGGCGTTGGGCTGGTTGGTCGGGCTGACGTAGAGCCGCGGCATCGGCTGCCGGGCGGCGGTCGCCAGCTCGCGGACCATCGCGTACATCTCCGGCGCCTCGGCCTCGCTGACCGGGCGGGCCCGCATCGCGCGCAGGGCCAGCTTGTCGGAGTTCCAGTACGCGTACGCGTTGGTGCCGATGGCCAGCAGCAGGCCGATGATCAGGCCGGTCTGCCCGAACAGGGCACCCACGCCGATGATGATCGCGGACAGCAGCCCGAGCAGGGCGGCGGTCTTCAGCCCGTTGAACTGTCGGTGCACGTGAGCCTCTCTTGGGGACGGTCGTACGTGTGATTCAACGCCCCCGGCGCACCCGGCGTTCCCTCAGGGAGTCAGGCCCAGCGCGAGCCCGGGAGCCACGCTGAGTAGTGCGGTGACCACGAACGCCGCGGTCACCGCGACGGCGAGCGAGGGCGCCAGCCGGAGCCGCGCGGGCGCCCGGTCCGCGGTGCTGAAGGCGACGGCGACGACGCGGAGGTAGTACGCGAGGCCGATCACCGTGTTGACCGCGACCGCGACGGCGAGCCAGCCGGCGCCGCCGAGCAGCGCGGACCGCAGCACCACCACCTTGGCGACGAGCCCGGCCAGCGTCGGCGGCAGGCCGGCCAGGCCCAGCAGGAAGACCGCGAGCGCGCCGGCGAGCAGCGGCGAGCGGCGGGCCAGGCCGCGGAGGTCCTCGATCGCGGTCACCCCGGCGGCGGTGACGCAGGCGAACGCGCCGGTGTTCATCGCGACGTAGAGGATGAGGTAGCCGACCGTGGCCGCGACCGCCTCCGGCACCAGGTCGGGGTCGGCGCCCACCGCCCCCAGCGGGACCAGCAGGTAGCCGGCCTGCGCCACCGAGGACCAGGCGAGCAGCCGGACCACCTGCCGCTGCCGCAGCGCGACCAGGTTGCCCCAGGTCATCGACAGCACCGCCAGCACCGCGAGAGCCGCGCTCCAGACCTCCCGGTACGGTCCGAACGCGACGGTCGTGACGAGCAGCAGCCCGGCGACGCCGCCGGCCTTGGAGACCGTGGCGAGGTAGGCGGCGACGGGCACCGGGGCGCCCTGGTAGACGTCCGGCGCCCACCAGTGGAACGGCACCGCCGCGATCTTGAAGGCGAAGCCGCCGAGCACCAGCACGACGGCCGCGGCTCCCAGCGGCAGCTGCCGGATCTCGTCGCGCTGGCCGAACGCGGCAGCGATCCGGTCGAAGTGCAGGGTGCCGACCAGGCCGTAGACGAGGGCGACGCCGAGCAGCGTCACCGCGGTGGCGGTCACCGAGACGAGCAGGTACTTCACCGCCGCCTCGGCGCTCGCCCGGTCCCGCCGGCGCAGCCCGACCAGCGCGTAGGTGGGCAGTGTCAGCGTCTCCAGTCCGATGAGGAGCGTGATCATGTCCCGGGAGCCGGCGAGGGTGAGCGCGCCGGTCAGCGAGGCGAGCACGAGGAAGCCGTACTCGCCCGGCGGGAGCTGGTGCTCGCGGGCGTAGGCGACGGACAGCAGCAGGGTGCCGACCGCCGCCGCCGACAGCAGGACCAGCAGGTGCACGGTCACGCCGTCCACCGCGTAGGAGCAGGACTGTCCCACCTGGACGGAGCCGGGCAGGGTGGCCGGTGGGGTGCAGAAGGTCGAGCGGCGGTCGCCGACCAGCTCGAGGGAGGCGGCGAGCGCGGCGGCGGCGGCCACCGTCGCGACCGTGAAGGTCGCCGTGGTCCGGACGCGCAGTGGCGCGACGAGATCGGTGACGAGCACGGCGATCGCACCGACCGCCGCGGCGATGACGGGGCCGAGCGCCACGTAGTCGATGGTGGGGGTCACGCGAACACCGCCAGCAGGGCGCGGACAGCGGGGTCGGTGAGCTCCAGGACGAGTCGTGGGAAGAGGCCGACGACGACGGTGAGGACGGCCAGCGGCGCCCAGGCGGCCAGCTCGACCGGGCGGACGTCGGCGGCGGCGCCGATCCGCCGGTCGCCGGTCCGCACGTCGGGCCCGAGGACGACCGCCTTGAGCAGCCGGAGGAAGTACGCCGCGGTGATGGCGGTGCCGACGGCCGCGACCGCGAGCAGGATCGCGTACGTCGTTCGGGACAGCTCGGGCGCGGGGCGGAGGGTGGCCTGCAGGGTGAACGCCTCGCCCCAGAAGCCGGCGAGCCCGGGCAGGCCCAGGCTGGCCACCGAGGCGAGCACGAACAGCGCGCCGAGCTGGGGCAGCCGCTCGGCCAGCCCGCTGCCGAGGGTGCGCAGGTCCGCCGTGCCGTACCGCTCCTTGATCCCGCCGACGAGGAAGAAGAGCAGCCCGGTGATGAGGCCGTGCGCGACGTTGCCGAGCAGTGCGGCGTTCACGCCGGTCGGGGTGAGGGTGGCGATGCCCAGCAGGACGAAGCCCATGTGCCCGACCGAGGAGTACGCGATGAGGCGCTTGACGTCGGTCTGCACCAGGCAGCAGAGCGAGCCGACGACGATGCCGGCGACGGCGAGCACGCCGAGCGCCGGCGCCAGAGCGACCGCGCCCTCGGGCAGCACCGGCAGCGCGACCCGGACCAGGCCGTACGTCCCCATCTTCAGCAGCGCGCCGGCCAGCAGCACCGAGCCGACCGTCGGCGCCTCGGTGTGCGCGTCCGGCAGCCAGGTGTGCACCGGCCACAGTGGACTCTTCACCGCGAACCCGGCGAACAGCGCCGCGAAGGCGAGCACCTGGGTACCGCGGGCCATGCCGGCGCCGCCCCGCTCGGACAGCGCGACCAGGTCGAAGGTGCCGGTCGCGGAGTAGACGACGAGGATCCCGATCACCACGAAGACCGAGCCGAGCAGGGTGTAGAGCACGAACTTCATCGCCGCGTGCCGCGCCCGCGGGCCGCCGCCCCAGACCGCGATGAGGAAGTACATCGGGGCGAGCACGACCTCGAAGGCGACGAAGAAGAGCACCAGGTCGAGCGCGACGAAGGTGCCGAGGAGGCCGACCGTGAGCAGCAGCACCAGGCTGCCGAACGCGGCGGCCCGGCCGGGTGCCGGCAGCGAGCGTACGGACAGGATCGTGCACAGCAGCGTGAGCAGCGCGGTCAGCAGCACCAGCGGCAGGCTCACGCCGTCGACGCCGACGTGGAAGCGCACGTCGATCGCGGGAATCCAGGAGACGTCGACCTCGTGCCGCGGGTCGACCACCGTGCCGGCCGCCGGGCCGCGGCCGCCGGGGACCAGCGCGACCGCCAGCCCGAAGGTGGCCGCCGCCACCGCGACCGCGAACCACCGGGCGACCCGGTCCGTCCGGCTGCCGGCCGGGGCGGGCCGCGCGGCCAACAAGGCCAGCACGGCCGCGCCGAGCAGCGGCACCGCGAGCATCGCGACGATCACGGCGTCATCCACCGCCTCCGAGGCGCCGGCGGAGGCCGCTCCTCCCGCTGGCGGCGGGTGGGCCGGCAGGGTTCACAGGGTCACCGCCACGGCGACCGCGAGGGTGAGGAGCAGCACGCCGGCGGCGAGGCCGGTCAGGTAACCCTGCACGTTGCCGGTCACCAGCCCCGCCAGCAGCCGGCCGGCGCGCTGCGAGCCGGTGCCGGTGCCCTCGACGGCACCGTCGACCAGCCCGGCGTCCGCCGCGGCAACCGTCCGGGCCAGCCGGAGGGTCGGGCGGACCACCAGCCGGTCCTGGACGGCGTCGAGGTACAGGCCGCCGCGCAGTGCCGCCAGCACCCGCCCGCCGAGCGCGGCGAGCGGGTCGGCGGCCGGTGCGCGGCGCCAGGCGGCGGCCACCGCGGCGGCGCCGAGCGCGGCCAGGGCGCCGGCGAGCACGGTGGTGCCGAGGGCCGGTGCGACCGACTCGTCCGGGACGCCGACCCAGCGCGGCAGCCAGTCGCTGCGCAGGCCGATCAGTCCGATCAGGACGGTCGCGGCGGCGAGCAGGACCACCGGCCAGCGCATCAGCGGTCCCGGGTCGTGCGCCGCGAAGTCCGAGCGCGGCTCGCCGTGGAAGACCCGCAGCACCGCCCGGGTCACGTACGCCGCGGTGAGGACCACTGTGGACAGACTGCTGACCAGGAGGATCACGGCGACGGCCCGGGAGACGTCCGCCGGTCCGTGCCCGGCGGCCGCCTCCCAGACGGACTCCAGCACCGAGTCCTTCGACAGCCCGCCGGACAGCGGCGGGACGCCGACGAGGGCGAGCCCGCACAGGACGAAGGCGCCATAGGTGACCGGCATGGCGCGGCGCAACCCGCCGAGCCGGCTCATCAGCACCGCGCCGGTCGCGTGCAGCACCACGCCGGCGCACAGGAACAGCCCGGCCTTGAAGGCGGCGTGGCTGAGCAGGTGGAAGGCGCCGGCGGCGACCCCGCCGACCGCGAGCGCGGCGAGCATGTAGGCGAGCTGGCTGACCGTGGACCAGGCGAGCACCCGCTTGAGGTCGTCCTGGCCGAGGGCGGCGAGCCCGCCGAGCACCATGGTGACGGCGGCGACGCAGCCGAGCACCGCGAGCGCGACCGGCGCCGCGGCGAACGCCGGGTAGAGCCGCAGCACCACGTACACCCCGGCGGCGACCATGGTGGCCGCGTGGATCAGTGCGCTGATCGGCGTCGGGCCGGCCATCGCGTCCGGCAGCCAGGTGTGCAGCGGGAACTGCGCGCTCTTGCCGGCGACACCGAGCAGGAGCAGCAGGGTGGCCGTCGTCAGCGTGCCGGCTGGCAGCTCCGGCACGGCGGCCAGCACGCCGGTGATCCGGAAGGTCCCGGCCGAGACGCCGAGCAGCAGGATCCCGATCAGGAAGCCGACGTCGCCGACGCGGGTCACCAGGAAGGCCTTGAGCGCCGCGGCCGGCGCCTCGGGCAGGTCGCGGTAGTGGCCGATCAGCAGGTACGAGCACAGGCCCATCACCTCCCAGCCCACCAGCAGCGGGAGCAGGTCGGCGGACACGACGACCACCAGCATCGCGGCGGTGAACAGCGAGACCTCGGCGGCGTACGCGGGATAGCGGGTGTCCTCCGCCATGTACGCCACCGAGTAGACCTGCACGAGCAGGGCGACGACGCAGACCATCAGCGCCACGACGCCGGCCAGCCCGTCGGCCAGGGTGCCGGTGGTCACCGGGACGCTGCCCGTCGGCGCCAGCAGGATCTCGGTCTCCCCCGACCGCCCCCGGCCGGCGGTCTGCACCGCCAGCGGCAGCGCGAGCACCGTCGCCGCCGCGGTCCCGGCCACCGCGATCGCCGCCGCCGCCCGGGGTCGGCGTGGCACGAGAACGCCGAGCAGCGCGGCCAGCGCCGGCAGGGCCGGCAGCACCCAGGCCAGCCGGATCACCGCCGCACCTCCTCGTCGATCACGGCCGGATCGACGCCATCCGGGGTCGCGGTGCGTCGACTCGACCAAGGTCGGCGAGGGGTGTGGGCGTCGGGCTCGGCGAGGTCGGTGAGCTCGTCGAGGGCCACCGTCGCCCGCAGCCGGAAGACCTGCAGCACGATCGCCAGCCCGAGGCCGACCTCGGCAGCGGCCACCACGATCACGAACAGGGCCAGCGTCTGCCCGGTGTGCAGGGTGTCCCGCAGCCACGCGTCGAACGCGACCAGCAGCAGGTTGACCGCGTTCAGCATCAGCTCGACCGACATCAGCACCAGCACGGCGTTGCGCCGGACCAGCAGGCCGTAGACACCGACGGCGAACAGCAGCGCGGCCAGCACCAGCGGGTAGAGCAGGTGCATGCCGTTCACCGCCGGCCCGGCGAGCCGACGTCGCGGCGGGACAGCACGATCGCGCCCACCAGGGCGGCGAGCAGCAGCACCGAGACGACCTCGAACGGCAGCACCCAGGTGCGGAAGACGGCCGCCCCGATCGCCGCCGCGCTCCCGGGCTCCACAGTGGACAGGTCCACGTACGCGGTGCGGAAGGCGTCCACCAGGAGCACGACCAGCAGGCCGGCGGTGGCGACCGCGACCGCCAGCGCCGCCGGCCGGTTGCCGGTGTCCAGGTCGTCCGCCGGCCCGATCGGGGACCGGGTCACCATCACCGCGAACAGCAGCAGCACCACGACCGCGCCGAGGTAGATCAGCAGCTGCACGACCGCGACCAGCTCGGCGGTGAGCACCAGGTAGCAGCCGGCGAGCCCGCCGAGCGTCACCACCAGCCACAGCGCCGCGTGCACCATCTCGCGGGTGGTCACCACCAGCAGCGCGCTGCCCAGGGTGATCACCCCGAGCAGCGTGAACACCACCTCGTACGCCGTCATGGGCCGGCCTTCTCGGCGGCGGCGACCTCCTTGGCCGTCTCCCCGGAGGGGTCCAGCGCCGGCGGCGGCGGCACCGTCCACATCCACTCGCGCAGCCGGTCCCGCTCGTGCGTCAGCTCCAGCACGTCGTACTCGGCGTACTCGAACTCCGGCGACCAGAACAGCGCGTCGAACGGGCAGGCCTCGATGCAGATCCCGCAGTACATGCACAGCGCGAAGTCGATGGCGAAGCGGTCCAGCACGTTGCGCTGGCGGGCCCGGGCGCTGCCCGGCTGCTCGAAGGTCTCCTTGTGCGAGTCGATGTAGATGCACCAGTCCGGGCACTCGCGCGCGCAGAGCATGCAGACCGTGCAGTTCTCCTCGAACAGCGCGATCACCCCCCGGCTGCGCGGCGGGAGGTCGGGCGGGACGTCCGGGTACTGCCGGGTGGCCGAGCGCCGGGTCATCGTCCGCAGCGTGACCGCCAGCCCGCGGGCCAGACCGCTGCCCGGGCCGCTCATGCGATCGCCACCGCGACGACGCCGGTCAGGACGAGCTGGGCCAGGGCGACCGGGACCAGCACCAGCCAGGCCAGCCGCTGCAGCTGGTCCTCGCGCAGCCGGGGGAAGGCGACCCGGACCCAGATCACCACGAACGACAGCGCGAACACCTTGACCAGCGTCCACACCCGGCTGCGTCAGCAACGGCCCCTGCCAGCCGCCGAGGAAGAGCACCATGGTCAGCGCCGAGATCACCACGATCCCGGCGTACTCGGCGAGCAGGAAGAGCGCGAACCGCAGCCCGGTGTACTCGGTCAGGTAGCCGAAGACCAGCTCCGAGTCGGCGATCGGCATGTCGAACGGCGGCCGGCGGATCTCGGCCAGCCCGGCGACGAAGAACACCACCGCGGCCGGCGCCTGCCACAGCAGCCACCACGGCTGCCAGGCCTCGACGATGCCGGTCAGCGACAGCGTGCCGGCCGCCATCGCCGACGCGACGCCGCGGCGAGCACCAGCGGCAGCTCGTACGCCAGCAGCTGGGCGGCGCCGCGCAGCCCGCCGAGCAGGCTGTACTTGTTCGCGCTGGCCCACGCCGGCCATCAGCATGCCGACCACGCCGACCCCGATGACGGCGAGCACGAAGAACAGGCCGACGTCCAGCGCGGACGCCACCAGCCCGGGACCGAGCGGGATGACGACGAGCACCAGCAGGTACGGCAGCAGCGCGACCGCCGGGGCCAGCCGGAACACCGGGCGGTCCGCCGCGGCCGGGACGATGTCCTCCTTCTGCACGAACTTGACGCCGTCGGCGACGAGCTGCGCCCAGCCGTGGAAGCCGCCGGCGTACATCGGGCCGAGCCGGGACTGCATGTGCGCCATCGCCTTGTGCTCCAGCTGACCGACGAGCAGCGGGAGCAGCAGGAAGGCGGCCAGCACCGCGGCCACCTTCAGCCCGATCTCGACCGCCTCACTCATCGGCGGTGCCGTCCTGGCGCTCGGGGCGGGCCGACCGCCCGGGGCGGGCGGGACTCTCCCGGGGCGCCGCCGCGGCCTCGGGACCCCAGTCGTCGGGGACGCCGGGCGGGCGCATCCGGCGGCGGGTCGCTCCGGTGTGCGACTCGCCCGGCTCCTTGGCTCCGGGCCACTCCTTCGCCACCCGGGAGGCGAGCACGAAGTCCTTGCGCAGCGGGTGGCCGGTGAAGCCGTCCGGCAGCAGCAGCGGCACCAGGTTGGGATGGCCGTCGAAGAGCAGCCCGAACATCTCGTGCGTCTCCCGCTCGTGCCACGAGGCACCGGCGAAGACGCCGACCAGCGACCGCAGCCGCGGGTGGTCCCGCTGGCACCAGGGTCCGGATCAGCGCCCGGTGCCGGTGCTCGACGGAGAACAGGTGCAGCACCACGCTGAAGCCGGCGTCCAGCTCGTCCACTGCGGACAGCCAGTCGAAGGAGGACAGCGCGAGCTCCGGGTCGTCGCGGGCCGCGGTGGCGGCCAGCACCCAGGCCGACCGCGGCACGTCGACGGTCACCTCGCCGAAGCTGACCGAGGCCGCGGCGCCCTCGCCGACCAGCTCGACCAGCCGCGACCCCACCTCCTCCGGGCTCACGATGCCTTCCCGCTCACGGTGCGCTCCACCGGGTCGAGGGCCCCGGCACCGGCGGCGCGGTCAGCGCGGCGGCGCCGCGGGACCCGCCCCGCAGCGAGACCGGCTCGCCGGCGATCTTGTCCTGCAGCCGCAGGATCCCCTGCAGCAGCGCCTCCGGCCGGGGCGGGCAGCCCGGCACGTACACGTCCACCGGGATGATCTGGTCGACGCCCTTGGTCACGCAGTACGAGTCCCAGTACGGCCCGCCGCAGTTGGAGCAGGCGCCGAACGAGATGACGTACTTCGGCTCCGGCATCTGGTCGTAGAGCCGCTTGACCGCCGGCGCCATCTTGTCCGTGACGGTGCCGGACACGACCATCAGGTCCGCCTGCCGCGGCCCGTGCGCGAACGGGATCACCCCGAGCCGGATGAAGTCGTGCCGCGACATCGAGGTGGCGATGAACTCGATGGCACAGCACGCCAGCCCGAAGTTGAACACCCAGAGGCTGTAGCGGCGGCCCCAGTTGAGCACGAACTTGATCGGGTCCGGGAGGGCGCTGTCGGTCAGTCCCATGTCAGCACCCGCTTGCGCCAGGCGTAGAGCAGGCCGAGGGCGAGCAGGCCCACGAAGACGCCCATCTCGGCGAGGGCGCCGGCACCGAAGCCGGGGGCGGTGAAGATCGTCGCCCAGGGATAGAGGAACACCGCCTCCACCGCGAAGACGACGTAGAGGAAGGCGTAGACGTAGTAGCGGATGTGGGTCTGCGCCCAGTCCCGGTCGATGGGGTCGACGACCACGCCGCATTCGTACGGCTCGACGGACGCGCCGCCGCGGTGGCCGGCGGGCCGGAGCAGCCGGTTGGCCGACAGCGCCACCACCACGAAGGCGATCCCGACGAGAAGCAGCACCCCGACCGCGCCCCACGCGACGGCGTATCCGTCCACGCCCAGACCCTAGCCGCCCCCGGTCCACCCGGCGCTGACCGGGCGTGCGCGATCCGGCGCCGCACCCCACCGTTGCCGAGCGCGCGCCGCTGCGTTTGACTCCATACCCGCCCCCGCGACCTCCTGGAGCCCACCGTGTCCGTCACCGACGAGCTGCTCGAGAACAACGCCCGCTACGCCGAGGGCTTCGGCGGCGGCCTGCCGCTGCCGCCCGCCCGCAGCCTCGCCGTCGTCGCCTGCATGGACGCCCGGCTGCATGTCAGCTCCGTGCTGGGGCTGGCCGAGGGCGACGCGCACATCATCCGCAACGCCGGCGGGGTGGTGACCGACGACGTGATCAGGTCGCTGGCGATCAGCCAGCGACTGCTCGGCACCCGGGAGATCGTGCTCATCCACCACACCGACTGCGGGATGCTCACCTTCCGCGACGACGCGTTCAAGGACGACATCGAGCAGGAGACCGGGCTGCGACCGCACTGGGCGGCGGAGTCGTTCGGCGACGTCGAGACGGACGTCCGGCAGTCGATCCGGCGCATCCGGTCCAGCCCGTACGTGCCGGTCAAGGACTCGGTACGCGGCTTCGTCTTCGACGTCACCACCGGTCGGCTCGGCGAGGTGCGGTGACGGCCCGGCGCACCCCGATCCTGGTCCTCGATGAACCGCTGAGGGCTTGACGTCGACTATATGTAGGGGGCCGTACGGTCTGCAGATCCACAGGTTGTGGCGGGGTCAGGGGGGTAGTCCTCGTTGGGGCCCGGCCTAGCAGGGAGGTCACGGGGATGTTGAGCGACGACGAGCGGCGCGAGCTGGCCAGGATCGAGGAGAGCCTGACCGCGGAGGACCACCGGCTCGCCGACGCCTTCCGCACCGGCCGGCGCACCGGCCGGCAGCGCCGCCGATGGCCGGTCCGGGCGCTGATCGGCTTCGGGATCATGCTGCTCGTCGTCGGGCTGCTGACCGGCACCGAGGAGCTGTTCCTGCAGGGCCTGCTCTTCGGCGGGGCGGGCGTCGCCTGGTCCCGCTGGCGGGCCTGGCGTGGGTCCGCGGGCCCTTCCGCGGGTGCCACTGGGCAGCCCAGCCCGCGCCCGGGCGGCGGCAGCCCGCCGGAGTGGTTCCGGCCGGTCTGATCGGGCACTCGCACGGACCGATGACGCTGTGTTGACGCTCACAGCCGAACGGGTGAGCTGATGGCCGCAGTAGGATGAGTCACGGCCCGTCCTGACGCGGGACGGTCACTGGAGGCACCCACGTCATGCGGAAAGAGGTCAGGCGCCTCGACCGGGTGGTCATCCGCTTCGCCGGCGATTCTGGCGACGGTATGCAGTTGGCCGGAGACCGGTTCACCTCGGAGACGGCGGCTTTCGGCAACGACCTGTCCACCCTCCCGAACTTCCCGGCCGAGATCCGGGCGCCGGCCGGCACCCTGCCCGGCGTCTCGTCGTTCCAGCTGCACTTCGCCGATCACGACATCATGACCCCCGGCGACGCGCCGGACGTGCTGGTGGCGATGAACCCGGCGGCGCTGCGCGCGAACGCGGCGGACCTGCCGGCCGGGGCGACGGTGATCGTCAACACCGACGAGTTCAGCACCCGCAGCCTGGCCAAGGCCGGCTACGCGTCGAACCCGCTCGAGGACGGCTCGCTCTCGGCGTACCAGGTGCAGGCGGTCCCGCTCACCTCGACGACGGTCCGCTCGCTGGCCGACTTCGACATCTCGAAGAAGGACGCCGAGCGGGCGAAGAACATGTTCGCGCTCGGGCTGCTGTCCTGGATGTACCACCGGCCGACCGACGGCACGGTCCGCTTCCTCGAGCAGAAGTTCGCGCGCAAGCCGGAGATCGCCGCGGCGAACGTGGCCGCCTTCCGCGCCGGCTTCAACTACGGCGACACCACGGAGGCCTTCGCGGTCTCGTACGAGGTGAAGCCGGCGCCGCTGCCGCCGGGCACCTACCGGAACATCTCCGGCAACCTCGCCCTGGCGTACGGCCTGGTCGCCGCGTCCGTCCGGTCCGGGCTGCCGCTGTTCCTCGGGGCCTACCCGATCACCCCGGCCAGCGACATCCTGCACGAGCTGGCCAGGCACAAGCGCTTCGGGGTGCGGACCTTCCAGGCCGAGGACGAGATCGCCGGGATCGGCGCCGCGCTCGGCGCGGCCTTCGGCGGCGCGCTCGGGGTGACCACGTCGTCCGGGCCGGGGATCGCGCTGAAGTCGGAGACGATCGGGCTCGCCGTGTCGCTGGAGCTGCCGCTGGTGGTGTGCGACATCCAGCGCGGCGGGCCGTCCACCGGGCTGCCCACCAAGACCGAGCAGTCCGACCTGCTGCAGGCGCTGTTCGGCCGCAACGGCGAGGCGCCGGTGCCGGTGCTCGCGCCACGCTCGCCGGCGGACTGCTTCGACACCGCGATCGAGGCGGTGCGGATCGCGACGACCTACCGGACGCCGGTGTACCTGCTCTCCGACGGCTACCTGGCGAACGGGTCGGAGCCGTGGCGGGTGCCGGACGTCGGCTCGCTCCCGTGGTTCCCGGTGGAGTTCAGCACCGAGCCGAACGGGCCGGACGGCGACTTCCTGCCGTACCTGCGCGACCCGGAGACGCTGGCCCGGCCGTGGGCGGTGCCGGGCACGCCCGGTCTGCAGCACCGGATCGGCGGGCTGGAGAAGGCCGACCGGACCGGGGTCATCTCCTACGACCCCGACAACCACGACCTGATGGTCCGCACGCGACAGTCCAAAGTGGATGGCATCGCGCGGTCGCTGCCGCCGCTGGAGGTGGACGACCCGCCCGGGCCCAACGGCGAGACGGCCCGGGTGCTGGTGCTCGGCTGGGGCTCGACGTACGGGCCGATCGGGGCCGCCTGCCGGCGGGTGCGCCGGAGCGGGCTGTCGGTGGCGCAAGCGCACCTGCGGCACCTCAACCCGTTCCCGTCCGACCTCGGCGACGTGCTGCGCCGGTACGACCGGGTGGTGGTGCCGGAGATGAACCTGGGCCAGCTGGCGCTGCTGCTGCGGGCGCGCTACCTGGTCGACGTGATCGGCTACAACCAGGTGCGCGGGCTGCCCTTCCGCGCCTCGGAGCTGGCCGAGGTGTTCAAGGGTGTGATCACGGATGTCTGAGCCGCTGCGGCTGACGGCGAAGGACTTCAAGACCGACCAGGAGGTCCGCTGGTGCCCCGGCTGCGGGGACTACGCGATCCTGGCGGCGGTGCAGGGCTTCATGCCCGAGCTCGGCGTCCCCCGCGAGCGGATCGTCTTCGTCTCCGGGATCGGCTGCTCGTCGCGCTTCCCGTACTACATGAACACGTACGGGATGCACTCGATCCACGGGCGGGCGCCGGCGATCGCGACCGGGCTGGCGTCGTCCCGGCCGGACCTGTCGGTCTGGGTGGTCACCGGTGACGGCGACGCGCTGTCGATCGGCGGCAACCACCTGATCCACGCGCTGCGCCGGAACGCGAACCTGAAGATCCTGCTGTTCGACAACCGGATCTACGGGCTGACGAAGGGCCAGTACTCGCCGACCTCGGAGGTCGGCAAGATCACCAAGTCGACGCCGCTCGGGTCGCTGGACACCCCGTTCAACCCGGTGTCGCTGGCGCTCGGCGCGGAGGCCAGCTTCGTCGCGCGCACGCTCGACTCGGACCGCAAGCACCTGACCTCGGTGCTGCGGGCGGCGGCCGCCCACGAGGGCGCCGCGCTGGTGCACATCTACCAGAACTGCAACATCTTCAACGACGACGCGTTCGAGCCGCTGAAGAACCCGGACACCCGGGACGACTGGACGATCCGGATGGAGCACGGCGAGCCGATCCGGTTCGGGCGGGACGGGTCCAGGGCGGTCGTCCGCGACCCGGCGAGCGGCTCGCTGGTCGTCCGGGAGGACGTGCCGGCCGGCGACCCGTCGGTGGTCGTGCACGACGCGCACGCCGACGACCCGTCGTACGCCTTCGCCCTGTCCCGGCTGTCCGGCACCGACCTGCGCTACACGCCGATGGGTGTCTTCCGGTCCGTCGAGCGGCCGACGTACGACCGGATGATGGGCGAGCAGCTCGAGCGGGCCCGGGCCAGCGCCGAGCCGGACCTGGCCGGCCTGCTCGCCGGATCGGACACCTGGACCGTCTACTAGCGCATCCCACGTTGGTATGCGGCCGAGTAAGCTGGCAGCATGCCGCAGATCGCCGTTCGGCTGTCCGCAGAAGAGCTGGCTCTACTGGACCAGCTCGTCGCCGAGGAGCACTTCGCCTCCCGCGCCGCCGTCATCCGCGACGCGCTGGCCCGGCTTCGCAAGGAGCGAGAGGACCGGGAGATGGCGGAGGAGCTCCGCCGGGCCTACGAGCGGGTCCCCGAGACCCAGGAGGAGCGCGACTTGGGCGATCGGCGGGCTCTGGCTGGCCGAGTCGACGAAGGACGAGCCGCCCTGGGACTTCGGCGACGAGGAGGACGCTTCGTCGCTGAGCCGCATCGAGGCGACTACCCATGAGCTTCTCGGCATGGTCCACTCGGCCGTTGAGCGCGAGCGGCACCGATCGTGAGCGTCGCGATCGCGCGAGGCAGCGTCTGGACGGCGACCATGCCGCCGCCGTCCGGGCTGCGGACCGGTCGTCGTGCTGACCCGCGACGCGGCAATCCCGGTGCTGAGCAAGGTGACGATCGTCGAGGTGACCCGGACGGTCCACGGCCTGCGCACGGAGGTCGAGCTGGGTCCGGAGGAAGGCCTCCGGCACGACTGCGTGGCGAACTGCGACAACATCAACACTGTTCCGAAGGACGGGTTGCGGAAGCGGGTCGGGGAGCTGGGGCCGAAGAAGACTGAGGAGCTGGCCCGGGCGATGCGGCTGGCGCTGGACGTCTGAGCGGCCGGTACGGTCGGCGGCCGTGGCGTGCTGACCGAGGTCGAGCAGCGCTCGGCGCCGCCGTCGCGAACGGCGAGATGCTCGACCTGCGCGACGCCGAGGTGCCGGAGGCCCGAACTGCTCCTGGCGCGGCCGCCGGTCAGGGCTGCAGCGTGAGCAGCGCGGAGCCGGAGGTGCCGACGACCTCGATGCGGTCGATCCGGTCCCGGGGCAGCGGGGTCACCACGTCCAGGCCGTAGTCGTGGCTGGACAGCACCGGCCACGACGCGAGGGTCTGCTCGCCGCCGGCCTTCGGCACCACCCGCAGCGCGTACTGGCGGATCCTGCCGTCGAGCTGCCCCGAGTAGCGGCAGGTCATCGCGATCCGGGTGCCGTCCGGCAGGTCGGTCAGCGTCGCCTCCGCGGATGCGGGCACCTCCGGGTTGGTGTGCAGGAACGCGACGGCCGGCGCCGGAGCGGTGGCCGGGGACCGGCTGGCCACGCCGACGACGACTCCGGTGCCGGCGGCGGCGATGCAGGCCGCCGCGGCGCCGACCGCCACCGCCCGCCACCGGCGGGACCGGCGCTCCTGGCGGGCGCGGGCGAGCAGCGCGGGCGGCAGCGGTGGCGGGGTCGGCCGCTCGTCGTCCAGCACGGCCTGGACCTCGGCGGCGGGCAGCCGGGACAGCAGGCCGGGCAGCCCGGCGAACTCCCGCACCGCCGCCGTGCACGCCTCGCAGCCGGCCAGGTGCTCCTCGAACGCGTGCCGGTCGTCCGGCGACAACGCGCCGAGCACGTACGGCGCGGCGTCGTACGTGAAGCGGTCGGTCATGCCGTCACCCCCCGCTCCTCGAGCACGAGCCGCAGCGCCCGCAGCGCGTAGAAGGTCCTCGACTTCACCGTGCCCGCCGGCACGCCGAGCCGGTCGGCGGCCTGGGTCACGCTGCAGCCGCGGTAGTAGCACTCCACCAGCACCTCCCGGTGCTGCCGGCTGAGCTGTCGCAGCGCGTCCGCGACCAGCCAGGACTGCACCGCGGCGTCCGCCTGGTCGGGGGTGGCCTGCTCGGGCACCTCGTCGGTGACGACCTCGGGGCGCGCGCTGCGGGAGCGCCACTCGTCGATCAGCACGTTGCGCAGCGTGGTGAACAGCCAGGGCCGGGGCGAGCCGCGGTCCGGGTCGAGCACCTCGGGATGCTTCCAGGCCCGCAGGAGGGTCTCCTGCACGGCGTCCTGGGCGCGGCCGACATCGCCGCCGGTCAGCCGCATCGCGTAGCCCCGCAGCGCCGGGGCGTGCTCGTCGTGCAGCGCGCGCAGCACCTGCTCGTCGGCACCCACGCCGGTCACCACCCCCTCCATGCCCACCACACGACGGCCGCCGCCGGCCGGTTCAGTGAACCGGACCGCCCGGGTCCCCGTATCCGGGGGCATGACGCGTCTGCTCCGCCTCGCCCTCGCTGCCGCCGCCGCGGTGCTCGCCGTGGCCGCCTGCTCGTCCGACGACGGATCATCCTCCACGGGCAGTTCGTCGGTGGCCGCGCCGCCCGCGACCAGCGCGCCCGCCGCCACCACGAGCGCCGCCGCCACCACGAGCGCGCCCGCCGGCGGCGAGAGCACCGGTGCCGCCGCCGGCGGCAGCATCACGATCAAGGACTTCAAGTACGGCTCGCCGCTCACCGTCGCACCGGGCGCCCAGATCCAGGTCACCAACGAGGACACGGCCGGGCACGACGTCGTCTCCGATGACGGCAAGTTCAGGACGCCGGTGCTGGGCAAGGGCGAGACGGCGACCTTCGCCGCGCCGACCGAGCCCGGGACGTACAAGTTCAGCTGCAGCCTGCACCCCGCGTCGATGTCGGGCATCGGCACGCTCATCGTGCAGGGCTGAGCCCTTCCGCCCCGTTCGCGCCCGTCGGGCGCCACCCTGGCAGGATGGCCGGGTGGCGCCCGACGACGTGTCCCGCCGGCTGGCGGAGGTCCGGGGCTCGACCGACCGGCTGCTCGCCTGGCTGCGCGACCCGCCCCGGGACGACCCGCACGTGCGGGAGCCGTCGCTGCTGCCGGGCTGGACCCGGGCACACGTGCTGGCCCACCTCGCCCGCAATGCCGACGCGCATGTCCGGACCCTCTCGGCCACCCTGAGGGGTGAGCGGCTGCCGATGTACGCCGGCGAGGCCGAGCGGGCGGCGGACATCGAGGCGACGTCGCGGCAGGACGCCTCGGCACTGGTCGCCGACGTCGCCGACTCGGCCGCCCACCTGGACGAGCTGTTCGGCCGGATGACACCGACCGCCTGGGCGGCGGACGCCGAGACCCGGTCCGGTCCGGTGCCGGCGCGCCGGCTGATCGGGGCGCGCTGGCGGGAGGTGGAGATCCACCGGGTCGACCTGGACGAGGGGTACGGGCCGGGCGACTGGCCGGCGTCGTTCGTCGCCCCGCTGCTGCCGTCGCTGCTGGACCCGGACCGGCTGACGCCGCGGCTGCCGGCCGGCGTGGCGGTGGACGTGACGGACACCGACTCGGGGCGGCGGTGGTCCGCCGGCCCGCAGGCGGCCCGCCGGGTGACGGTGCGGGGGCCGTCGTGGGCGCTCGTCGGCTGGCTGGTGGGGCGGCCGTCGGCGGTCCGGCGGGAGCTGGGCACGCCGCCGGAGCTCAGCCCGTGGGCCTGAGCGGGTCCGGCTCGAGCACGAAGACGCGCAGGTCGCGGCCGCTGCGCCCGGCGTAGGTGTCGTACGCGGGCCACATCCGGGTCAGCTGCGGCCACAGTCGCGCCCGCTCGGCCTCCTCGGCGAGCCGGGCCCGGACGGGCAGCTCGGTGCGGCCCACGGTCACCCGCGCCGCGGGCTCGGCGAGCAGGTTGCCCGACCAGGCCGGGTGGTGCGGCTGACCCCAGTTGGAGGCGACCACGACGTACGCGTCGCCGTCCCGGACGTAGAGGAGCGGGACCGGCCGCAGCAGGCCGCTCCGCCGGCCGCGGGTGGTGAGGACCAGCTCCCGCAGCCCGGTGGCGGCGGCGACGGTGACCCGGCCGCCGGTCAGCCGGTACAGCAGCCCGTCCAGCGGCGCGAGCCGCCGGCCCACAGCGGCGAACCACGGCCGGTGCCCGATCCGGCGGACGAAGGCGTCGAAGCGCTCCACGGGGCGTCATCGTCCTCCGGCGGGCGGCGGGCCGGCCAGCGGGCGGCCGCCGGGTGTGGGTCAGTCGGGCAGGGCCAGCCGGTCCAGGCCGGCGCGGATGTCGCGAGCCCGCTCGTCCAGCTCGGCCCGCGACGGCGCACCGGCCTTGTAGGCGAGCTTGAAGCCGTCCCCCCGCCACCGCGGCAGCACGTGCAGGTGCACGTGGAAGACCTCCTGGAACGCCGCGGCCCCGTCGGCGAGGAACAGGTTGACGCCGTCGCAGCGGACGCCGGACCGGCGCAGCCCGGCGGCGAGCCGCTGGGCCACCTGGAACAGGCGCGCTCCGACGTCCGGATCGAGGTCCGCCAGCCCCACCGCGTGTACCCGCGGCACCACGAGCAGGTGGCCGGGCGTGACCGGCGAGATGTCGAGGAACGCCACCGACGTCTCGTCGGCGTGCACCACGCTGGCCGGCGCGATGCCGGCGACGATCCGGCAGAACACGCAGTCGGAGCTCACCCGGCACAGCCTGCCAGCCGGCCCGAGGTTTATCGCGCTGTTGAGACTCGGCTGGGGACCGCTTGGTGGCCGCCGGCGCAGGGTGGTGCCTGTCGAGCAGGACACGACGGACACGACCGGGAGGTCGACGGTGGGACTCGCACGCAGGACATGGACGGCGGCACTCGCCGCGGCGGCGATCGGGGGAGCCGGGGTCGGCGTGGCGGCAGCCGCGGGCGGACCCGAGGCCGGCCGCCCGGTGGCGCCCCGCAGTACCGGATCGCCGACGGAGACGCCGAGCGCATCCGCCAGCGGCACCGGGACGCCGACGGCGACGCCGAGCGCGTCGGCGAGCGGCACCGCGACGCCGAGCGAGACGCCGAGCGCCTCGGCCAGCCGGACCGCCGGACGGCACGAGGACGAGGCCCGTGGCCGGGAAGCCGAGGCTCGCGGCCGGGAGGCGGAGGGCGAGACGCACCCGCGGGGTGGTGCCACCCACTCCGCCCGGCCGGGCGATGACGGGCACCGGGGCGGCCACGGCGGCGGCAACAGCCGGCTCGGCAGCTCCGGCTCCGGCAGCTCCGGCTCCGGCAGCTCCGGCTCCGGCAGCTCCGGCTCCGGCAGCTCCGGCTCGGGCAGCTCCGGCTCCGGCAGTGGCGACAGCGACGACAGCGGCAACTCCGGCAGCGGCGGGCACGACGACCCGCCGGGCGACGACCACGGCAGCGGCGGCTGAGTGGGCACCCTCCGTCGCCGGCGGTGAGACTGCCGGCAGGGTCAGCCCGGAGGCGGCGGGCCGAGCCAGACCACCACCCGGAGTCCGTGCGGCTCCGCGGCGGACAGGTCCAGCCGGCCCCCCGCCTCCTCCGCCGTGCGCCGCACGATGTCCAGCCCGAGGCCGGTGGACGCGCCGCCGGAACGGCCACGGTCCAGCAGCGCCGGGTCGACGATGCCCGGACCGCCGTCCTCGACCACCACCGCCGGCACCGGAGCCGTGCCTACGCGCACCGCGAAGCCGGCACCCAGCGGCGTGTGCGCGAAGACGTTGCCCAGCAGGGCGTCGACCGCGGCGGCCAGCTCGTCCGCGCCGACCGGCACCGGCACCGGGCCGGGCGGGATCTCCTCGCGCACCGGCCGCTCCTGCTCCTCGGCGAGCGCCGACCAGAACGCCACCCGCTCCCGGACCACCGCCGCCGCGTCCGCCGCGGCACCGGCGCGGAGCGCGCCCGGGCGCCGGGCCTGGGTGATCACGTGACTGACCATCCGCTCCAGCGCCGCCACCGCACCGAGCACCCGCTCGGACTCCTCCGGGTCACGCAGCGCCTCGGCGTCCAGCCGGAGCGCGGTCAACGGGGTCCGCAGCCGGTGCGAGAGGTCGGCGGCCGTCTCCCGCTCGGCCTGCAGCAGCTCGGTGATCCGGCCGGCCAGCCGGTTGAGCGCCTCGGCGATCCGGCGCACCTCCGGCGGGCCGGCCACCTCGGCGCGGGCGGACAGGTCGCCGCCGCGCAGCGCGTCCGCGGTCGCGGCCACGGACAGCAGCGGGCGGACGAGCGAGCGGCCGAGCAGCAGCGCCACCCCCGACCCGGCGAGCAGCAGCAGCGCGCCGAGCAGGAGCAGCGCGGTCCACGCCCGGGCGACCCCGCCGCGCAGCAGCTCGTCCGGCACGAACGTCCGCACCACCGCGGTCCGGCCGTCGGCGCGCACGACCGGGACGAAGGCCGCCTTGCCGCCCGGCGCCGTCAGGCTGGCCGCCTGCCGGCGGGCCGCCACCGAGTCGACCGCGGAGTCGCGGGCGGCCGCGGCGCCGAGCGTGCGGTCCGGCTCGAAGAGCGTCGTCCGCCGGCCACTGGCGTCGTTCACCTGGGCGAGCACGGCCTCCAGCCCGTCGCCGCCCGCGCCGACCGCCGCGGCCACCGTCTGCGCCTCCGCGGTCGCCTGCGACATCTCGCGGGCGTCGGCGACGTCGCGGACCAGCGCGAGCAACGGCACCAGGAACGCCACGACGACGAGCGACGTCGTCGCGAGGGTGAGCAGGACGATCCGGCGGCTCACGGCCCGACGCCCGGGTCGACCAGCTTCACGCCGACCCCGCGGACGGTCTGCAGGAAGCGGGGCTCGGCCGCGCTCTCCCCGAGCTTGCGCCGCAGCCAGGACAGGTGCACGTCGACGGTCTTGTCCGCCCCGCCGTACGGCTGCTGCCACACCTCGGCCAGCAGCTGCCGCCGGCTGACCACCCGCCCGGCCCGGCCGGCCAGGTAGGCGAGCAGGTCGAACTCCATCCGGGTCAGCTCCAGCTCCCGCCCGTCGAGGGTGGCGACCCGCGCCGACCGGTCGACCAGCAGGCCGCCGACGGCGAGCGCGGCCTCCTCCTCCTCGCGGGTCGAGCGGCGCAGCACCGCCCGGACCCGCGCGTCGATCTGCTCGGCGGAGTACGGCTTGACCACGTAGTCGTCCGCGCCCCGGTCCAGCACCCGGACCATCTCCGCCTCGTCGTCCCGCGCGGTCGCGACGATCACCGGGACCGCGCTGACCCCGCGGATCATGCCGAGCACCTGGACGCCGTCGACGTCCGGCAGGCCGAGGTCGAGCACGACCACGTCCGGGGACTGCTCGACGACGGTCTCCAGCCCGGCCAGCGCGGTCGCCGCGGCGTGCACCGTGTGCCCGCGGCGGACCAGCGCCCGGTCCAGCGCGAGGCGGATCGCCGGGTCGTCCTCGATGATCACCACCACCGGCACGAGCCGACCCTACGTGCCGCACGCCCGGCGGGCGGCAGGCTTAACCGCCCTTTAGCGTGCCGGCCCGGTCGCTGCGGCGAGGATGGCAGGGTGCGCATCGGACCGCTCGCCGCCGCCGGCTGGCTCGTCGCCGCCATCCTCACCGTGGCCGTGTCGTGGTCGGCGGTGCAGGTCGTGCGGACCGCGGTCGCGCCGCAGGAGCTGTCCGGCGCGCTGCCCACCGCCCTGCCGGCGGTGGACGAGCCGGCCGCCACGTCGCCGTCGGGGTCGGCGCGGCCCTCGGCGACCGCGACGCCCGGCCGGTCGCCCGGCACGACCGCGCCGGCCGGGTCGGCAGCCGGTCGGGCGGTGTCGGCGAGCGGTGTCGGCGGCACGGTCGTGGCCCGCTGCGTCGGCGGCGTCCCCCAGCTGGCCCGCATCCCCAGGCAGGGCTTCGCGGTCGACGCCGACGACACGCCCGGTGAGGTGACCTTCGAGTCGGACGAGCACCGTACGGAGATCAAGGCCTCCTGCGCGGGCTCCGTCCCGCGCGTCGTGGTCGAGGAGAAGGGCGGCCGAGGCGGAAACTCCGGCCCCGGGGGAGACTCCGGCTCCGGCGGAAACTCGGGACGCGGCGGAAACTCGGGCCCGGGCGGCTGACCGCCGGACGTTCGCCAACCCCGTGCTCCGGCTGAGCGACAGGTCGGGTCAGCCGGTGCGGGAGACGACGAAGTCGGCCAGCGCGGCCAGGGCGGTGCGGGCCGGGACGTCGGGCAGCTCGTCGAGCATGTCGTGCGCGCGGGCGGCGTACGAGCGCAACACCGCACGGGCGGCGTCGATCGCGGGCGACCCGCGCAGCAGGGTGAGCGCCTCGCCGATCGACTCCTCCGGAACCGGGCCGCCGAGCAGCTCCCGCAGCCGCGCGGCGTCGGGATCGGCGTCCGGGTCCGACCCGTCGGCCAGCCGCAGTGCGAGCAGCACCGGCAGCGTCGGGATCCCCTCCCGCAGGTCGGTGCCCGGCACCTTGCCGGACTCGGCCCGCTCCGCGGTGATGTCGAGCAGGTCGTCGGACAGCTGGAAGGCGATCCCGACCGCCTCGCCGTACCGGTGCAGCGCCTCCGCCTGCACCGCCGGCACGGAGGCGAAGATCGCCCCGAAGCGGGCCGAGGTGGCGATCAGCGAGCCGGTCTTCTCGGCCAGCACGAGCAGGTGGTGCTCGATCGGGTCCTCGCCCGCGAGCGGGCCGGCGGTCTCCCGGATCTGCCCGGTGACCAGCCGGCCGAAGGTCTGGGCCTGGATCCGGACCGCGTCCGGGCCGAGGCCGGCGAGCACGTCCGACGCCCGCGCGAACAGGTAGTCGCCGGTGAGGATGGCGACCGTGTTGCCCCACCGCGAGTTCGCCGAGGCCGCACCGCGCCGCGCGGTCGCCTCGTCCATCACGTCGTCGTGGTAGAGGGTCGCGAGGTGGGTCAGCTCGACCACCACCGCGGAGTCGACCACCCCGGTCGCGTCCGGGTCGCCGAAGTGCGCGGCGAGCAGCGCGAGCAGCGGGCGGAAGCGCTTGCCACCCGCCTCCATCAGGTGCCGCGCGGTCTCGGTGACGAAGCCGAACTCGCTGCTCGCCGCCGCCCGCAGCCGCGCCTCGACCCGCCCCAGCCCGGCCCGGACCGACGCCTCCAGCGCCCGGTCGGCGAACTCGAGGCCGGCCAGCGAGGAGGCGGCGGGTGCTACCACGCCGCTACCCGGCCGCGAACAGGGACGCCTTGTCGGCCAGCTCCAGCACCGGCTGCGGAACGATGCCCAGCACCAGCGTGGCGGCGACCCCGACGGCGAGCGCCGTCATCGTCAGCACCGACGGCAGCGCGATCGTCGGGCCGTCCTCCGCCGGCTCCGAGAAGTACATGACCACCACGATCCGCAGGTAGAAGAACGCGGCGATCGCCGAGGCGATCAGCGCGATCACCACCAGCGGCGCGGCCACCTCGTAGCCGGCGCGGAAGACCACGAACTTGCTGGTGAAGCCGCTGGTGAGCGGGATCCCGGCAAGGGCGAGCAGGAAGAGCGTGAAGACCCCGGCCAGCAGCGGCGACCGCCGCGCCAGCCCGGACCACTGGGACAGGTGCGTCGCCTCGCCGTCCGCGTCCCGCACCAGGGTCACCACGGCGAAGGCGCCGATCGTGGTGAACCCGTACGCCAGCAGGTAGAACAGCGTCGCGGACAGCCCCTCCCGGTCGAGCGCGATCAGCCCGACCAGGAGGAAGCCGGCGTGCGCGATCGAGGAGTACGCCAGCAGCCGCTTCACGTCGGTCTGGGTCAGCCCGACGATCGCGCCGACCAGCATGCTCAGCACCGCGATCGTCCAGATCACCGGCCGCCAGTCCCAGCGGGTGGTGGTGAAGGCGATGTAGAGCACCCGCAGGATCGCGCCGAACGCGGCCACCTTGGTGCACGACGCCATCAGCGCCGTGACCGGCGTCGGCGCGCCCTGGTAGACGTCCGGCGTCCACACGTGGAAGGGCACCGCACCGGCCTTGAACAGCAGCCCGATCAGCAGCAGCGCGAACCCGAGGAAGAGCAGCAGGTCGTCCCGCTCCCCCGCCGCCGTCGCGCGCAGGATCTGCGGCAGGTCGACGGAGCCGGCGTATCCGTACAGCAGGGCGAGGCCGTACAGGAAGAACGCCGAGGCGAACGCGCCGAGCAGGAAGTACTTGACCGCCGCCTCCTGGGACAGCAGCCGGCGCCGGCGGGCCAGCCCGCACAGCAGGTAGAGCGGGAGCGAGAGCACTTCGAGCGCGACGAACATGAGCAGCAGGTTGTTCGCGCTGACGAACACCATCATGCCGGCCAGCGCGAAGGTGGCCAGCGGGAAGAGCTCCGTCTGCACCCGGGTCGAGGTCAGGTTCCGCCGGTCCGCCTGGGAGCCGGCGACCACCGCCGCCTGCGCCACGAAGGCACCGCCGCCGACGTCCAGCGACCGCTCGGCGAGCAGCAGCACCGACAGCAGCCCGAGCACCAGCAGCGTGCCCTGCAGGAAGAGCGCGGGCCCGTCGACCGCGAGCGCGCCGGCCGCGGTCAGCTCGGACCGGCCGGCGACCAGCACCACCGCGACCAGCGCGGCGGCCAGCGCGAGGATCGCCAGCCCGGTCTGGACCGCCCACCGGCTGGCCCGCGGCACGAAGGCCTCGACCAGCACGCCGAGGCAGGCCGCGCCCAGCACGATCAGGACGGGCAGGAGCCCGCTGTACGAGATCGACGGCGCCTGCACCCCGTCGGCGGCCAGCAGCTCAGTCACCGGCTGCCTCCTCTGCGTCGACGCGGACGGTCGGTTGCGGGTCGGTCTGGCCGGCGTCCTGCATGGTCCGCGCGACGGCGGGGTTGACCACGTCGAGCACCGGCTTCGGGTAGACACCGAGGACGAGGATCAGCGCGACGAGCGGGGCCACCGCCCACGCCTCCCGCCCGGTCAGGTCCTTGAACGGCTTGAGCGCGGCTCCCCGCGGCGGCCCGTGCATGGTCCGCTGCACCAGCAGCAGGATGTAGAGCGCGGCCAGGATGATCCCGGCGGTCGCGACGACCGCGTACACCGGGTGCCGGGCGAAGGTGCCCAGCAGCACCAGGAACTCGCTGACGAACGTCGACATCCCCGGCAGCGCCAGCGACGACAGCCCGATGACCAGGAAGACGCCGCCGAGCAGCGGTGCCACCTTCCCCACGCCGCCGTAGTCGGCGATCATCCGGCTGTTCCCGCGGGCGATCAGCACCCCGACGATCAGGAACAGCGCCCCGGTGGAGAGCCCGTGGTTGACCATGTAGAAGACCGCGCCGGACATGCCCTGGGTGGTGAAGGCGAAGATGCCCAGCCCGATGAAGCCGAAGTGGGCCACCGAGGTGTAGGCCACCAGCCGCTTCATGTCCTTCTGGCCCATCGCCAGCAGCGCGGCGTAGAGGATGCCGATCACGCTGAGCACCAGCACCATCGGCGCGAAGAAGCGGGACGCGTCCGGGAAGAGCGGCAGGCAGTAGCGGATGAAGCCGAAGGTGCCGACCTTGTCCAGCACGCCGACCAGCAGCGCCGCGCCGCCGATCGGGGCCTCCGCGCCCGCGTCCGGCAGCCAGGTGTGGAAGGGCACCAGCGGCGCCTTGATCGCGAACGCGATGAAGAAGCCGAGGAACAGCCACTTCTGCAGGCCCGGGTCGATCTGCCCGGCGACCAGCACCTCGAAGGAGAACGTCCGCTCGCTGGTGGCGAAGTACAGCCCGATCACCGCGGCCAGCATGATCAGCCCGCCGAGCAGCGAGTAGAGGAAGAACTTCACCGCGGCGTACTGCCGGCGCGGCCCGCCGAACGAGCCGATCAGGAAGTACATCGGCACGAGCATGGCCTCGAAGAACACGTAGAAGAGGAAGACGTCGGTGGCCGCGAAGACCCCGATCATCATCACCTCGAGCAGCAGCAGCAGCGAGAAGAAGATCTTCGGCGATCTGTGCTGGCCGCTCCCGGCGGTCGCCGGAGCCGCGGGCGTCTGCTCGTTCCAGGACGCGATCACCACGGCCGGCACCAGCACCGCGACCAGCGCGATCAGCACCAGCGCGATGCCGTCCACGCCGAGCGAGAAGCGCACCCCGAAGGACCGGATCCACTCGTACGACGTGCCGAACTGGAAGCGCTCGGCCGCATCGGGCTTGAAGGCCAGGCAGACCCCGATCGTGACCAGCAGGGTGGCGACCGAGAAGGCCAGCGTGAGCTGCTTGGCCAGCAGGTCGCGCCCGCGCGGCAGCGCGCCGACCGCGACCGCGCCGAGCAGCGGCACCAGGCCGAGCACCAGCAGGATCGGGAACCCGTTCACGCGAACCTCACCGCCAGCAGCGCTGCCACCACGAACACCGACCCCGCGAGCATGGACAGCGCGTACGAGCGGACGAAGCCGGTCTGCAGCCGGCGCAGCCGCCCGGACCCGCCCCCGAAGCCGGCGGCCAGGCCGTTCACCGCGCCGTCCACGCCCCGGTTGTCGACCCAGACCAGGAAGCGGTCCAGCCACTGCCCGGGCCGCATCAGGACCGTCTCGTTGAGCGCGTCCGCGTAGAGGTTGCGGCGGGCGGCGACGGTGATCGGCGAGACCCGGGCCGGCTCCGTCTCCGGCACCGGCTGCCGGCCGAAGACCAGGTACGCCGCGGCGATCCCGCCGAGCGCGAAGGAGACGGTGAGGATGGAGACGCCCAGCGGCGAGATCTTGTGCACGACCTCGCCCTCCGGGCCGAACACCGGCTCCAGCCAGTCGACCAGCCGGTTGCCGGAGACCAGGAAGGCGCCGGCCCCGACCGAGCCGATCGCGAGCACCACCATCGGAGCGGTCATCACCGGCGGCGACTCGTGCGGGTGGACGTCGTCGGTCCACCGCCGCTCGCCGAAGAAGGTCATGATCATCAGCCGGGTCATGTAGTACGCCGTCAGCCCGGCGGCGAACAGCGCGATCCCGCCGAAGACCCAGCCGGTCCACCCGGGACGGTCGAAGGCCGCCTCGATGATCGGGTCCTTGGAGAAGAAGCCGGAGAACGGCGGGATCCCGATCAGCGCCAGGTAGCCGGCCGTGAACGTCCAGAAGGTCACCGGCATGACCCGCCACAGCCCGCCGAAGCGGCGCATGTCCACCTGGTCGTTCATGCCGTGCATGACCGAGCCGGCGCCGAGGAAGAGCCCGGCCTTGAAGAAGCCGTGGCAGAGCAGGTGCAGGATGCCCAGCGCGTACGCCGCGGGGCCGAGGCCGACGGCGAGGAACATGTAGCCGATCTGACTGACCGTCGAGTACGCCAGCACCCGCTTGATGTCGTCCTTCGCCGCTCCGATGATCGCCCCGTACAGCAGCGTGGCGGTGCCGACGATCACCACCACGAGCTGCGCGGTCGGCGCCACGTCGTAGATCGGGTTGGCCCGCGCGATCAGGTAGACGCCGGCGGTGACCATCGTTGCCGCGTGGATCAGCGCGGACACCGGGGTCGGGCCCTCCATCGCGTCCGGCAGCCACGCCTGCAGCGGGATCTGGCCGGACTTGCCGCAGGCTCCGAGCAGCAGCAGCAGCCCGAGCGCGGTGGCGACACCGGTGCTCGCCTGGTCGATGCCGGCGAAGACCCCGGAGAACGACACCACGCCGAACGTCGAGAACATCAGGAAGATGGCGACGGCGAGGCCGGCGTCGCCGACCCGGTTCATGATGAACGCCTTCTTCGCCGCGGTCGCCGCGGACGGGCGGTCGTGGTACCAGGCGATCAGCAGGTACGACGCGAGGCCGACACCCTCCCAGCCGAGGTACAGCACCACGAAGTTGTTGCCGAGCACCAGCAGCAGCATGGCCGCGACGAACAGGTTGAGGTACGCGAAGAAGCGGCGCCGGCCCGGGTCGTGCTCCATGTAGCCGACCGAGTAGATGTGGATCAGCGAGCCGACGCCCGTGATCAGCAGCACGAAGACCAGCGACAGCTGGTCGATGAGCATGCCGAAGTCGACCTGCAGGCTGCCCACCGGGATCCAGGAGTACAGGTGCAGGTCCCGGGCGCGCTCCTCGACGGGCAGCCCGCGCACCTCGAAGAACAGCAGCAGCCCGTAGACGAACAGCGCCACCGGCACCGCGACGCCGAGCAGGTGGCCCCACCGGTCCGTCCGCCGGCCGCCGAGCAGCAGCACGGCGGCCGACAGCAGCGGCAGCGCGACCAGCAGCCAGGCCCCCTGCTGGAGCGAGCCGCTGGCCTCCGCGTACTCCGCAGCGAGAGTCACGTCGCCTGCTCCTCAGTACTTCAGCAGGTTGGCGTCGTCGACCGACGCCGACCGGCGGGTCCGGAAGATGGCCATGATGATCGCCAGCCCGACGACGACCTCGGCCGCGGCGACCACCATCACGAAGAACGCGATCACCTGGCCGTCGAGCGTGCCGTTGATCCGGGAGAAGGTGACCAGGGTCAGGTTCACCGCGTTGAGCATCAGCTCGACGCACATGAACACCACGATCGCGTTGCGCCGCACCAGGACGCCGACCGCGCCGACGGTGAACAGCGCCGCCGACAGCACGAGGTAGTACGTCGGGGTCACGGCCGCTCCCCCCGCTCCAGCGCGGGTCCCAGCGCCCGCTCGCCGGGCAGGTTCGGCTCGACCAGCCGGGAGATGCTCTCCGGCGCCACCGACCCGTCCGGCAGCAGCGCCGGCGTGGCGACCGAGTCCCCGGTGGCGAACACGCCCGGTCCCGGCAGCGGCTGCAGCCGGCCGGAGCGCATCCGCTCCCGGTAGAGCTGCCGCTGGCCGCGCCTGTCCCCCGGCTCCCGCTCGAGGTGGGCCAGCACCATCGCCCCGACCGCCGCGGTGATCAGCAGCGCGGAGGTGAGCTCGAAGGCGAACAGGTACCGGGTGAACAGCAGCTCGGCCACGCCGATGACGTTGCCGCCGTCGGCGTTGGCGGCGGCCAGCCCGACCATCGGGGTGTCGTCGAGCGCGCGGTAGATGGCGCCGCCGGCCAGCCCGGCGAAGCCGAGGCCCAGCACGGTCGCCGCCACCCGCTGCCCGCGCAGCGTCTCCACGACCGAGTCGCTGGAGTCCCGCCCGACCAGCATCAGCACGAAGAGGAACAGGATCATGATCGCGCCGGTGTAGACGATGATCTGCACCGCGCCGAGGAACGGCGCGTCCTGCACGAAGTAGAAGGCGCCGAGGCAGGCCATCGTCGCGACCAGGAAGAGGGCCGAGTGGATGGCGTTGCGGGCCAGCACGGTGCCGAAGGCGCCGCCCAGCGCGATCGGGGCGAGGATCCAGAAGGTGACCGTCTCCCCGGCCGACAGCTCGGCGGCCGCCGCCAGCGCGCTCACCGGTCGCCCTCGCGGTTGGACCCCATCGCGAAGCGGTCGGGGTCGGGGTCGGTGTTGACCGGGACACCGGCCCGCGCGGTGTCGGCGGACGGGACCGTCGGGTGCGGCCCGCCCGGGCTCGGGCGGTGGGGTCGCCCGGCACAGCGTCGGCGGCCGGTGTCGCCGTCCGGGACGGGACGTCGACGTAGTACGCCTGCTCGGTCTCGCCGAGCCGCATCGGGTGCGGCGGCGCCTCCATGCCCGGCAGCAGCGGGGCCATCAGCTGCTCCTTGGTGAAGATCAGGTCCTGCCGGTTGTCGTCGGCGAGCTCGTACTCGTTCGACATCGTCAGCGACCGGGTCGGGCACGCCTCGATGCACAGCCCGCAGAAGATGCACCGCAGGTAGTTGATCTGGTAGATCGCGCCGTACCGCTCGCCGGGCGAGTAGCGCGCCTCCTCGGTGTTGTCGGCGCCCTCGACGTAGATGGCGTCCGCGGGGCAGGCCCACGCGCACAGCTCGCACCCGACGCACTTCTCCAGCCCGTCGGGGTGCCGGTTCAGGACGTGCCGGCCGTGGTAGCGCGGCGCCGTCGGCTTCATGACCTCGGGGTACTTCTCGGTCACGACCCTCCGGAACATCTGCGAGAAGGTCAGGCCGAACCCCTTGACCGCGTCGAACATCAGCGGGTCTCCCCTGCAGGCGGGTCCGGGTCGGCGGCGGCACCGACCGCGGCGTCCACTGTGGACCGGGACGGACCCGGCGCCAGCCGCGGCACGGGCGGGACGACGAGGTCCATCGGCGGGACGGGGTGCGCCTCGTCCCCCTGGCCGGGGCGGGACGGCGAGCGCGCCGGCGGCTCGTCCGGCTGCTCCCGCCGCTCCGGCCACAGGTACGACACGGCGACCGCCAGCACCGCCAGCGGCAGCACGATGTAGAGCAGCAGCTGCCGGGTGTTGTAGCCCTCGCCGCGCAGCACGCTGAACGCGCCGATCACGACGATCCAGACCAGGCCGGCGGGCACCAGCACCTTCCAGCCGAAGCGCATGAACTGGTCGTACCGCAGCCGCGGCAGCGTCCCGCGCAGCCAGACGAAGAAGAAGACCCCGCCGATCACCTTGCCGGTGAACCACAGGATCGGCCACCAGCCGGAGTTGGCGCCCGGCCAGATCGTGGAGATCGGGAACGGCGCCTGCCAGCCGCCGAGGAACAGCGTGGTCGCCAGCGCCGAGACGGTCACCATGTTGATGTACTCGGCGAGGAAGAACAGCGCGAACTTCAGCGACGAGTACTCGGTGTGGAAGCCGCCGACCAGCTCGGACTCGGCCTCCGGCAGGTCGAACGGGGCCCGGTTGGTCTCCCCGACCACCGCGATCGCGTAGATCACGAAGGACGGGAAGAGCAGCAGCGCGTACCAGGTGTCCTGCTGGGCCGAGACGATCCCGGACGTCGACATCGTGCTGGCGTAGAGGAACACGGCGACCAGCGACAGCCCCATCGCGATCTCGTACGAGATCATCTGCGCGGCCGAGCGGAGCCCGCCGAGCAGCGGGTACGTCGACCCGGACGCCCAGCCGGACAGCACGATCCCGTACACGCCGAGCGAGCTGCAGGCGAACACGATCAGCACCCCGACCGGCAGGTCGGTCAGCTGCAGCGGCGTCTGGACGCCGAAGATCGACACCATCGGGCCGAAGGGGATCACGCAGAAGGCGAGGAACGCCGGCACCGCCGACAGGATCGGGGCCAGGAAGTAGACCGGCTTGTCCGCCAGGACCGGGATGATCTCCTCCTTGAAGGCGAGCTTCATCCCGTCCGCCAGGCTCTGCAGCACGCCCCAGGGGCCGGTCCGGTTCGGGCCGATCCGGTTCTGCATCCGGCCGACGACCTTGCGCTCGAAGACGATCGCGAACAGCGTCATCACGACCAGGAAGACGAAGACCGCGACGGCCTTGAGCAGCACCAGCCAGAACGGGTCTGTGCCGAAGTCCGCCAGCGTCGGGTCCGTCGCGAGCGTCCTCATCCGACACCTCCGCTGATCTCCACGACGGCACCGGTCCCGACGCCGAGGGTGCCGGCGACCGCAGCGGACGGCGAGTCCGCCGGCAGCCAGACCACCCGGTCCGGCATCGGGGTGACCCGCGCCGGCAGCGTCACCGCTCCGCGCCGGGTCCGGACGGTCAGCTTCGTGCCGTCGATGACGCCCAGCTCCGCGGCGGTGGCCGGGGACACCACCGCGACCGGCTCCCGGGCGGTGCCGGCCAGGTGCGGCTCGCCGGCCTGCAGCGAGCCGCGGCCGAGCAGCAGCCGCCAGCTGGACAGCACGGCCTGTCCACTGCGGACGGTCGGGGCGGCCGGCGAGGTCCACACCGCCGGGTCCGGACCACGGCCGCGCCGGGTGGTGCCGAGCCGGGCCAGCTCGGCCCGGGCCGCCTCGACGGACGGCAGCCCGAGCTCGACGTCCATCTCGTCCGCGAGCGCGTGCAGCACCCGGCCGTCCGGCAGCGCGCCGGTCGCGTGCAGGGTCGCCGCGAACGGGCGGTGCCGGCCCTCCCAGTCCACGTAGGTCCCGTCCTTCTCGACGGCGGGGGCGACCGGCAGCACCACGTCCGCGTACTCGGTCACCGACGACCGGAGCACCTCCAGGCTGACCACGAAGCCGACCCGGTCGAGGGCCTGCCGGGCGAGCGCGGGATCCGGCAGGTCGTCCGCGTCGACGCCGCCGACGAGCAGCGCGGACAGCTCGCCGCTGGCCGCGGCCGCGACGATCCCGCTCGCGTCCCGGCCCGGCGTGCCCGGCACCAGCCCGCCCCAGACGGCGTCGACCTCGGCGCGGGCGCCGTCGTCGGCGACCCGGCGGGCGCCGGGAAGCAGGGTGGGCAGCGCGCCCGCGTCGACCGCACCGCGCTCGCCGGCCCGCCGCGGCACCCAGGCCAGCCGGGCGCCGGTCGCCGCCGCCAGCGCGGCCGCGGCGGTGAGCGTGCCGGGCACCTCGGCGGCCCGCTCGCCGACCAGGATCACGGCGCCGTGCACCCGCAGCGCGTCGGCGGCCGCGTGCGCGACGTCGGCGGCGACCGCCTCGGGCCGGCCGGCCGCCATCGCCCCCGAGACGCTCTGCACCGGCGCCTCCACCGGCAGGGCCTGGACCGGGGCGTCGCCGGCGCGGGCCGGGTCCGCGAGGGCGCGCAGCACCTTCGGCTCCTCGCCCGGCACGGTGGCCAGCAGCGTCCCGAAGGCCTTGCGGACGCCACCGGTCAGCCACGGCGCCACCGCGAACAGCCGCAGCCCGCGCTTGCGCGCGGCCTTGCGCAGCCGCAGGAAGACGATCGGCGACTCCTCCTCGGGCTCGAGACCGACCAGCAACGCCGCCGGTGCCGCCTCCAGCTCCCCGTAGGTCACGCCGCCCGTCTCCGGCCCCAGCCCGGCCACCCGGGCGGCGAGGAAGTCGAGCTCCTCGGCGCTGTGCACCCGGGCGCGGGCGTCCACGTCGTTCGTGTCCAGCGCGACCCGGGCGAACTTGCCGTAGGCGTAAGCATCCTCGAGGGTGAGCCGACCGCCGGGCAGCACGCCCACGCCGCCCGCGTCGCGCGCCTCGCGCAGCCCCTCCGCGGCCCGCTCGAGCGCCTCCGTCCAGGACGTCTCGACCAGCTCGCCGGTCTTCTCGTCCCGCACCAGCGGCACCGTCAGCCGGTCGGCCTGCGTCGCGTACGTGAACGCGAACCGGCCCTTGTCGCAGTTCCACTCCTCGTTGACCGCCGGGTCCTCGGCGGCCAGCCGGCGCATCACCTTGCCGCGGCGCCAGTCGGTGCGCTGCGCGCAGCCGGACGCGCAGTGCTCGCAGACGCTCGGCGTCGACATCAGGTCGAACGGCCGGGCCCGGAACCGGTACGCAGCGCTGGTCAGCGCGCCGACCGGGCAGATCTGCACGGTGTTGCCGGAGAAGTAGGACTCGAACGGCTCGTCCTCGTAGATCGCGACCTGCTCCAGCGCGCCCCGCTCGAACAGCTCGATGAACGGGTCGCCGGCCACCTGCTCGCTGAAGCGGGTGCAGCGCGCGCACAGCACGCAGCGCTCCCGGTCCAGCAGCACCTGCGAGGAGATCGCGATCGGCTTCGGGTAGGTCCGCTTGCGGTCCCGGAACCGGGTGTCGGCCCGGCCGTTGGACAGCGCCTGGTTCTGCAGCGGGCACTCGCCGCCCTTGTCGCAGATCGGGCAGTCCAGCGGGTGGTTGATCAGCAGCATCTCCATCGTGCCCTGCTGCGCCTTGTCCGCGACCGCCGAGGTGAGCTGGGTCCGGACGACCATGCCGTCGGAGACCGTGGCCGTGCAGGACGCGACCGGCTTGCGCTGGCCCTCCACCTCCACCAGGCACTGCCGGCAGGCGCCGATCGGGTCGAGCAGCGGGTGGTCGCAGAAGCGCGGGACCTGCACGCCGATCTGCTCCGCCGCGCGGATGATCAGCGTTCCCTTCGGCACGCGCAGCTCGAAGCCGTCGACGGTGACGGTGATCAGGTCGGATGGCGGTTTCGGCTCGGGGGACGGGCCGGTGGGCCGGTCGGGCGCCAGCGTCATCTCAGTGCGCTCCCACGAGCTCGGCCGGCCGCAGCCGTGGTGGGATGCGGCCGGAGATGTAGTCCTCGAACTCCGGCCGGAAGTACTGCAGCGCCGAGGTGATCGGGCTGGTGGCGCCGTCGCCGAGTGCGCAGAACGCCCGCCCGTTGATGTTGTCGCAGGTGTCGAGCAGCGTGTCCAGGTCCTCGGCGGTGCCCTGCCCGGACAGGATGCGGGCCAGGATCTGGACCAGCCAGTACGTGCCCTCGCGGCAGGGCGTGCACTTGCCGCAGGACTCGTGCGCGTAGAAGGTCGTCCACTTGTAGACGGCGTACACGACGCTGTCGGAGTCGTCGAAGATCTGCAGCGCGCTGGTGCCGTTCATGGAGCCGGCCTTGATCACCTCGTCGAAGTCGAGCGGCACGTCGAGGTGCTCGTCGGTGAACAGCGGCGTGGACGAGCCGCCCGGGGTCCAGAACTTCAGCGTGTGGCCGGCGCGGACGCCGCCGGCCATCTCGAGCAGCTCGCGCAGCGTGGTGCCCATCGGCGCCTCGTACTGCCCGGGCTTCGCCACCCGGCCGGACAGCGAGAAGATCGACGTGCCCGAGGACTTCTCGCTGCCCATCGACTTCCACCAGGCCGCGCCGCCGAGGATGATCGCCGGGACGCCCGCCAGGGTGCCGACGTTGTTGACGACCGTCGGCGAGGCGTAGAGCCCGTGCGTCGCCGGGAACGGCGGCTTGAGCCGCGGCTGGCCGCGGTAGCCCTCGAGCGAGTCGAGCAGCGCGGTCTCCTCGCCGCAGATGTACGCCCCGGCTCCACAGTGGACGACCAGCTCCAGGTCGAAGCCCGAGCCGAGGATGTCCCGGCCGAGGTAGCCGGCCGCGTACGCCTCGCGGACCGCGTGCTGCAGCCGGCGCAGGCAGTGCACGAGCTCGCCGCGCAGGTAGATGAACGCCGTGTTGCTGCGCACCGCGTAGGCGGAGATGACGGTGCCCTCGATCAGCGAGTGCGGGTCGGCCATCATCAGCGGGGCGTCCCGGCAGGTGCCCGGCTCGCCCTCGTCCGCGTTGACCACGACGTAGTGCGGCTTGCCGTCGTTCTGCGGGATGAAGCCCCACTTCATGCCGGTGGGGAAGCCGGCGCCGCCGCGGCCGCGCAGGCCGGAGTCCTTGACCACCCGGACGATCTCGTCCGGGTGCATGCCCAGGGCCTTGCGCAGGCCCTGGTAGCCCTCGAGCTTCTCGTACGTCTCCAACGTCCAGGAGCGCGGCGACAGCCAGCGCTTGGTGAGGACCGGGGTCAGTGGCACAACTCAGCCCTCCTGGTTCCGCGGCGTCTTGCGCCCCCGGTTGGTCGGCCGCGGCCGCGGCGCGGCACCGCCCGCCCCGCCGCCGGCTGTGTCAGCCGTTTCGGCGGTGCCGGCGGTGTCGGCGGTCTCGGCCGTCTCGGCGGTGTCAGCCGTGTCAGCCGTGTCGGCGGTGTCAGCCGTGTCGGCGGTGTCAGCCGGGTTGGCGGTGTCAGCCGTGTCGGCCGTGTCGGCCGTGTCGGCGATGTCGGCACTGTCTGCCTTGCCGGCGTCGGGCTCGTGGGTCACGCCGCCGCCAGGGCTCGCGTCCGGATCGGACGCCGCCGTCTCGATCCCGGCGCCGCCCTCGCCGCCGCCGCTGGACGGCTCGCCGGGCGGGCCGCCGTACCGCGCGGTGCCGGCGGCGGCCGACCGCTCCGCCGCGTTGTCCGGCGCGGCCCCCGGGCCGCCGGCCCGCTCGCCGGCGCTCGCCCGCTCCGCCGGCCGCTCCCCGGCACCGCCGGCCGCCGCCGACCCGGCCGCGGTGGCCGTCGCCGCGTCGCTCGCCGCGGCGGCGGGGCCGGTGGGGAAGCTGGTCCGGTGCCGGCGGGCGCGGCAGCGGGCGACCGGGTGGGCCGGTCGAGCGGGGTGGGCCGGTCGTACGGGGGCGCGGTCTCGCCGCGCTGCACGGCCAGCCGGTTGCCGACCAGCGTGGGCTCGCCCGCCGGGCCGGCGTCCAGCGCACCCTCGCGCTCGTCCATGAAACCGGCCAGCTGGCGCGAGATCTCCCGGAACGAGCACAGCGGCGCCCCGCGCGTCGGCAGCGGCCGCTGCCCGGCCTGCAGCTGCGAGACCAGCGCCGACGCGGACCCGGTCGTCTGCTGGTCGAAGAACTCGTAGTTGACCGTCACCACCGGCGCGTAGTCGCAGGCGGCCAGGCACTCGGCGTGCTCCAGCGTGATCAGCCCGTCGGCCGTGGTCTCGTCGTGCCCGACGCCCAGCGACTCCGACAGGGTCCGGTAGATCTCCTCGCCGCCGAGCACGTCGCACAGGGTGTTGGTGCAGACGGAGACCAGGTACTCCCCGGCCGGCCGCCGCTTGTACATCGTGTAGAAGGTCGCGACCGCGCCGACCTCGGCCTTGGTCAGCCCGAGCTCCTCGGCGCAGAACCGGACGCCCTCGGGCGAGACGTACCCCTCCTCCGACTGCACCAGGTGCAGCAGCGGGAGCAGCGCGGAGCGCGGCCGGGGATAGCGCGCGATGACCTGCTTCGCGGCGAGCCGGGTCTCCTCGGTGAGCGGCATCTACCTGTCCACCCCACCCATGACCGGGTCGATCGACGCGACGGCGGCGATCACGTCCGCGATCAGCCCGCCCTCGGCCATCGCCGGTGCCGCCTGCAGGTTGACGAACGACGGCTCGCGCAGGTGCACCCGGAACGGCCGGGTGCCGCCGTCGCTCACCACGTGCGCGCCGAGCTCGCCGCGGGGTGACTCGACCACCGAGTAGACCTGGCCGGGCGGCACCCGGAAGCCCTCGGTGACCAGCTTGAAGTGGTGGATCAGCGCCTCCATGGACTGACCCATGATCTTCTTCACGTGGTCGAGCGAGTTGCCGAGCCCGTCCGGGCCGAGCGCCAGCTGCGCGGGCCAGGCGATCTTGCGGTCGGCGACCATCACCGGCCCCGGCGCCAGCCGGTCCAGCACCTGCTCGACGATCCGCAGCGACTCGCGGATCTCCGCCAGCCGGACCTCGTAGCGCGCCCAGCAGTCGCCCCGGTCCGAGGTCGGCACGTCGAACTCGTACGTCTCGTACCCGCAGTACGGCTGCACCTTGCGCAGGTCCCACGGCAGCCCGGCGGCGCGCAGCAGCGGCCCGGTCACCCCGAGCGCGATGGCGCCCTGCACGTCGAGGTAGCCGACGTCCTTCAGCCGGGCCTGCCAGATCGGCTGCCCGGTCAGCAGCTTCTCCAGGTCGTCGGCCTCGCGCCGCATCGTGTCCAGCCAGGACCGGATCTCCTCCACCGCGCCGGGCGGCAGGTCCTGCGCGACACCGCCGGGGCGGACGTACGCGTGGTTCATCCGCAGGCCGGTGATCAGCTCGAGCACGTCCAGGCACCACTCGCGGGCCCGGAAGCCGTTCGTCATCGCGGTGAGCGCGCCGAGCTCCATGCCGCCGGTGGCGAACCAGACCCAGTGCGAGGAGACCCGGTTGATCTCCATCAGCAGCACCCGCAGCAGCGTCGCCCGCTCCGGCGCCTCGATGCCGAGCAGCCGCTCGACGCCCAGGCAGTACACCGTCTCGTTGAAGATCGGGGACAGGTAGTCGGCCCGGGTGAGGAACGTGACCCCCTGCGTCCAGTTCCGGTACTCGGTGTTCTTCTCGATCCCGGTGTGCAGGTAGCCGATGACCAGCCGGAGCTGGCGGACCGTCTCGCCCTCCAGCTCCAGCACCAGCCGGAGCACGCCGTGCGTCGACGGGTGCTGGGGGCCCATGTTCAGGACCAGGCGCTCGTCGTCGATCGGGTCCCCGCTGGCGAGCAGGTCCTGGAAGTCGCCGCCGGTGACGGTGTAGACGGGGCCCTCGGTGGTGTCCCGGGCCGACGCGGCGTACGGGTCGGTGTCCATGCCCATGGTCCTCGCTCCGCGGGTGTCGCTCGGGGAACTCATGAGTAGGACCTCCTCTCGTCCGGCGGCGGGATGGTGGCGCCCTTGTACTCCACCGGGACGCCGCCGAGCGGGTAGTCCTTGCGCTGCGGGTAGCCCTCCCAGTCGTCCGGCATCAGGATCCGGGTCAGCGCCGGGTGGCCGTCGTAGACGATCCCGAACATGTCGTACGTCTCGCGCTCCTGCCAGTCGGCGGTCGGGTACAGGCCGGTGAGCGAGGGCACGTGCGGGTCGTCGACGGAGACCGACACCTCCAGCCGCAGCCGCCGGCGGTGGGTCATCGAGGTCAGGTGGTAGACCGAGTGCAGCCGGTCCGGGGTGCCGAGGTAGTCCACACCGGACACCGACGAGCACAGCTCGAAACGCAGCGCCGGGTCGTCCCGCAGCGTCCGGCACAGCGCGAGCAGGTGGTCGCGCTCGACGTGGAAGGTCAGCTCCCCCCGGTCGACGACGATGCTGCTGACCGCGTCGCCGAAGTCGGGGTACGCCGCGACGAGCGCGTCGGCGACGTCGTCGAAGGGCTCCCCGTACGGCCGCTCGGCCGGCACGGGCAGGTGCGGCCGGCGGACGAGGCCGCCGAAGCCGGACGTGTCGCCGGAGCCGTGCGCGCCGAACGAGCCGCGCCGCACGACGCCGGGGCCCGCCTCGGTGGGGGCGGGCCGGCGCTGGTCGGGCAGGGCGCCCGGGCTGTCGGGACCGGAGTTCGGCTCGGTCATCGCTACTTCCCGAACTTCACCGACGAGGCGACCAGCTCGCGCCGCTGGCCGGCGAGCTGCTTGGCGCGCCGCGGGCCGAGCGGCTCGTGCAGGATCTTGTCGTGCAGCTTGAGGATCGCGTCGATGAGCATCTCCGGCCGCGGCGGGCAGCCGGGCAGGTACATGTCCACCGGGACGACGTGGTCCACGCCCTGGACGATCGCGTAGTTGTTGAACATGCCGCCGGAGGAGGCGCAGACGCCCATCGACAGCACCCACTTCGGCTCCGGCATCTGGTCGTAGATCTGCCGCAGCACCGGCGCCATCTTCTGGCTGACCCGGCCGGCCACGATCATCAGGTCGGCCTGCCGCGGCGAGGCGCGGAAGACCTCCATGCCGAACCGGGCCAGGTCGTAGCGCGGCCCGCCGGAGGTCATCATCTCGATCGCGCAGCAGGCCAGCCCGAACGTCGCCGGCCACAGCGAGGACTTGCGGCTCCAGTTGACGAGCTTCTCCACGCTGGTCAGCAGGATGCCGCTGGGCAGCTTCTCCTCCAGGCCCATGCCCCGCCTCCCTAGTCCCAGTCCAGGCCGCCGCGCCGCCACACGTAGGCGTACGCGATGAAGACCGTCGCGATGAACAGGACGATCTCGACCAACCCCAGCAGGCCGAGGCTCTTGCTGGCGACGGCCCACGGGTAGAGGAAGATGATCTCGATGTCGAAGACGATGAACAGCATCGCGGTCAGGTAGAACTTGACCGGGAACCGGCTCCCGCCGATCGGCTGCGGGGTCGGCTCGATCCCGCACTCGTACGCGTCCAGCTTCGCCCGGTTGTAGCGGCGGGGCCCGACGAACGGCGCGACGGTGACCGAGAGGACCGCGAATGCGGCCGCCACGACGAAGAGCACGACGATCGGGATGTACGGCGAGAGCATCGGCGGTCCTCCCTTCTCGCGGGCGGTTGCAGGGTACGGAGTAGGTACGGCCGGTCAGACGGCGGGGGCGAGCCTGGTCAGCGCGGTGATGACGCGGTCCATGGCGTCGCCGCCGCGGGGGTCGGTCAGGTTGGCGAGCAGCTTGAGGACGAAGCGCATGAGCACCGGGCGCGGCAGGCCGTGCTTGGTGGCGATGCCCATGACGTGCGGGTTGCCGATCAGTCTCACGAAGATTCCGCCCAGCCGGTAGTAGCCGCCGTACTCTGATCTAAGCGTTTCCGGGTACGCCCGCAACGCCCGCTCCCGGCCGGGGCCCGCCGGCCGGGCCAGCGCCTGGGCCACGTGCTCGGCCGCCAGCCGGCCGGTCTCCATCGCGTACGCGATGCCCTCGCCGTTGAACGGGTTGACGGCGCCCGCGGAGTCGCCGACCAGCAGCAGCCCGCGGCTGTAGTGCGGGGTGCGGTTGAAGCCCATCGGCAGGCCGCCGCCGCGGACCGGGCCGGTCGCGTTCTCCTCGACGTAGCCCCAGTCCTCGGGGAGGCCGCCGAGCCAGCTGGACAGCAGCTTGCGGTAGTCCGTGCTCCGGTACGCCGCGGACGAGTTCAGGATGCCGAGGCCGACGTTCGAGGTGCCGTCGCCGACACCGAAGATCCAGCCGTAGCCGGGCAGCAGCGTGCGGTTGCCGTCCGGGTCGGTGTCCCACAGCTCCAGCCAGGACTCGAGGTGGTCGTCGTGCGTCCGGGGGCTGGTGTAGTAGCGCCGGACCGCGACGCCCATCGGCCGGTCGTCCCGCTTGCCGATGCCGAGCGCGAGGGCGAGCCGGCCGGAGACGCCGTCGGCGGCGAGCACCAGCGGCGCCCGGTACGTGCGCGGCCCGTCGGAGGAGGTCCTGGCGACCACGCCCACGACCCGGCCGGTCCGCTCGTCCAGCAGCGGGCCGGTCACCGTGGTCTGCTCGCGCAGCCGGGCGCCGGCCTTCTCCGCGTGCCGGACCAGCACCTCGTCGAAGTCCAGCCGCGGGCGGACCAGGCCGTAGGCGGGCCAGGAGGCGAGGTCGGGCCAGGGCAGCTCCAACCGGCGGCCCCCGCCGATGACGCGCAGGCCCTTGTTCCGGATCCAGCCGTCGGCCTCCCGGGTGGGCACGCCCATCGCGATCAGGCTGGCCACCGCGCGCGGGGTGAGGCCGTCGCCGCAGACCTTCTCGCGCGGGAACCGGGTCTTCTCCAGGACCAGCACGTCGAGCCCCGCCTGCGCCAGGTAGTGGGCCGCGGTCGACCCGGCCGGTCCGGCACCGACGACGAGGACATCCGCATCGGGTTCGGTGACCATGGCGACCCCAGGGCGATTGTGAACGCGTTCACGAGCTGGCGCGCTCAGTGTATGACCAGCGCACCCGGCCCCGCGCGCTAGGGGGCGGGACGGCGGCGGCTAGGCGCGCGACGCGCGGTGGAGGGCGACGATGCCGCCGGTGAGGTCGCGCCAGCCGACGCCGGTCCAGCCGGCGGCGGCGATCCGGGCGGCGAGGGTGGCCTGGTCCGGCCAGGCGCGGATCGACTCGGCGAGGTAGTCGTACGCGTCCGGGTTGCTGGCCACCCGGCGGGCGACGGCCGGCAGCGCCCGCATCAGGTACTCGGTGTACACGGTGCGCAACGGTGCCCAGGTCGGCCGGCTGAACTCGCACACCACCAGCCGGCCGCCCGGCCGGGTGACCCGGGCGAGCTCGGCGAGCGCGGTGTCCACGTCGGCGACGTTGCGCAGGCCGAAGGAGACCGTCACCGCGTCGAACCCGCCGTCGGCGAAGGGCAGCGCCAGGGCGTCACCGGCCACCTTGGGGACCGTGCGCCGCCGCCCGGCACGGAGCATCCCCAGCGAGAAGTCGCAGGCCACGGCGGTGGCGCCGGACGCGGCCAGGTGCTGGGTGGACACCGCGGTGCCGGCGGCCAGGTCGAGCACCCGCTCCCCCGGCGCGAGCCGCAGCGCGTCGGCGGTGGCCCGCCGCCAGGCGCGGTCCCGCCCGCCGGAGAGCACCGTGTTGGTCAGGTCGTACCGCCGGGCGACCGCGTCGAACATCGCCGCGACCTCTCCCGGCCGCTTGTCCAGGGACGCCCGGCTCACCGTGCCATCCTGACCGACGGGTGCCGCACAGCTCGCCCGGGTAGTTTGGTTCGGGGTCACGGGCCGGGCCGGAAGGGTGGAGTCGACGTCATGCACGCGCACCCCTCCCGCGTGTCCGCCGGGCGGCCGGCCGGGCGCTCGCTGGCGCTGGCCGCGGGATCGGCCGTGCTGCCGGGCCTCGCGCACTGGGTGGCCGGTCGCCGGCGGGCCGCCGTCACGATCTTCGCCGCGGCGTTCGCGCTGCTCGCCGGTCTCGTCGGTCTCGTGCTCACCACCTCCCGGGTCGAGCTGCTCCGGCTCGCGGTGCGGCCCGGCTGGCTGACCGGGGTGATCGTCGTCTCGCTCCTCGTCGCGCTGGCCTGGGTCGTGCTGGTCACCGGCTCCTACCGGGTGCTCGGGCCGGTGCGGACCTTCGGCGCGTCGCACGCCGGGGTCGTGCTGGGGCTGGCCGTGCTGAGCCTGCTGGTCGCCGCGCCGCCGGTCGCCGTCGCCCGCTACGCCTACCTGCAGCGCGACCTCATCACCGACGTCTTCGCGGACGACCCGAGCGGCGGCCTGGCCGCCGGCGGCTCCGGCAGCGCCGACCCGTTCGCCGGCCGGGAGCGGGTCACCATCCTGCTGCTGGCCAGCGACGCCGGTCCGGACCGGACCGGCGCCCGGACCGACAGCATCGTCGCCGCCAACATCGACACCAGGACCGGCGACGTGGTGCTGCTCAGCCTGCCGCGCAACCTGCAGGAGGTGCCGCTGCCGCCCGGCCAGCTGAGCGACACGTGGCCGAACGGCTTCCCCGACCTGCTCAACGCGGTGTACGAGGCGGTGGCGGAGCGGCCCGAGCTGCTCGCCGGCACGCGCGACCGCGGCGCCGAGGCGGTCAAGCAGGTGGTCTCGTACATCCTCGGCATCCCGATCGACTACTACGCCATGATCGACCTGTCCGGCTTCGGGCAGTTCGTGAACGCGTTGGGCGGGGTGACGGTGACGGTGACCGAGCGGTTGCCGATCGGCGGGCTGACCGCGAGCGGGGCCCGGGTGCCGCCGGTGGGCTACATCGAGCCCGGCACGCAGAAGCTCAACGGCTTCAACGCACTCTGGTACGCGCGGTCGCGCCGCGACTCCACGGACTACGACCGGATGCTCCGGCAGCGCTGCCTCATCGGCGCGATGGTCCGGCAGGCGGAGCCGAAGACGGTGCTGCGGCGCTTCCAGGAGCTGGCGTCGGCGACCAAGAAGGCCGCCTCCACCGACATCCCCCGCTCCGTGCTGCCCGACCTGATCACCCTGGGCGACCGGATGCACAACGACGGCCAGATCCGCAGCGTCGCCTTCGTCCCGCCGGTGATCGTCACCGGCAACCCGGACTACGCGAAGATCCGCCGGCTCGTCCAGCGGGCACTGGCACCGCCCGTCGCCGCCACGCCGAAGCCGAGCGCCACCACCGCGCGGCCCACCCCGTCGACCGGGCCGGGCTCCACCGCCGCCCCCCGCCCGGGCGCCAACCCGGTGGACGTCGACTCCAGCTGCGGCATCGGCTGACCTCCCCGCCCGAAACCTGTTGGCCTCCGGCCGGCCCGGGACTCCTGCCAGTGCAGGAGTCCCGTCTGGAGGAGGACGTCATGTCGAAGCTCATCACCCGCTGGCGCCGCGCGGCCGTGGTCGGCGCCTGTGCGCTCGGCGCGCTGGCCGGGGCCGCGGTCACCGCCACCCCCGCCGCGGCCGGGCTCCCCGGCCTGGAGTTCGTCTCCGACCAGACCGGGAGCAACACGGACTCCACGAAGTCGAAGACCGTGTCCTGCCCGGCCGGCAAGGTGATCATCAGCGGCGGCGCCTACCTCGTCGGCGGCACCGGCGTCCACATCGACATGCTGCGCCCGGACCCCGGCGGCACGTTCTTCGGGGCGGCCGCCTCGGGCCAGCCGGCGCGGCGGGAGGCGTGGCGGCTGATCGTCTACGGCATCTGCGCGCTGCCGCCGCCCGGCCTGGTCTACGTGCCGGCCGTGCAGTCGCAGTCCTACGACTCCCCGCTGCGCGGTGCGCTGGCCACCTGCCCGCGGGACACGAAGCTGATCGGCTTCGGCGGCCGCGCCGCGGTCGAACCGGGCCGCAACGTGGCGCTCACCGCGATGCTGCCGTCGGTGGACCTCACCCGGGTGATCGTCCAGTCGTACGCGCTGGAGGGCGGGGAGACCGACGACTGGACCGCGGAGGCGTACGCGGTCTGCGCCGACCCGCTGCCCAACGCGCAGGTGATCCGGATGACGGTCGGGCCGAACCCGGACGACAGCAAGGTCGCCTGGTCGCAGTGCCCGAGCGGGACGCTGCTGCACGCGATCGGCGCCGGCATCTTCTCGGCCGGTGGGCAGGCCTGGTACGGGGGCCTCTACCCGGCGCCGGACCTGCGCAACGGCACCGCGATCGCGGTCGAGGACCCGACCGGGACCAACTTCCCCTGGTACGTCACCAGCGCCGGGATCTGCGCCTGACGAGCGACGCAGCCGCCCGGACGGCGCGGCCGGAGCACGGTGCCCACGCACCGGCCGGCCGCGCCGACCGCTGCGCTCACCCCCGCGCGTCGTGCACGATCCGCCCGCCCAGGACGGTCCCGGCGCACCGGCCGGCGGCGCCGGCGAGGGCCGCGTACGGGTCGGGTCCCGGGTCCACGTCGAACACGGCGAGATCGGCGCGGGCACCGGGACGCAGCGCGCCGACGTCGTCCAGTCCCATCGCGGCGGCACCGCCCAGCGTCGCCGCCTCGACCAGCCAGCGGTCCAGCCCGGCCGGCGGGGAGCCCTGCCGCAGCGCGGTCTCGGCCAGCTCGGCCACGTCGGCGAGCAGGTCGAGCGACGGCGCCGAGGCCAGGGAGTCGGTGCCGACCGCCACCACGTTGCCCTCGGCCCGGTACGCGGCCACCGGTGCCTCGCCGACGCCGAGAGCGCGGTTGGACCGCGGGCAGAGGGTGACCGCGGTCCTGCTCGCGCGCAGCAGCGCCCGGTCGGCGGCGTCGCAGTGCACGCCGTGGGCGACGTGCACGTCCGGGCCGAGCGCACCCAGCTCGCCGAGCTCAGCCACCGGGGTCCGGGCCGAGCCGCCGGCGGCCTGCAGCTCCATCGCGAGCCCGTAGCCGAGGTTGGCCCGGGCGAACGGCCCGGTGCCGGCCGCGACGTACTCGACCTCGTACGGGGACTCGGCCGCGTGCGGGTGCAGCCGCAGGCCGCGCTCCCGGGCCAGGGCCACGCAGTCCCGGACCACGCCGGAGCCGAGCGTGTAGAGGGTGTGCGGGCTGATCCCGAGCCGGCGCGAGGTCCGTCTGTCCACTCCGGACAGCAGCCGGCGGCGGCGGTCCGGCCAGCCCGCCTCGTCCGCGCCGACCGCCTCGACGTAGCTGATCCCGGCGAGGCCCGAGGCGGCGAGCACGTCGACCGCGACGCCGTGGGCGGTCACGTCGGCGGCGGCCGTGGTCCCGGTGCGCACCAGCTCGGCGACGCCCGCCTGGGTCGACGCCCGCCACCCGGCCTCGGTCATCGTCCGGTTGCGGGGCACGAAGCGGGAGATCCAGTCGAGGAAGTCGACGCCGGGCTGGTGCATGTCCGCGTACGCCGAGTACTGCAGGTGGGTGTGCGCGTTGACCAGGCCCGGCGCCAGCAGGCCCGGCCACTCGACCAGCTCGGCGGCGTCCGTCCACTCGCGACGGGGTCCGACCCAGCGGATCCGCCCGCCGGCGACCGCCACCGCACCGTCCCGCACCGGCGGTGCCGACACCGGCAGCACCACCGGCGCGACGTGCAGCACGACCTCCACCGCCGCCATCCTCGCGTACTACGTTCCGCCATGTGGGGCGGGTTCTCAGCGGGCGCACGGGCGACGCACAGCAGGCGCACAGGCGGCCTGCGGATCGTGCTGGGCAAGCCAGACGACACCAGGAGACGAGATGGCACACGGCGGCGAAGTGCACGAGCACGACCGCGGGTTGTCCCACGACCTGCCGACCCTGCTGAGCCGGCGGCGGGCCCTCACGCTGCTCGGTGGGGCCGGGGTGGCCGGCGTGGCGGCACTGGCAGCATGCAGCACCGACTCCGGCGCGGGGTCCGCCGCCGGCACCTCGGCGGCCGCCTCGCCCTCCGCGACGCCCTCCGCCGCGACCACGTCGGCGGGCTCGGGCGAGCAGATCCCGGCCGAGACCGGCGGGCCGTTCCCGGCGGACGGCTCGAACGGCGTGAACGTGCTCACCGAGAGCGGGATCGTCCGCGCTGACATCACCCGCAGCTTCGGCGCGGCGTCCGCTGTCGCGGCCGGCGTCCCGCTCACGGTCGCGCTGAAGGTCGTTGACCTGCGCAACGGCGCGGCCGGCTACCGGGGGGCCGCGGTCTACCTGTGGCAGTGCGACCGGGAGGGGCGGTACTCGCTCTACTCCGACGGCGTCACCGAAGAGAACTACCTGCGCGGCGTGCAGGAGGCCGACAGCGCCGGCGCGGTGCGGTTCACCAGCATCTACCCCGCGGCGTACCAGGGGCGCTGGCCGCACATCCACTTCGAGGTCTACCCGAGCCTGGCCAAGGCGACCAGCGCGAGCGACAAGCTGCGCACCTCGCAGCTGGCGCTGCCGGAGGACGCGAGCAAGCTGGTGTACGCGACCGACGGCTACGGCCAGAGCGTCCAGAACCTCTCCCGGACCTCACTGGACACCGACAACGTCTTCAGCGACGGCTACTCGCTGCAGCTCGCCACCGTGACCGGCACCGTCGAGCAGGGGCTGACCGCCACCCTCACCGTCCCGGTCTAGCGGCGCCGGGGTACCGGCGGCCGGCGGCGAGGTCGCCGGTCCGCGCGGTGGCGAGCAGCAGCTCCCGGGCGCCGTCGACGACCGGGTTGCGGGCGGTCCGGGCGGCGAGCTCGACCAGCGCGAGCAGGTCGAGCGCCCGGGCGACCGCCAGCCACCCGGCCGGCACGTCCGGCGCCCGGGCCTCGTAGCTGCGCACGACCGCGCCGGCGAACTCGGTCGGGGTCTCGAAGCGGAGCAGGTTGCCGACGTCGCCGAGTGGCGACCCCGCGTACGCGAACTCCCAGTCCAGCACCCCGGTCACCCCGCCGGTAGCCGGGTCGACCAGCAGGTTCTTCGGGTTGACGTCGGCGTGCACGAGCGCGACGCGGGTGGCGCGGCGGGCCAGCTCCCGCGCCTGCCGGGCGACCGCCCGCAGCGCGTCCCGCTCCGGCGTGGACAGTGCCGCGAACCACGGCCGGCCGAGGTGGGCGTCCAACCAGGACACCGGGTCGGCGGCGGCGGCCGGGAACGGCACCGGATCCAGCGTGGCGTCGGGGAACCAGCCGGCCCGCGGCATCCGCTCGGTCGCCAGCAGGACGAGCACCCCGGCGACCGCCTCGCCGAGGCGGCGGCGCAGCGGCGCGTCGGCGGCCGGCAGCACAACGTCGAGCCGGTCTCCCGGCAGCGCCTCCAGCAGCAGGAACGGCGGCCGGCCAGGTCCCTCCGGCACGGTCACCGCCTCCAGCACCCGCGGCACCGGCAGCAGCCCCCGCACCCGTTCCAGCAGCGCCCGGTCGACCGCCGCCCGGGCCGGGTTGCGGGCGTAGAGCCGCAGCACCGCCTGCTCACCGCCGGCGGTGACCAGGAAGGTCTCGCCGGAGTAGCCGCCGGACAGCGGCCGCACGTCGGCGCCGCCGGCGAGCTCCGCCGCCTGCCGGTGTGCGGCCGGGGTCACGACGCGGGGACCAGCGGCAGTGCGGTCGAGGAGAAGTGGGAGACGACCCGGTCGTCGGCCGGGTCGTCGGCCGGGTCGCGGTGCACCACCAGGTGCCGGTAGCGGGTGTCCCGCTGGGCCGGCACCCGGTCGGCGGCGCGGATCAGGCGGATCAGCTCCTGCCGGTTCGAGCGGTGCCGGGCGCCGGCCGAGGAGACCACGTTCTCCTCCAGCATCACCGAGCCCAGGTCGTCCGCTCCGAAGTGGAGGGTCAGCTGGCCGGCCGTCTTGCCGGTGGTCAGCCAGGAGCCCTGCAGGTGCGCGATGTTGTCGAGGAACAGCCGGGCCACCGCCACCAGCCGCAGGTACTCCACAGTGGACGCCTGGGTCCGGCCCTTGAGGTGGTTGTTCTCCGGCTGGTACGTCCACGGGATGAACGAGCGGAAGCCGCCGGTCCGGTCCTGGACGTCCCGGATCATCCGCAGGTGCTCGATGCGCTCCGCGTTGGTCTCGCCGGTGCCCATCATGAAGGTGGCGGTCGACTCGACACCCAGCTCGTGCGCGGTCTCCATCACCTGCAGCCAGACCTCGCCCGGCTCCTTCAGCGGCGCGATCTCCCGCCGGGCCCGGCCGACCAGGATCTCGGCGCCGGCCCCGGCGAACGAGTCCAGCCCGGCCGCGTGCAGCCGGGCGATGACCGTCCGGAAGTCGAGCCCGGAGACCCGGGCGATGTGCACCACCTCGGAGCCGCCCAGGGAGTGCAGCGCGAGCGTCGGGTAGGAGGCCCTGATGGCCGCGAAGGTCTGCTCGTACCACTCGATGCCGAGGTCGGGCGAGTGCCCGCCCTGCAGCATGATCTGCGTCGCGCCCAGGTCGGCGGCCTCGCCGCACCGGCGCAGGATCTCCTCGACGGAGTGGGTCCAGCCCTCCTCGTGCTTCGGCGGCCGGTAGAACGCGCAGAACTTGCAGGCGGTCACGCACACGTTGGTGTAGTTGATGTTGCGGTCGATCAGGTACGTCGCGATGCCGTCCGGGTAGCGGCGGCGGCGCACCGCGTCGGCGGCCCGGGCGAGCGCGTGCAGCGGGGCGCCGGTGTAGAGCTCGAGCGCCTGCTCCGGGCTGATCCGGCCGCCGCCGGCGGCGTGGTCGAGGACGGAGCGGAGGTCGGGCACGCCCCTGAGGGTAGCCAGCCGGTCGGCGGTCAGGGCAGCCGGACGGTGACGCCGCCGGAGGCGATCCCGTCGTGCAGCTCGAGGGCCACCGGCCGGACGGCGGCCGGGATGTCGAAGACCATGGTGCCGCGGACGGAGCGGCCCGGCGGCACCTCGTCCCACAGCGTCTGGTCCCGGAAGTAGAACCGGGCGGCGAAGTCGGCACCGTGCTTCTGGCCCGCCGAGTCGTGCAGCTTCTGGAACGGCTCGTACAGGGTCCGCGGCTCGGTCTTGACGTTGGTCACCTCCACCCGGGCCAGGCAGAACTGACCGCCCGGTTGCTGTGCCAGCGGCCCGGAGCCGAGCTTGTCGACACCGCACCGCACGTCCCGGACGACGAACTCCAGCTCGCCGTCCCGCACGGGCCGGCCGAGCTGCGAGCCGAGCTCCGAGGCCCCCGGCGTGGGCTGGTCGCCCCGGTCGTCCGGGAGAAATGCCAGCAGCACCAGCAGGCCGACCGGGATCAGCACCCGCTTGCGGCGGTACCAGCGGCGCCGGCGCGGCCTCGGCCCGGGCGCCTGGTACGGCGCGAGCGGCTCGGCGGGCGGCCCGGCCGGGGGCGTCCGCGCGGCCGGCGGGAGCACCCGGGTGGGCTCGGGCCGGGACCCGTTCCGCGGCGCGACCACCCGGGTCGGGGCCGCCGCGCCGGGCCACCGGGGCTGGCCCGCCGTCGGTCCCGGGACCGCGGGACCGGGTCCGGCCGACCAGGGCCGGGCGGCCGGGTCGGGCCCGGCGATCGTGGGCGGGCCGGTCCAGGTCCGCTCGACCAGCCGGGTCGCGGCGACCGCGGCGTCGGCGGCTCCGGCCGGCCCGCCGCCGAGCAGCTCGTCCACCAGCTCGCGCGCCGTCGGGCGCCGGCCTGGGTCCTTCGCCAGCGCCGAGGACACCAGCCGGCGCAGCGGGCCGGCCAGTCCGGCCAGGTCCGGCTGGCCGTGCAGGATCCGGTGCGCCAGCTCGGCCGGGGTCGCACCGATGCCCGCGCGGCCGGCCATCGGCACGGTCCCGTCGGTTCCCCACGGGTTGTGCCCGGTCGCCGCGTACGCCACCAGGCTGCCCCAGCTGAACACGTCCGCGGGCGGGCCGACCGCACTCGTCGCCCCGCCGGCCCTGAACTGCTCGGGCGCCATCCAGCCCGGTGTCCCCACCAGCATCCCGACCTGGGTGTGCTGCCGCGCCGCGTCCAGCGCCCGGGCGATGCCGAAGTCGATCACCCGCGGCCCCGACAGCGAGAGCAGCACGTTGGCCGGCTTCAGGTCCCGGTGCACGACGCCGGCCGCGTGCACGGCGGCCAGGGCGGCGGCCACCCCGAGCGCGACGCCGTGCAGGGTCGAGGGGTCCAGCGGTCCTCCCTCGGCGACCGCGGTGCCGAGCGGCACCCCGTCGACGAACTCGGTGACCAGGTACGGCGGCCGGGCGGCCGGGTCGGCGTCCAGCACCCGGGCCGTGCAGAAGGGCGCGACCCGGCGCGCCGCCGCCACCTCGTCGGCGAACCGGGCCCGGAAGTCCGGCTCGCCGGCCAGCTCGGCGTGCACCACCTTGACCGCGACCGGCGGGCCGCCGCTCTCGTGCCGGCCGAGGTAGACCGTCCCCATCCCGCCGGCACCGAGCCGCCCGGACAGCAGGTAGCGGCCGACGCGGCGGGGGTCGCCCGGGTCCAGCGGGGCGACGGTGCCGAGCCGCGGCACGGTGTCCCGCTCGCCCGTACCCGGCACGCCCGCCTCCTCCCGGCCCGACAAGCGCGATCCCCACGGCCAGCTCTGCCCGCACCAGTCTCCCCGAACCCCCGACGCCCCGGGTGCGGGCCCCGTTCCGGCCGGCGCGGACCCGCCTCAGACCGCGGCGAACTCCGGCCGCGCGCCGCCGGGGACCGCGCCCCAGGCCGCCGCCCGGCGGGCGAACTCCCGCAGCCCCGCCTGCTGCCGCTCGCCCAGCGAGAAGTCGAGCGTGCGGAAGTACGTCCGCAGCGTGGCCGGGTCGAACGGCTCCCACCGGGCCGCCTGCTCCGCCACCTCGTGGATCCGCCGCAGCGCCCGGTCGCGGCTGTCCAGGAAGGCCCGGTGCACGTCCTTGACCAGCCCGGGGTGCGCGACGGCGAAGTCCCGCCGGGCCGCCCAGACGGCGAAGACCATCGGCAGGCCGGTCCAGTCCCGCCACGCGGCGCCGAGGTCGTGCACGGCCAGCCCGTCCCGGGGCGCCGCGTGGGTGGCCCGCAGCGCCGCGTCGCCGATCAGCACCGCGGCCGACGCCTCCCGCAGCATGGCGTCCAGGTCCGGCGGGCGGGTGACGTAGTCGGGCCGCACGCCGTACCGGCCGGCGAGCCACATCCGGGCCAGCAGGACGCTGGTGCGGCTGGTCGAGCCGAGCGCGACCCGGGCGCCGTCCAGCTCCGCCAGCGGCACCCGGGAGACCAGCACGCAGGACTGCACCGGTCCGTCGCTGCCGACGGCCAGGTCGGGCAGCAGCAGCAGCTCGTCGGTGTGCCGCAGCGCCTCGACCAGGCTGACCGGACCGAGGTCCAGCGCGCCGGCGACCAGCTGCTCGCCCAGCCGGTCCGGGGTGTCCCTGGTCAGCTCCAGGTCGAGCAGCGCGCCGCTGTGCGCGAGCCCCCAGTAGAGCGGCAGGCAGTTGAGGAACTGGATGTGTCCCACCCGCGGCCGGCCCTGCGTCACCGGCTCACCGTACGGCGCGCCGACGGACCGCGGCCTACGCTCGCCGGGTGGACCGGGTGCGGAGGTGGGCGCCGCACGCCCTGGCGGCACTGTTCGTCGGCAGCGGCGTGCTGCACCTGGTCCGGCCGCGGACCTACACCCCGATCGTGCCGCGGGCGCTGCCGGCACCCACCGAGCTCGTCTACGCGAGCGGGGTCGCCGAGCTGGTCTGCGCGGCCGGTCTGGCCCGCGGGAGCCGCTGGGCCGGGCCGGGGAGCGCCGCGCTGCTGCTGGCGGTCCTGCCGGCCAACGTCCAGATGGCGCTGGACGCCACCGCGGCGGCGCGGCGCCGGGGCGGCGCGGGGCGGGTGGCGTTCGCGGTGGCGACCTGGGTCCGGGTGCCGCTGCAGGCGCCGCTGGTCTGGGCAGCGCTGCAGTCCCGCCGCCACCGCTGAGCGGGACGGCAGCCGCCCCCGGCTCCCGCGCCGGCCCGGTGGTCTCTCAGTGGCCGAGCACGAAGCCGGCCACGAAGGCGACCGCGCCGACGGCCAGCGGGTAGCGCCGGGTCCGCTCGCGCAGCGCGGCCCAGGTGCTGCCCGCCACGGCCGTGGCGACCTCCCGGGTGTCGGCGGTCTCCGGGTCCAGCCCGGACTGGACGGCAGCCTTCTCCCGCGCCGTCACGGCCAGCGAGCCGGCCCGCTGCTTGGCGGTCGCCGCGAGCGGGCCGGCCTTCTCCCTGGCGGTGCCGGCCACGCCGGACAGCTTCTCGCCGACGCCGCCGGAGCCGTCCCCGGACGACGTGCCGGAGCCCGCCGAGGCGACCTTCTCCCGGGCCGCGCCCGCGGCCCCGGTCACCTTGTCCTTGAGGTCGGCCACCTTCGCCTTGGCCTTGTCCACGGAGCGGTGCGCGACCTTCTTCGGGTTGACCTTCTCCTCGAGCGCGTCCAGGTCGTCGCCGAGCTTGGCTCGGGTGCGCTCGATCTCCTGCTCTATGCGTTCCGGGTCTTCGCCCACTGGACATCCTCCTTGACCGTCTCGATGGTCCGCTCGGGCTTCGGGCTGAAGCGCTTGAGCCGGCTGCGGCCGACCACGCCGAGCACCGCGGCGATCACGGCCCACACGGCCGCGACGACGACCGCCGCCCAGCCGAGCGGCATCAGCGCGTCCAGCCCCCACATCAGCGCCATGGACAGGAACACCAGCACGAAGTAGCCGGCGAAGCCGGCGCCGCCGAGGGCACCGGCCGCCACCCCGGCCGTCTTCGCCTCCTGCCGCAGCTCGGCCTTGGCCAGCGCGATCTCCTGCCGGACCAGCGTGGAGAGGTCCTTGGCGACCTCGGACGCCAGCTGGCCGGGTGAGGCGTCCGCCGCCCGCTCGGCCGCGGCGGTCGGCTCGTCTGGTTGCCTCGTCGGGTCAGTCACGTCAGCTGCCCCCGTCCTCGTCCGCGCTGTCATCGTCGTCGTCGGACGAGCCGAGCAGCCTGCCGACGAGCCAGCCGGCGACCAGCGCGGCGGCGAGGAAGACCGCCGGCCGCTCGCCGGCGAAGGCCTTCACCTTCTCCAGCAGGCCGCCGGCGCCACCCTCGTCGCCCGGCCCGTCGTAGTCGGGCTGGTCGAACGTGGGCTGGTCGTAGCCAGCCTCGTCGTACGCCGGCGGCGCCGGCCGCGCGGGCGGCGGGGTGATCAGCAGCGGGTCGGTGGCCGGCTCCGCCGGCCCGTCCATCAGCTCGAAGTCGGTCGAGCTCGCATCCTGGGTGCCCGACTCGGGCAGACCCATTCCGGTGTCCGGGCCGGCGAGCGGGCGCTCGTCCTCGCCCGGGAGACCTGGGTTACTCATCGGAATCCCTTCGGGGTACGGCGGTCGCGGTCGTCGGATCTTACCCGGAGCGTGAAAACGCAACCACGGGCCGGGCTCCGGCCGGCCGCGGTCAGGTCGTCGGCTCGTCGTCCCCGCGCAGCCGGGACCGGAGGTCCTCGCGGCGGGCGCGCCGCCCGGCGACCCGTCGCTCCACGTCGGCGACGAAGGCGGCCCGAGGGCCGGCCAGCAGCAGGTAGGACAGCGGGAGGCTGAGCAGCAGCGCGGCCAGCGCCAGCGGGAACCCGCGCAGGCCGAGCAGGAGCAGGACCGCCGCCGCGGCCACGAACACCAGCAGCCGGCCGGCGGTGTAGACGGCGAAGGCCCTCACCCGCCCACCGTACGGCGGTGCCGCCCGGCGGCGAGCAGCAGGTGCGCGGCGCCGACCAGGGCACAGGCGGCGCCGAACGACACCTCCGCCCGCCACCACGGCTCCGGGCGCAGCCCGGACAGCGCCAGCCAGACGGCGGCGATCGCGAGCACCACCGCGGCCAGCACGCCGAGGCGGGGACCGAGGCGGGCCGGCAGGCCGTCCCAGAACGGCAGCGCGAGCGCGAGCAGCAGGTGCAGCGGCGGGTCGCCGTCGAGACCGGCGAGCAGGTGGTCGGCGCCGACCGCCGCGGCGGTGCCCGCGGCGGTGCCGGCGAGCAGCAGGAGCAGCGGCAGCCGCACGGACGCCGGGCGGTGGCCCGGCCCGGCGGAGGCTGCACCGGCCAGCCCGGTGGGCGCCCGGTGGCCGCGCCCGGTCGCTACGGAGCCCGGTACGTGCAGCGGCGGCGGCGCAGGCGCGGGAGCCGGCGGCCCGGGCGGAGGGGGCGCCGCGGCGGCCGGCGCCTCGTCCCGGACGACGTGCAACCACCGCTCCCGCCCTCGACGCGGTCCAGCCGGGTCCAGCACGCCGCTCATCGTGCCCTATCCACCCAGACCAGGGCGAGTCGGTCACGCCCAGACGGGTTGCGGGCGGTCCCGCCGCGCCGGGTCCGGCCCGGCGTACTCCCGAAGCGTCTCGTACCGGGTGTTCCGCTCGACCGGCCGGAAGCCGGCGTCCCGGATGAGCTCCAGCAGGTCGTCGCGGGTCATCGTGTCCGGCGTCCCGTAGCCGTCCGCGTCGTGGGTGATCTTGTACTCGACCACCGACCCGTCCAGGTCGTCCGCCCCGAAGCTCAGCGACAGCTGCGCCGTCGACAGCCCGTGCATGACCCAGAAGCACTTCACGTGCGCCACGTTGTCGAACAGCAGCCGGGACACCGCGAACGTCTTCAGCGCCTCGGCCGGCGTCGCCATCGGCAGGTGCGAGAGCCGGTTGTTGTCGGCGCCGGCGGGGTCGCCGTGGAAGCGCAGCGGGATGAAGACCGCGAAGCCGCCGGTCTCGTCCTGCAGCTCCCGCAGCCGCAGCACGTGGTCGACCCGGTGCCGCGGCTCCTCGATGTGCCCGTAGAGCATGGTCGCCGGCGTCCGCAGTCCCTTGCCGTGCGCGAGCCGGTGGATGCGCGACCAGTCCTCCCAGTGCGTCGGGTGGTCGACGATCTGCTTGCGCACGTCCCAGTCGAAGATCTCCGCGCCGCCGCCGGTCAGCGACTCCAGCCCGGCGTCGATCAGCTCGTCGAGGATCTCGTCCGCGGGCAGCCCGGAGATCTCCTCGAACCAGTGCACCTCGGTCGCCGTGAACGCCTTCAGCGCCACCTCCGGCAGCGCCGCCTTCAGCTCCCGCAGCACCCGCGGGTAGTACTTCCACGGCAGCGTCGGGTGCAGCCCGTTGACGATGTGCAGCTCGGTGATCCCGGCCGGCTCCATCGCCTTCGCCAGCGCCACCGCCTCCTCGACGCGCATCGTGTACGCGTCCTTCTGGCCGGGCTTGCGCTGGAAGGAGCAGTACGCGCAGGAGGCCGCGCAGACGTTGGTCAGGTTGAGGTGCCGGTTGACGTTGAAGAACACCCGGTCGCCGTGCCTCGCCGCGCGCACCGAGTGGGCGAGGCCGCCGAGCCAGCCGAGGTCGTCGCTGGCGTACAGGTCGACGCCGTCGGCGTAGCTCAGCCGCTGTCCGCCGGCGACCTTCTCCTCGATCTCGCGGGCACGGGCGGCATCCACGGACGCGACTCTACGGCTCCGGCTCGGCGGCCCTGCCCGCAAGGGCGACGATCCTGCCCGACCGACCGCTGCCGGCCGGAGCGCGCACCGCCTAGCGTCGGCTCGTGTGGAGTGGGTCCGGAACGGTGCCGCGTACGGCACACTGGGCGTCGACGAGCGCCCCGAAGGGACCGATGACCGACACGTTCAGCGTGACCGCCTCCCTGCTGGGCCGTGCGGCTCAGGGGGACCAGGGTGCGTGGGGTGAGCTGGTCGACCGGCACTCCTCCCTGCTCTACGCGGTGGCGCGATCGTTCCGCCTGGACGCCGCGGACGCCCATGACGTGGTGCAGACGACCTGGCTGCGGCTGCTCGAGCACCTCGACCGGATCGAGGACCCGACCCGGCTGGTCGGCTGGCTGGTGACCACGGCCCGGCGGGAGGCGCTGCGGGTGCTGCGGCGCGGCGGGCGGGAGCGCCCGACGGTGGAGGACTCGGTCTTCGACGGCGCCGACGACGCCGCCCCGGTCGACTCCGGCCTGCTGCTCGACGAGCGGGACAAGGCGCTGTGGACGGCGTACGAGGCGCTGCCGGAGCGGTGCCGGCGGCTGCTGCGGATCGCGGTCGTCGAGCCGGCGGCCTACGACGAGATCTCGGCCGTGCTGGGGATGCCGATGGGCAGCATCGGCCCCACCCGGCGACGGTGCCTGACCCAGCTGCGCGGGCTCCTGGACGGCACCGTGCTGGTCGACGGACCGGACGAGGAGGTGGCGCCGTGAACGGGGTCGCCGACGCCGACGAGACGGGCCAGGCCCTGCTCGGCCGGCTGCGGACGGTCTTCGAGCAGGTCGACCCGCTGCCCGAGCACGTGCTGGCCGGCGCCAAGGCGCTGTTCGGGCTGCGCCGGCTGGACGAGGAGCTGGCCGAGCTGGTCCGTGACTCGGCGGAGGAGCGCGGCCGGCTGCTCGCCGTCCGCGGCGAGGGCGACGTCCGGCTGATCTCCTTCGAGACCGGTCCGGTCACGGTGGAGCTGCAGGTCACCGAGCGGGGCACCGTCCGCGACCTGGTCGCCCAGGTGTCCGGCACCGCGGTGGCCCGCGCCGAGGTGGAGACCGCCGCCGGCCGGCGGCCGGTGTCCATCGAGGACAGCCTCTTCACGCTCGACGGCGTGTCCGCCGGCCTGCTCCGGCTGCGGCTGCTGACCGACGCCGGCCGCGACCTCGTCACCAGCTGGGTGCGGGTCTGAGCCGACCGACCGGTCCGTCCACAAGGGACGGACCGGCCGGTTGCCGCGCCACGGGAGACGCCCTGCGGCTCGTCCTAGTCGTCCGGGTCGCCCGCGGGCATCGGCTTGCCCTTGTCGGTGTCCGAGCTCGGCGGCCCCGCCGGCATCGGCTTGCCCTTGTCGGTGTCGGCCGGCTCCGGCGGGGGGGTGGGCGGCGTGGGCTGGGCCATGGTCGAGCCTCCTGATCTGGTCGGGCAGGGCAGCCGCGGCGGGCTAGATCAGTCCCTGCCGGACGGCGAACGCGACCGCGTGGGTGCGGTTGCGCAGGTGGAAACGGGACACCAGGTCGTGAATGGAGTTCTTGATCGTACGCTCGGAGTAGGCCATCCGGGTGGCGATCTCACTGGTGCTGTAACCCTCCGCGATGAGGCGCAGGACGGTCAGCTCCCGTTGGGTGAGCCCACCGAAGGTCAGCCCGGACGCCGCCGCCGGTCGCCGCTGGGCGTCGCCGACCTGCTGGAGCAGCCGGCCGAGCAGGTCGGGCGGCAGGTGGCCGTCGCCGGTGGCGGCGGCGCGGATGGCGGTGCAGAGCCGGTCCGGGGTGGCCTCGGCCCGCCGGACGATCGCGGCGACCCCGGCCTCGACGGCCGCCAGCACCTCGGCTCCGTCGACGGCACCCACCACCAGCACGGACCGCGGGCCGCCGGTGTCGCGTGTCCGCCGGATGGCCGCCGCCGTACGCTCGTCCACGCGGTCGGCGACGAGCACCACGACGTCCGGCCGGGTCGGGGACTCGGACGAGAGGATCTCCAGGTCGTGCTGGACGCGGAGCTGGCTGGAGACGCCGGCCTCGGACACGGGGTCGGAGGCGCTGACTCGGACTCGGGTCGGCTGGGACACGGGACCCCCCTGGAGAGTGTCGACGCCTGGCATGAGCACGCCCGACCGGGCACTGATACATCGCCGAGAGGGCAACTGACAGGAAATCCGGCCGGATGACCGGCCGGGACCCGGCGGCGGCCGCCGCCGAGGCCGACCAGCTGGTCGGCCGGGACCCCCGGCAGGCCCAGCAGGTCGCGCTGGAGGCGGTGGCGGGCGCCCGGGCGCGCCGGGACCCCGAGACGGTCGCCGTCGCGTACCGGGCCCACGGCCGCGCGGCGTACGAGCTCGGCCGGCTGGACGAGGCGGTCGCCTCGCTGCGCCGGGCGAGCCGCGCCGGGTCCGGCGTCGCCCCGGCCCGCGCCCGGGTCACGCTCGCGTTCGTCCTCGCCGAGCAGGGCCGGATCGCCGCGGCGCTGCGCGAGCTGGACCGAGCGGCCCCCGAGCTGCGCGGGCCGCGCGCCGCGGAGGCCCTGATGCAACGCGGCCTGATCCTGTGGCGGTCCGGCCGGACCGACGAGGCGCTGGACAGCTACCGGCGGGCGCTGCCGGTGCTGCGGCGCGGCCCGGACCGGCTCGCCGAGGCCCGGCTCTACAACAACCGGAGCCTGCTGTACGCCGACCGCGGCGAGCTGGCGGCGGCGGAGGCGGACCTGCGCCGGGTGGTCCAGCTGTGCCTGGCGGAGGGCCAGGACGTGCTGGCCGCGGACGCCGAGGCGAACCTGGGCCACGTCGCGTCGCTGGCCGGCGACGTCCCGGCCGCGCTGGCGTACCTGGACGCGGCCGAGTCGACCTACCGCGCGAACGGGGTCCGGCCCCGCGAGCTGCTGTTCACCCGCGGCGAGGTGCTGCTGTCGGTGGGGGCCTTCGACGAGGCCCGGCAGACCGCGGAGCGGGCGATCGAGCAGTTCTCCGCGGCGGGCTGGCGGTCGCTGCTGGCCGAGGCGCTGCTGCTGCTGTCCCAGGCGCAGCTCGCCGGCGGGGACGTGGACGGCGCGCTCGCCGCGGCCACCCGGGCGGCAGGGATGTTCGCCCGGCAGCGCCGGCCGGGCTGGGCGACGGTCGCCCGCTACACCGCACTGCGGGCCGAGGAGCGGGCGGACCGGCTGACCCCGCAGCTGCGGCGCCGGGCGCTGCGGGAGGCCGGCCGGCTGGCCGCGATGGGCTGGCGGGCCGAGGAGCTGGACGCCCGGCTGGTGGCCGCCCGCGTCGCACTCGACCGCGGCGGCCTCGCGACGGTGCGCCGGGAGATGCAGAAGGCGGGCGCGGCGCGCACCCGGGGCAGCACCGAGCTGCGGATCCGGGCCTGGTACGCCGAGGCGCTGCTCCGGCTCGCGGACGGGCGGGAGGGGGCCGCCGAGCAGGCGCTGCGGGCCGGCTTCCGGGTGATGGAGCAGCAGCGGGCCACCCTGGGGGCGACCGAGCTGCGGGTGCACGTCGCCAGCCACGCGAACGACCTGGCCGAGCTGGGCATCCGGCTCGCCCGCGGCGGCGGCTCGCCGGCCAAGCTGCTCGACTGGGCGGAGCGGTGGCGGGCCGGCGCGCTGCGGCTGCGGCCGGTCCGGCCGCCGGACGACGCCGACCTCGCGGCCTGTCTCGCCGAGCTGCGCGGTGTCGTCGGCGAGGCGGAGGAGGAGCTGCTGGCCGGCCGGCCCGCCGACCGGCTGCTGGCCCGCCGGGCGACGCTCGAGCAGCGGGTGAGCCGGCTGGCCCGGCGGGCCGCCGGTCCGCTCTTCGCCCCGGCGCAGGAGCCGCCGACCGTGCCTCGGCTGGCCGCCGCGCTCGGCGACGCCGTGCTGGTCGAGCTGATCGCGACCACCCGCGACGACGTGCTGGCCGCGATCACCGTGCGGGACGGCCGGGCCAGGCTGCACCTGCTGGGCAGCCGGAACGCCGCCCGCCGGGAGCTGGAGGCGCTGCTGTTCGCGCTGCGCCGGCTGGCGCTCGGGCACGGCGCGGCGGCGTCGACCGGGGAGCGGGTGGTCGCCGGGGCGGCGCGGCTGGAGGCCGCCGTGCTCCGGCCGCTGCTGGACGTGCTCGGCGACCGGCCGCTGGTGATCGTGCCGACCGGGTCGCTGCGGTCCACGCCGTGGGCGCTGCTGCCCTGCTGCCGCGGCCGCGCGGTGACCGTCGCGCCGTCGGCTGCGGTGTGGCTGCGAGCGGCGCGGCCGCGGCGCCGGTCGCGCACCGGTCGCCGGGTGGTGCTGGTGTCCGGGCCCGGGCTCGAGGGTGCGGCCGCCGAGATCGACGAGCTGGCCCGGGCGTACCCGGCGGCGACCCGGCTGGTCGGGCCCGCGGCGACGGTGGCGTCCGCGCTGGCCGCGCTGGACGGGGCGGACGTCGCGCACGTGGCCGCGCACGGGACGCTGCGCGGCGACAACCCGCTGTTCTCCTCGCTGGTGCTGGCCGACGGCCCGCTCACCGCGTACGACCTGGAGCGGCTGGCCCGGGCGCCGCGGCTGGTGCTGCTGCCGGCGTGCCAGTCCGGGGCCGGGCACGTCCGCGCCGGCGACGAGGTGATGGGGCTGACCTCGGCGCTCTTCGCGCTCGGGACGAGCACGGCGGTGGCGACGGTGGTGCCGGTGCCCGACGAGGCGACCCGGCCACTGATGGTCTCGCTGCACGGCGGGCTGCTGCGGGGCCTGACCACCGCGCAGGCGCTGGCCGACGCGCAGGCCGGCGCCGACCGGAGCGACCCGGCCGCGTTGGCCACGGCCGGCGGCTTCGTGTGCTACGGCGCGGCCGGCTGAGGGCGGCCGGTCGGCGGCGCCCCGCACAGTCACGTGGCCGGGTGGACGACCCCCCGGGGTCCACCCGGCCACGCCTCCTGCTCGGGGTGGTTCGGCGGTGACCGGCCCCACGCCGGCCGCCGCCAGACCCCCGTCGCCACTCCCGTGACCGGCTCGTCCTGCCGGTGGAGTCCCCTCACCACCACCAGCAGGGCCGGTCACCGTACAGAGCACGCCCGGGACGGGGTGATACACGGCGGCTGTCATTCGCCGGCCGGCTCGCTCCCGCCGGCTCGATCCGGCTCCGTCGCCGGTCGCACCCGGCCCTCGAAGCGGGTGGAGAGCACGACCGTGGTCCGGGTCCGGGCCACGCCGCGGATGCGGTTGAGCGCGCCGATGCTCTGCTCCAGCGCGGGCACGTCCGGCACCCGGACCTTGACCACGAAGGTCTCCTCGCCGGCCACGAACCAGCAGTCCTCGATCTCCGGCATCGCGCGCAGCGCCTCGGCGATCCGGTCCGAGTCGCCGCGGTCGCTCTGCAGGATGCCGACCAGCGCGCTGACCCCGAGCCCGAGCGTCTCGGGTGCGACCGCGGCGTGGTAGCCGGTGACCACGCCGGCCGCCTCCAGCTTGGCGACCCGCTCGTGCACCGCCGGGGCGGACAGGCCGACCTGCCGGGCGAGCTCGGCGTAGGTCGCCCGGGCGTTCGCCCGGAGGGCCTCGATCAGGTGCCGGTCGACGCCGTCGACCTGTCGCAGAGAACTCACGCTCCGCCTCCGAATGGACAGACTCATTCCGACATCAGAGTGTTCAGAGGACAGCAGGTGCGGGAAGTGGTTCACTGTGTGTCAGCACGCGCGGAGCCCTGACCCTGTACCGCGTGGCTGTCAAGTCCCAGGGGGAGTGAATGGACCCACGCGAGCGACTGCTCACACCGGGAGAAGTGGCCGCACTGTTCCGCGTCGATCCGAAAACGGTGACGCGCTGGGCGGCTGCGGGTCGGATCCACAGCATCCGGACACCGGGTGGGCACCGAAGGTTCCTCGAATCCGAGGTGCGGGCCCTGCTGAACCAGCTCTCGAACGAGAGCGTCGGCCCGCGAGCCAACGCCTGAGCCCTGCCGCTGGACCGGCTCACTCGCGCCCCCCGGCCAGATCGCGGGCGGCACCGAGTCGGCCGGTCCAGCGGTGCAACAGGTCGTGCGGCACTCCCACGGCGTCCAGCACCTTGGCCGCGACGAAGTCCACCAGCTGCTGCACGTCCTTGGCGCCGGCGTAGAAGGCCGGGCTGGCCGGCAGCACCGTGGCGCCGGCCTCGTGCAGCGCGAGCAGGTGCTGCAGGGTGGCCCGGGTGTACGGGGTCTCCCGCGGCACCACCACCAGCGGTCGCCGCTCCTTGAGCGTCACGTCGGCGGCCCGCTGCAGCAGGTCCTTGGACAGGCCGAGCGCGATGCCGGCGACCGCCGCGGTGCTCGCCGGCACCACCACCATGCCGCGGGCCGGGTACGAGCCGCTGGACGGGCCGGCGGCCAGGTCGCCGGCCGGGTGGTAGGCGAGGTCCGCGCCGCCGATGTCCCGCTCCAGCCAGGCCGCCAGGTCGCCCCGCCAGTGCGCGTCCCGCAGCACCAGCCCCGTCTCGTCCAGCAGGGTGAGCCGGGCGGCCCGGGACACCACCAGGTCGACCGGGAGCCCGGCGTCCAGCAGTCCACTGAGGACGGACCGCGCGTACGGCGTGCCGGACGCGCCGGACACCCCGAGCAGCCACGGCCGCCGGGCCGGCTGCCCGGTCACGGGTGCAGGCCGGCGGTGAGCACGAGGTCCGCGACCGCGCAGCCGAGCAGGCCGAGGCCGATGACGCCGTTGGCGGTGAAGAAGGCGCGGTTGACCCGGGACAGGTCGTCCGCGCGGACGATCGAGTGCTCGTAGCCGAAGCCGACCGCGGTGAGCGCGAGGCCCGCGTACCACAGTGGGCCGTAGTCGACGAGCACGCCCCACCACACCAGCAGCGCGAAGGTGACGGCGTGGGTGGCGGTCGAGGCCCGCAGCGCGGCCCGCACGCCCCACCGGGCCGGCACCGAGCGGACCCCGATCAGCCGGTCCACCTCGGCGTCCTGGCAGGCGTAGATCAGGTCGAAGCCGCCGATCCAGGTGCCGACGGCGAGACCGAGCACCACCGGCCGCCAGTCCCAGCCGCCGGTCACCGCGATCCACGCGCCGACCGGAGCGACCGCCTGGGCCAGCCCGAGGACCGCGTGCGGGACGTCGGTCACCCGCTTCGCGTACGGGTAGAGCACCAGCGGGGCGACCGCGAGCGGGGCCAGCACCAGGCAGAGCGGGTCGAGGGCCGCGGCCGCGGCGAGGAAGACCGCGAGCGCGACCGCGGCGCCGACGGTGGCGGTGCGGACCGAGACCGCGCCGGTGACGAGCTCCCGGCGGGCGGTGCGCGGGTTGCGGGCGTCGATGCGGCGGTCGATCACCCGGTTCGCCGCCATCGCGAAGGTCCGCCCGGACACCATCGCGACGGTCACCAGGGCCAGGTCGCCCCATCGCACGTCCGGCGCCATCGCGGTCAGCGCCGCCAGGTAGGCGAACGGCAGCGCGAAGACCGAGTGCTCGATCACCACCAGCCGGAGGAACGACCGGACCCGCCCCGGCCCTCCGCCGATCCTGGTCGACTCGACGTGCCCGGTGGCCTCAGCAGGCTGACCCGACCGAGATCGGCGGGTCTGCGGGGTCATATCCCGTACTCCCGCCAGCGAGTGTCCACTCGGGACACCACGGCCGGGTCCATGACCGCCTCGGTCGGCCAGCCGCCGGCCCGCCGGTAGCCCTCGCCGGGCAGCTTGCGGGTGGCGTCCAGGCCGACCTTCCCGCCCCAGAACTGCTCGTACGACGCGTGGTCGAGGTGGTCGACCGGGCCGACCGTGCTGAGCAGGTCGTGCGCGTAGTCGACGTTGCCGAGCGCCCGCCAGGCCACCTCGGAGTGGTCGTGCACGTCGCAGTCGGCGTCCACGACGACGATCAGCTTGGACAGCGACAGCAGGCCGGCGCCCCAGATCGCGTTCATCACCTTCTGCGCGTGCTTCGGGTAGCGCTTGTCGATGGAGACGATCACGCAGTTGTGGAAGACGCCCTCGACCGGCAGGTCGTAGTCGACGATGTCCGGGATGGACAGTCGCAGCAGCGGCAGGAAGATCCGCTCGGTGGCCTTGCCGATCGGCCCGTCCTCCTGCGGCGGGCGACCGACCACGACCGTCTGGAAGACCGGGTCCCGCTGCATGGTCATGCAGTCCACCCGCAGCGCCGGGAACGGCTCGACCGGCGTGTAGAAGCCGGTGTGGTCGCCGAACGGGCCCTCCGGCCTGCGGGCCCCGGGCTCCAGCCAGCCCTCGAGGACGACCTGCGCGTTGGCCGGCACCTGCAGCGGCACGGTGCAGCAGTCGACCATCTCCACCCGCTTGCGGCGCAGGAAGCCGGCGAACAGGTACTCGTCTATCTCGGCGGGGAGCGGCGCGGAGGCGGCGTAGGTGACGGCCGGGTCGCAGCCGAACGCGATCGCGACCGGCAGCCGCTCCCCGCGGCGCTCGGCGACCGCGTGGTGGGCGTTCGAGTCCTTGTGGATCTGCCAGTGCAGGCCGACCGTGCGGCTGTCGTGCCGCTGCAGGCGGTACATGCCGAGGTTGCGGGCGCCGGTCTCCGGATGCCGGGTGTGGGTGAGGCCGAGGTTGAGGAACACGCCGCCGTCCCCGGGCCAGGCGTGCAGGCCGGGCAGGACGTCGAGGTCGACCTCGCCGCCGGTGTGGATCACGTCCTGGCACGGCGCGGTCCGCACCCGGCGCGGCGGGACGGCCCTGAGCTGGGCGGCCTTGCCGACGGCGGCGCGCAGGCCGCCGAGGCCGACCGGCAGCTCCGGGCGGAGCAGCTCGGCGATCCGGTCGCCGATGTCGTCGAGGCGCTCGACGCCGAGCGCGGTCGCCATCCGCCGTTCGGTGCCGAAGAGGTTGATCGCGAGCGGGAGCCGCCCGCGGGTGGGTCGCTCGAACAGCAGCGCGGGCCCGCCGGCCCGGACGACCCGCTGGACGATCTCGGTCACCTCGAGGTGCGGGTCGACGGGAACCCGGATCCGGCGCAGCTCGCCGTCGCGCTCCAGGCGGGCGAGGAAATCCCGCAGATCGTCGTACGCCACCCGGCCAGTATCGCGGCGGGCCGCCGTATGCTCCCGCCGAGGGGTGAGAACGGTGCTCGTGCGCTTCGGCGGGATCCTGTTCCTGGTCGCGCTCGCGGTCTGGCTGTACTGCGTGCTGGACGCGATCACCGCGGACCGCGAGCGGGTGCGGGGCCTGCCCAAGGGCGCCTGGATCGCGGTGGTGCTGCTGACCCTCGAGATCGGTGCGATCGCCTGGCTGGTGTGGGGCCGGCCGCGCGGGGACGAGTCGGGCCAGCCCGCGCGGGGCAGCCGGCCGCGGCTGGGCTCGAGCGGTCGGACGGCGTGGCCGTCGCGGCCGACCCGGCCACCGCCGCCGCCCCGCGACGGCGGCTTCGGCCGGTCCGGCCCGCTGGCGCCGGACGACGACCCGGAGTTCCTGGCCCGGTTGGACCGGCAGGCCGCGGCGGACCACGAGAAGCTGCTCGGCTCGTGGGAGGAGGACCTGCGCCGGCGCGAGGATGAGATGCGCCACGACGGCGATCCGGACGGGTCGGAGGAGTCCCCGGGCGGCGAGCGGCCGCCGACGCCGTAAGGGCCGTCGCGGGTACGGGTATTCGGATGGATGGGCGGGATCACGCCCGACCCGGTTACCCTGTCCAGGTGCCAGTCGTGCTCCTGCTCCTGACCGTGCTCCTCCTCGTCCTCGTGTGGCGCTTCACCGCGACGCGCAAGGCTTCCGGTCCGCAGGCCCGCCCGCGCTTCGTGGCACCGGACGACGATCCCGACTTCCTCCGCGACCTGGACCGGCGGACCCCCCGGGACGACGAGCAGCCCTGAGCCGGAGCCGCCGGCCGGTCAGGCCTCGGGCTCGGGCGGCGCTCCCCCGCCGGCCCCGCCTGCAGGTCCGGCGGCGCGGCGCGGGAGCCGGGGATCGCGCGGGAAGGCGTCCGCGACCTCGGCCGCCAGCTCCAGCAGCGCCGAGCGGGTCCCGGCCGACAGCTCGCCGAGATCCACCTCGGCGCCCTCCTCCAGGTGCGCGTCGTACGGGATCCGGGTGACGGCGCGGCACCGGGCCGCGAAGTGCGCCCCGAGCTTGTCGAGGTCGACACCACCGGACTTGGGTCGCACCGAGTTGATCACCGCGACCGAGTTGCGGACCAGCGCGCCGCGGCCGTGCGCTTCCAGCCAGTCGAGGGTGGCGCTCGCGCTGCGCGCCCCGTCGACCGAGCCCGAGCTGACCAGCACGATCTGGTCCGCGAGGTCGAGCACCCCGGTCATCGCCGAGTGCAGCAGGCCGGTGCCGCAGTCGGTGAGCACGATGTTGTAGAAGCGCTGCAGGACGGCGGCGACCGAGCGGTAGTCCTCCTCGCTGAACGCGGTGGACACCGCGGGGTCGGACTCGGACGCCAGCACCTCGAGCCGGTCCGGCGACTGCGACGTGTAGCGCCGGACGTCGAAGTAGTGGTGGATCGAGCCGACGTCGTTGAGCAGGTTGCGGACGGTGGCGACGGTCTCCAGTGGGATCTTGCCGGACAGGGTGCCGCGGTCCGGGTTCGCGTCGACGGCGATCACCCGGTCCCCGCGCAACGACGCGAGGGTGGCGCCGAGCGTCACCGTCGTCGTGGTCTTGCCGACGCCGCCCTTGAGGCTGATCACCGCGATCCGGTAGCAGCCGTGCACGGGGACGGTCGCCCGTGCGATGAGCTCCTGGCGGCGGCGGTCCTCGGGCGACTGGCCGGGGTTCAGGGCGTGCGCGGACAGCGTGTAGACGGCGCGCCGCCAGCCGCCCCGTGGGACCGGGCGGCGCTCCCGCAGCAGGGTGTGCGCGGTCAGCTCGTCGACGGTCGGCGGGGGCGGGCCGGGCGACTCGCCGACCGAGGCGGGCGGCGGCCGGCCCTGCGGGGACGGTGGGGGACCGCCCGGGGCGCCGGGCCAGAAGCCGCCGCGCCGGCCCGGCGGCCCGGTCTCCTCATCCGCGGGGTCGGTCGGCTGCGGCAGCCCGCCCGGCCGGCCGGCGCCGTACGGGCCAGGCCGCCCGACGTACTCCGGCGGCCCGGTCTCCGTCATCCGCGGGGTCGGCCTGGCTGCGGCTGGCCCGGCCTGGCCCGGCGCTGGCCGTAGGGCTCGGCCTGGCCGTAGGGCTCGGCCTGGCCGTAGGGCTCGGCCTGGCCGTAGGGCTCGGCCTGGCCGTAGGGCTCGGCTTGGCCGTAGGGCTCGGCCTGGCCGTAGGGCTCGGCCTGGCCGTAGGGCTCGGCCTGGCCGTAGGGATCGGCCTGGCCATGGGGCTCGGCCTGGCCGTAGGGGTCGGCCTGGCCGTAGGGATCGGCCTGGACATGGGGCTCAGCCTGGCCGTAGGGGTCGGCCTGGCCGTAGGGCTCGGCCTGGTCGTAGGGGTGAGCCTGACCGGCGGGCGGATAGCCGGCCGGCGCGGCCCCCTGCCCGCCCCAATAGGGGTCGGCATGCGGGTCAGGCTGATCGGCGTAGGGGTAGGCCTGCTCGGCCGGTGGGTAGCTCGCGGGGGCGGCGTTCTGCTCGGCCGCGGGTTGGCCGGAGTGCGGGTCGGCCTGCTCCGCGGGCGGATGACCCGCCGGCGAGCCGAGCTCGCCCGGCCCGCCGGCTGCCCGGTCGGGCCGCTCCCAGGGGGACGACCCGGGAGTGGGTGGGACGTCGGGCCGGGCCGCAACCGCCGGCGGCGGACCGGACGCCGGCTCGACCGTCCACTGTGGAGCTAGCGGCGGGGCCGGCGGGCCGGACGGGCTGGTCCAGGCCGGATCCACCGGGGGCGGGACGGGCGCATCGCCCGGGATCCACCCCAGCTCGCCGCTCGGATCACCGGGTGGCGAGGCTCCGGAGGCGCCGCGCTCCGCCCAGTCGGGCGTGCTGCTCGTCTCCTGCTCCGGGCCGGCGCCACGCAGGTGGGCGATCCAGTCGTCGTCGGACAGACCCTCGAGCGGAGCCGGGACCTCCGGACGTCCGCCGTCGTCGGCGCTGTCCGGCAGCCGGTCGGGGTCCGCCACCGGATCGGAGTCGGGACCGCCGGACCCGGCGCCGTCGGTCGTGGCGTCCAGCGGACCGCCGTTCGCGGTGCCGTCGGTGCCGTCGGTGCCCTCGGCGGAGTCGGTGCCGTAGGTGCCGTCCGTGCTGTAGGTGCCGTCCGTGCCGTCGACGGAGTCGACGGGGTCGGCGGGTCGGCCGGGTCGACGGGGTCGGCCGGGTCGGCGGGGTCGGCCGGGTCGGCGGGGTCGGTCGGGGCCGCCGGTGCGGAGTCGTCCTGACTGGACATCCCGGTGCTTCCTCCCTGCGACCAGGCGGCGGGGCCGGCGGGCTCGTCGGCCGGCGTCCAGAGCTCCTGCTCCGGGTCGTCGAGACCGGCGACGGGCGCCGGAGCCGCCCACGGGTCGTCGGCGCGGGGGGACGTCGACTCCGTCGGCAGGATCGCGTCCCAGCTGTCCGGGCCGGACGGCGGCGCCGGCAGCTGCGCCCGCGCCGGCGGCCACGACTCCGGCCCGAGCCCGGGCTCGATCGGCGGCCGGGCCGGATCCGACGGTCCGGCCGGCGTCGAGCGCATCCAGCTCTGTGCCGTGTCCCAGCTGGCGAGAGCGTCGGCGAGGCCCGGCGCGTCGTCGCGGTCGTCACCTGCCGGATGGCGCCGAGCGCCCATCGCAGACCTCCTCTCAGCTACTGGTCGTTAGCCTAGATCACGCTCTGACTACAGGGCATCTCACGTCAAACCGGCGTACGAGTGCAGGCCGGACACCACCATGTTCACCACGAAGAAGTTGAAGATCATCGTGCCGAACGCGAGCACGTTGATCCGCGCCGCCGCCGACCCGCGCCAGCCCGCGGTCGCCCGAGCGTGCAGGTACGCCGCGTAGACCACCCAGGTGATGAACGCCCAGGTCTCCTTCGGGTCCCAGCCCCAGTAGCGCCCCCACGCGGCCTCGGCCCAGATCGCGCCCGCGATGATCCCGAACGTGTAGACCGGGAAGCCGAAGGCCACCGTCCGGTACGCCATCCGGTCCAGCACCCCGGCCGCGGGCAGCCGGGCGCCCAGCGTCACCGGGAAGCGCGTCGGCGTCCGGCCCGCCGCGACCGCGGAGTCCCACCTCACCCGGATCAGGTAGAGCACCGTCCCGACGAAGCTGACCAGGAAGATGCCGGTGCCGATCGCGACCGTGGTGACGTGGATGACGATCCAGTACGACCGGAGGGCGGGCACCAGCGGCGCCGCGTCCGCGTACAGAACGGTGCCGGCCAGGAAGAGCAGCAGGACCACCGGGAACATCACGAACATGCCGAGGTAGCGAACCTGCGGCAGCCGGACGAGCACGCCGAGGAAGGCGACGATCGCGGTCGCGCCGACCACCGAGGCGAACTCGTACATGTTTCCCCACGGGACCCGGTCGGTCGCCAGCCCGCGGGTCACCAGCGAGCCGAGATGCAACGCGAGACCGACCGCGGTGGTCGCCAGTGCCAGCCGGCCGAAGCGCTCCGCCTGCGGCGCGCGCCGGCCTGCCGGCGCCTCCGCACCAGCCACCGGCCCGCCGACCAGCGCCGGCTCGACGGCGGGGGCGGTCGCCGGCGAGGTGGCGGCGACCCTTCCGCGGCGACCGAACGCGTACTCCCCGCAGTAACCGACCAGGGCGAGGCTGTAGAGCACGATCGCCCAGGTGAACAGCTGGTCGGACAGCGTGGCGAGACCGGTGTCGACGGGCACGCTCACTCACTCCTCTCCTCGGCCGGGCCGCGGAGCCGCTCGAGAAGCCGGCCGAACTCCGAGCTGAAGCTGCCGGCGTCGGTCCGGGCGAGCCCCCCGACCGCGACCACACTACGGCTGTCCGCGCCGCCGGTCCCGCCGTCGTCCACAGCCGGCGGGCCGTCCCCAGATCCGTCCGCCCCCCTTGACGCGGCCACGACCGGCGTGATCCGCAGGAACACCCGGCGGCGCCGGACGGCCAGCGACAGCAGCAGGCCGAGCACGACCGCGGCGGCGGCGCCCAGCGCGGCCAGCTGTCCCGGATCCCGGTTGACCTGGATCGTCGCCCACTCCCGGTAGCCGTCGAAGGTGATCGTGGTCCCGTCGTCGAGCCTGGTCGACCCGCCCGGCGCCAGCTTCGCGGTCGCGACCTCCTTCAGCGCACCGCGATCCACCTGCCGCTGGTCGATGCTGTAGACCGACTGCGGCTCGCCGCTGTCCACGCCGAGGTCGCCGCGGTAGACCACGACCGCCACCCCCGGAGACACCGGCTGCGGCGACGCGGACCTGATCCGCCCGTCGCCCGGGTCCACCGCCAGCGGCGCGAACAGCCCGTACAGCGCGAGCTGCGGGCGCACCTCGTCCAGCAGCTTGACCGCACCCTCCGACAGCAGCGTCCCGTCCTGCGGCAGGAACGGCGCGGAGGCGTCGCGCACGACGGTGCCGTCCGCCGTCCGGACCGTGAAGCGCGGGCTGAAACCGTGGCTGACCAGGTAGACCCGCACGCCGTCGACCCGCAGCGGCTCGTTCACCCGCAGCGCGTACCGCCGCGGCTGCCCGTCGTCGCCCAGGCTGTAGGTGATGTCGGCCTGGAAGCGCGACGGCGTGCCGTCGGGCTCGTACGAGGCGCTGAAGTCGTCCAGCCGGTCGATGCAGAACGGCGCGAGGCCGCTCCCGTCGACCAGCCGACCCGGCCGGAACGAGTCGTAGAGCGGCACCGCGTTGCAGATGCCGTCCTCGCCCTCGGTGAGCAGCACGGTGCCCTGGTAGCCCCACAGCCGCCCGGCCGCGATCCCGGCCAGCAGGACCACCAGCGCGGCGTGGAAGATCAGGTTTCCGGTCTCCCGCAGGTAGCCCCGCTCGGCCGCGACGGTGACGACCCCGCCCGGCTCGTGCCGGGTGACCGTCCGCCAGCCCTTCAGACCCCGCCCGGCCGCCGCCGCGACCGTCGCGGGGTCGCCGGCCGTCTCGTACGAGGCGGACTCGGGCAGCCGCTCCAGCCGGCGCGGCACCACCGGCGGGGCGCCGCGCATCGCCCGCAGGTGCAGCCGCAGCCGCGGCACCACGCAGCCGACCACCGAGACGAACAGCAGCAGGTAGATCGCGGCGAACCAGGGCGCGGCGAAGACGTCGAAGAAGCCGGCCCGGTCCAGGACCGGAGCCAGCCCGGGGTGCTCGGCGACGTACCGGTCGACCTTGACCGGGTTGAGCGGCCGCTGCGGCAGCAGCGATCCCGGCACCGAGGCCAGCGCCAGCAGGAAGAGCAGCACGAGCGCCGTGCGCATGCTGGTCAGCCGCCGCCAGCCCTGCCGGGCCAGTGCGGCCGGCCCGCCGGCAGACCCGCCGACCGGCTCCGGCTGGGTGGACAGCTCGGCGGGCTCGACCTCGTCCCGCAGCGGCGTCCCCGGCGTGGCGGTCACGATGCCTCCCGCCGGCGCACCCGACGACGCGCCAGCTCGAGGGACCGCGGCCCAGGCCCGAGCGGCCGCCGCGATCCACGCTCACAGCGAGGTCCCGACGCCGGTGTTGCCCGCCCACGACCGCAGCTCGACCATCAGGTCGGCCCACAGCCCGGTCAGCAGCAGCAGGCCGAGCAGCACCAGCAGCCCGCCGCCGACGTAGGTGACCACCGCCGCGTGCCGGCGCACCACGGCGAGGCTGCTGAGCAGCCAGCGGGTGCCGAGCGCCACCAGCACGAACGGCACCCCGAGACCGAGGCAGTAGGCCAGCGAGAGGAACGCGCCGCGGCTCGCGCCGGCCGAGGACAGCGCCAGCGAGTTCACCGCGCCGAGCGTCGGGCCGATGCACGGCGTCCAGCCGAGCCCGAAGACCACGCCGAGCAGCGGGGCGCCGGCCAGCCCGGCCGCCGGCAGCCGGTGGATCCGCGCCTCGCGCTGCAGCCCCGGCAGCAGACCGAGGAACGCCAGCCCCAGCAGGATCACCACCACGCCGAGCACCCGCTGCAGCAGCTCCTGGTGCCGGACCAGCAGCCCACCGAGCCGGCCGAAGAGCACCCCGTACGCCACGAAGACCGCGGTGAAGCCGAGCACGAACAGCACCGCTCCGGCCACCACCCGGCTCTGGGCGACCCGGGTCCGCACCATCGTGTCGCCGCCGGGCCGGTCGCCGGTCTCGGTGCCGGACAGGCCGGTCACGTACGACAGGTAGCCGGGCACGAGCGGCAGCACGCACGGCGACAGGAAGCTGACCAGCCCGACCAGCGCGGCCACCGCCGCGGCGACCAGCAGCGGCCCGTCGGTGACGGTGCGCGCGAAGGTCTCCCCGACGCCGGCCGCGACGGTCATGCCCGCTCCCGCCGCGGGCGCTCGCGCTCGCTCAGTGCCCGCTCCTCGGCCGGCCCGGCAGGCGCAATGCCCACGCCCGCGCCTTCGCGCGGGGCAGCCCGCCGGCCGGCCTCCTCGCTCCCCGCTCGCGCTGCGAGCGCTCGCGCTCGCTCACCGCTCGGCCGCCAGCCGGGTGACCACCGGCTCGATGTCCTCGCGCAGCAGCGGCGTCGGGTAGACGGCGGCGACCCGGCCCTGCCGGTCGACCACGATCGTGTACGGGTAGCCGTTGGCCGGGAAGTCCCGGAACCGCAGCGTGATCTTCCCGACCGGGTCGTACAGCGTCGGATAGCTGATCTTCGTCTGGCCGAGGAAGGCGCGCGCCCTGGACTGCCTGTCCTTCGTGTTCACGCCGACGAACGCGACCCCGGACGCCTTGGTGGCGCGGTAGGCCCGGTCGAACTCGGGCGACTCCACCCGGCAGGGCGCGCACCACGAGGCCCAGAAGTTCAGCACGACGACCTTGCCGCGCTGCGCGGCGAGCGTCCAGCCGCCGCCGTCGATCAGGCTGCCGGTGACCGCCGGCGCGGACCGGCGGTCGGCCGCCGCGATGAGCTCGCCCTTGCCGGTCCCGGCGACGAACCGGAACTCGCCGCCGGCGGCCTGGTCGACCGCGTCCGTCCCGCCGGTGCACCCGGCCAGCACGGCCGCCAGCAGGGCCACCAGCACCGCGGTCAGCAGGGTCGGGAGCCGGCGCACCAGTCCAGTGTCAGCGCCGCTCATCGCCGTCACGCACCCGGGGTCGTCCCGGGCGTCTCCGGGCCGGCGGGCTCGCTGTAGTCCACCTTGACGACGTCGTCGCCGGCGAAGGTGAGGCTGGTCAGCGACGCCAGGCCGCACTGCCGGTACTTCGGGTTGTGCCACAGCGGCTTGCGCTCGACCAGCCGGCGCAGGGTCCAGATCGGCAGCTGGTGACTGATGCAGACGGCCTCGTGCCCGCCGGCGGCGTCCCGCGCGGCCCACGCGGCGGCGAGCATCCGGGCGGCGATCTCGTGGTACGCCTCGCCCCAGGACGGGCGGAACGGGTTGTACAGCCGCGGCCACGCGCGCGGGTGCGCCCAGGCCCGGTCGCCCGGCCCGAACGGCAGGCCCTGGAACGAGTTGCCGGCCTCGATCAGCCGGTCGTCGATGTGCACGTCGAGCCCGAGCGCCTCGGCCAGCGGCGCGGACGTCTCCCGCGCCCGCTCCAGCGGGGACGAGACGATGTGCACGACGTCCCGGTCGAGCAGGGGTTTCGCGGCCCGCTCGGCCATCCGCCGGCCGACCGCGGACAGGTGCCAGCCGGGCAGCCGGCCGTACATGATGTGCTCCGGGTTCTCGACCTCGCCGTGCCGCAGCAGGTGGACGACGGTCACCGGTCCGCCTCCTCGGTCGCGGCGGCCGCGGCGCGGGCGGCCTCCGGCAGCGCGTCCGCCACCCGGTCGAGCACGGCGTCGTCGTGGACCGCGGACACGAACCAGGCCTCGTACGCGGACGGCGGCAGGTAGACCCCGCGGGCCAGCATCTCGTGGAAGAACGGCGGGTAGCGCCAGGCCTGCTGGGCGCGGGCGCCGGCGTAGTCGAGCACCTCGTCCTCGGTGAAGAAGACGGAGAACAGGCTGCCCGCGGTCTGCACCCGGTGCGGCACGCCCTCCTTGGTCAGCGCCTCGGCGACCAGCCGGGCCACCGTGGCGGCGGCGGCGTCGACGCGGAGGTAGACCTCGTCGGTGCAGGCGCGCAGGGTGGCGAGGCCGGCCGCGACGGCGACCGGGTTCCCCGACAGCGTGCCGGCCTGGTAGACCGGGCCGGCCGGCGCCAGCTCCGCCATGACCTCGGCGCGGCCGCCGAAGGCCGCGGCCGGCAGCCCGCCGCCCATCACCTTGCCGAAGGTCAGCAGGTCGGCCTCGACCGGCTCCAGGCCGTACCAGCCCGCGCGGGAGACCCGGAACCCGGTCATCACCTCGTCGAGGACGAGCAGCGCGCCGTGCTCGGCGGTGATCCGGCGGAGCTCGGCGTTGAAGCCGTCGCGGGGCGGGACGACGCCCATGTTCGCCGCCGCCGCCTCGGCGACCACGCAGGCGATCCGGTCGCCGTGCTCCGCGAACGCGGCCTCGACGGCCGCGACGTCGTTGTACGGCAGGACGAGCGTCTCGCCGGCCTGCGCCCCGGTCACCCCGGGGGTGTCCGGGAGGCCGAGGGTGGCGACCCCGGAGCCGGCGGCGGCGAGCAGCGAGTCGACGTGGCCGTGGTAGCAGCCGGCGAACTTCACCACCATCGCCCGGCCGGTCACCCCGCGGGCGAGCCGGACCGCGGACATCGTGGCCTCGGTGCCGCTGCTGACCAGCCGGACCTGCTCGACCGGCGGCACCCGGGAGACGATCTCCTCGGCGAGCTCGACCTCGCCGGAGGTCGGCGTGCCGAAGCTGGTGCCGAGAGCGGCCGCGTACGCGATCGCCTGCACCACCGCGGGATGCGCGTGCCCGAGGATCATCGGCCCCCACGAGCAGACCAGGTCCACGTACTCCCGGCCGTCCGCGTCGTAGAGCAGCGGGCCGGAGCCGGCGATCATGAAGCGCGGCGTGCCGCCGACCGCCCGGAACGCCCGGACCGGGGAGTTGACCCCGCCCGGGGTCACCGCCCGGGCCCGGTCGAAGAGGGCCTCGGACGCTGGCGCCTCGTGCGGATAGGTCACCCGCCCAGTCTCGCAGCCGCCCCGGTCGCCGGCCGGGCGGGTGCGGACCGGGTGGAACCGGGCGGAATGGCGGGACGAAGACACGGCGTGTCGCAGGCTATGAATCAATCGTGACCCGGACGAGGCACGGCCGTCGGGGTTAGGGTCGGCGGGTCGTCTGTGCGGCCGGACGGAGGAGGGCGGATGCGCGAGCTGGCTGAGCGGTGGCGGCCCCGGGGCCTCCGCCCGCCGGTCCCCGCCGGCCGGCACACCCTGATGCTGGCGCTCGCCGCGCTCGCCGTGGTGGCCGCGGCCTCGACCTCGGCCTCCGCGGCCCGGGTGACCGCACCGGAGGGGGCCGCCACGCGCGCCCCGGTGGCCGCCGGGTCCTCGGCGGACGAGCCCGCCCCGCCGTTCCTGCCGCCGGCCGGCGGGCGGACGGCGGCGACCGCACCGGGCATGCCCGGAAGCGACCCGGTCGCGGGAGGCGGGAGCGCACCGCCGAGCGAGGTGGCACCCGACCTCGCCGCCAACGGGATCCCGCAGGTCGCGCTGGAGGCGTACCGGGCGGCCGAGCGGCAGCTCGCCGACGAGGAACCCGGCTGCGGCGTCTCCTGGGCGCTGCTCGCCGCGATCGGGCGGGTCGAGTCCAACCACGGGCGGTACGGCGGGTCCACGCTGCTGCGCGACGGGAGGTCCGACCCGCCGATCGTCGGCATCCCGCTCGACGGGCGGCCCGGGGTCGCCCGGATCGGCGACACCGACGGCGGTCGCTACGACGGGGACGTCAGCTACGACCGGGCGGTCGGGCCGATGCAGTTCATCCCGGGCACCTGGGCGATGTTCTCGGTGGACGGGGACTCCGACGGGCGGGCCGACCCGTTCGACCTGGACGACGTGTCGGTGGCCGCGGCCCGCTACCTGTGCGCCGCCGGCGGGGACCTGCGGACGGCGGCCGGCCGGCGCGACGCGGTCTACACCTACAACCGGTCCGACGAGTACGTGCTGCTGGTGCTCGACCTGGCCGCGGAGTACGCGCGGGGTGCCCGGGTGGACGACCTGCCGGCGCCGGACCGGACGCCGCGGCCGCTGCCGCCGGCGAGGACGCCGACGCTGCCGCCGGCCACGGTCGGGCCGCCACCCGCGGCGAGCCCGACCCGGCCGCCGACCGGCCGGCCGAGTCCGCCCACCACGACCGCGCCGACCACGACGGCGCCGGGCACGACGCCGCCCACCACCGCGCCGGGGACGACGCCGCCGGCGACGACGCCCCCGAGCCCGACGTGCACCCCCGCGCCGACGCCGACAGCGACCCCGACCGGCACCCCCACCGGGACCCCGACCCCGACTCCGACGCCGAGCCCCACGCCGACGCCCACCGGTTCCCCGACCGGCAGCCCCACACCCACGCCGACGCCGACCCCGACCTGCCCCACGCCCTGAGCCGGCCGCAACGCACGACAGGCGGGCCGTCGGTCAGCTCGGCTCGGCCACGCCGGCCTTCCAATAGCCCATGAACGCGACCGCACGCCGATCCTGCTCCGGCAGCGAGCCGTCGCGTCGAGGTCTTCCCGCTTGCGGTGGACGCGGCCGGGCTCGTCGGCCGGGCAAAGCTATCGGCAGCTCCCAGCAGCTTTCCAGCGGCGCGCCAGCGGCACGCCAGCGGCGCCGGCTAGGTTCCGCGGCCACCGGGACGCGGCTCGACTCCCGGCGGTTCCCTCGACTCCCAGGAGGTCCGAATGAGCGCCAAGCTGCGTCACCGACCCCGGTGGCCACGACTCCTGTCGCTGTTGCTGTCCACCGTGGCCTGCGCCTTCGTGCTGGTCGTTCCGGCCCAGCCGGCTGCGGCGCACATCCCGCTCATCGCCTGCGGCGCGCACAACGAGCACCAGGCCTACCTGCAAGTCATGTCCGACGGAACCGGCGACCGCATCCTCTGGATCTGCACGAAGACGACGCATCCGAGCCTGCCGAAGTTCTACTACTGGAAGCTCGACAGCATCGGCAACCTGCACGACGACCTGGAGGCGATGAGGGACGGCCTGGGGAGGTACTACGTCAACGAGGTCTGGAACGGCATCGTCCAGGGCGGCTTCGGCGTGTTCACAGCCGGAACGCATCGCGCCCACATCAGGGTGGAGGGCTCGTTCGACCTCAGGAACTGGTCCGGAGTTCCGATCGACCGCAGCATCGGCGTCCACCTCGTGCTCAAGCACAAGGTCGGCAGCACGTGGGCGAGCTGTGGGGATACCGGCTGGAAGAATGCGCCGTCGGCCAGGTCCGTCTACAGCTACACCTTCTGGAAGCTCAACTCGTCCTGCAGCGGCACCATCCAGCTGCACACGCGGGGGCGCTTCTTCAGCCTGGGCAGCCAGTCCTGGTGGACCAGCCCCTGGGTCCTCACGCCCGCCTACACGATCCGTCCCCCCACCTGACGCCCTTCCGGCGCACCGCCCGCACGCTCCGTCGCCGCGCCGGTCGCGCGGCGACGGGGCGCGGTCGGTCTAGAGGCGGCGGGCGACCTCGGCGGCCCAGTAGGTGAGGATCAGGTCCGCGCCGGCCCGCCGGATCGCGGTCAGCGTCTCGGCGACGATCCGGTCCCGGTCCACCCAGCCGCGGGCGGCGGCCGCCTCGACCATCGCGTACTCACCGCTCACCTGATAGGCGGCGACCGGCACGTCCACCGCCGCCCGGACCGCGGCGATGACGTCGAGGTAGGCGAGCGCCGGCTTCACCATCACCGCGTCGGCGCCCTCGGCCAGGTCGAGCTCCACCTCGCGCAGCGCCTCCCCGACCGATCGCGCCGGGTCCTGCTGGTACGCCGCGCGGTCGCCGAAGCGCGGTGCGCACTCCGCGGCGTCCCGGAACGGACCGTAGAAGGCGGACGCGTACTTCGCCGAGTAGGCCAGGATCGCCACCTCGCCGTAGCCGGCACCGTCCAGCCCGGACCGGATCGCGCCGACCTGCCCGTCCATCATCCCGCTCGGCGCGACCACGTGCGCCCCGGCGGCGGCCTGCGCCACCGCGATCGACGCGTACCGCTCCAGCGTCGCGTCGTTGTCCACCGAACCGTCCGAACGCAACAGTCCACAGTGGCCGTGGTCGGTGTACTCGTCCAGGCACAGGTCGGCGATGAGCACGGTCGCGTCGCCGACCTCGGCGGTCAGCCGGCGCAGCGCCACCTGGACGATCCCGTCCGGATCGTCCGCCGCGGAGCCGCGGCCGTCCTTCGCCGCCGGGATCCCGAACAGGACCAGCCCGCCGACGCCGGCGTCCACCGCCTCGTACGCGGCCTTGGCCAGCGACTCGACGGTGTGCTGCACGACCCCGGGCATCGACGCCACCGGCGCCGGCTCCGAGATCCCCTCCTTGACGAACAGCGGCAGGATCAGGTCGGACGGGTGCAGCCGGACGTCCGAGACCAGCCGGCGCAGGGCCGGCGTCCGGCGCAACCGCCTCGGCCGGGCCGCGGGGAAGCCCTGCCGCGCCACCGGGCGGCCGCTCACCGGGGCCGGCCGGTCGCCCGGCGCGTCTTCTTCGGCGGCGGCGTCCCGTCCCCGGACTCCCGCCGTGCGGCGGCGAACGCGGCCAGCGCGTCCACCAGGGTGTCCACGGTCGCCGCCTCGGGCTCCACGTCGGAGCGCAGCCCGAACTCCCGCGCCGTCGCGGCCGTCTGCGGCCCGATGCACGCCACCACCGTGCGGGCGTGCGGCTTGCCGGCGATGCCGACCAGGTTGCGGACGGTCGAGGACGAGGTGAAGCACACCGCGTCGAAGCCGCCGGACTTGATCGCGTCCCGGATCTCGGCCGGCGGCGGTGCCGCGCGGACGGTCCGGTACGCCGTCACGTCGTCGATCTCCCAGCCCCGCTCGCGCAGCCCGGCGGCCAGCGTCTCGGTGGCGATGTCCGCCCGCGGCAGCAGCACCCGGTCGATCGGGTCGAGCACCTCGTCGTACGGCGGGAAGTCCTCCAGCAGCCCCTCCGAGGACTGCTCGCCGGACGGGGTCAGCTCCGGCTGGATGCCGAACGCGCGCACCGCGTCCGCGGTCGCCTCGCCGACGCAGGCGATCTTGACTCCGGCGAAGGCCCGCGCGTCCAGCCCGAACTCGTCGAACTTCTCCCGCACCGCGCGCACCGCGTTGGTCGAGGTGAAGACGATCCACTCGTACCGGCCGGTGACCAGGCCCTTGATCGCCCGCTCCATCTGCGCGGGCGTGCGCGGCGGCTCCACCGCGATCGTCGGCACCTCGACCGGCACCGCCCCGTACGCCCGGAGCCGCTCGCTCATCGCGCCGGCCTGCTCCTTGGTGCGCGGCACCAGCACCTTCCAGCCGTACAGCGGCCGGCTCTCCCACCAGGACAGCCGGTCCCGCTCGGTCGACCGCGGCGCCGACGGTGACCACCAGCGGCCCGGCGAGCCCGGCCCCGTCGGCCTCCAGGGCGGCGAGGGTGGTGCCGACCGTGCGCTGCGCCGGTCCGGTGCCGTCGGCGGTCACGCTCACCGGCGTGTCCCCGGGCCGGCCCTGCTCCAGCAGCGCGGCGACGATCTTGCCGAGGTGCGCCGGGGTCGCGGCGAGCACGAGCGTGCCCGGCGCTGCGGACGCCGCCGCCCAGTCGACGTCGTCGCGGGCGTCGAGCGTGGTGTGCGCCGAGCCGACCGGCACACCCGCGTACGCCGGGACGCCGGTCGCCGCGGGGACACCGGGCACCAGGTCGAACGGCACGCCGGCGGCGGCGACGCCGAGCACCTCGCGGACCACCGCGTCGGCGGACAGCGGGTCGCCGGACACCAGCCGGACCACCCCACGCCCGGACCGGGCCTCGCCGACCAGGGTGCCGGCGACCGCGGTGGGGTCGCCGACGGCCGGGCGGACCTCGGCGGACGGGCCGGCGAGATCGGCGACCGCGGCCGGGACGTCGGGGTCGGTGAGGACCAGGCGGCGGTGCGCAGCGCCTCGGCGGCCCGGACCGTGAGCAGGCCCGGGTCGCCGGGTCCAGCCCCGACGAAGGTGATTCGACCGGTCGTCTTGCGCGCGCGGGTCATGCCGTGCTCCCCAGGAGTTCGCTGGCACCGGCGGCGACCAGCTCGGCGGCGAGGCGCCGTCCGGTCGCCGCGGCTTGGGTAACCGGCCCGGTGGCGGACAGCCGGACGGCGTCGGAGCCGTCGGCCGCGGTCACCGAGCCGCGGAGGAAGATCTCTGTGTCCGTGCTCGCCGAGCGCCACCTCGGCCAGGCCGCCGACCGGGGCGGTGCAGCCCGCCTCGAGCGCGGTGAGCAGCGCCCGCTCGGCGGTGACCGCGGCGCGGGAGTCGGGATGGTCGAGCGCGCCGAGCTCGCCGACCAGCGCCGCGTCGGCGGCCCGGCACTCGACCGCCAGCGCGCCCTGGCCGGGGGCGGGCAGCAGCCACAGCGGGTCGAGCACCTCGGTCACCGCGTCCAGCCGGTCGAGCCGGGCCAGCCCGGCCCGGGCGAGCACCACCGCGTCCAGCTCGCCGTCGGCGACCTTGCGCAGCCGGGTGTCGACGTTCCCGCGGATCGGCACCACCTCGACGCCGAAGCCGAGCGCCCGCAGCTGCGCGGCCCGGCGCGGCGAGCCGGTGCCGATCCGGGCGCCCGGCGGCAGCTCGCCGAGGGTGAGCCCGTCCCGGGCGACCAGCACGTCGCGCGGGTCCTCCCGCAACGGCACGGCGGCGATCAGCAGGCCGTCCGCGGGAGCGGTCGGGAGGTCCTTGTACGAGTGCACCGCCAGGTCGATGTCGCCGGCGAGCAGGGCGTCGCGCAGCGCCGAGACGAACACGCCGGTGCCGCCGATCTGGGCGAGCGCCGCGGTCGAGCGGTCCCCGTAGGTGACGATCTCGACGATCTCCACCTTCCGGCCGAGCTCGCCGACCACCGCGGCGGTGACCAGCGAGGTCTGGCTGCGGGCCAGCGCGCTGCCGCGGGTGCCGACCCGCAGCGCGGCTCACGCCGGCCCCCGGTCCGCCGGGATCGAGAGCGACACGACCGCCGCGGTGGCGGCCGGGTCGAGGTCGAACAGCTCCCGCAGCGCGTCGGCGTACGCGTCCCCGCCGGGGCGCTCGGCCAGCTGCTTCACCCGGACGGTCGGGGCGTGCAGCAGGGTCTGGACGACCCGGTGCACGCTGCGCGCCAGCTCCGCCCGGGTGGTCGCGTCCAGGCCCGGCAGCCGGGCGTCCAGCCGGGTCAGCTCCGCCTCGACCACCTCGGCCGCGCGGGCCCGCAGGGCGGCCACGGTCGGCGTCACGGCGGTGGCGCGCCGGGAGTCGAGCTGGCCGGCGACCTCCTCGGCGACGATCCGCCGGGCCCACTCCACGTCCGCCTGCGCGCCGATCCGGGCGGCCGGGGCCTGCAGCGCGGCCAGGTCCAGGTAGTGCACGCCGGGCAGCGCCGCGGCGGCGCCGTCGATGTCGCGCGGCAACGCCAGGTCGATCAACACCAGCGGCCGGCCGGCCCGCGCGGCCACCGCGGTCTCGACCAGCTCGACGGGCACGACCGTGCCGATCGAGCCCGTGCAGGACAGCACCACGTCCGCCCTGACCAGCTCGCCGGTGAGCAGCCGCCGGTCGAACCCGCCGCCCGGACCCGGCCGCCCCGCCCTGTCACGACCGCCCGCCCGGTCCGGACCGCCGCCCGGACCGGTGCCGGCGGACCGGTCGGCCGGACCGGCGAGGCCGACGGAACGGACCACCGGGAACGGGGCGCCGGCCGGTCGCAGCTGCGCGGCCAGCCGCTCGGCCCGGCCCGACGACCGGTTCGCGACGGCCAGCTCGGCGACTCCGGCCCGCAGCACCGTGCCGGCCGCGAGCGCCCCCATCGAACCGGCGCCGATCACCAGCGCGCGCCGCCCGGCCAGCGGCCCGAGCACCCGCTCGGCCTCGCCGAGCGCCACCGACACCACCGAGGCGCCGGCCCGGTCGATGCCGGTCTCGGCATGCACCCGCTTGCCGACCCGCAGCGCCTGCTGGGCCAGCTCGTGCAGGCTCCGGTTCACCGCGTCCAGCTCGGCGGCGGCCGCGTACGCCACCCGCAGCTGGCCGAGGATCTGCGACTCGCCGACCACCATCGAGTCGAGCCCGGCGGCCACCGAGAACAGGTGCAGCACCGCGGCGTCCTCGTAGTGCACGTACAGGTGCTCGCCGAGCGACGGGACGTCCAGGCCGGCCCGGCGGGCCAGCACGGACGAGGTGTCCTGCAGGCCGCCGTGGAAGCGGTCGACGTCCGCGTACACCTCCACCCGGTTGCAGGTGGACAGCACCAGCACCTCGGCGACGTGGTCGCCGCGCAGCAGCTCGTGCAGCACGTCCGGCAGCTCGGCCGCGGCGACGCTCGCGCGCTCCAGCAGCGAGACCGGCGCGGTGCGGTGGGACAGGCCCACGACCAGCAGGCTCATGCCTCGCACCCGCTCATCCGACGCCCTCCAGTCCGCGGGCGGTCAGCGCCGGCAGCATGCCGAGCTTTCGCTGCTCGTGGAAGGACAGGATCTGCAGCTCGATCGCCAGGTCGACCTTGCGGACGTCGACGCCGTCCGGCACCGCGAGCACGGTGGGGGCGAAGTTGAGGATGCTGGTCACGCCGCACCCGACCAGCCGGTCGCAGACCTCCTGCGCGGCGCTCGCCGGTGTCGCGATGACCCCGATCGCCACGTCGTGCTCGCGGACCACGGCGGGCAGCTCGTCGACGTGCCGGACGGTGAGCCCGACTATCCGCTCGCCGACCCGGGCCGGGTCGGCGTCGAGCAGCGCGGCGATGTGGAACCCGCGGGTGGCGAAGCCGTCGTAGCCGGCCAGCGCGTGGCCGAGGTTGCCGATCCCGATCAGCGCGACCGCGCGGCGCCGGGTGAGGCCGAGGGTGCCCTCGATCCGCTCGACCAGGACGGCCACGTCGTAGCCGACGCCGCGGGTCCCGTACGAGCCGAGGTGCGAGAGGTCCTTGCGCAGGTTGGCGGAGTTGACCCCGGCGGCGCTGGCCAGCTCCTCGGAGGACACGGTGACGACGCCGTGCTCGGCCAGCTCGGACAGCAGCCGCAGGTAGACGGCGAGCCGGGCGACGGTGGCCTCGGGCACGGCGCGCTGCTCGGACCGGCCCGGGAGCGTCGAGCGGACCGCCCGACCCAGCGCCCCGGCCGCGGCGCGCGCTCGCCGGACGCGGGGGCCGTCGAGGCCCGCGGGCCCGGCCTCCGCCGGTGTCGCGTCCTGCTGGTCGGTCACGGTGGTCGACTCCTTGCCGGGTGCGCGCACGGGAGCCCGGTCGTCGACGCACCGGCGCGCTGTGGTATCGGCTACTTGTCAGAGACACCGTATCCACTTGTGAATACCTTCACAAAATCGACGATCATGACCAGGGCGGAACCCCGGCCGGCGGGCCAGGATCGCCGGCCCACCGTGCACCCTTCGCTGAGCGCCTCCCGCTCAGTGCGGCAGAAGATCCGCGACGTCCGCGGCGGCGGCGGCGAGCCCGCGGTCGAACGTCGCCACCCGCCCGCCCCGCGCCCGCGCGAGCTGCACCAGGTAGGCGTCCGTGACCTGACGATGCCCGTAGACGTGCGAGAGGTCGACCTCGGCGTAGGTCAGGTCGTCGAGCCACTGCTCGTGGCGCGGATGCCGGACGATCGCATCGAGGGCCTCGCAGGCCTGGACGATGCCCGACCCCTGGCGCAGCAGCAGCCGCAGCAAGGTGCCCTGCACGGTCGGGCACGTCGCGAAGGTGGCGGCGCCCCGGAACCAGGAACGCGCTGCGTCGTGATGGACGTGCTCCGGGACGACGAGTGCCACCAGGACGTTGCCGTCCAGCAGGTGTGTGTCGGACACCGGTCAGCCCTCGTCCTGTGCCCTCGCCACGTCCTCGGCCGTGACGCGCCGCCCGAGCCGGACCAGCGGAAGCCCGGTGTCGGGGTCGGTCTCCACCGGCACGTCCCGCCGCCCGCCCGCGAGCGCCGAACGGAGCAGATCCGAGACGGTCCGGCTGAGCGTCTGCTGCCGGTCACGGGCGATCATGAGCGCGGCGCGGTGGAGGTCCTCCGGCAGGTCGATGGTCGTCCGCATCATCACATCATAGCCTGCATCAACTATCGCCGACCCTCGATCGCCCGGTCGAGGGTGCCCGTACGCCGGGACGGCGATGATCCGGGGGTGGGCGTGGACGAGATCAGCCAGGGGCCGGAGCCGGGTCGCCCGCGGCGCTGGCCGGTCCCGGTGGCGGTCGCGGCGCTGCTCGTCGCGGCCGCGACCCTCGCCCTGCGCGACTCCGGTCCGCCGGAGCGGCCGCCGGCACCGACGGCGCCGGGGACCCCGTCGCCGCGGTCGGTCGAGCCGCCGCCGCCCGGGCCGGCCCTGCCGACGGTCGCCGCGGCGTTCCTCAGCCTCGACGAGGTCTGCGCGCCGCGGACCGATCGGCGGACGGTCCTGGACGTCTCCTTCCGGCTGGCGAACGACGGCTCCACCACGGTGATCGTTGAGTCGATCCGGCCGTACCTGCCGCTGCACGGGCTCCGCCCGGTCCGCACCTCGGTCACGGCCGGCACCTGCGGGCGGCCTGGCCCCGCCGTCGCCGGGACGGTGCTGCGGCCCGGTGCGGCCGTCCTGGTCACCTTCCGCCTCGCGCTGCCGGCGACCTGCCCGCGGCCGTACCCGGTGCAGGCCGCCGTCCGGCAGCGGTCCCGGGGGAGGGTGGTGACCGACCAGCTCGCGCTGTTCAACGACCTGGGCGCACTGTCCTTCGACACCTGCCGTTAGGGCTGCCCCGCGAGGGAGCGGATCCGCCGACGAGCGTGGTACGACCCGGCCGGCGCCGGGTACAGCCGAGCCGTCGAAGGGAGCAGACGATGACGGGACCCCAGCCGAGCGAGCGCTCCGGCGAGTCCGAGTACGGCAACGACAGCGGCTTCGCCGAGTCCGCGACCGCGCCGGGCACAGCCGCCGGCCAGGACGGGTCCGGCGAGCGGGACGCGTCCGGCGAACAGGACACCCCCACCACCGAGGAGCTGGCCGACCCGGGCGAGCCACCCGACTGACCGACCAGGGTGCGTCTCCGGAGTCCGCCGGAACGACTGACGCGGCCAGGACCGCGCTCGAAGCCCCGTCACCCTGTCGACGTCGACCCAGACGACCGCCGCCGCAGCTGGGCGCGAGGCGGTAGCGGCGTGCGATCGGCTGACTCGGGAGGAGTCGGCGCCGGTAGCTGGGCCATGATCTCGAGCCCTCGGTCGTTCTTTCCGTCGGCGGAGAGATCCTCCCATCCTTCGATCTCTGCGAGCGTCCGCTCGGCCCAGCCATCGACCGTGGTGAGGAGGCTCACGAAGAAGTCGACGGCGTGGGCGCGGATGTAGACCTGGTCCTGCAGCGCGGCCCGGCCGTCCAGGAACTCCTGTTTCACGGCACCGCTGAAGCGCAGCATCTCCTGGGCGTCACCGCGCACCTGCTGCAGGGTCGCGATGAGCTGCTCCTTGGTCCCTAGCGGGGCGATGAACAGCCGGATCATCGCCTCGAAGTCCATCGCGAACGGCGACACCGGAGTGTCGAGCCAGTCGCGCAGCACCTGCCGCCCCGACTCGGTGATCGAGTACACGGTCCGCGGCCGCTTTCCGACGTACTCGCGCTTGGCCGCGACCAGCCCCATGGCGTCGAGCCGCTTCACTTCGCGGTAGATCGCGCTCTCGGCCCGCGGCCAGACATAGCGGAAGTAGCGGATCCGCTGGCGGGCCAGCTCGTAGGTGGACCACGGATGCACGGCGAGCTGCGCCAGCACGGCATACGAGGTCGTCGTGAGGCTCGGCGGAGAGGGGTCCATGACTCTTGACATACTCCAAACGCAAGCATAAGTTGCTGGCGTTTGGAGCATATCGGCGAGCTGGGGCCGGTGCCAACCGACCGGCCCGGAGGAGGCCCCGTCATGACCACTACCGCCACCATCGAGCTCGCCGGACTTGACGGCGGACACCACACGCTGACCTCCGAGCAGCTGGAGGACCTGGACTCGCGGGTTCAGGGCCGGCTGCTGGTGGCCGGCGACCAGGGTTGGAACGATGCCGTCGCGATCTGGAACGGCATGGCGGCCAGGCTCCCCGCCCTGGTCCTCCAGCCGGCCTCGGCGCACGACGTCGCCGCCGCGGTCGGGTTCGCGCGCGACCACGGGCTGCTGGTCAGCGTCAAGGGCGGGGGCCACAACATCGCCGGGACCTCCATGGCGCCGGGCGGCCTGACCCTCGACCTGTCCCGCCTGCGCGAGGTCAGCGTCGACCCCCAGGCCAAGCTCGCCCACGTCGGGCCCGGGCTGTCTGCTCGGCGACGTCGACCAGGCCACCCAGGCGCACGGGCTGGCCACGGTGCTCGGGTTCGTGTCCGAGACCGGCGTGGCCGGCCTGACCCTCGGGGGCGGCTTTGGCTACCTGACGCGCCGCTTCGGCTGGACCGTCGACAACCTCGCCGAGGTCGAGGTCGTCACCGCCGACGGTGCGATCCGGACCGCCAGCCGCGACCAGCATCCCGAGCTGTTCTGGGCGCTGCGGGGTGGTGGCGGCAACTTCGGGGTGGTCACCCGGTTCACCTTCCGCTTGCACCAGGTCGGCCCGATGATCACCGGCGGCCTGATCGTCTGGAGCGCGGAGCGGGCCGAGGAGGTGCTGGCCGCCTACCGCGACCTCACCGAGTCGGCGCCGCGCGAGCTGACCGCCGCGGCGATCGTGCGCCTGGCGCCGCCGGCCCCGTTCCTGCCCCAGGCCTGGCACGGCAAGCCCATCGCCGGGATCCAGGTGTGCCACAGCGGCGCCAACCCCGACGCCGACCTGGCCCCGGTTCGCGCGCTCGGGAGCCCGATCGTGGACCTGGTCAGCCCCAAGCCGTATGTGGCCGTGCAGTCGATGCTGAACGCCATGGAGCCCAAGTGGCTGCACCGCTACTGGAAGGCCGAGTTCCTCCCTGGCCTGTCGAGCGAGTTCCTGGACGCCTTCCGGAGCAGTGCGCTGCGGGTGACCTCGCCGCTGTCCCAGTCGGTCATCTTCCACCTCGCCGGCGCGCTCAACGACCAGGAGGACGACGACGGGGCGGTCGGCAACCGCGACGCCCACTACGTCGGCGGGTTCAACGCCACCTGGCCACCCGGCGCTCCCTCCGCTCCGCATGTGGCCTGGGCCCGGGACGGGTGGGAGCGGATCCGGCCCTACTCGACCGGCGGGAACTACGTCAACTTCCAGCTCGCCGAGGACGACAGCACCCGGACCGCCGCCGCCTACGGGAACAACTACCAGCGGCTGCGCCGGGTCAAGGCAGAGTACGACCCCGGCAACCTCTTCCGCGTCAACCGCAACATCCCGCCGGCGGCCTGACGGCGGACCGGTCGGCCCTCGTCCCGGCCACCAGCGCCTCGGCAAGTCTCGGCGAGCCGGCCGGGAGTGAGCGCGCAGGGGCGCCGGAGCGGGCGGCCCCTGCCCCGAGCACGGCTCAGGCCGGCGCCGTGGGGGGACGGCGGGCGGCGTCGAGATAGCTGTCGATCGCGTCCAGGTTCCTGGTCAGGCAGCGGATGCGCGCGTCCATCTGGGCGCGTTCCCGCTCGAGGGTCGCGATCAGCTCCGGATCCGGGTCGGTCAAGTGGATCGTGCCGGGGTCGTCGAGGCACGGGAAGGATCTGCTTGATGATCCTGGTGGGCAGCCCGGCATCGAGCAGCCCGCGGATCTGCACGACCCGGTCGACGAGGCGCTCGGCGTAGTCACGGTAGCCGTTCGCCGCCCGGTCCGGGCTGAGCAGTCCCTGCTCCTCGTAGTAGCGCAGCAGGCGGGTGGGCACGCCGGTGCGCTCCGCCAGCTCCCCGATCCGCACGGCGATGCCCCTCTCGACTCCGACTTTCCTTCACACCAGTGTCAACCTTCGAGCATGGCGCCATGGGCCTGGACAGACCGTCCGCGCCGGCCGCCACTCTGGCCGTGCTGTCGGTGGCCCAGTTCCTCGTCGCGCTCGACTACTCGATCATCTACATCGCCCTGCCGAGCATCGCCGGCGACCTGCAGCTCGAGCCGGCGCTCGTCCAGTGGGTGGTCAGCGCCTACGCGGTCCTCTTCGCCGGGTTCCTCGTCGTCGGCGGGCGGCTGTCGGACCGGGTCGGAGCCAGCCGCCTCTTCGTCGTCGCCATCGTGATCTTCGGGCTGGCCAGCGCGGCCGGCGGTGCGGCCGGCGACGGAACGGTGCTCTGGCTGCCCGCGGCGCACAGGGGCTCGGCGCGGCTCTGCTGCAGCCCGCCATCCTCGGTCTGATCGGGGACGACGTTCCCGGCGGGCCCGTCGCGCAACCGGGCGCTGGCGGTCTGGGGTTCGGTCGGCGCGTCGGGGCTCGCCGCCGGCGCCATCCTCGGCGGCCTGCTCACCTCCGCGTCGTGGCGGCTCACCTTCGTCATCGACGT
>CAWATS010000011.1:0-82110 GCA_963785005.1 uncultured Actinomycetota bacterium
TCGGTCGCGCTGATGGTGGCGCTGCTGTCCGGCGACTGGGTGCGCGCGGACGTCGAGCGACCCGGCGGCCCGCCGGGAGGCCAGCGGTCTGGTCGCCGCGCATCTGCAGTGGCACTCGACGCGCGGCCTGCGCTCGCTGCCGCTGGTCGAGCGATGATGCAGTCTTGATCCATCTGTGCTATCGTGTGCGACATGCTACCGTGACTGCCATGGACGACGTCGGAGTCCGCGAGCTGCGGCAGAAATTGTCAGCGTCTACCTGCGGCGCATCGCCCAGGGCGACAGCTCCGGGTGACCGACGAGGGCCACCCGGTCGCCCTCCCTACCCCGATCCGGGACACCGGAGAGTCGGTCCTCGACCAGCTCGAGGCACGAGGCCGATCTGGAGCGGCCAGTCGCGCCGGCGGCGCTGCCCCCGCCGATGCTGCTCGCAGCCCGGAGAGCCCACGTTCAGCGAGGTCCTGCAGGAGATGCGCGACGAGGACTACCGCTGAGATGGCGCTGTATCTTGATACGTCCGCGCTGGTGAAGCTCGTCGCCGACGAGACGGAGTCGGCCGATCTGCTGGCGTTCGTCGGCGACGACGAGCTCGGGTCAAGCCTGATCGCCCGGACCGAGCTGGTCCGGGCTGTTGCGAGGAGCACGAGCCGGATGGTCGAGCATGGGCAGCATCTGCCGTCGGACCTTGCCTACATCGCGGTCATTCGCCTGACCACCAGCGCCGCCGCCTGGTGCAACCGTGGTCGGTGCGCTCCCATGACGCGCTGCACGTCGCCAGGGCGGCGCGGATGAGCTCGCGCCCTCGGGTGCTGGTCACGTATGACCGGCGGATGGTCGAGGCCGGCCGGATGGCGGGGTTGCCGGTGGCGTCGCCGGGGCATGCGGCGGCGTGAGCCGACTCCGGCGGATGGCGCCACCGCCGGCGGGGGAGGTGGCGGCGCCGCCGCCGCACCCGTCCCGGGCCAGGCCGCCGCCGATTCCGGCCGAGCTGGTGCCCCGGCACGTCGCGTTGGTGATCGACGGCAACGGGCGGTGGGCCAACCAGCGCGGCCTGCCCGGACGGTGGCCACGAGGCCGGCGAGGCGGCACTGCTCGACGTGATCCACGGTGCGATCGAGCTCGGCGTCGGCACCCTGTTCATCGCGTTGTCCACCGAGAACTGGCGCCGCTCACCGGACGAGGTTCGCTTCCTGATGGGCTTCAACCGGCAGGTCATCCGCCGCCGCCGCGACGAGCTGCACGCCATGGGGGTGCGGGTCCGCTGGGCCGGCCGCCGGCCGCGGCTGTGGCGCAGCGTGATCGCCGAACTCAAGGACGCCGAGCGGATGACCGCCGGAAACCGGGTGCTCACCCTGCAGTTCTGCGTGAACTACGGCGGCCGGGCGGAGGTCGCCGACGCCGCCCGCGCGATCGCCCGCGAGGTGGCGGCCGGCCGGCTCGACCCGGAACCGGTGGACGAGCGGACGGTGGCCAGGTACCTCGACGAGCCGGACCTGCCGGACGTGGACCTGTTCGTCCGCTCGTCCGGCGGCAGCGGACCAGCAACTTCCTGCTCTGGCAGTCGGCGTACGCGGAGCTGGTCTTCCTCGACACCCTGTGGCCCGACTTCGACCGGCGGCACCTGTGGCGCGCCTGCCAGCTCTACGCCTCCCGCGACCGCCGGTTCGGCGGCGCGCTCGACCCGGTCGGCGACGAACCGTCCTGAGCCGCCGCCGGGGCGCCGTGCCGAGGACCACGGGGCCGGACGCCGGGGGGCCCGCTTCGTCGCCGCCCGCGGCCGGGTGACGCGGCGGGACGGACCCGGTTCGGCCGGGCAGCAGTGACCGGCGGTGTCCCGCCGGCGCCGACGAGCGGGCTGCCCCGGCGGGAGGCGTCCGGCGCGACGCCCGGCAGACGCCGCCGCCGGGTCTCCTCGCGACGACGGGCTGACGGCCGCGACGCTGATCCTGCTGGTGCCGTGCGAGGTGCTGGACGGCCGCTGCTGACCGACCTGTTCGACTCGCCGGCGATGCGGACCTGGGCGACCGTCTTCGTCGCCATCTGCGTGCAGGCGCTGCCGTTCCTCGTCCTCGGGGTGCTGCTCAGCGCCGTGATCACGGTGTTCGTGCCGGCCTCGGTCTTCACCCGGGTGCTGCCGCGGCGCCCGGCCGCCGCGGTGCCGGTCGCCGGCGCGGCCGGCCTGGTGCTGCCCGGCTGCGAGTGCTCGTCGGTGCCGGTCGCCCGCGGCCTGATCGCCCGCGGCGTCGCGCCGGCCGCGGCGCTGACCTTCCTGCTGTCCGCGCCGGCGATCAACCCGGTGGTGCTGGTGGCCACGTCGGTCGCGTTCCCCGGCCGGCCGGAGATGGTGGCCGCCCGCTTCGTCGCCTCGCTCGCGGCCGCGATGATCGTCGGCTGGATCTGGACCCGGTTCGGCCGGGCGGAGTGGATCGTCCGCTCCCGCCGGCCGCCGACGGGCGGGCTGCCGCGGTGGGAGGCGTTCCGGCTCAACGCCCGGCACGACTTCGTCCACGCCGGCGGGTTCCTCGTCGTCGGCGGGTTGACGGCCGCGACGCTGAACGTGGTGGTGCCGCGGGAGGTACTGGACGCCGTCGCCGCCCGGCCGTGGCTGTCGGTGCTCGCACTGGCCGGGCTGGCCGTCGTGCTGGCCATCTGCTCGGAGGCGGACGCCTTCGTCGCCGCCAGCCTGACCCAGTTCTCGCTCACGTCCCGGCTGGCGTTCCTCGTCGTCGGGCCGATGGTCGACGTGAAGCTGATCGCGCTGCAGGCGGGGACCTTCGGGCGCCGGTTCGCGGCCCGCTTCGCGCCGCTGACCTTCGTCGTCGCCGTCGGCTGCGCCGTCGCGGTGGGAGAGGTCCTGCTGTGAACCGGGACGCCCAGAGCGTGCTGCTGCTGCTCGTCGGTGGCGCGGTGGTGCGGATCTCCGCCGACGAGACCTTCCTGCGGTACGTGAAGGACTGGATGCGGCCGGGGCTGCTGGCCGCTGGCGCGGTCCTGATGATCCTCGGTCTGGTGTCGCTGTGGCGGGAGCACCTGGTCCGCCGGCCGGCCGTCCCGCCCGACGGGCCGGAGCCGGTCAGCGCCGTAGCCGGAGTCGACGAGCACGGGCACGACGACGACCACGGTCCGCGGATCGCCTGGCTGCTGCTGCTGCCGGTGCTCGCGATCTTCCTGGTCGCGCCGCCGGCCCTCGGGTCGTACACGGCATCGCGCTCCGCGGCGGCCACCGCCCCGGCCGAGCCGGACAGCGAGTTCGCGCCGCTGCCGGCCGGGGACCCGGTGACCGTCACGCTGACCGACTACGCGACCCGGGCGGTCTGGGACGCCGGCCGCTCGCTGGAGGGCCGGCGGATCAGGATGGTCGGCTTCGTCACCCCGCGGGCCGGCGGCGGCTTCTACCTGACCCGCATCACGATCACCTGCTGCGCCGCCGACGCCCGGCCGATCCGGATCGCCGTCCAGAACACCGACCGGACCTTCCCGGCGGACACCTGGGTCGCGGTGACCGGCACGTACGGCGGCCGGGACGAGGCGGCGAGGACCGTCGACCAGGTGCCGGTGCTCCGGGTGACCTCCATCGAGCCGGTCAGCGCGCCTTCGGAGCCGTACGAGACCTGATCCGGGCGGCGGGTCGCGGAACGGCGGTCGCCATGCCGCGGCGACGGGAGACGGACGAGGACACCGGACATGTGACAGCACTTACTTAAGTGCTGTTACGATAATGGACATGCGACCCAGCGGCCAGGAGCCGGACCCGACCGAGGAGAGCCGCTGGCGGCCGTTGCGGGTGCTGCTGGACGCGATGGACGGCGACATCGCCCGGCTCTACGACGAGCGCGGGGTGGCCGGCATCCGGCCCCGGTTCGCGATGCCGCTGATCCGGCTCGGCCGCCGGGGTCCGATGACCATCCGGGAGCTTGCCGGGGCCATGGGCGTCACCCACTCGGCGATGAGCCAGACGGTGAGCGCCCTGCGCCGCGGCGGCCTGGTGCTGAGCGCCGCGGGTGGCGACGCGCGGACCCGCGAGGTGGTCCTGACCGACCGGGCCCGCGCCGTCGTCCCCTTCCTGGAGGCGGAGTGGCGGGCGACCGAGCAAGCGGTCGGGGAGCTGGAGGCCGAGATCCCGTACCCGCTCAGCCAGGTGGTCCGGGACCTGGAGGCGGCGCTGGCGCGGCGGTCGTTCCACGATCGGATCGCCGGGATCCTGGCCGGGCGGCCGGATCCGCTCCGGTGACCGGGCCGGGCCGGCGGCTGCTCGTCGACGTCGGCCCGTTGCGGGAGTCCGTCGCGTTCCGGCGGCTGTGGGTCGGGTCGACGCTGTCGGCCGTCGGCGCGCAGATGACCACCTTCGCGGTGGCGTTGCAGGTGTACCTGCTCACCCACTCCTCGGCGGCGGTCGGCATCATCGGGTTGGCCGCGGCGCTCCCCTCGATCTGCCTCGGACTCCTCGGCGGCGCGGTCATCGACGCGGTGGACCGGCGGCGGCTGGTCCTGCTCACCTCCGGCCTGCTCGCGGCGGTGTCGACGGCGTTCGCGGCGCAGGCCTTCGCCGGGCTCGACCAGCTCTGGCTGCTCTACTGCCTGGTCGCCGTCCAGTCGCTGCTCGCCGCGGTGAACCTGCCGGCGCGGCGCACCTTCCTGCCGCGGCTGCTGGCCGCCGAGCAGGTCCCGGCCGGTGTCGCCCTGACGATGCTCACGATGCACCTGAGCCTGCTGCTCGGGCCGGTGCTGGCCGGCTCGCTCGCCGCTGCCGGCGGCGTGCAGCTGTGCTATCTCGTCGATGCGGCAAGCTTCCTCGGCGCCCTCTACGGGGTCGCACGACTGCCGGCGATGCCTCCGCAGGGTCGGCCGGCCCGCCCCGGCGTCCGGGCCGTGCTGGACGGGCTGCACTTCCTGCGTCGCAGTCGGGTGCTGGCCGGTGCCCTGCTGGCCGACGTCAGCGCGACCGTTCTCGCCATGCCGATCGCCCTGTTCCCGGCGATCAACGCCGAGCGCTTCGGCGGCTCACCGCGCACGCTCGGTCTGTTCACCGCCGCGCTCGCCGCCGGCGGCCTGCTCGGCTCCGGACTGTCCGGCCCGGTGAGCCGGGTCGCGCGGCAGGGTCGGGCGATGCTGGCCGCCGGGGCGGTCTGGGGGCTCGCGCTCGCCGTGTTCGGCATCGTCGACGGACTGGTGCCCACGCTGGCGTGCCTCGTCATCGCGGGCGCCGCGGACGTGAGCAGCGTGGTGCTGCGCTCGACCATCGTCCAGCTCGAGACCCCGGACGAGCTGCGCGGCCGGATGAGCGCGACCGAGTATGTCGTCGGTGCCTCGATGCCGCAGGTCGGCAACGCCCGGGCAGGAGTCGTCGGGTCCCTCACGACGCCCGGCATCAGCGCGCTGTCCGGCGGCCTGGCGGCCGTCGCCGGCGCCGCGGTGGTGGCGCTCGCCTTCCCGGCGCTCGTTCGGCACCGGCCGGCCAGGTCGGGACGAACCGGCGACTCCTGCAGCTCGCTCGCCTAGGACTCGAAGGCCCGGGCCACGGCGGCGACGACGACGAGGGCGAGCACGGCCACCCTGGCGAGCCGGCTGCCGGCGGGGAGCTGCGGCCAGGCCAGGTAGGTCAGCCAGCCGAGCAGCAGGCCGAGCACCAGCATCAGCACCGCGCCGGCCACCGGCGGCGCGAAGAGCCCGCCGAGCAGCAGCGCGAGCACGACCAGGAACGGCAGCCAGCGCGGCCGGGTGGCGAGCCAGGCGAGCGGAGCCGCGCTGCGCAGCTCCACGGCTCGGCGCAGCGGGGACGTCAAGGCCGCTCGCTCCCCTTCGGTACGGTTCTCGGCGCGGGTCCCGCCGGGACCCGGGTCCGATCCTCCCAGGCGTCCGCTCCTGGGTTGCGCGCCGGGGGTGCTGGTGCTGGTGGTGTCCCGCTTCGCGGTGCCGGAGGACGACGCGGCGGGCTTCACCGCCCGGTCCCGGGTGGCGCTGGAGGCCCTCGCCGCCCGGCCCGGCTTCCGGCGCGGGCGGGTCGCCCGGGCGGTGGACGATCCGGCCGAGTGGGTGCTGGTCACCGAGTGGGACGGCGTGGGGGCGTACCGGCGGGCGCTGTCGGCGTACGAGGTGAAGGTGGACGCGGCGCCGCTGCTCGGCGAGGCCCGCGCCGAGCCCGGCGCGTTCGAGGTGCTGGTCGCGGTGGACGGCGAGGGTCCGGTGGTGACGAGCGGGAGTGATCGCGCGGCGGATGCGGGGACCGTCGCACCCGGTGCGGGCCTCCGACCCGACGGTTCCCGACGGGAGGACCGGTGAGCACACCGCCCGGCTGGACGCCCGACCCGGTCGGCGACATCTCCGAAGTGACCTAGGCGGGCCCGTGTCAGCGCACCAGCTCGGCGGCCGCCCGCAGCAGGGCGGCGAGGTCGGGGTCACTCACCTCGCCCGCGCCCCGGCGCAGCGCGTCCGGGGACAGCAACCCGGCCAGGACCCGCGCTCCGGCCGCCGGGTCGGCGCCGGCCGAGGTGGCCAGCTGGCCGGTGTGCAGCGTCGGGCGGGACTGCCGCACCTGTTCGAGCGACGCCTCCCGGGTCGCCGGATCGGTCGCCGCCGGCGGCGAGCTCCTCCAGCCGGACCAGCCGTCCGAGCACGGCGGGGTTGGAGATCTTCGCGCGCTGGGCGCTCATCAGCTGGCTCAGCATCGGCGGGCTGAGGCCGAGCACGGCCGCCAGCCGCGCCTGGGAGATGCGGTACGCCGCGAGCAGGCGGCCCATCCGGGTGCCGAGCGGCTCTCCGTACATCTCCGTCTGCGCGGCGAGCACCGCCCGCACGTCCACCGGCTGCTCCTCCTGCCCTCCGGCGAGCCGACCCTCTTGCGCGTCGCATTCACATCTGCAAACATCTGCGGAGTGTTTGCAGATGTGAACAGTAGCCGTTGGAGGAGTCGAGTGTCACGTATCTGGCGACGCGCCGTGGTAGCCACCTTCGCCCTGCTGGTGCCGGCCGCTGTCCTCGTCCCGCTGCCGGCCGCGGCGGTGCCCGCCCCCGCCGCGGCGGAGGAGTCGACGCCGGTCATGGTCGTGCTGGACGCCTCCGGCTCGATGAAGCAGACGGACGCCCCCGGGCCCCGGATCGACGCGGCGAAGAAGGCGGTCGACGCGCTGGTCGCGGCCCTGCCCGATGCCGCCCAGGTCGGTCTCACGGTCTACGGCACCGGCACCGGCTCGTCCGCGGCGGAGAAGGCGGCCGGCTGCCGGGACATCCGGCGGCTGGTCCCGGTGCAGCCGGTCGACCGGGCCGCCTTCTCCCGCGCGGTCGCCGGCATCCGTGCCTCCGGCTACACCCCGATCGGGGAGTCGCTGCGGGCGGCCGCCCGGGAGCTGCCCGCCGAGGGCCCGCGCAGCATCGTCCTGGTCTCCGACGGCGAGGACACCTGCGCGCCGCCGCAGCCCTGCCGGGTGGCGGAGCAGCTCAAGGCGGCCGGCGTCGACCTGGTCGTGCACACCATCGGCTTCAAGGTGGGCGCCGCCGCCCGCGCCCAGCTGACCTGCATCGCCTCGTCGACCGGCGGCAGCTACCGGGAGGCGGGGTCCGGCGCCGCTCTCGGCGCGGTGCTCACCAACCGGGTGCAGCGCGCCGTCCGGCCGTACGCGGCCGTGGGGATCCCGATCCGGGGCGGCGCCACGCCGGCCGCGGCGCCGGTGGTGAAGCCGGGCCAGTACCTCGACACGTACGCGCGGGGTGAGACCGGCGCCGGCTCCGAGGGCACCGTGAAGTACTACGCGGTCGAGCTGAAGCCGGGGGACACCCCGCACTTCAGCGCCACCATCGCGCCGCCCGCGGTGCGGGCGGAGAACCTGGACGCCCTGGTCATCCGGATCTCGGTAGTCGACGCATCGGGCGATGACTGCGGTCCCGGCTCGGGTTTCGGCTTCGACGTCACCGTCTTCGGCAAGCTCACCCCGCAGACCGCCGTGCTCGACCCGGCGCCGGTGGGTGAGCGTCCCTGGCGGGAGCCGTGCTCGGCCGGAGACGGCCCGGTCTACCTGAAGCTGACCCGCGCCGGCCGCTCCTTCGCGACCCAGCAGCTGCCGGTCGAGCTCGCCTTCCGGCTGGAGCCCGCGGTCAGCGACGCCGGGCCGCCGGCGGTGACGGAGAAGTCCGGCGAGCTGCCGGCGCCGACCCCCGGGCCGGCCCGGCCGGTCGAGGCGGGGACGAGCTTCAACGACGCGCCCGTGCTCGCCCCGGGCTCGTACCGGGACTCGGTCACCACCGGCGAGACCCGCTACTTCCGGGTGCGGCTGGACTGGGGCCAGCGGCTCGCGTACCGGGTCCAGGTGCCCGCCCAAGGGCTGCCGATCCAGACCGCCGCCCTGTACGTCCTTCTCGCCTCCCCGTTGCGGGCGAGAGCCGAGCAGGTGGCCGGCAGTGCCGGCAGCGCCCTGCTCGGCGGCCGGGAGGACCAGGAGGTGTCCGGGTCGACCGCGGCGCCGGTCCGCTACCTCAACCGGGACTCGACGCGCTCGCAGGCCGACGAATACTCGGTGGACGGCTACTACTACCTGGTCCTCGACCTCAGCTACCGGCTCAGCAAGGAGGAGCCGGTGAGCTTCCCGTTCACGCTGACCGTCGCGGCGAGCGGCGGGGAGCCGGGGCCGAGCTACCTGACCGACCCGGCGGCGTACGGCGGCACCACGTCGCCGCCCTCGCCGACCGTGACCGCGTCACCGGCGCCGGATGAGGTGGCCGCGCCGGACTCCGGTGGCCCGGGGACCTGGGTGCTGGCGGCGGCCGGTGCGGGCGCGGTGCTGGTCGCCGGCGCGGTGGCGCTGCCGTGGTGGCGGCGCCGCCGGCGCCCGGCCGGCTGACCCGGGACCGGTCAGCGCGCCCGCCAGCGGTAGCCGTCACCGATCCGCACGCAGGTCACCGGCCGACCGTCGGTGGCGGTCGTGATGTCGCCCTCCTGCTGCCAGCCGCACGGGTCGTCAGCGGCCACCGGAATCGCCGACGCCGGGGCGGTGGTGGGGGTTTCCGACGGGCCGCCACCGGGTCCGCCGCCCGGGTCGCCGCGGTCGCCGAGGAGTGCGGCTCCGGCTGCGGTGGCCGCCGCCAGGACGGCGAGGAGCGCCGCGGCGGTGGCGGCCCGGCGTCTGCTCCGGTCGCGGCGCCCGCCGCCCGGCGGGCCGGAAACCGGTGCCTTGGCGGACGAGCCGGCGGGTGGGGCGGCTGGCGGCGCGGAGCCGGCCCGGGTCGGCGGCGTCAGGTCGTGCCGGGTTCCGCGCACCACCCGGACCGGGCCGGTCGGCAGGCCGGTGACCGGGCCCGCGCCGGCACCCGCGGGCAGCGCGGCCGGTCCGGCCGCGGTCCACCCGGCGGGCAGGTCGGGCAGCTGGACCAGGATGGCGATCGGCTCGCCGGTCGAGGTCAGCGGCCGGTCCGCCGGCGACACCGGGGACAGGGCCCGACGGGCCTCGGCCGCCGAGCCCGGCCGGTCCGCCGGGTCCGCCTCCACCAGCGCGGCGATCACATCGCCCAGCGGGGACTCCACGCCGGCCAGCTCGGGACCGCTCCCGGAGCCGTCCGGCTCGGCGCCGCGCAGCAGCGCCGCCGCGACCTGCCCGGCGGCGAACAGGTCGGCGCCCGGCGCCGGCGGCGCACCGGCCAGGACCTCCGGCGGGAGGTAGCCCGGGGTGCCGACGACGGTGCCGAGCCGGGTCAGCCGGGGCTCGCCGGTCCGGACGGCGAGCCCGAAGTCGGCCAGCCACAGGTGCGGCCGGCCGGTGTCCGTGGCGTCTAGCAGCAGGTTCGCCGGGGTGACGTCGCGGTGCACCAATCCGGCGCCGTGCGCGTGCTCCAGCCCGGCGAGCAGCTGGTCGAGCAGGTCGGCGACGAGCGGCCCGGACAGCGGGCCGTAGTCGCCGAGCAGGGTGTGCGCCGAGCCGCCGGCGGCGAGCGGGCTGGCGACGAGGACGTACGCGTCCTCGGCCGCCCAGGAGTACGGCGTGAGCAGGTGCGGGTGGGTCAGCCGCACCCCCTGCTCGCGGGCGAAGCGCAGCGGGTCGCCGGCGTCGCGCTGCCGGAGCAGCTTCGCCGCGCAGTACCGACCGAGGCGCAGGTCCCAGGCCCGCCACACGGTGCCGGTGGCACCCCGAGCGAGCGGATCGCACAGCGCGAAGCGGCCCGCCACCACATCCGGTCGCAGCACCGCGCGGCCGATCAGGTCTCCAGCGCGCGCTGGGCGAGTCGGGCACCCGGCGGCAGCCCGGCCAGGACAGGAGTGTCAGCCAGCCGAGCAGCAGCAGGAGCACGACGAGCAGCACCACACCGAGCGCGGGCGGCGCGAGGAGGCCGCCGACGAGCAGCGCCAGCACGATCAGGAACGGGATCCAGCGCGGCCGGGTCGCCGGCCAGGCGAGCGGTGCCGCGCTGCGCTGCTCCACGGCGCGACGGAGCGGGGTCGTCACGGGGGCTCGCCCCCTTTCGGTACGGTTCGTCGGCGGGTCGGAGTCCGGACCCGTCCGATCCTCCCAGGCCGGCGGTCCTGGGCCAGGTGCCGGGGGTGTCGGAGGTGGCGGTGACGCGTGGCCAGCAGCGACCGCGCCGCTGAAGGGACGCGGCGGCGGCCAGCGCGGCACCGACGCCGCTGGAGGACCGGTGAGCATGCCGCCGCCGGAGGGTCAGCAGCCGGTCTCGCCGTGGCAGCGGCCGCCGGCGGGTTCGCCGCAGGACGGTCCGCCGGGCCTCGGCGGCCAGCCCCCGTACGGTGCCCCGCCGCCGCCCGGGTACCCGCCGCCCCCGCCCGGGTACCCGCCGCCCCAGCCCGGGTACCCGCCGCCGCCGCCCGGGTACGCGCCGCCCCCGCCCGGGTACGGCGCGCCATACCCCCCGCCGCCGTACGGGACCCCGCCCGCGCCACCGGCCAGGCACCACCGCCGGGTGCTCGCCCTCGCCGCCGCCCTCGCCGCCCTCGCCGTCGTGCTGGTCGGCGTCCTGGCCTTCGTCCTCTTCCGCGGCAGCCCCCGGGACACCGCCGACGAGTTCATGGCCGCGCTGCGGCCAAGGACGTCGACAAGGCGCACAGCTGCTGTGCAAGGACGGCCAGCAGAAGGAGAGCAGGGAGCGAGCTGCGCCGCGGCTTCGACCTCGACGACCGGACCATCACCGGCGTACCAGCTCGGCACCGAGCGCGAGCCGCCAGCGCGAGGGCAAGGACGAGACGCTGATCCCGGTGACGATCACCTACGACCGGGGCGCGAGGTCCGGAGATCGACCTCGGCGTCTGGAACGAGGGCGGCCAGAAGGTCTGCAGCCTCAACCCGCCGGGCAGCGGCTGACCGGTGGATATCCGCGGCGGCCGACCGCGGCCGCCCCGGTAGCCTGGACAGCCTCGCCGACCGCCAGCCGGGGGAGCCAGCCGTGCCAGCCGACCGCATCGACACCATCGTCAGCCTCGCCAAGCGCCGGGGCTTCGTCTACCCGTCCAGCGAGATCTACGGCGGGCAGCGGTCGGCCTGGGACTACGGTCCGCTCGGAGTCGAGATGAAGGAGAACGTCAAGCGCCAGTGGTGGCACTCGGTGGTTCAGAGCCGCGACGACATCGTCGGCCTCGACTCCTCGATCATCCTGGCCCGGGAGGTCTGGGAGGCCTCCGGCCACGTCAACGAGTTCGTGGACCCGCTGACCGAGTGCCAGTCCTGCCACAAGCGCTACCGGGCCGACCACCTCGAGGAGGCGTACGAGGAGAAGCACGGCCGCCCGCCGGCCAGCGGGCTGGCCGACGTGGTCTGTCCCAACTGCGGCACCCGCGGCGCGTTCACCGAGCCGCGGATGTTCAACGGGCTGCTCAAGACCCACCTCGGGCCGGTCGAGGACGAGTCCGGTCTGGCCTACCTGCGCCCGGAGACCGCGCAGGGCATCTTCGTCAACTTCCTCAACGTGCTGCAGTCCAGCCGGCGCAAGCCGCCGTTCGGCATCGGCCAGATGGGCAAGTCGTTCCGCAACGAGATCACCCCGGGCAACTTCATCTTCCGGACCCGCGAGTTCGAGCAGATGGAGATGGAGTACTTCGTCGAGCCGGGCACCGACGAGCAGTGGCACGACTACTGGATCGCCGAGCGGACCCGGTGGTACACCGACCTCGGGATCGACCCGGCCAACCTGCGCCACTTCGAGCACCCGAAGGAGAAGCTGTCCCACTACTCGAAGCGCACCGTCGACATCGAGTACCGGTTCCGCTTCGCCGGCTCGGAGTGGGGCGAGCTGGAGGGCATCGCCAACCGCACCGACTTCGACCTGACCACGCACGCGAAGCACTCCGGCGCCGACCTGTCGTACTTCGACCAGGACAAGGGCGAGCGCTGGGTGCCGTACGTGATCGAGCCGGCGTCCGGCCCGGGCCGGCTCATGATGGCCTTCCTGCTGGACGCGTACACCGAGGACGAGGCGCCGAACGCCAAGGGCCAGCCGGAGAAGCGCACCGTGCTGCGGCTGGACCGCCGCCTCGCCCCGGTGAAGGCCGCCGTGCTGCCGCTGTCCCGCAACGCCGACCTCTCGCCGAAGGCCCGCGACCTGTCCGCGGAGCTGCGCAAGCACTGGAACGTCGACTTCGACGACGCCGGCGCGATCGGGCGCCGCTACCGGCGGCAGGACGAGATCGGCACGCCGTACTGCCTGACGGTCGACTTCGACACCCTCACCGACGACGCGGTGACGGTGCGGGACCGGGACTCGATGGCGCAGGAGCGGGTCGCGCTGGACCGGGTGCGCCCGTACCTGACCGAGCGCCTCCCCGGCTGCTGACCCACGAGCCGTCCGCGGCCTGACCCCCTCTCCCGCCGATCTTGACCTTGCGCAGGTGCTCACCGGCGTGTCGCCCTGCCCAACGTCAAGATCGGCGGCAACGGAGCCGGGGCGTCGGGAGCGGGGCAGTCCCGGGCCGCCGGTACGGTGCGGCCGTGCCGAGGACGGTCCTGGACGACGTGTCCGTCGTCGACGTCGTCGCCGGGCGCACCGTGCCGCGCCGGCAGGTGGTGATCGACGGCGACCGGATCACGGCGGTCACCGACGCCGGCGCGCCCGCGGACCCGACCGCCGAGAGACCCGACGTGGCCGGCGCGACGGTCGCGCCCGGGCTGATCGACGCGCACGTGCACGTCAAGGCGTGGACGGCCGACCTCGCCGCGGTGTCGCGCCAGCCGGCGTCGTACACGGCCCTGCGCGCGGCCGGGATCCTCGGCGGGATGCTCCGCCGCGGTTTCACCACGGTGCGCGACGCCGGCGGCGCGGACGCCGGGCTGGCCCGCGCGGTCGACGAGGGGCACGTCGCCGGCCCCCGGCTGCTGCACTGCGGGCACGCGCTGAGCCAGACTGGCGGCCACGGCGACGGCCGCACCGCCGGCGAGGACCGGGAGGCCGGCGGCGGCGACCGGCTGACCCGGGTCGCCGACGGGGTCGACGAGCTGCGCCGCGCCTGCCGGGACGAGCTGCGCAAGGGCGCCAGCTTTCTGAAGGTGATGGTCTCCGGCGGGGTCGCCTCGCCGACCGACCGGCTCGAGTCGCTGCAGTACGGGACCGCCGAGCTGCGGGCCGCCGTCGAGGAGGCGACGAACGCCGGCCGCTACGTCACCGGCCACGCGTACACGTCCGCCTCGATCCGCCGGGCGGCCGAGGCCGGCTTCCGCTCGGTCGAGCACGCGAACCTGATGGACGCGCGGACCGCGGACCTGCTGGCCGAGAAGGGCATGTTCGTGGTCGCGACGCTGGTCACGTACGAGGCGCTGGCCGGGCGCGGCGCGCAGTCCGGGATGCCGCCGGACCAGATCGCCAAGCTCGAGCGGGTCCGCGACGCCGGGCTGGACTCGATCCGGCTGGCGGCGGCCGCCGGCGTCCGGCTGGTCTACGGCACCGACCTGCTCGGCCCGATGCACGACGAGCAGCTGGCCGAGCTCGAGCTGCGCGCCCAGGCGCAGCCGGTCGCCGACGTCCTGCGCGCGGCCACCGTCGACGCGGCCGCGCTGCTCGGCGCGGCCGACCTCGGCGTGGTGGCCCCCGGCGCCCGCGCCGACCTGCTCGTCCTGGACGGCGACCCGTACGCGGACCTGACGGTGCTGACCCGGCCGGAGCGGCACCTTCGCGCGGTGCTGCGCGACGGCCGGACGGTCGTCGGGAGCCTGTCCGCGCGCCCCCGATAGGCTCAGCGCAGGACCGCACCGGAGGAGCTCACCGTGCCGAAGTACGTCTACGACTTTGCCGAGGGAAACAAGGACCTCAAGGACCTGCTCGGCGGCAAGGGAGCCAACCTCGCCGAGATGACGAACCTCGGACTCCCGGTGCCGCCCGGGTTCACGATCACGACCGAGGCCTGCACGACGTACCTCGGCACCGGCACCGAGCCGGCCGAGCTGGCCCGCGAGGTCGGCACCCACCTGGAGGCGATGGAGGCCGCGATCGGCCGCCGTCTCGGCGACCCGGACGACCCGCTGCTGGTCTCCGTCCGGTCCGGGGCGAAGTTCTCGATGCCCGGCATGATGGAGACGGTCCTCAACATCGGCCTGAACGACTCCTCCGTGCAGGGGCTGACCCGGCAGGCCGGCGACGACCGGTTCGCCTGGGACTCCTACCGCCGGCTCATCCAGATGTTCGGCAAGACGGTGCTCGGCATCGACGGCGAGCACTTCGAGGAGGCCATCGACGAGGCGAAGACCGCGAAGGGCACGAAGAACGACCTCGACCTCGGCGCCGGGGACCTGCGGGCGCTGGTCGAGCGGTTCAAGGGCCTGGTCCGCGAGCACGGCGGGCGCGAGTTCCCGCAGGAGCCGCGCGAGCAGATGACCCTCGCGATCCACGCGGTCTTCGACTCCTGGAACGCCGACCGCGCGATCCTCTACCGCCGGCAGGAGCGCATCCCGGCCGACCTCGGCACCGCGGTCAACGTGCAGTCGATGGTGTTCGGCAACCTCGGCATGGACTCCGGCACCGGTGTCGCCTTCACCCGCGACCCCGGCTCCGGCGCCCAGGGCATCTACGGCGACTACCTGCAGAACGCGCAGGGCGAGGACGTCGTCGCCGGCATCCGCAACACGGTGCCGCTGCAGGACCTGGAGACGATCGACAAGCCGGCGTACGACCAGCTGCTCGGGATCATGGCCACCCTCGAGGGCCACTACAAGGACCTGTGCGACATCGAGTTCACGATCGAGCGCAACAAGCTGTGGATGCTGCAGACCCGGGTGGGCAAGCGCACCGCGGGCGCGGCGTTCGTGATCGCCTCCCAGTTCGTGGACGAGGGTCAGATCGACGTCTCCGAGGCGCTCCAGCGGGTCTCCGGCGCGCAGCTCGCGCAGCTGATGTTCCCGACCTTCGACGAGGCGGCGGACAAGAGGCAGATCGCCAGGGGGATGAACGCGAGCCCCGGTGCCGCGGTGGGCCGGGCCGTCTTCGAGTCGCACCGGGCGGCGGAGCTGGCCGCCACCGGCGAGCAGGTCATCCTGGTCCGGCGGGAGACGAATCCCGACGACCTGGTGGGCATGATCGCGGCGCAGGGGATCCTCACCTCGCGCGGCGGGAAGACCTCGCACGCCGCGGTCGTCGCGCGCGGCATGGGCAAGACCTGCGTCTGCGGGGCCGAGGAGCTCGAGGTCGACCTCAAGGGCCGCAGGTTCACCGCACCCGGCGGGGTGGTGGTCAGCGAGGGCGACGTCGTCTCGATCGACGGCACCACGGGCGCGGTCTACCTCGGCGAGGTCCCGGTGCAGCCGTCGCCGGTGGTGCAGTACTTCGAGGGTGAGCTCGGCGCGGACGCGGACCCGCTGGTCGCGGCGGTCGACCGGCTGGTCAGGCACGCCGACCAGGTCCGCCGGCTGGGCGTGCGGGCCAACTCCGACACCCCGGAGGACTCCGAGCGGGCCCGCCGCTTCGGCGCGCAGGGCATCGGGCTGTGCCGGACCGAGCACATGTTCCTCGGCGACCGGCGGCAGCTGGTCGAGGACCTGATCCTCGCCGAGTCGGACAAGGAGCGGCAGGCGGCGCTGGACGCGCTGGAGCCGCTGCAGAAGGAGGACTTCGTCGGGATCTTCGCCGCGATGGACGGCCTCCCGGTCACCGTCCGGCTGATCGACCCGCCGCTGCACGAGTTCCTGCCCGACATCACCGAGCTGTCGGTCGCGGTCGCGCTGGCCGAGTCCAAGGGGACCGCCGCCGGGCGCGAGACGACCCTGCTCGAGGCCGTCACCCGGCTGCACGAGGCCAACCCGATGCTCGGCCTGCGCGGCGTCCGGCTCGGCCTGGTCATCCCGGGCCTGTTCGCCATGCAGGTGAAGGCGATCGCCGAGGCCGCCGCGGAGCGGAAGAAGGCGGGCGGCGATCCGAAGCCGGAGATCATGATCCCGCTGGTCGGCGCCGTCCAGGAGCTGGAGATCATCAAGGACGAGACCGAGCGGGTGCTCGCCGATGTCGCGGCCGAGGCGGGCGTCGAGGTGGAGACGCTGATCGGCACGATGATCGAGGTGCCGCGGGCGGCGCTCACCGCCGGCCAGATCGCCGAGGCCGCGCAGTTCTTCTCCTTCGGCACCAACGACCTGACCCAGATGGGCTGGGGCTTCTCCCGCGACGACGTGGAAGCGGCGTTCTTCAGCCGCTACCTCGATCTCGGCATCTTCGGTGTCTCGCCGTTCGAGTCGCTGGACACCGAGGGTGTCGGGAGACTCGTCCGGCTGGCGACGAGCGAGGGTCGGGCGGCTCGACCCGATCTGAAGGTCGGCGTGTGCGGCGAGCACGGGGGCGACCCGGACTCGGTGCACTTCTTCCACGAGGTGGGGCTCGACTACGTCTCCTGCTCGCCGTTCCGGATCCCGGTCGCCCGGCTGGAGGCCGGCCGGGCGGCGGTCCAGAGCGGCGGCTCCGACTCACGCTGACCGTCCGGTCAGCGCAGCGCGGTGGCGATCCGGTCGACCGCCTCGGTGAGCAGGGTGCGGGACGTGCCGATGTTCAGCCGGGCGAAGCCGGCGCCGGGCGGGCCGAAGTCCAGGCCGCGCTCCAGCGCGACCTTGCCGCGCTCCCTCAGCACCGCAGCGGGGTCGGCACCGAGGTCGTACGCGGCGAAGTCCAGCCAGGCGAGGAAGCTGGCGTCCGGCGGCCGGTAGCCGACCTCGGGCAGCCGGTCGGCCAGCAGCTCGGCGAGCAGCCGGCGGTTGCGGTCGAGGTGGCCGAGCAGCGAGTCCAGCCAGGGCCGGCCGTCGGCGAAGGCGGCGACGGAACCGATGACGCCGAGGATGCCGGCCCGGTAGCGGACCTCGGCCGGCAGCCGGCCCAGCAGCTGCCGGCCGCGCGGTCCGCTGGTCACCGCGACCGCGCACTTCAGCCCGGCCGTGTTCCACGCCTTGGACGCCGACCAGAACGCCACGCATCTGCTCGCCGGCCACCGACGCGTACGGGACGTGCCGCGCGCCGGGCAGCGTGAGCGGCGCGTGGATCTCGTCGGAGAGCACCAGCACGCCGTACCGGCCGGCGAGCTCGGCCACCGCCCGCAGCTCGTCCAGGGTCCACACCCGGCCGAGCGGGTTGTGCGGGGAGCAGAGCAGGTACGTCCGCGCGCCGGCGCGGAAGGCGGCCGCCAGCCCGTCGAGGTCGAGGGCCCAGCCGGTGCCGTCCCGGGCGAGCGGCACCTCGACGACCCGGCGCCCGGCCTCCGGCAGGTCGACGAAGAACGGCGGGTAGACGGGCGGGTTGATCACCACCGGGCCGCCGGGCTCGCCGGCCACCCGCAGCACCTCGATGATGCCGACCATGACGTCCGGGACCAGGTGCACGTCCGCCGGGTCGACGGCCCAGCCGTGCCGCTCCGCGACGAACGCGGCGAAGGCCGCCGGCAGCGCCCCCGGCTCGGTGTAGCCGAGGTCGCCGGCCTCGACCGCGTCGTGCAGGGCGCGCTTCACCGGGTCCGCGAGCGGGACGTCCAGCTCGGCCACGAACGCGGGCAGCACGTCCGGCGGGTGCGTCACCCACTTGGAGCTGCGCCGCCGGCGCAGGTCGGCCAGCGATATCCCGTCGAAGTCGTCGTCATCCGCCATACGCCGATCCTCCCCGGTGCCCCGCGGGCCTACGCTCGGACCTGATGGACACCGCCCGGTACGGGGAGCACGAGCGGGCCCGCCGGGTCGCCGAGCCGCCGAAGCGCGCCCAGCCGGCCGGCGCGGTGGTGCCGCAGCGTTCGCAGTTCGAGCGGGACCGGGCCCGGGTGCTGCACTCCTCGGCGCTGCGCCGGCTGGCGGCGACCACCCAGGTGGTCGCGGCCGGCTCGGCCGACTTCCCGCGGACCCGGCTGACCCACTCGCTCGAGGTCGCCCAGATCGGCCGGGAGGTGGGCTCGGCGCTCGGCTGCGACCCGGACGTCGTCGACGCGGCCGGGCTGGCGCACGACATCGGCCACCCGCCCTTCGGCCACACCGGCGAGGCGGCGCTGGACGCGGTCGCCCAGCCGTGCGGCGGCTTCGAGGGCAACGCGCAGACGCTGCGGATCCTGACCCGGCTGGAGCCGAAGGCGCTCGACGCGGCCGGGTGCGCCGCCGGGCTCAACCTGACCCGGGCGGTGCTGGACGCGGCGACGAAGTACCCGTGGCCCCGCTCGGAGCTCGGCGGCAAGTTCGGCGTCTACCCAGACGACCGGCCCGCGTTCGACTGGCTCCGGTCCGGCGCGCCGTTCGGCCATCGCTGCCTGGAGGCCCAGGTGATGGACTGGGCCGACGACGTGGCGTACTCGGTGCACGACGTCGAGGACGGTGTGCACAGCGGGCTGATCCGGCTCGGCGCGCTGGCGGACGCGGGGGAGCGGGCCGCGGTCTGCGAGCGGGCCGCGGACTGGTACTCCACCGAGTCCCCGGCCGACCTCGGCACCGTGCTGGCCGAGCTGCTGGCGCTGCCGACGCTCCGCGACCTCGCCGGGTACGACGGGACGCACCCCGCGCAGGTCGCGCTGAAGCGGGCGACCAGCGAGCTGACCGGGCGCTTCGCGAGCGCCGCGGTGGCCGCGACCCGGGCGGCGGCCGGCCCCGAGCCGCTCTCGCGGTATGCCGCCGACCTCGTCGTCCCGCGCCAGGTGGCCGCCGAGTGCGCACTGCTGAAGGCGGTCGCCGCGCGGTACGTGATGCTGCGCCGGGAGGCGGCGGCCCTGCAGGCCCGGCAGCGCGAGGTGGTCACCGAGCTCGTCTCGGTGCTGGCCGACCGGGCGCCGGACGCGCTCGACCCGGCGCACCGGCCGGACTGGCTGGCCGCCGGCGACGACGCGGCCCGGCTGCGGGTGGTGGTGGACCAGGTGGCCGGGTTGACCGACCTGTCCGCCCCGGTCTGGCACGCTCGGCTCACCGGCCGTCGATGAGGGAGGACCCGTGGACCCCTACGTGATCGTGGGAGCCGGGCTGGCCGGCGCCAAGGCCGCGGAGACATTGCGGGAGGAGGGCTTCGCCGGTCCGGTCGTGCTGCTCGGCGACGAGGACGAGCGGCCGTACGAGCGGCCGCCGCTGTCGAAGGGCTACCTGATCGGCAAGGACTCCCGCGAGTCGGCGTACGTGCACCCCGCCGACTGGTACGCCGAGCACGACGTCGACCTGCGCCTCGGCACCGAGGTGAGCGCGCTGCACCCCGGCGCTCACGAGGTGGAGCTGGCCGGCGGGGAGCGGCTGCGGTACGCGGCGCTGCTGCTCACGACCGGTTCGGTGGTGCGCACCCTGGACGTCCCGGGCTTCGAGGCCGCGCTGACGCTGCGCCGGCTGCCGGACTCGGACCGGATGCGGGACGCGTTCCGGGCCGGCGCCCGGGTCGTGGTCGTCGGCGCCGGCTGGATCGGGCTGGAGACCGCGTCCGCCGCCGTCCAGCGCGGCGCGTCGGTCACCGTGGTGGAGGCCGACGAGCAGCCGCTGCGCCGGGTGCTCGGCGCCGAGATGGGGGCGTTCTTCGCCGACCTGCACCGCTCCCAGGGGGTGGACCTGCGGCTGCGCTCGGGCGTCCGGGAGATCACCCCCACCGGGGTGGTGCTGTCCGACGGCGACGAGCTGCCCGCCGACGTCGTCGTCGCCGGGGTCGGCATCCGGCCGGACACCCGGCTCGCGGAGGCCGCCGGGCTGGCGGTCGACGACGGCGTGCTGACCGACGCGGCGCTGCGCACCTCGGCGCCGCAGGTGTGGGCGGCGGGCGACGTCGCCTGCTCCGAGCACCCGCTGCTGGGCCGGCGGCTGCGGGTGGAGCACTGGGCGAACGCGCTCAACGGCGGCCCGGCCGCCGCCCGCTCGATGCTCGGCCAGGACGTCCGCTACGACCGGGTGCCGTACTTCTTCTCCGACCAGTACGACGTCGGGCTGGAGTACTCGGGGTGGGCGCCGCCCGGCTCGTACGACGACGTCGCGGTCCGCGGCGACCTCGACGGGCGCGAGTTCGTCGCCTTCTGGCTGTCCGGCGGGCGGGTGCTGGCCGGCATGAACGTCAACGTCTGGGACGTCACCGACGACATCCAGGACCTGGTCCGCCGCCGCACCCCGGTGGACCGCGCCCGGCTCACCGACCCCGCCGTCCCCCTCACCGACCTCTGAGGCCGCCTGTCGTCCTGGACGGACCGCCCGCTCGGCCGACCGGCGGAGCCGTGCGACCGCGGTCCCGGCGCCGGCATAGGATCGCCGGGTGGCAGGGCGGATCCGCGACGAGGACATCGCGCTGGTCCGGCAGCGCTCCCCGATCGAGGACGTGGTCGGCGAGCAGGTGGCGCTCCGCTCGGCCGGCGGCGGCAACCTCAAGGGCCTGTGCCCGTTCCACGACGAGAAGTCCCCCTCCTTCAACGTCACCCCCGCCCGCCAGCTCTGGCACTGCTTCGGCTGCGGCCTGGGCGGCGACGCGATCGCCTTCGTGCAGCGGGTGGACGGGCTGTCCTTCGCCGAGGCGGTCGAGCGACTGGCCGACCGGGCCGGGGTGCAGCTGCGGTACGAGCAGGGCGGCGCCGCGCCGACCCGGCCTCAGGGGCAGCGGACCCGGCTGGCCGAGGCCAACCGGCTCGCCGCCGAGTTCTACGTCGCGCAGCTCGGCACACCGGAGGCACGCCCGGCCCGGGAGTTCCTCACCGTCCGCGGCTTCGACTCCGCCGCGGCGTCGACGTACGGCTGCGGCTATGCACCGTCCACATGGGACGCCGTCACCGCGCACCTGCTCGACCGCGGCTTCACCCAGGCGGAGCTGGTCACCGCGGGACTGTCCCGGCAGTCCAGCCGCGGCTCGCTGATCGACCGCTTCCACCGCCGGCTGCTGTGGCCGATCCGGGACATGTCCGGCGACGTGGTCGGCTTCGGCGCCCGCCGGCTGCACGACGACGACCCGATCGAGGCCAAGTACCTCAACACCCCGGAGACGCCGCTCTACCACAAGGGTCAGGTCCTCTACGGCGCGGACCTGGCGAAGAAGGAGATCGCCCGGCGCCGGCAGGCGGTCGTGGTCGAGGGCTACACCGACGTGATGGCCTGCCACCTCGCCGGCGTCCCGACCGCGGTGGCGACCTGCGGCACCGCGTTCGGCGCCGAGCACATCGGCGTGCTGCGCCGGCTGCTGCTCGACTCCGACGAGTTCGCCGGCGAGATGGTCTTCGTCTTCGACGGCGACGAGGCCGGCCAGCGGGCGGCGCTGCGTGCCTTCACCGAGGACCAGCGCTTCGTCATGCAGACCTTCGTCGCGGTCGAGGAGTCCGGGCTGGACCCGTGCGAGCTGCGACAGTCCAAAGGCGACACCGCGGTGCGGGACCTGGTGGCCCGCCGGCAGCCGGCGGTCGCCTTCGCGCTGCGGGCGCTGCTGGCCGGGTACGACCTGGACAGCGCCGAGGGCCGGGTCCGCGCGCTGGACCGGGCCGCTCCGCTGGTCGCCCGGATCAAGGACCGGGCACTGCGCCCGGAGTACGCGCGACGGCTGGCCGGTGAGCTCGGCATGGAGGTGGAGCCGGTGCTGGCCCGGGTCGTCGAGCTGTCCGGTGACTCCGGCGGCCGGGAACGCGGCCGTGCCGCCGCCCGCCCGCGGCCCGACGACCCGGCGCTCGCCGTCGAGCGGGAGGCGCTCAAGCTCGCCGTGCAGGTGCCGCAGCTCGCCGGCCCGGTCTTCGACGCGATCGGGGACAGCGCCTTCACCGACCCGAGCTACGCCACGATCCGGCGGGCGGTGGCGAGCGCCGGCGGTACGGCCTCGGCCAGGTCGGGTCCGGAGTGGGTCGAGCGCATCGCCGAGTACTGCCCCGACCTGCTGACCCGCTCGACCGTGTCCGAGCTCGCGGTCGAGCGGCCGCGCACCTCCGGCCAGCCGGACGAGCGGTACGTCGCCGCGCAGCTCGCCCGGCTGCGCGAGCTGGCCGTCTCGCGGCAGATCAAGGCGTTGCGGTCGAGGCTGCAGCGGGTCAACCCGCTGGAGCAGCCGGACGAGCACACCCGGCTCTTCGGCGAGCTGGTTGCGCTCGAGCAGTACTGGCGGGGGCTGCGCGAGCAGGCGATGGGCTCGCAATGAGTCGACTGCCCGGCCGCCGGCGCCGGCCGCCCGCCGAGGCGCTGCCGCCGCTGGACCGGCACGAGCGGGTGGTCTCCTGGGCGGCCACCGCGAGCGGCGCCGCGGTGGTGGCGACGCCGCTCGGCCTGTGGCTGCCCGACGCCGGCCGGGGAGCCGAGCGACTGCCCTGGCACCTGATCGACAAGGCCGCCTGGCGGGACGGCGCGCTGACGGTGACGCCGGCGACCGACTCCGGCGACGGCGTGCTGACCGATCAGCCGCCGCGGACGGTGCGCCTGGCCGAGCCGCGGGACCTGCCGCAGACCGTCCGGGTCCGGGTGCAGCGGGCCATCGCCTTCACCCGGCACCATCCGCTGCCGTCCGGCGGCGGCGTCCGGGTCGTCGGCCGCCGGGTGCCCGGCCGGGACGGCCTGAGCTGGCAGCTCGTCTTCGACCCCGGCGTCGACCGGGACGACCCGCAGGTGCGGGCCAGGGCGGCGGCCCTGATCGAGCAGGCACGCGTCGAAGTCGGGGTCTGACCGGCGTGCACCGCCGGCCGGCCGGACGCAGGTCCGGGCCGGGTCGGCGCCCGGCCGCCCCGGGCCATGGTGGATGACAGGATGCGGGCGTGAGCGCACCGGTCGCCGGCGTCGACTGCTCGACCCAGTCAACCAAGGTCGTCGTCTGCGACGCGGAGTCCGGGGCGGTGCTGCGGTCCGGCTCCGCGCCGCACCCGGACGCGACCGAGGTCGACCCCGCGGTGTGGGCCGAGGCGTACGCGACGGCGACCGCGGGCGGGCTGCTCGACGGCGTCGGGGCGGTGGCGGTCGGCGGCCAGCAGCACGGCATGGTCACCCTGGACGCCGCCGGCGCCGTGGTCCGGCCGGCCCTGCTCTGGAACGACACCCGCTCCGCCGGGGCCGCCGCCGCGCTGGTCGCCGAGCTCGGCGGCCCGGACCGGTGGGCGGCGGCGGTCGGCTCCGTACCGGTGGCCAGCTTCACCGTGACCAAGCTGCGCTGGCTGGCCGAGCACGAGCCGGCGGCGGCCGCGCGCGTCGAGCGGGTGGTGCTGCCGCACGACTGGCTGACCGGCCTGCTGTCCACCGGCGGCGACCCGGTGACCGACCGGGGGGACGCCTCCGGCACCGGATACTGGTCGCCCGCCGCCGGGGCCTACCGGCCGGACCTGCTCCGGCTCGCGTTCGGCCGCGAGCTCGCGCTGCCCCGGGTGGCCGGTCCCGCCGAGCCGGTCGGGCGCACCGCGGCCGGTGCGGTGCTCGGCCCGGGCACCGGCGACAACATGGCCGCGGCGCTGGGCCTGGGCGCGGTCACCGGTGACCTGGTCGTCTCGATCGGCACCAGCGGCACGGTCTTCGCCGTCAGCGAGTCGCCGACCGCCGACCCGACCGCCGCGGTGGCCGGCTTCGCCGACGCGACCGGCCGCTACCTGCCGCTGGTCTGCACGCTGAACGCGGCCCGGGTGCTGACCACCACCGCCGGCCTGCTCGGCGTCGACCTGGCCGGGCTCGACGAGCTCGCACTGTCCACACCGGACAGCGGCGGGCTGGTCCTGCTGCCGTACCTGGACGGCGAGCGGACCCCGGACCTGCCCGCCGCCCGCGGGCTGCTGTACGGGCTGAGTCGGGCCAACGCCACCCCGGCGCGTCTCGCCCGGGCCGCGGTCGAGGGCCTGCTGTGCGGCCTGGCGGACGGGGTGGACGCGCTGCGGGCGCAGGGTGTCGAGGTCCGCCGCGCCCTGCTGATCGGCGGGGGAGCGCGCTCGGCTGCGGTGCAGGCGCTGGCGCCGGCCGTGCTCGGCCTGCCCGTGCTGCTGCCCGACCCCGGTGAGTACGTCGCGCTCGGGGCGGCCCGGCAGGCGGCCTGGGCACTGGCCGGCACGCCCGAGCCGCCGCCCTGGTCGGTCCCGGCCCGCCCGCTGCCGGAGGCCACGCCCGCCACCGACGTCCGCGCCGCCTACGCGGCGACCTTGGCGGGCGGGGACCGGCTGCTGCAGTGAGTGCATCCACCAGGTGACGGGCGCGGCTCGGGCATGGGAGTTACACTGAATCGCTGGTCTCAAATCACCCAAAGTAGGCAGTCGCACTCTCGTCGGGGAGGTGCGTGGGATGGCGGTCGTCCGGCCGGACAATCCGCAGCAGGCGCGCCTGCTGCGGCTTCTCCGCGACGACGGGCCGCGCTCCCGAGCGGAGCTGGGCGACGCGGTCGAGCTGTCCCGCTCGAGGCTCGCCGTGGAGCTCGAGCGCCTCGGCCAGCTCGGCCTGGTCGAGACGGCCGGGCTGGCCGCGTCCCGGGGCGGCCGCCGGTCGTCGATCGTGCAGATCTCCCGGCACACCCGCTTCCTCGGGATCGACATCGGTGCCACCTCGATCGATGCGTCCGTCACCGACGGGGAGCTGCGCGTCCTGTCCCACGTGGCGGAGCCGATCGACATCCGGCGGGGTCCGGAGGTCGTGCTCGGCCGCACCCTGGAGCTGGTCGGCAAGCTGCGGGCCGGCGATGTGTCCCCCGGCTTCGTCGGCGCGGGCGCCGGGGTGCCGGGGCCGGTCAGCTTCCGTGAGGGCGTGCCGGTCTCGCCGCCGATCATGCCGGGGTGGAACCACTTCCCGGTGCGGGAGACGCTGGCCGCCGAGCTCGGCTGCCCGGTGCTGGTCGACAACGACGTGAACATCATGGCGCTCGGCGAGAAGCATGCGGGCCTGGCCAGATCGGTCGACGACTTCCTCTTCGTCAAGATCGGCACGGGCATCGGCTGCGGCATCGTGGTCGCCGGGGAGGTCTACCGCGGGGTGTCCGGCAGCGCGGGGGACATCGGTCACATCCGGGTGGACGACAACGGGCCCATCTGCCTGTGCGGCAACACCGGGTGCCTGGAGGCGTTCTTCGGCGGCACCGCGCTCGCCCGCGACGCGCTCGCCGCCGCCCGCTCCGAGCGCTCCGAGGAGCTCGCCCGCATGCTCGCCCGGGCCGGCACGCTCACCGCCGCGGACGTCGCCGCCGCGGCAGCCGCGGGTGACCCGGTCGCGGTCGGCATGATCCGCGACGGCGGCCGGCGGGTCGGGCAGGTGCTCGCCGGCCTGGTCAGCTTCTTCAACCCCGGGCTGGTCGTGATCGGCGGTGGCGTCGCCGGCTTCGGGCACGCGCTGCTCGCCGAGATCCGCGGCGTGGTCTACCGCAGGTCGCTGCCGCTGGCGACCGGCAACATGCCGATCGTGCTGTCCGAGCTCGGCGGCGAGGCCGGTGTCGTCGGCGCGGCCCGGCTGATCAGCGACCACGTCTTCGCCGCGGGGTGAGGTGACGGCGAAGGGGCGCCGCCGGTGACGGCGACGCCCCTCCGGGTCGGGTTGGTTACGGCGTCGGTGTCAGGACCACCTCGTCGCTCCCGGGTGTTTTCAGGCGACCCTGTGGGTGGCGGGGGCGCCGCCGCCGCGGCGGCGGCGCCCCCGGATGAGCATCGCTAACCGGTCGGCTCTAGGACGACCTGGTCCGACCCTGTGAGCGGTGGCAGGCCCTCGCCTGGGTCGTCGGTGTACTCGGCGACGAAGACGCCGCTGAGGTTCGCGGCGGGGTCATGGCCGCCAAGCGTGGTCTGGATCGTCCCGGTGCAGCCGAACGCCGTCGTCAGCGGGTGGCCGTGCTGGTCGTGACCCAGGATGTAGGTCACCTGCACGCGCGAGCAGTCGACCGGCTGGTCGTCTGTCACCGTGACCTCGAACGGCACCGCATCGCCGAAGGCGAACGTGTCGCCGTCCTGCGGAGTGACGAACTCCACGACCGGTGGCGTGTTGCCGACGATGATCGTGACGTAGTCGCTTCCGGAGCGCCCACCCTGGTCGGTCACCTGGAGCGTCGCGTTGAACACGCCGCTCTCGGTGAACGTGTAGGTCGGGTTGGGCGCGCGCGAGTCGACCCTGCCGTCCGCGTTGAAGTCCCACCTGTAGCGGAGCCTCTGGTTCTCGGGGTCGCTTACGGTGCTCGTGAAGCTGACCGTGAGCGGAACGGGCCCGTTCGTGGTGTCGGCCTCGATGCTCACGGTCGGAGCGAAGTTGCCGTTGGCACCCAGGTAGTCGATCCGGACGAGCTCGGCGCCGGGCTGGTTTTGGCCGAAGAACCCGTTGCCGTAGTTGAGCACGTACAGCGAGCCGTCCGGCCCGAACTCGATGTCCATCGGGTTCTGGAGGTCGAACGACGCGAGCACGTCGTTGATATCGGCCACCTCGGTCCGGCTCCCATTGAGCCGGAACTCCTTGACGTAGTCACGAGTCCACTCATAGAAGAGCGGGACGTTGTCGTAGTACTCCGGCCACGCGGTCGGGTTGCGGCCGCGCGTTGTCCTTGCGGTCGAACTGGTAGGCCGGGCCGGCCATCGGGCCGATGCCGCCGGTCTCGAGCTCTGGGAACTCCGCCGACAGGGTGTAGGTGTACCAGACCTGCGGCTGCGTGACCGGTGGCAGGTCGGTGAGCCCGGTGTTGTGCGGCGACTCGTTCACCGGGTTGGCACAGTCGAACGACTCACCGGACACGCCCGTGGCGAAGTCGTAGTCGACGTACGGCAGCTCGGCCGTCGCGCAGTACGGCCAACCGTAGTTGCCGGGCTCGGTGGCGATGAACCACTTGCCGTGGCCGGCCGGCCCGCGCAGCGGATTCGGGGTCTGGGCGTCCGGGGAGTAGTCGGCCACGTAGAGCTCGCCCTCTTCGAGGTTGTACTCGATCCGGAACGGGTTCCGGAGGCCCATCAGGTAGATCTCCGGGCGTGTCAGCGGGTCGTTGTCCTCGAAGAGGTTGCCGTCGGGGATCGTGTAGCCGCCGCCCGCCGTCGGCGTGATCCGCAGGATCTTGCCGCGCAGGTCGTTCGTGTTCGCCGCCGTCCGCTGTGCGTCGAACGCCGGGTTGCGGCCCTCGCGCTCGTCGATCGGCGCGTACCCGTCCGACTGGAACGGGTTGGTGTCGTCCCCGGTCGAGAGGTACAGGTTGCCGGCGCGGTCGAAGACGATGTCCCCGCCGACGTGGCAGCAGATGCCGCGGTCGACCGGCACGTCGAGGATCTGCTCCTCCGAGCCGAGGTCGATGGTGTCCGTCCTCTCGTTCCACTGGAAACGCGAGAGGCGGATGACGCCCTCGAACGCGGCGAAGTCCTCCGGCGTGCCGAACTCGGGCGCGTCGCCCTCGTTCACGGTCGGCGTCGCCGGGTCGTCGACGGGCGTGTCCAGGGGCGGCGAGTAGTACAGGTAGATCCACCCGTTCTGCTTGAAGTTCGGATCGAGCGCGATGTTCTGCAGCCCCTCCTCGTCGTGCTGGTACACGTCAAGCTGAGCGGCGAGCGTCTTCAGGCCGGTGTCCGGATCGTGCAGCCAGACATGGCCCTGGCGCGTGACGTGCAGCACGCGGCCGTCCGGCAGCACGGCCAGGTCCATCGGCTCGCCAGGCGAGTCGTCGAGGACGACCTTCTGGAACTGCGAGTCGGGCGGCGGCGTGGCCGGCGCGGCGTGGTTGTGGCCGGGATGGGCCGCGGCGGTGGTGGGCGCGGCGGCTAACCCGCCGAGCACCAGGACGGAGCAGGACAGCGTGAGCAGGGCTCTACGCATGGAGATCCTCCTCGGAACGAGGACTGTGGGGCCGGTGGACTGGCGGTGGTGCTCAGAAGCGGACGGTGCGGAGGAAGTTGTAGCCGACCTCGGCGGTGACGAGGGCGTCTGCTGGGGTGCGCGGCGGCGCCCCGGCGTCGTCGCGCTCGACGATGTACTCGTCGACCGCGTGCGCGCGGAAGATGCGGGCGAAGTCGATGAGGCCCTGACCGGGGTCGGCGAAGCTGCCGGCCTGGTTGAGGTCCTTGACGTGGTACTGCCGGACCCGGTCGTCGAGGCGCCGCAGCAGGTCCACCGGGTCGCGCGGCGCCCCGCGATGACCCAGAACAGGTCCATCTCGAAGTGCACGTAGCGCGGGTCGGTCTCCTCGATCAGCACGTCGTACGCCGGTCGTCGACGGGTCGTCGTCGAGCCGGAAGAACTCCCAGTTGTGGTTGTGGTAGCCGAGCCGCAGGCCGACCTCGCGGGCCATCCGGCCGGCCCGGTTCATGTCGTGGGCGAACGCGGCCCAGGTGGCCCGGTCCCGGACGACCTCGCCGGTGCCGAAGTTGATGCCGAAGAACGGGTGCACGATGTAGCGGGAGCCCAGCACGTGAGGCGTCGGCAGCGAGGCCTGCCAGACGGCGGCGTCGAACGGCTGCGGGATGCCGGACGTGCCCTGAGCTGGCCCAGATGCCGGCCGCGTCCAGCGCGGCCTTGAACTCGGTCGACGGTGCCGGCCGACGAAGCCGGCGTGCTCGACCCGGCGGTAGCCGATGGCGGCGCAGCGCGGCCAGGGTGCCCTGCGAGGTCGACGGCGAGCTGCTGGCGCAGCGTGTAGAGCTGGATGCTGATCCTGCCGGGCGGGACCCGGTTGTGCACCACCGCCTACCGTGCCCCTCGGCGGCGGCGGCCGGCGTGCCGAATGCACCTGCGGCGCCGACCACGGCGGCGCCGACCGCCGCGGTGCGCAGGAGTCCCCGCCGGCTCAGCAGCCGGGCGACCTCCTCGTGCGAGGCGGTGGCGTCTTGAGAACTACACATGCTCGATCTCCCTTGCTCGCGGGCGGCTGGGTGGGAGGTGACGCCGGCATGGTTGCCGTGCGTATCGGCCGTGTTTCGCTGGGTACCGTACTGACTTCTGCTCGGAACCGAAAGATGTAACTTACCGAGACTGCCAACTTCACCCTGAGTCAAGCGAAGCTGATCCCCGACTCACGAGAGTGGTTCGACCCGGATGGAGCGGAACTCCACCACCGAGTCCGCGTCGTGGTTCTGCAGGCCGACATGACCGTCCCGGCCGCGGCTCGGGTCGGTGCTGACCAGGCGGTTCACCGCCACGTCGTTCAGCCACACCGCGTACTCGCCGCCGATCACCCGGATCCGGTAGGAGTTCCACTCGCCCGGTGGGCGTGCCGCGGTCGAGCTGGGAGCCCGAACGCCGTAGATCGCGCCGCTCGTCTGCGGGTCGCGGACGGGGTCATCGTTGATCTGGATCTCGTACCCGTGCTCGATCGCGACGCCCGGATCGCCCATCGGATCGGGGAAACGGACGAAAACTCCCGAGTTGTCACCGATGTCCGACGTCCGCCAGTCGAGCCGGAGCTCGAAGTCGCGGAAGCTCCGGGCCGAGTACCACAACAGGCCCATGCCGCCGTGCGTGCGCAGCACCCCGTCCCGAAGCTCGAAACGGCCGGGCCCGGCCTGCGACCAACCGCGCAGCGAGCTGCCGTCGAAGAGAACCAGCTGGGGCCGCCCGGGCTCGTCGGTGTCGTCCTGGTCGGAGTCGCCACAGCCGGCGAGGGGCACCGTCGCGACCAGCAGTACGCCTGCGGTCAGTCGCAGCAGCGGTCTGGTTGTCACCGTGCACCCTCAACTTTCCCTCGATTTGGACGAAAGTTGTCTCGAAGCCTGCCGAAGCTCTTGTCACCACCTTCGATGCTCCTCTAGCGTTCCGGATGCCGCCGCAGTGTCGAGCAGGTGACCAGGAGGTGGGCCGATGGCCACTCTGCTGATGGTCAGCGGGGTCGTTAAGGAGTTTCCAGGGGTCCGGGCGCTCGACGGGGTGGACCTCGAGGTCGAGGCCGGCGAGGTGCACTGCCTGCTCGGCCAGAACGGCGCCGGCAAGTCGACCCTGATCAAGGTGCTCTCCGCGGCCCACCGTGCCGACTCGGGAGAGATCCGGTGGCAGGGCGAGCCGGTCTCGTTCCCCACCCCGGTCGCCGCGCTGCGGGCCGGCCTGGCGACGATCTACCAGGAGCTCGACCTGGTCGACGGCCTGTCCGTCGCCGAGAACGTCTTCCTCGGCCACGAGCCGTCGTCGCTCGGCTTCAGCAAGCGGGGCGAGATGAACGAGGCCGCCCGCGTCCTGCTCGAGCGGCTCGGCCACGGCGAGATCCGGCCGACGCGGGAGGTCGGCTCGCTGTCCGCGGCCGGCAAGCAGGTGGTCAGCATGGCGCGGGCGCTCTCCCACGAGGCGCAGCTGATCATCATGGACGAGCCGTCCGCGGTGCTGGACAGCGGCGAGGTGGCCAACCTGTTCCGCGTCATCCGCCAGCTCACGGCCGACGGGGTCGCGGTCATCTACATCTCGCACCGGCTCGACGAGATCCGGGACATCGGCGACCGGGTCACCGTGCTGAAGGACGGCCGAACGGTCGCCGTCGGGCTGCCGGCCCGATCGACGCCCACCTCCGAGGTCGTGCGCCTGATGACCGGCCGCAACGTCGAGTACGCCTTCCCGCGCTCCGAGGGGGCGGCGGCCGACGCGGCCGAGATCCTGCGGGTGGAGGGGCTCGCCCGCCGCGGCGAGTTCTCCGACGTCTCCTTCAGTGTCCACAGTGGAGAGATCGTCGGCCTGGCCGGTCTGGTCGGTTCGGGCCGGTCCGAGATCGTCGAGACGGTGTACGGAGCGCGGAAGTCCGACGCCGGCCGAGTGACCGTCGACGGCAAGGCGCTCCGTCGCGGCTCGGTGCCTGCGGCGATCCGGGCGGGCTTGGGGCTGGCCCCGGAGGAGCGCAAGAGCCAGGGACTGCTGATGTTCGAGCCGGTCTACCGGAACGTGTCGGTGTCGAGCATGGGTCGTTTCACCCGCGCCGGCTTCATCTCCTCCGGCCGGGAGCTGGCCGAGGCCGCCCGGGTGACCGAAGACCTGGACGTACGGCCGCCCGACCCGCGGCGGGTCATCCGCACGCTGTCCGGCGGCAACCAGCAGAAGGTGGTGCTCGCGCGGTGGCTGCTGCGCGGCTGCCGGCTGCTGATCCTGGACGAGCCGACCCGCGGCGTGGACGTGGGTGCCCGGTCCGAGATCTACCGCCTGGTCCGCCAGCTCGCCGACTCCGGAGTGGGGGTGCTGATGGTGTCGAGCGAGATCCCCGAAGTGCTCGGGCTGTCCGACCGCGTCCTGGTCGTCCGAGAAGGCCGCGTCGTCCACAGCGGCCCCGCAAGCGAGATCGATGAGTCGAAGGTCCTGGACCTGGTGATGGAAGGGGCGGCGGCATGAGCGAGCGAACCGACGGGTCGCCGGAGACGGCGCCCGAAGCCCAGCCGCCCGCTGGCCGGACGTCGACGGTCGCCTCGTCCGGCGGGACCGACGTCGAGGTGCCGCCGGTCGACGAACACACCCGCATCGAGGAGGCGGCTGCCGCGGCCGGTACCACCCGCCAACCGTCCTGGGTCGTGGGCCGGCTCTCCGAGGTGCGCAACCTCGGCCTGGTCGGGGTGCTGATCCTCCTCGGGATCGTCGGCGTGATCACGACCGACGGGCAGTTCCTCACCACCGACAACATCCTCAACATCCTGGTGAGCGCGTCGATCATCGGTGTGGTCACCGTCGGCATGACCTTCGTGATCATCGGCGGCGGCATCGACCTGTCGGTCGGCGCGCTCGTCGCGCTGGCGTCGGTGTGGGCGACGACCCTGCAGACCCAGTCGTACGGGCCGTTCGTCGTGGTGATGACCGCGCTGCTCGTCGGGATGGGCGCCGGCGCGATCAACGGCGGGCTCATCGCGTACGGCCGGCTCGTCCCGTTCATCGTCACGCTGGCGATGCTGGTCTCCGCCCGTGGCCTGGCCCAGGCGATGTCCGACCGCCGGACCCAGCTGGTCACGGTCGACGAGGTCACCAGCATCGCCACCACCGAGTGGCTCGGCATCCCGGTGCTGGTCTACCTCTTCGCGGCCGTCGTCGCGGTCGGCTGGGTGGTGCTCAACCGCACCACGTTCGGCCGGCGGACCTTCGCCGTCGGCGGCAACTCCGAGGCCGCCCGGCTGGCCGGCATCGACGTGAAGCGGCACACCGCGCTGCTCTACGTGCTGTCCGGGCTGTGCTGCGGCATCGCCGCCGTGATGATCATGGCGCGCACCACCACCGGCTCGAGCACCCACGGCGACCTCTACGAGCTGGACGCCATCGCTGCCGTGATCATCGGCGGCACGCTGCTGACCGGCGGCCGCGGCACGCTGATCGGGTCGGTCCTCGGTGTCCTCGTCTTCACCACCATCACGAACCTGTTCGTGCTGAACAACCTGGCCACCGATGTCCAGAACATCGCCAAGGGCCTCATCATCATCGCCGCGGTGCTGCTCCAGCGACGCAGCAAGGGCGCGAGTCCGTAGCGCCGCTCGGCGGGCGGCGTCTTCGGCGCGACCCGACCGCCGAGTCCGGGCCGCGCCGGCACCCTCGATCCCGACCGAAGACGACAGCTGTCCCGAAGGAGCTCCGATGTCCGATCTTCGTACCGCCGGCCTCGACCGGCGCCGTTTCCTCGCGGTGGGCGGCGTGGTCGGCGCCGGCGCGGTCCTCGCCGCCTGCACGAGCAACGAGCCGGACACGCCGGCCGCCGAGAACAACGGCCAGGCGGCCGCCCCCGCCGGCGACAACGCCGCGCCCGGCAAGGAGGTCACGATCGGCTTCTCCGGGCCGCAGGGCGACCACGGCTGGATCGCCGCGATCAGCAAGAACGCGGAGGCGCAGGCCAAGAAGTACTCGGACGTGACGTACGAGCCGGTCGAGGCGACCAACGAGGTGACCAAGCAGATCTCCTCGATCGAGACGCTCATCTCCAAGAAGGTCAACGTGCTGGTGATCCTGCCCTTCGATGGCAAGGCGCTGACCGCGGTCGCGCAGAAGGCGATGGACGCCGGCATCCCGGTGGTCAACCTGGACCGTGAGTTCGACACCCCGCTCGCGTACCGGACGCTGATCAAGGGCGACAACTACGGCATGGGCGTGGCGGCCGCGACCTACATGGGCGAGCAGCTCAAGGCCAAGAACGTCAGCAACCCGGTGATCGTCGAGATCGCCGGGATCGACAACCTCCAGCTCACCCAGGACCGCAGCCGTGGCTTCAAGGAGACGCTGGCGAAGTACGGCTTCACGATCAAGGCACGGCAGGCCGCCTCGTTCACCGTCGAGTCCGGGCAGCAGGTGACGGCGAACATCCTGCAGGCGGAGCCGAAGATCGATGCGATGTGGAACCACGACGACGACCAGGGCGTCGGCGTGCTGGCCGCGATCAACCAGGCCAACCGCGACGAGTTCTTCATGGTCGGCGGCGCCGGCTCGGCGAACGCGATGCGGGAGATCAAGGAGGACAAGAGCGTGCTGAAGGCCACGGTGACCTACAGTCCGAGCATGGCCTCCTCGGCGATCTCGCTGGCCCGGCTCATCGGCCAGGACAAGGGCATGACGGATCTGGTGGAGAAGGAGGTGCCGGCCTCCATCACGCTCGCTTCCGAGACCATCACGAAGGAGAACGTCGACCAGTACCTGTCGCTCGGTTTCGAGTCCTGAGGGGGCGGGATGTCCACACCGGATCCCGGCTCCACGCTGGGGGTGGGCATGGTGGGCTACGCCTTCATGGGCGCAGCCCACTCCCAGGCCTGGCGCACCGTCGGCAGGGTCTTCGACCTGCCGCTCGGCGTCCGGATGGCGGTCCTGTGTGGGCGCAGCCGCGAGGCCGCCACCAAGGCGGCGGCCCGGTTGGGCTGGGACTCGGTGGAGACCGACTGGAAGGCGATGGTGGAGCGGGACGACGTGCAGGTGGTCGACGTCTGCACGCCGGGCTCCAGCCACGCCGAGATCGCCACCGCGGCCCTCGCCGCCGGCAAGCACGTGCTGTGCGAGAAGCCGTTGGCCAACACGGTCGCCGAGGCCCGGGCGATGGTGGAGGCCGCCCACGCTGCCCGGGGCAAGGGCGTGCGGGCCATGGTCGGCTTCAACTACCGGCGGGTGCCGGCCGTCACCTTCGCCCGCCAGCTCGTCGCCGAGGGGCGGATCGGCACCATCCGGCACGTGCGCGCGCAGTACCTGCAGGACTGGATCGTCGACCCGGAGTTCCCGCTGGTGTGGCGGCTGGTCGCCGACGAGGCCGGCAGCGGCGCGCTCGGTGACATCGGGGCGCACATCGTCGACCTGACCCAGTTCGTCACCGGTCAGCGGCTCACCGGCGTCAACGCGATGCTGGAGACCTTCATCCGGGAGCGGCCGCTGCCGGGCGCGAGCGCCGGGCTGACCGCGACGGGCGGCAGCGGGCGGGGCGAGGTCACGGTCGACGACGCGGCGCTCTTCCTCGGCCGGCTCGACGGCGGCGCGATCGCGTCGTACGAGGCCACCCGCTTCGCCACCGGCCGGCGAAATGCGATCCGGGTCGAGGTCAACGGCTCGGCCGGCAGCCTGGCCTTCGACCTGGAGCGGCTCAACGAGCTGGAGCTGCTCGACGGCGCCGAGGATCCGGCGGTCGCCGGCTTCCGGCGGGTCCTGGTCACCGAGCCGACCCACCCGTACCTCAGCGCGTGGTGGCCGCCCGGGCACACCCTCGGCTGGGCCGAGACCTTCACCCACGAGGTGAAGGACTTCGTCGAGGCCGTCGACGCCGGGACCGACCCGTTGCCGTCGTTCGAGGACGGCCTGCAGGTGCAGCTCGTGCTCGACGCGGTGCAGCGTTCCGCCGACGACCGCGGCTGTTGGACACCGGTGGAGGTGGTATGACCGCGGCACCGACGAAGGACGACCGGTTCACCTTCGGCCTCTGGACGGTCGGCTGGCTCGGCCGCGACCCGTTCGGCGAGGCCACCCGGGCGCCGCTGGACCCGGTCGAGACGGTGCACCGGCTGGCCGAGCTCGGTGCGGCGGGTGTCACCTTCCACGACGACGACCTGATCCCGTTCGGCTCGTCGGACGCGGACCGGGCCAAGCTGGTCCAGCGCTTCCGCGAGGCGCTCGACGAGACCGGCCTGACCGTGCCGATGGTGACGACGAACCTGTTCACCCATCCGGTCTTCAAGGACGGCGCTTTCACCGCGAACGACCGGGACATCCGGCGGTTCGCGCTGCGCAAGGTGCTGCGCAACATCGAGCTCGCGGTCGAGCTGGGCGCCCGGACGTACGTGTGCTGGGGTGGCCGCGAGGGTGCGGAGAGCGACGCGGCCAAGGACCTGATGGCCGCGCACGACCGCTTCAAGGAGGCGGTCGACACGCTCTGCCAGTTCGTCCTCGACCGCGGCTACGACCTGCGCTTCGCGCTGGAGCCCAAGCCGAACGAGCCGCGCGGCGACATCTTCCTGCCCACGGTGGGGCACGCGCTGGCCTTCATCGAGCGGCTGGAGCACCCGGAGATGGTCGGCGTGAACCCGGAGACCGGGCACGAGCAGATGGCCGGGCTCAACTACACCCACGGCATCGCGCAGGCGCTGTGGGCCGGCAAGCTCTTCCACATCGACCTGAACGGGCAGCACGGCATCAAGTACGACCAGGACCTCCGCTTCGGCGCCGGCGACGTGAAGAGCGCGTTCTTCACCGTCGACCTGCTGGAGGGCGCCGGCGGCACCGGACCGGTCTACACCGGGCCGCGGCACTTCGACTTCAAGCCGCCGCGGACCGAGGACGTCTCCGGGGTCTGGGCGTCGGCCGCCGGTTGCATGCGGACCTACCTGCTGCTCAAGGAGCGCGCCGAGGCCTTTCGGGCCGACCCGGAGGTGGCCGAGGCGCTGGCCGCGTCCCGGGTGCGGGACCTGGCCACCCCGACGCTCGGCGCCGGCGAGGGCTGGGCGGGGCTGCTCGACGGCGACGACGGCTTCGACGTCGAGGCGGCGGCCACCCGCGGCATGCACTACGAGCGGCTGGACCAGCTCGCCATGGAGCACCTGCTCGGCGCCCGCTGACGCCGAGGCCGTACGAAAGGACCGACCGCGCCCGCCCCTGACTCCGACGGGCACACGGCACCGTCGCTCGACGAGGAGTCCCCATGGGCCGTAACCCCCGCCCAGCCCCACCCCCGGCCGGGTCGACGGCCCGGCTCCCCGCTCGGCGCGCGGTCCGGCCGCTGGGAGGTGGCCGGTGACCGGCCGGACCGGCGTCTGGCTGGTCGGCGCGCGAGGCTCGGTAGCCACCACGGCAGTCTGCGGGGCGGCCGCGCTCGCCGGCGGGCTGGTCGAGCCGGTCGGCTGCGTGACCGAGCTGGCGGACTTCGCCGGGGCCGGGCTGCCGGCGTACCGGGACCTGGTCTTCGGCGGGCACGACGTGGTCGGCACGCCGCTGGAGAAGCGGGCGGAGCTGCTCGCCGACGGCGGCGTGCTGCCGCACCGGCTGGTCGAGCAGGTCCGCGGCGAGCTGCGGGCGGCGGACGCGGAGGTGCGGCCGGGGTACGAGCCGGCCGCCGGCGTGGCGCAGGCCGCGGCGGCCGGGCGGCTGGTGGCCGACCTGGCCGGCTTCCGGGAGCGGCACGCGCTGGCCCGGGTGGTGGTGGTCGACGTCGCGTCCACCGAGCCGCCGCACCGGGCCGGTCCGGAGGTGGAGTCCGTCCCGGCGCTCGCGGCGGCGATGGCGACCGGTGCGCCGCTGCCGCCGAGCTCCCTCTACGCCTGGGCGGCCTTCACCGCGGGTTGCTCCTTCGTGGGCTTCACCCCGTCCGTCGGCGCGCGGCTGCCGGCGCTGGCCTCGCTGGCCCGTACGGCCGGGGTGCCGTGGACAGGCAACGACGGCAAGACCGGTGAGACGCTGGTCAAGGCGACGCTGGCGCCGATGTTCGCGTCCCGGGCGCTGCGGGTGCGGTCGTGGTCGGGGGTCAACCTGCTCGGTGGCGGCGACGGCGCCACCCTCGCCGACCCCGAGGTGGCCCGCACCAAGCAGGCCTCCAAGGGCGTCGGCGTCGCCAACGTGCTCGGCTACCCGGTGTCCGGGCCGCTGCACATCGACCACGTCCCCGATCTGGGCGAGTGGAAGACGGCCTGGGATCACGTGTCGTTCGAGGGCTTCCTCGGCGTTCGGATGACGCTGCAGTTCACCTGGGCGGGCTGCGACTCGGCGCTGGCCGCGCCGCTGGTGCTCGACCTGGTCCGGCTCGTCGCCCGGGCGCACGAGGCCGGCCGGTCCGGCCCGCTCACCGAGCTCGGCTTCTTCTTCAAGGACCCGGTCGGGGCGGGCAGCCACTCGCTCGAGGCGCAGTACGCCGAGCTGCGCGGCTGGGCGGCCGGCCTCGGCGGGGGTGGCCGGTGAGCGGGGACTGGCGCGCGCTCGCCGAGCTGGTACGGCTGCCCGCGGCGCTGTCCGTGCCGGGTGACGTGCTGGTCGGCGCGGCCGCCGCCGGCTGGCCGTCCGGGCGGCGCACCGCCGGACTGATCGGCGCTTCGGTCAGCCTCTACTGGGCCGGGATGGTGCTCAACGACTGGGCGGACCGCGAGGTGGACGCCCTGGAGCGGCCGCACCGGCCGATCCCGTCCGGGCGGGTCCGGCCGGCCGCCGCGATGGCGCTGGCGACCGGGCTGACGGCGGTCGGGCTCGGCGCGGCCGCGGCGAGCGGCGGGCGCCGCTCGGTCACCGTCGCGGTCCCGCTGGCCGCCGCGGTGTGGGCGTACGACCTGGGCCGGCGGAGGTTCCCCGCGGGGCCGGCGACGATGGCCGGCGCCCGCGCGCTGGACGTCCTGCTCGGCGCCGGCGGCCGCGTCTCGGCGCTGCCCGCTGCGGCCACCGTCGCCGCGCACACCGCCGTCGTCACCGCGTTGTCCGGAGTGGAGACCACCGGCGGGCCGGCCGGTGCGCGGCGGGCATGGGCGGCGCTGGGCGGGACGGCGGCCGTGACGGCCCTCGCCGCGGTCGCCGTCCCGTCCGGGGGACGTTCCTCGTCGGTCGGGGTCGGCCTGCTCGCGGCGTACGCGGGGAGCTTCGGCGGCGCTCAGCTGGCGGCCGCTCGGGACCCGCGGCCGGCGACCATTCAGCAGGCGGTCGGGACCGGCGTGCTCGGGCTGATCCCGCTGGAGGCAGCGCTGCTGGCGCGCGGCGGGGCGCCCCGGCTGGCCGCCGGGCTGGCCACGCTGTGGCCGGTGGCCCGGCGGCTGTCCCGGCGGGTGAGCCCCACGTGAGCGCCGAGCGGCACCGGGCCGGCGCCGTCGGGGCCGTCGGGGCCGGCGGGCTGCGGTTCGGCTATGGCACCAACGGGCTGGTCGACCTCCGGCTGGCCGACGCGTTCGCCCTGCTCGCCGACCTCGGCTACGACGGGGTCGCGCTGACCCTCGACCACATGCATCTCGACCCGCTCGCGCCGGACCTCGCCGGTCGGACCGCCACGGTCGCCCGGCAGCTCGACCGGCACGGCCTCGCCGTCGTCGTCGAGACCGGCGCCCGCTACGTGCTCGACCCCCGGCGCAAGCACCGGCCCAGCCTGCTCGACGCCGACGCCGGGCCCCGGTTGGACCTGCTGCGGCGGGCGATCCGGGTCGGCGCCGACCTCGGCGCCGAGGCCGTCTCGTTCTGGTCCGGCACGCTGCCGTCCACAGTGGACCCTGCGGTCGGATGGGACCGGCTGGTCGCCAGCTGCACGGAGCTGGCCGACCTGGCCGAGCGCGCGGGCGTCCGGCTGGCCTTCGAGCCGGAGCCGGGAATGCTGGTGGAGACCATGGCCGACTGGGCGGCGCTGGCCGACCGGGTCGGCGGCGCGGACCGGCTCGGGTTGACCCTCGACATCGGACACTGTCGCTGCCTCGAGCCGGAGGCCGAGGCGGCGTGCGTACGCCGGGCCGGCGACCGGCTGGCCAATGTCCAGCTCGACGACATGCGCCGCGGCGTGCACGAGCACCTGCCCTTCGGCGACGGGCAGGTCGACCTGCCGGCCGTGCTGGCCGCGCTGCGGGAGGTCGGCTACGCCGGGCTCGCCTCGGTCGAGCTGCCCCGGCACAGCCACGCCGGGCCGGAGCTGGCGGCCCATTCGCTGGCGGCGCTCCGCGGCGCCGCCAGCCCGGCGCTCGGCTCGGGTCGGCCGGTGATGGCGGGATGAGCGGCTCGCGGCCGGATCCCGACCCCGTCGCCGGGCTGCGGGGGCGGCTCGACCCGGCCGCGGCGTCCTGGCTGGACACCGCCACGGCTGCCGCCGCGGCCGACCCGCAGCAGGTCCGGCGGGCCTTCCCGGCGGTCGGCCGCCGCCTCGGCCGGGGGCCGCTGGACCCGGACGCCGACTCGGCCGACCTGCACGCCTGGACGGTGGACGACGCCGGCCGTGCCGCCCTGCTGCGGGCCGCCGCCGGGGACCCGCCGCGCCCGATCGCCGACTTGCTCAGCTCGCTGTACGCGCACGGCGACGGCGCCGAGCGCCGCGGGGTGCTGCGGGCACTCGACGTGCTGCCCTCGGCAGCCGTCGGCGCGGCCGGCCCGGAGCTGCTGCGGGACGCGCTGCGCACCAACGACGTCCGGCTGGTCGCCGCGGCGGCGGGCGGCAGCAGCGCACTCGCAGCGCTGACCGATGCCGAACTCGCCCAGGCGCTGCTGAAGTGCCTCTTCGTCGGCGTTCCGCTCGGCTCGGTCGCTGCGGTCCCGGACCGGGTGCCGCCGGACGCCGCCCGGATGGCCGCGGACCTGGTCCGGGAGCGGGTGGCGGCCGGCCGGGACGTCCCGGCCGACGCCTGGCTGCTGCTGGACGCCCACCCCGGTGCGCTGGACGCGGCCGGCCTGCCCGCGGAGCTGGCCGCGGCGGACCCGGCGCGCCGGGCAGCGGCCCGCCGCTTCCTCGACTCCCGCCCGATGCCGCATCACCCGAGGGAGGGATGAGCAGTGCGCGTCTTCGACCCCCACATCCACATGACCTCCCGCACCACCGACGACTACGAGCGGATGGCCGCCGCCGGGGTGCGGGCGGTCTGCGAGCCGGCGTTCTGGCTCGGCCAGCCGCGGACCAGCGTCGGCACGTTCCTCGACTACTTCGACTCGCTGGTGGGCTGGGAGCGGTTCCGGGCCGCGCAGTTCGGGATCACCCACCACTGCGCGATCTCGCTCAACCCCAAGGAGGCGAACGACCCGCGGCTGCGCGAGGTCCTCGACGTCCTGCCGAACTACCTGGAGAAGGACGGCGTGGTCGCGGTCGGCGAGGTCGGCTACGACAGCATGACGCCGGAGGAGGACGAGGCGCTGGCCGCCCAGCTGCGGTTGGCAGTCGTGCATGACCTGCCCGTCCTGGTGCACACCCCGCACCGGGACAAGCCGGCCGGCACCCGCCGCACCCTCGACGTCGTCCGCGAGTCCGGCATCGACCCCGGCCGGGTCCTGATCGACCATCTCAACGAGCTGACCGCGCCGCTGGTCGCCGGCACCGGCTGCTGGCTGGCCTTCTCCGTCTATCCGGACACCAAGATGGACGAGCGGCGGACGGTGGCGATCCTGCGGGAGCTCGGCACCGAGCGGATGCTGGTCAACTCCGCCGCCGACTGGGGCCGCAGCGACCCGCTGAAGACGGTGCGCACGGCGGCGGCCATGCGCGAGGCCGGCTTCGACTCCTCCGCTGTGGACACGGTCTTCTGGCGCAACCCGGTCGAGTTCTACGGGCAGAGCGGCCGGCTGCTGCCCGAGGTCGGCGCGGACCGCGACGACACGGCCCTCTTCGCCGGCAACTCGGTCCTGCGCGGCGCCCGGCCGGGGGCGTGAGCCGATGCGCTTCCGGCACCCGGACGGCAGCACGGTGCACGTCGCGTACTGCACGAACGTCCACCCCACCGACACCCTCGACGGTGTCCTCCGCGCGCTGGACCGGTACGCGGTGCCGGTCAGGTCCGCGCTCGGCGTGCGCCGGCTCGGCGTCGGGCTGTGGCTGGCGCGGGACGCGGTGACCGAGCTGCTGTCCACTCCGGACGGGGTGCCGCGGCTGGCCGCCGCGCTGGCGGGGCGGGGGCTGGAGGTGGTCACCCTCAACGCGTTCCCGTACCGGGCCTTCGGCGCCGAAGTGGTCAAGGGCGACGTCTACCGGCCCGACTGGACCACTGTGGACAGACTGCGCTACACGCTGGACTGCGCCCGGGTGCTGGCCGGGCTGCTGCCGGCCGACGCCGCGTACGGAAGCGTCTCGACCCTGCCGCTGGCGTGGCGGGAGCCGTGGGACGACGAGCGCCGTGGCACGGCGCTCCAGCACCTCCGCTCGCTGTCCGAGGGGCTGGCGGCGCTGGCGGTCGGGACCGGCCGGGAGATCCGCGTGGGGCTGGAGCCGGAACCGGGCTGCGTGGTGGAGACCACCGAGCAGGCCGCCGCGCAGCTGGCGGACGCCGCCGGGGATCGGCTGGGCGTCTGCCTGGACGCCTGCCACCTCGCGGTCGCCTTCGAGGAGCCGGCGGCCGCGGTGGGCCGGCTCGCGGCGGCCGGGCTGCCCGTGGTGAAGGCGCAGGTGTCCTGTGCGCTGGAGGCGGGTGTCGCGGACGGGGCGAGCCGGGCCGCGCTCGGCCGCTTCGTCGAGCCGCGCTACCTGCACCAGGTGCGGGCCGCGTCCCCGGCCGGGGTCGCCGGCACCGACGATCTGGACCAGGCCCTGGACGGCGGCCTGCCGGACGGCGCGCCATGGCGGGTGCACTTCCACGTGCCGCTGCACGCGGCGCCGGCCGAGCCGCTGCGCAGCACCGCCGACGATCTGGTGCGCACGCTCGGCGTGCTCGTCGGGGGTCCCCGGGCGCTGACCGCGCACCTGGAGGTGGAGACCTACACCTGGCAGGTCCTGCCGGCGGGCCAGCGCCCGGCCGGCGACGCGGACCTGGCCGCCGGGATCGCCGCCGAGCTGGCGTGGACGCGGGATCGGCTGCGGGACAACGGCCTGGAGGAGGTCGCATGAGGACGGTCGTGGTACTCGACGTGGTCGGGCTGACGGCGGGGACGCTCGCGCAGATGCCGCGGCTGGCGGCTTTCGCCGAGCGGGGCTCGCAGGCGCGGCTCGACCCGACCTTCCCGGCGGTCACCTGCACCGTGCAGTCCTCGATAGTGACCGGGCTGACCGCCGCCGGGCACGGGATCGTCGGCAACGGCTGGTACTTCCGGGACCTCGGCGAGGTGCACCTCTGGCGGCAGCACAACGCGCTGGTGCAGGGCGAGAAGGTGTGGGACGCCGCCCGCCGCGCGGTGCCCGGCTACCGGGTGGCCAACGTCTGCTGGTGGTATGCGATGGGCGCTGCCACCGACCTGCTGGTCACCCCGCGGCCGATCTACCACGCCGACGGTCGCAAGTCGCCCGACTGCTACACCCGCCCGCCGGAGCTGCACGACCGGCTGGTGGGCGCGCTGGGCGCCTTCCCGCTCTTCTCCTACTGGGGGCCCGGCGCCGGGATCACCTCCTCGACCTGGATCGCGCGGGCCGCCCGGCAGGTGCTCGCCGAGGACCGGCCCGACCTGATGCTGGTCTACCTGCCGCACCTCGACTACGACCTGCAGCGCTTCGGCCCGGCCGGGCGTGCGGCCGCCGCGGCGGCGGCCGCGCTGGACGGTGCGCTCGCGCCGCTGCTCGACGCCTGCGTGGCGTCCGGGGCGGTCGTCGTGGTGCTGTCCGAGTACGGGATCACGCCGGTCGCGCGGCCGGTCGACGTCAACCGGGCGCTGCGCCGCAACGGCCTGCTGGAGGTGTACGCCCAGGCCGGCATGGAGTATCTGGACCCGTGGACGTCCCGGGCCTTCGCCGTCGCCGACCACCAGGTGGCGCACGTCTACGTCCGCGACCCGGCCGACGTTCCCGCCGTACGATCCCTGCTCGCCGGCCTGCCCGGGATCGAGTCGGTGCTCGACGCCGCCGGCAAGGCCGCGATCGGGATCGACCACCCGCGGGCCGGCGAGCTGGTCTGCGTCGCCGAGCCGGACGCCTGGTTCACCTACTACTACTGGCTGGACGACCGCCGCGCGCCGGACTTCGCCCGCGGCGTCGACATCCACCGCAAGCCCGGCTACGACCCGGCCGAGCTCTTCCTCGACCCGGCCGACCGGCTGGTCAAGGCGCGCGCCGCCGCGGCGCTGGCCCGCAAGAAGCTGGGGCTGCGGTACACCATGTCCGTGGTGCCGCTCGATCCGTCGCCGGTCCGTGGCTCGCACGGCCGGCTGCCGGCCGCCGAGGCCACGAACGCGCCGGTGCTGCTGTGCTCCACCCCGGGCGTTGTGCCGGACCGGCTGCCCGCCACCGACGTCAAGGACCTCCTGCTCCGCCTCGCCGAGGTGGAGCCGGCGGTTCCCCGCACCGAGTAGTTCCGACCGTCCGAGGAGGACAGCTCCATGCCCCGACCTGTCACGCTGTTCACCGGCCAGTGGGCCGACCTACCGTTCACCGAGGTGTGCCGGCTCGCCTCCGAGTGGGGGTACGACGGCCTGGAGATCGCCTGCTGGGGCGACCATTTCGAGGTGGACAAGGCCGTCGCCGACTCGTCGTACGTCGACGGCCGCCGGGAGATCCTGGCCAAGCACAACCTGCAGGTCTTCGCGATCTCCTGTCACCTGGTCGGTCAGGCGGTCTGCGACGACCCGATCGACCAGCGGCACCAGGGGATCCTGCCCGCGCGGATCTGGGGGGACGGCTCGGCGGAGGGGGTGCGGCAGCGGGCCGCCGAGGAGATCAAGGACACCGCCCGGGCGGCCGCCAAGCTCGGCGTGTCGACCGTAGTCGGCTTCACCGGGTCGGCGATCTGGAAGACCGTGGCGATGTTCCCGCCGGTGCCGGCGTCCATGGTGGACGACGGCTACGCCGACTTCGCCGCCCGGTGGAACCCGATCCTCGACGTCTTCGACTCGGAGGGGGTGCGGTTCGCGCACGAGGTGCACCCGTCGGAGATCGCGTACGACTACTGGACGACGGTCCGCACGATGGAGGCGATCGGGCATCGCGAGGCCTTCGGGCTCAACTGGGACCCGTCCCACTTCGTCTGGCAGGACCTGGACCCGGTCGGCTTCATCTGGGACTTCCGGGACCGGATCTACCACGTCGACTGCAAGGACGCGAAGCGCCGGGTCGGCAACGGCCGCAACGGCCGGCTCGCCTCCCACCTGCCGTGGGCCGACCTGCGGCGCGGCTGGGACTTCGTGTCCACCGGGCACGGCGACGTGCCGTGGGAGGACTGCTTCCGGATGCTCAACGCGATCGGGTACGACGGCCCGATCTCGATCGAGTGGGAGGACGCCGGCATGGACCGGCTGCTCGGAGCGCCCGAGGCGCTGGAGTTCGTCCGGAAGCTGGTGGCCATCGAGCCGCCGGCGGCCGCTTTCGACGCCGCCTTCTCCTCCGGCTGAGACCTCGTCTGGCTGGGACGCCGGAGGGCGGGACCCGGCGTGGGTCCCGCCCTCCGGTCGTTGCGCTACGGGTTGGAGCCGTTGTTGCCGGTCGGGTTCGTCGGGCTGAGCGGGTCACTGGCCGGCCCGCTCGACTCGAACAGGTCGCTGCCGCTCGTGGTCGAGTAGTCCGAGAACGGCGCCGAGTCGGTCGCGGTGGTCGTCGACGCGGTGGTCCTGTCCTCGCCGCCCTTCACCTTCCCCACGGCCTTGTTCACCAGGTCGGACTGCTTGGCCTTGTTCACCAGGTCGGACTGCTTGGCCTTGCTGACCAGGTCGGACGCCTGCGCCTGCAGGACGCCGGCGGTGCTCTGCACCGTCTGGTTGCCGGCCACCCGCCGCGCCTGCGCGACGATCTCCTCGTACCGCTGGCGGCCGGCCTTGCTGCCCAGCACGTACCCGGCCGCGAACCCCGCGGCCAAGGCGAGCTTCCCCTGCATGTGCACGCTCCTTCGTGGTCGACGCTTGCCAGCCGGTCACCTGCTGCCTACCCGCGCGTCGGCGACCGTACTCACGATCGGGTATCCTGACGTGCCGTCGCAGCACGCGGCCGGTCCCCCGTAGCTCAATTGGCAGAGCATGCGACTGTTAATCGCAGGGTTACTGGTTCGAGTCCAGTCGGGGGAGCCCTTCCCGCAGGTCAGCGGCTCGTAGCCGGAGTCCACCAAGATCACCGGCACCGGAAACTCGCTCGCCCCGTGCACTCGGCCGCGTCCTGCGCCACCTCGGTCTGGCCCGGGCCGGTCCGCGGTGCTGTCACGCGGACGTCGCCGCGGCAGCCAGCCGACGACGGGCCGCAGCCGTCGCTGTTGACGAGCGTCCGGTCGTGGTGAGCAGTGCGGCGAGGGTGTCGAGGGCGTCGGGGACGAGCCTGTAGTAGGCCCACTTGCCGCGTTGGTCGCGGGTCAGCAGGCCGGCATCGGTGAGGACCTTCATGTGATGGGAGACGGTTGGCTGAGACAGCCCCACCGGGGCGGTGAGGTCGCAGATGCAGGCTTCGCCGTCCGGCTGGGCGGCGACCAGCGACAGCAGCCGCAGCCGGGTCGGCTCGGCCAGCGCCTTGAGCACGCCGGCCAGCCGCTCGGCCGCGGCGAGGTCCATCGGCTCGCCGCTCAGCGGGGAGCAGCAGTCCTCGGTCAGCAACGGGAGGGCACGCGGTCGGCATGCATCCAGCCTGCCACACGCATTGACAGCTGTCGATGCGTGAGGCACTGTCGTCGCATCGACTGGTGTCAATGGAAGGTGGCGGGATGGCAGCGAGTGAGATCGAGCTGCGCGAGCAGGTCCGGGCCCGGTACGCGGCGGCGGCGACCGCGGTGACCACCGGGAGCGGGTGCGGCTGTGGCACCTCGTCCGCAGCACCGGTCGAGGCGTGCTGCGCGCCGGCCGGCGGTTCGTGTTGCTCGGCCGAGGCGCTGGATCAGGATGCCGGGTCGTTCGGCGCCGGTCTGTACGGCGCCGGCGTGCAGGACGAGCTGCCGGCTGAGGCGCTGGCGGCGAGCCTGGGGTGCGGCAATCCGCTGGCAGTCGCGGAGCTGCGCGACGGCGAGCGGGTTCTCGACCTGGGCTCCGGCGGCGGCATCGACGTGCTGCTGTCGGCGCGCCGGGTCGGCCCGACAGGGTTCGCGTACGGCGTCGACATGACCGAGGAGATGTTGGAGTTGGCCCGCTCCAACGCGGCCAAGGCCGGCGCCACCAACGTCGAGTTCCTTGGAGGCACGATCGAACAGATCCCGCTGCCGGACGCCGCGGTCGACGTGGTGATCTCCAACTGCGTCATCAACCTGTCCGTGGACAAGCCGGCGGTCCTGGCGGAGATGTTCCGGGTGCTGCACCCCGGCGGGCGGGTCGGTGTCTCCGACGTCGTGGCCGAGGACGACCTCAGCCCAGCCGAGCGGGCCCGGCGCGGCACCTACGTCGGGTGCATCGCCGGCGCCCTGTCCCGCAGCGAGTACCTCGACGGCCTGGCCGCGGTCGGCTTCACCGACGCCACCGTGACGTTCACCCGCGAAGCCGCACCCGGCATGCACGCCGCGATCATCCGGGCGACCAAGCCCGCCGCTGCCTCTGTGGCCTCGCTTGCGGCCGGCCAGGTGTCGAGTCCGCTGCCGACGCCAGGATCGGTGCAAGCGTGCTGCTCGACCGACATGCACTCGGCCTGCTGTGACAGCTCGGCGAAGAGCGGATGCTGCGGTCAGACCCCGGCGGAAGCGTCCGTCGCTGGACCGCCCGCCGCCTGCGGGTGCCAGTGACCTCCGTGGGGAGCCGACCATGACCGACCCGAGCCGCCGACCCGTCGTGCTGTTCGTCTGCGTGCACAACGCCGGCCGGTCGCAGATGGCCGCCGGCTTCCTGACCGAGCTGGCCGGCGACCGGGTCGACGTCCGCTCCGCCGGGTCGCTGCCCGCCGATCAGGCCAACCCGGTAGCGGTCGCGGCGATGGCCGAAGTCGGCATCGACATCGCCGCCCAGCGGCCGAAGCTCCTCACCACCGACGCGGTCAAGACCGCCGACGTCGTGATCACCATGGGCTGCGGTGACACCTGCCCGGTCTTCCCCGGCAAGCGCTACGAAGACTGGGACCTCCCCGACCCCGCCGGCCAACCGGTCGATGCGGTCCGGCCCATCCGCGATCAGATCCGCGACCGGGTCGGACACCTGCTCACCGAACTCCTGAGCAACGGCACGGAGACCCACCCCCGCGAAGGCCGCTGAGCGCACACCGACCTCCGCGGTCGCCGGCCTCGGCGGCGGACGAGGCACGCGTTGGCGTTGCGGGCGCGGATCGTGCGGCGTGTCCGAGCGGCGGCGACGACGAACGACGGAAGTAGGCGGAGCCGCGCGCCCGCAGGGTTACTGGTTGAGTCCCGGTCGCCGGCCGCTGCGGTGTAGCGGTCGGCGAGCTGGCGCAGCATGGTTCTGAGCTCCGGCGGGTCCAGCACCTCGAAGGCGACGTCGAGGCTCGTGAGGTAGCCGACGAGGTCACGCAGGGAACCGCTGCCGGTCTCCAGGACGCAGCTGTGCTCGTCGACAGGGCGCAGCAGGCCGGCCGCCGGCGTGACGCGTTCGTTCTCGGCGATGACCTCGGCGGGCGCGTGCAGGCGGACCCGCGCCTGATGCGTCCAGGCCAGCGAGCCGGTCCCGCGTACGACGTGGCTCGCGGCGTCCTCGGGCGGCTCCCGCGGCGTGAACCGTGGCCCGGTGGGCAGGCGCGGCCGGACGCGGTCGGCCCGGAACGTGCGCCAGTCCTCGCGGTCGGGGTCCCACGCGAGCAGGTACCAGCGGTGACCGGTGTAGACGAGGCGGTGCGGCTCCACCCGGCGTGCGCTGGTCTCGCCGTCGCGGCCCCGGTAGTCGAAGCGCAGCTGCTCATGGTCGCGGCAGGCGCCGGCGATGGTCGTGAGCGTCTCGGCGTCGACGGTGGGCCCGCCGCCCGCCGCGGAGACGGTGGCCTGCCGAAGGGCGTCGAGCCGGCGCCGGAGCCGGGCCGGCAGGGTCTGTTCGAGCTTGGCCAGCGCTCGCAGCGAGGTCTCCTCGATCCCGGTGACCGTGCCGGCCGCCGCGGCGCGCAGCCCCACCCCGACGGCGACGGCCTCGTCGTCGTCGAGCAGCAGCGGCGGCATCGCGGAACCGGCCCCGAGCCGGTAGCCGCCGGTGATCCCGGTGCTGGAGTGCACCTCGTAGCCGAGGATGCGCAGCCGTTCGACGTCGTTGCGCACGGTCCTGGTGGTGACGCCGAGGCGGCTGGCGAGGTCGGCGCCGGACCAGTCCCGCCGGACCTGCAGCAGCGACAGGAGCCGGAGCAGCCGGACCGATGTCTCCAACATCCCCTCAGTCTGCTACCGCGTTGAGGAACCGAAGGTTCCACAAGTGCCGATAGCGTCCAGCGCGGGACGCACCGACGAGGGAAGGACGCATCGTGAGTCTGCGAGGATTCGCCACGCTCAACCTCTGGGCGGACGACGTGGCGGCCGCCGTGGCGTGGTACACGGAGTTCCTGGGCGTGCAGCCCTACTTCGAGCGGCGAGGACCGGACGGACGCCCGGCCTACGTCGAGTTCCGCATCGGCGACCACCAGGACGAGCTGGGCATCATCGACCGCGGCTACCAGCCGCCCGACGCGGGGACCGGGCCCGGCGGCGCCATCATGCACTGGCACGTCGACGACCTCGACGCCACCGTGGCACGACTGCTGTCGATGGGTGCCACGCAGTACGAGCCGGTCACGCCGCGGGAGGCGGGGTTCGTCACCGCCTCGGTGGTGGACCCGTTCGGCAACGTGCTGGGCGTCATGTACAACCCGCACTACCTCGAAGTCCTCGCCTCGACCAAGCCGGCATAGCGTGGACGTGCTCGACTTCCCCGATGCGGCGCGGTGGGAGTCCTGGTTGGAGGCGCAGGACGGCGAGCGGGCCGACGCCTGGCTGCGGATCGCCAAGCGGCACTCGGGGATCGCGACGATCACGATCGCGGAGGCGCTCGACGTGGCCCTGTGTTTCGGCTGGATCGACGGTCAGCGCAAGGCCAACGACGAGGTGTCCTTCCTCCAGCGGTACTCGCGCCGCCGGCCGCGGAGCTCCTGGTCGAAGGTCAACGTGGCGAAGGTCGAGGCACTGCTGGCGGCCGGGCGGATGCGGCCGGCGGGGCTCGCGGAGGTCGCGGCCGCCCAGGCGGACGGACGGTGGGAGGCGGCGTACGAGTCACAGCGCACCGCCGCGGTGCCGCCCGATCTGGCGGCCGCGCTGGCCGGCGACGCCCGCGCGAACGCCGCCTTCACCCGGCTCGGCCGATCCGACCGGTACGCCGTGATCCTGCCGCTGCTCAAGGCCCGCACCCCGGCCACGCGCGCGACGATCCTCGCTCGGGAGATCGCGCGGCTGGCGGCTCAGAAGTAGGTCACGGTCGCGGCCGGACCAGCGGTCGGGTCGTGACGGCACCGATGCAAGCTGGCTCAGGTGGCGACCGGCTCACGCTCCTCGGCATTCGCCGGACGTGCCTCGCCGAGTCGCACCGCGACCACGCCGGCCAGGATCAGCGCCCCGCCGAGCACCTGTATCCAGCGCGGGATCTCGCCGAGCAGCAGCCAGGCGGCGACCAGTGCGACCAGCACCTCGGACAGCGCCACGAACGACGCGAGCCGGGAGCCGAGCCGGCGGGTGGCCGCGATGCCGGCGACGTAGGCGAGCGCGGCGCTGAGGACGCCGAGCGCGAGCACCGGCACCCACCACGGGACGGTGAACCCGGTGAACGTGACCGGTCCGGTCGACGCGGTGAGCGGGAGGATGCCGACCACGCCGAGGAGCAGCAGCGCGAACCCACCGAGGACCAGGCCGCCGGCGGCGAGGACGGTGGCGGGCAGCCCGTTCTCCCGGTCCGCGGAGAGTACGAAGTAGACCGCGACCCCCACCATCGCGCCGAGCGCCCAGAGGATCCCGGTGGTGCTCGCGCGGGCACCCGAGGCCAGATCGAGGACCAGCACCAGGCCGGCGCCCGCGAGCAGCGCGCCGAGGACGGTCAGCCGACCGGGGCGCTGGCCGTGGCGGGCCCAGAGCCAGCCGACCACGGCGACCGGGGCGGTGTACTCGATCAGCAGGGCGACGCCGACCTGCATGTGCGCGACGGCGTTGAAGTAGGCGAGCTGACAGCCGGCCACGGCGACGAGACCGTAGCCGGCGATCAACGGGAGGTTGGTGCGCAGCAGCGGCCACCGGCCCCGCAGCTGGACCGCCGCCACCGGCACGAGCACGGCCGCGGCGAGCAGGATCCGGATCGCGACGGCGGCCGCCGACGACCAGCCGGCGTCCATCAGCCCGCGGGCGAGTGAACCGGACAGGCCGAACGCGGACGCCGAGAGCACGGCGAAGCCCAGTCCGGGCGCCAGCCGGCTCCCGGCGGCGCCCACCTGCACGGTGTCAGGTGCGGAGGCGGCCATGACTCGTGACGCTACGTCCCGCACCGGCGTCGTCCCCGGCCTGGCCCGCGAGCCGCGCCCGAGCTCACGGCTCGGCCAGCTCGGCCAGGCGCCGGCTGAGGTAGGCGCGCTCGGGATCCGTGCTCGCCAGCTCGATCGCCGACCGGTACGCCGCCGCGGCGTCCGCGTGCCGACCCAACTGGCGAAGCAGGTCGGCCCGGGTCGCCGGCAGCAGGTGGTAGCCGGCGAGCCGACCATCGGCAGCCACGCGCTCGACGAGGGCCAGCCCGGCGGCGGGACCGTCGGACCTCGCCACCGCCACCGCGTGGTTGAGCGCCACCACCGGGGACGGCAGCACCCGCAGCAGTCGCCGGTAGAGCCGGGCGATCCCGGCCCAGTCGGTCTCCGCGGCGGTCCCGGCGGTGGCGTGGCAGGCGGCGATCACCGCCTGCAGCTGGTAGGGCCCGACGTCGCCGTGGTCGAGCGCCGACTCCAGCACGGCGACGCCCTCGGCGATCTCGGCGCGCCGCCAGCGGGCGCGGTCCTGGTCCTCGAGCGGCACCAGCCGGCCGGCCTCGTCGATGCGGGCGTCGCGGCGCGCGTCGTGCAGCAGCATGAGCGCGAGCAGCCCGAGCGCCTCCGGCTCGCCCGGCATCAGCCGGGCGAGCAGCCGCGCCAGCCGGATTGCCTCGGCACACAGGTCGGGCCGGATCACCTCGGCACCGGCCGACGCCGCGTAGCCCTCGTTGAACAGCAGGTACAACACGGCCAGCACGCCGGAGGTGCGCGCCGGGAGCAGGTCGGCCGACGGCACGCGGTACGGGATGCCGGCGTTGCGGATCTTGCCCTTCGCCCGGACCAGGCGCTTCGCCATCGTGGCCTCGGAGACCAGGCAGCCGCGCGCGATCTCGGCGGTGGTCAGGCCGGCGAGGGTCCGCAGCGTCAGCGCGACCCTGGCCTCCAGCGGCAGCGCCGGATGGCAGCAGGTGAACAGCAGCCGCAGCCGGTCGTCGGCGATGCCGCTCGGGTCGGGGTCGTCGGCCGGTCCGCCGGTCGCGGCGACCTCCCGCAGCTTGGCGGTCTCGACGCTGCGCCGGCGGAGCCGGTCGACGGCCCGGTTGCGGGCGGTGGTGACGATCCAGCCGCCCGGTCGGCGCGGGACGCCGTCGCCCGGCCACCGGGCCAGCGCCAGCGCGAACGCCTCCTGTGCGCACTCCTCGGCCAGGTCCCAGTCGCCGGTCGTGCGGATCAGCGTGGCGACGACCCGCCCCCACTCCTGCCGGAACGTGTCCGCGACGACCGCGTCGACCTCGACGCTCACCCGTAGAACGGCCGGATCTCGATCAGCCCGCCCTGCGCGACCGGGTGCCGCGCCGCGATCGCGATCGCCTCGTCGAGATCCGGGCACTCGATCACGTCGTAGCCGAGGATGACCTCCTTCGTCTCGGCGAACGGCCCGTCGGCGAGCAGCACCTCGCCACCGCGTACCCGCACCGTCGTCGCGTCCCGCGGCGGTCGCAGCTGGTCGCCGTCGAGCCGGATGCCGGCCGCGTCGAGCTCGTCCGCCCACGGCATGGGTTCGTCGCCGGGGGGCTCGTCCGGCATGGTGTCGACGGCCGCGCCGTCGGCGCAGACGAACAGCATGAACTTCATCGCTGACTCCTCCTCGGGTCCATCATCGCGTGCCGGGGCGCTCAGGGTGCGCCACGGCTCGCGAGCCGGCCAGCGCCGACCCGGACCACACCAGCACGACGATCGGGAGACCCGCAGATGGACACCGGGCCGAGAGTCACGCCGCGCCGCCCGGTCGGCTCGGCGGTAGACCGGGTCGACCTGCCTGACAGGCGACCCAGTGCCTAGCCTTCGCGCTTCAGCTTGCGCCAGCCGCCGGCGCGGTTGTTGGCGATGATCTGCTTGACCATCGCGGACAGCGCAGGCGCGTTGATCGTCTCGCCCTCGTAGACGGCCACGGTGCGAGCTGTCTTGTTGTCGTGTCCGCCGGTGATGATTCCGTCGGGATCGGGGACGATCGCGCCGTCGTAGAGGAAGACGTTGACGTGGTCCTTCGCCGCCAGCAGGGCGCAGACGTTGCCCTGAAGCACGAAGTAGGGCTGGTTCCTGCGCTTGACCGTCTCGACGACCTCCCGGTCGGCGGCGTGGATCAGGTCGCGGACCTCGCGGCAGACGGCCTGCTGCCACCCCGGCAGCGCATCGATGTAGGCGTCGACGCGCGGGTCGGTGACGTACGGCACGGTCAGTTCTCGGGTGAGCGCCGGACGTGATGCACGACGTGGTGGATGACGTGCACCTCGTGCAGGATGTAGCCGCCGACGGCCACCGAGGTGGTCCTGGCGCGGGGTGCGGCGGCGGCGTGCTGCAACGCGCGGCGCACGCCGGTCACCAGGACCGCACTGCCGAGCGTCGCGGCCGCCGAGACCGACGCGACCGCGGCCGGATGCTGCCGCAGCTCGACCACCCGGCCCCGCAGCTGCTACCACCCGGCCCCGCAGCCTGACGGCCGCCCGAGGCAGGCGCCGCGCCGGAAGGGCTGTCGAGCGGCGCTCGCGCACCACCAGCTCGGTCGACGCCGCGGCTGGCCCGTCCACTGTCGGGCTCGGTACGTCGAGGCCGTCCACCGGCTCCTCGGTCATCGCTCCACCTCCACCGCGGGCGGTGCCGGCCCCGTCCACGGCCACGCCGGTCCTCGCCGACGACGGCCGCCGGCGTCGTCCGGTCCCGCCATGGCGGAAGCGTATCCGCGCCGTGCCGGCCGAGTCACCGCCCGACGCCGAGTCAGGCCGGCGTCGGGCGGCCGCCGCACAGGGTGCGAAGATCCGTTCGTGTCCGAGCGGATCGAGCGGATCGAGCGGATCAAGGCGTGTCTCAACGGTCGGCGCAGCCGGGCGGAGCACCCGGCGGTCCCGCTCACCCCGGCGGAGCTGGCGGCGGCCGCCGCGGCGGCGGTGACCGCGGGGGCCGAGGCGGTGCACCTGCACCCGCGCGGGCCGGACGGCGCCGAGTCCCTGCTGCCGCACGACGTGGGCGCGGCGGTCGCCGAGGTGCGGCGGGCCTGCCCGGCCACCGGCATCGGGGTGTCCACCGGCCTGTGGATCAGCGGCGGCGACCACCGCGCGCGGCTGCAGATCGTGGCCGGGTGGTCGGACCTCGCGCCGCCCGCACGGCCGGATTTCGCCTCGGTCAACGTCTCGGAGCCGGGCTTCACGGAGCTGGCCGGGCTGCTGCGGACCGCCGGCATCGCCGTCGAGGCCGGCGTGTGGTCCGCCGACGACGCCGAGCGCCTGGCCGGCTGGGAGCCGGAGGTCGAGCTGGCCCGGATCCTGGTGGAGGTGATCGACGCGCCGGCCGCCGACGCGACCGCGGTCGCCGAGACGGTGCTGCGCCGGCTGGACGAGCTGGGCCTTGCCGCGCCGCGCCTGCTGCACGGCGAGGAGGCGGCGTGCTGGCCGCTGGTGGCCCACGCCGGGCGGCTGGGCCTGCCCACCCGGGTGGGCTTGGAGGACACGCTCGTCGGCCCGGGCGGGGAACCGGTCGGGGACAACGCCGAGCTGCTGCGGCTGGCGCTGCCGATCTGGACCGCCGCCGGCTCCGGCTGAGGGCTCGCACGGCGCGCAGCTCCGTCGAGGGAGCGCTAGGGGCGGTGCTTCCTGGGGAGCTTGCTGACGACGGTGTCGTAGGAGGCGTCGATCGCGTCGAGGAGCTCGTCGTCCGGGATCGCGCCGCCGATGCGCAGGGTGTTCCACCCGGAGCGCCCGATGTACGCCATCACCTCGGCGTCCTGCGGGAAGCGCCGCAGCCACTCGTCCGCCTCGTCCCGGCTGGCCCCGCACTTGAGCCCGACCGACGTCCCCGACCCGAGGAACGCGAAGATCTTCGGACCCACCTTCACCACGACGTCGCCCTCCCATGGCTCGTCCTGCCAGGCGCCCGGCTTGCCCAGGCAGTGGGCCAGCACCTCGTCCGGGGTCACGACGACCTCCTCCTCGCTCGGTGTACGGATCCTGCCAGTCGGGCGACCCCGTGGGCGTCCGCGGGCGCGGTGATGGCAGCATGACTCGGGTGAGCGCACTGTCCGGCCCGGTCCCGAAGGGCCTGCGGCTGACCTTCGTGGTGCTGACCGTCGTCGCGGCGGCGGTCATCGTGACCGCCGTGGTCCGCGAGGTGTGGTTCGTCGTGGTGATCGCCGGGCTGATGGCGGTCGGCAACCTCTACGTCCTGTGGGTCACCCGTCGCCAGCCGGCCAGCCCGTCCTGAGCCGGGGCGGGTGACGGCGACCGCGCCGATCCGCCACTGAGGTCAGGAGCGCGGCTTGAGGATGCAGAACTCGTTGCCCTCGGGGTCGCGCAGCACCTGCCAGCTGCCGCCGTCGTAGACGTCGTCGGCCGGCACGGCGCCGAGGCTGCGGGCCTGCGCGACCGCGGCGCCGAAGTCGCCGACGCTGCGCAGGTCGAGGTGCAGCCGGTTCTTGACGGTCTTCGCCTCCGGGACCCGCACGAAGTCGATCGCCAGCCCGCCGGGCGTGCGCAGGGTGGCGTCGCCTTCCGGGTCGTCCTCGACCGTGCCGCCGAGCAGTCGCGCCCACCAGCGGGCGATGTTGGGTGGGTCGGCGGAGTCGATCGCCAGCGCGGCGATGTCGCCGAGTGCCGGTGCGTCCTCGCTCATCCCGGGGACTCTAGCCGCCCGCCGGGTCAGACTGGGGGTCGGAGGGGACGTGACGGACGAGCGACGGCATGGCGGGGTGGGCGCCCGGTCGGGCGTGCGGCTGGTGGGTCCGCTCACGGTCGTCCGGGACGGGCGGGTGCTCACCGACGCCGAGGTCGGCAGCCGGAAGGCGCGGACGCTGCTCGCGCTGCTCGCCGTGGACCGGCCGGGCACCGTGCCGGTGGACCGCGTCGTCGAGGCGCTGTGGCCCGACGGCCCGCCGCTCCAGCCAGCCGGGAACGTCGCCACGCTGGTCAGCCGGCTGCGCGCGGCGCTCGGGCCGGGTGCGGTGGCGGGCAGCCGGACCGGCTACCGGCTGGGCGACGCGCTGAGCGACGGGGTGGACCTGGACGAGGCGGCCCGGCTGGTCCGGGTGGCGCGGGACCGGGCCGCCGCGGGGGAGCCGGCGCTCGCGCTGACCGCCGCCCGCCGCGCGCTCGGCCTGCTCGGGGTCGGGGCGGTGCTCACCGACCAGCCGTACGCGGACTGGGCGGAAGCGTGCCGTGCCGACGCCGTCCGGCTGCTGCGGCAGGCCCGGCTCGCCGCCGCGGCGGCGGCGCTGGAGGTGGCCGACGCCGGGACCGCCGTCTCCGTCGCTACGGCCGCCGTGGACGCCGACCCGCTCGACGAGGCCGGCTCCCGGCTGCTGATGCGGGCGCACCTGTCCGCCGGCGAGCCGGCCCGTGGGCTGGCGGAGTACGCGCGGCTGCGGCGGGTGCTGACCGCCGAGCTGGGCACCGAGCCGGCGGCCGAGACCCGCGCCATCCATGTGGCCCTGCTCCGCGAGGAGCCCGCGCCCGCGCCGTCCGCCCCGGCGGCGTCCGGCGTCGCCGCGGGCGGGCTGGTCGGTCGGGAGACCGAGGTCGCGCGGCTGACCGCGCTCTGGTCGGCCGCGGCGGTCGGCCGCGCCGGCCTGGTGCTGGTCACCGGCGAGGCGGGCATCGGCAAGACCCGGCTGGTCGCGGAGGTCGCCACGCTCGCCGCCGGCACCGGTGGCCTGGTGCTGCAGGCGCGCTGCTACCGGACCGAGCGGTCGCTCTTCCTGCAGCCGCTGGCCGACGCGGTCCGGCCGGCGGTGACCGGCCTGCCGCCGGCCGTGCTGGCCGAGCTGGCCGGACCCGACGCCGCCGCCCTCGCCGCGGTGGTGTCCGACGTGGACGGTGTGCTCGGCAGCGCGGATCCGGGCGCGGGACCGGCGCCGGCGGCGGAGCGGACGTGCAGCGGCGGCGCGCCTTCGCCGCCGTCGCCGGGTTCCTGCGCCGGCTGGCGGCCCGGTCACCGGTGCTGCTCGTGCTGGACGACCTGCACGAGGCCGGCCTCGCCACGGTCGACTTCCTGCACCATCTCGCCCGCCACGACGGCGGGGTGCCGCTGCTCGTCGTCGCGACCGTACGCGTCGATGAGGGTGAGGACGCGATCGAGCGACTCGCCGACGTCGCCGAGCGGTTGCCGGTCCAGCCGCTGCCCCGGGCGGCGGTGGGCAGGCTCGCGGCCGAGGCCGACCAGCCGGAGCTGGCCGACCGGCTCTACCGGCTCACCCGGGGACACACCCTGTTCGCGGTGGAGACCCTGCGGGCGGTGCGGGCCGGGGAGCGTGGGGTGCCGGGCTCGCTGCGCGACGCCGTCGAGACCCGGGTGCGCCGGCTCGGGCCGGAGGTGGAGGAGGCGCTGCGGGCCGCGTCCGTGCTCGGGCCACCGTTCGACCCGGCGACGATCGCCGGCGTGCTCGGGATTCCCGCTCCGGAGGCGGCCCGCCGGTGCGAGCGGGCGCTGCGGGCGGCGCTGCTGGCCGTCGCCGGCGGCGCGTACGAGTTCGCCAACGACCTGGTGCAGGAGGTGCTGTCCGCCACGACCCCGGAGCCGACCCGGATGCAGTACCACCGCCAGGCCGCGGACCTGCTCGCCGACCGGCCGGAGGCGGCGGCCGCCCATGCCGCGGCGGCGGGTCAGCCGACCCGGGCGGCCCGCGCGTGGCTGCGCGCCGGCGAGGAGGCCCTGCGCCGCTGGGCGGCCTCGGACGCCGAGCGCTTCCTCGACAGCGGTCTGGCGGTCGCGTCCACTGTGGACGACCCGGCCCTGCTCGAGCTACGCGGCCGCATCCACCTGGTCCGTGGCCGGGCCCGGGAGGCGCGCGCGGCGTACCAGGCGGCCTGGACCGACCACGAGGCGGCGGCGGCGCTGGCCCGGGAAGCGGGGGACCGGCGGCTGGAGATGGCCGCGCTGCGCGAGCTCGGCGGCGACGTGCTGGTCGGTCTGGGGCGCTCGACCGCGGAGTGCGTGCCGTTCCTGGAGGCGGGCGCCCGCATCGCCCGCACGCTCGGCGACCGGGCCAGCGAGGCCGACCTGCTCGCCCGGCTCGCCGTCGTCGACAGCAACCGGCTGCGGTTCGACCTCGCCGTCCGGTACGGGCGCACCGCGGTGGCCGCCGCCCGCGCGGGCCGCGACGACGACGCCCTGGCCGCGGCGCTCGACGGGCTGAAGACCGCCTTCGCGTACAGCGGTGACGTGGCGGCGCTGCGTCCGGTCCTGGCCGAGCTGGAGCCGCTGGTGCGCCGGCGGGGTGACCTGTGGCGGTTGCAGTGGACGCTGTTCGAGTCGGCGTTCCCGGCGATGGCCGCCGGCTCCTGGGAGGATGCGCTGGAGCGCATCGAGGCGGCCCGCGTGGTCAACCGGCGCAGCCGGTACGGCTCGTACGACGCGTGGTTCGTGGTGCACCGCGGCTGGGTGGAGCGGCTGCGCGGCCGCCGCGGCGAGGCACTGGCCGCGGGCGCGGAGGCGGTCGCGGTGGCCGCCGCCCAGGGTGCCCACCCGTGGTGGTCGGCCGCGGCGCACGCGTTCCTCGGCAGCACCCTGCTGGAGGCCGGGGAACCGACGGCAGCGGTCCTGGAGCTGACCGCGAGCGTGCGGCACGCCGAGCGCAGCCGGGCCGAGGCGCACCTGCTGCGCGGGCTGGCGCCGCTGGCCGAGGCCACCGGTGACCCGGCCCTGCTCGGCCGCGCGGAGCGGATGCTGGCCGGCGTCACCGCGCCCGCCGGCGGAGCCTGGCTGCTCGGCGCGGACTCCTACCTGGCGGTGGCTCGGGGCTGGCTGTCCGCCGGCGAGCCGGAGCGGGCGGCGGTGGCGCTGGCGCCGTTCCTGGACGCCGCCGCCCGGGCCGGCTGGCAACCGCTGCTCGCACTCGGTGGCGAGGTGGCGGCCGCCTGCGCCGCCGCCCGGGGCGACCACGCGACCGCCCGCCGGGAGCGGGACCGGGCCCGCCGCCTGGCGCGCCGCTGCGGCACGGCCCTCCCCGGTATCCCGGCCCCGGCAGCACCTCGCTCACCGCACACCAACGCGGGTGGTTGAGCCGCCGGGGCCCGGGCTCGGCGAAGACGACTCAGAGCAGCTCGGCGAGCAGGGTCGCGGCCCGGGCGGCGCCGCCGGGGTCGACCGGCCGGTAGTCGACGTCCCGGCCGATCTCGGCGGCGATCGCCGCGGCCAGCCCGTCCGGGTCGGTCTCGTCCCAGTCCAGCCGCCGGCCGGCGCCGTACCGGTCGAGCCGGTGTCGCACGTGGATGGTCTGCTCGAAGTGGTTGCGCAGCGGCACGTACAGGAACGGCCGGCGGCACGCGGTCAGCTCCATCGTCGTGGACAGTCCACCCTGGACGACCGCGAGGTCGCTGGCGGCCAGGTGCCGGTAGAGGCGCGGCAGGTACGGGTGTACCTCCAGGCCCTCGGACACCGGCACCGAGGCCGGGTCGATCCGCGGGCCGGTGACCACGACGGTCCGCAGGCCGGGCACCTGCCGGCGGGCGATCGGGTGCGCGGCGGCCGCCCGCCGCAGCAGCGCGCCGCCCACCCCGGAGCCGCCGACCGCGACCACGCAGACCGGCTCGCCCGGCGCCCACCCGAGCTCGTCCCGCAGCGCCTCCCGGTCGGCCACCTCCGCCGGGTCGAAGCCGGTGACGTAGCCGGAGAAGGCGAAGTGCTCCCGCGTCCACTCCGGGAATCCCCGGCAGGCCGGGCCCGAGCGGCAGCGGGACCAGGTCCTCCGGGTCGCCGACGAAGACCGCCCGGTCCCGCAGCCGCGGGAAGCGCCCGACCTGCTCGACCATCTCCGCGTTGTAGTCCGCGGTGAGGCCGGCCTCGGTCGCCGTCGGGCCCGACCGGCAGCCAGCCGACGAAGTCGGTCAGCCAGGCGTACGCGGCCGTCTTCAGCTCCGGGTTCTCGTGCAGGAAGTAGTCCAGCTCCCAGGCCTCGTCGCCGACCCACAGGTCGTACTGCCTCGGACTCGACCAGGTCGGCGAAGACCATGAAGTTGGCGACCAGGATCTCGTCCATCCGGCGGATCGCGCCGAAGGCGTGCAGGTCGTGCTCACCGGCCTCTCCGTCCACATGGGACGCCTCGCTGGCCAGCTCCGCCGACGCCGGGTGCACCCGCTCGCCGCGGCGCGGCCAGCAGCTCGGTGACCGGGTGCTGGGCGAGCCAGTCCACCTGCACGTCCGGCCGCTGCCGGCGCAGCTCGGCGACGATCGCGAGGTCCCGGCGCGCCGTGCCCGAGACCGATCGGCGAGCTGAGGTAGAGCACCCGGCGGCGACCGGTCGAGCGAGCCGGGTCCAGCGCCGCGGGCGGGGACGCGGCCGCGACCCGGCCACGGATCGGACCATCGTCCCGGATCAGCCGGTTGACCACAACCGGCTCGCGGGCCGGCGGGAGGTGCCCCGCACCGGCGAGCGTGACCAGCGAGCCGCCGGTCAGCTCGGCGATCCGGGCGCTCCGGCTCGGCGGCTGGCACCGGTCCAGCTCACCGTGCACGGCGACCACCGGGCATCGGAGCCGCGCGAGCAGCGCCTCCGAGTCCTCCTTCGTCGACCGTCGAGTAGGCCGGAGTCGCTCAGGATCATCGTCTCCGGGTCGTCTCCAGCGCCCAGCCGACCGCGTCCTCCCACTGCTTGGTCGAGTGCGGCTCGGGCAGCAGCTGGTCGAAGAAGAACTCGACGAAGCCGCGGCCAGTCGCGCAGCCAGTAGTGCCGGTTGTCCTTCGCCCAGCCCTCGTCGGTGTCCAGCACGTCCTCCCAGCAGTGCGCGATCCGCTCCGGCAACGGCGGCGTGAGTGCCGGCGCCCAGCTGGAGACGGTGACCACGGCGAGCACCCGCTCCGGGTGCAGCGCCGCGATCCGCAGCGCCAGCCAGCCGCTGGCGCAGAGTCCGACCAGGACGGCGGACTGGATGCCGACCTCGTCCATGACCGCGACGGTGTCGGCGACGGGCTCGGTGTCGCGGTACGCGGCCGCGGCGGTCGGCCGGTCGGACCGGCCGTTGCCGCGCGGGTCGATCGTCACCACCCTGCCGTACCGGGCCAGGTACGGGACCTGCGCCTTCCACAGTCTCGAGTGGACGATCGGGTCGATCGGCGGGAAGACGACGGCGGGCTCGCCGGTGCCGAAGACCTCGTAGCCGACCTTCACCCCGTCGCGGTCCACGTACCCCTCGATGTCCGGCTCCCTCGCCCGCACGGCGCACCCCTTCCGGTTCGGTCCGCAGCAGCGTCCCGCGGCCCATTGCAGTGGTGTTGCAACGCCCGCGCAACGGCGCCGCGGACGCTGCCGGCAACCGAGAAGGAAGGACGGGACCATGACCGTCGATCAGGACAAGCTGAACGAGTTCCTCGGCCGCTTCGTGGGCGACCTCGGCGCGACCGTCGCCGCCGGCGCCGTCGTGCTCGGCGACCGGCTCGGGCTCTACCGCGGCCTCGCCGGCAGCCCGGCGACCGCGACCGAGCTGGCCGAGCGCACCGACACCGACACCCGGCAGGTCACCGAGTGGCTGCGCGGGCAGGCCGCCGGCGGGTACGTCGCAGTACGACCCGGGCACCGACCGCTACTCGCTCACCGACGAGCAGGCCTTCGCCCTGACCGACCCGGACGGGCCGGTCTTCCTGCCCGGCGCGTTCCAGCTCGCGCTCGGCGCGCTGCGGGCCGAGCCGCGCATCGAGGAGGCCTTCCGCACCGGCGCCGGCATGGGCTGGAACGAGCAGGACGCGGACGTCTTCGACGGGTGCGAGCGGTTCTTCCGGCCCGGGTACGCGGCGAACCTGGTGCCGGCGTGGATCCCCGCGCTCGACGGGGTCGAGGAGAAGCTGCGGGCCGGCGCGCTGGTCGCCGACGTCGGCTGCGGGCACGGCGCGTCGAGCGTGCTGCTCGCGCAGGCGTACCCGGCGAGCACGATCAACGGGCTCCGACTACCACGACGGCTCGATCGAGCGGGCTCGCAAGCGGGCCGCCGAGGCGGGGGTGGCCGACCGGGTCAGCTTCGGGGTGGCCACCGCGCAGGACTTCCCGGGTGCGGACTACGACCTGGTGGCGACGTTCGACTGCCTGCACGACATGGGCGACCCGCTCGGCGCGGCCCGGCACGTCCGCGACACGCTCGCCCCGGACGGCACCTGGCTGATCGTCGAGCCGGCCGCCGGCGACACGGTCGTCGACAACCTGAACCCGGTCGGTCGGGTCTACTACTCGTTCTCCACGTTCCTCTGCGTGCCCAACGCCCTGTCCCAGTCCGGCGGCTACGCCCTCGGCGCGCAGGCCGGGGAGGCGGCGATCCGGCAGGTCGTCACCGACGCCGGCTTCACCCGCTTCCGGCGGGCCGCCGAGACGCCGTTCAACCTGGTCTTCGAGGCCCGCCGGTAGCCGGCGCCGAGCCGGCGACCAGTTCGGCGAAGCGGGCGGCGTCCACGTTCCCTCCGGAGAGCGTGACGCCGACCCGCCGGCCGGCGACGTCCGGCACCCGCCGCGCCAGCAGCGCCGCCAGCGCGCTGGCGCCGCTCGGCTCCAGCACCACCTTCAGCCGCTCGAAGGCGAGCACCATGGCGGCGACGATCTCCGCGTCGGTCACCGGCACCACGTCCGCGACCAGCCGCTGGACTATCGGGAAGGTCAGCTCGCCGGGCGCGGTGGTCTGCTGGCCGTCGGCGATCGTGCGCGGCACCGGGATGGTCGTGCGCCGCCCGGTGGCGAGCGAGCGGTGCATCTTGTCGCCGGCGGCCGGCTCGACCCCCACCACCCGGACGCCGGGGCTGAGCGCGCAGGCCGCGATCGCGCAGCCGGAGATCAGCCCGCCGCCGCCGACGCAGACGACCAGCACGTCCAGCGGGCCGCGCCGCTCGATGAGCTCCAGCGCCACCGTGCCCTGGCCGGCGATCACGTCCGGGTGGTCGTACGGGGGGATCAGCGTCAGCCCGCGCTCGGCGGCGAGGCGCCGCCCGGTCTCCTCCCGGTCCTGCCCGTACCGGTCGTAGCTGACGACCTCGGCGCCGTACCCCTTCGTCGCCGCGATCTTCAGCGGCGGCGCGTCGGCCGGCATGACGATGACCGCCGTGGTCCGGTGCAGCCCGGCGGCGAGGGCGATCGCCTGCGCGTGGTTGCCGGAGGAGTAGGCCAGCACGCCCCGGGACCGGACCTCGGGGTCCAGCGCGGCGATCGCGTTGTACGCGCCGCGGAACTTGAACGCGCCGCCGCGCTGGAAGCACTCCGCCTTGGCCAGCACCCGCGCACCGGTCAGCTCGTCCACGGTCCGCGACGTCAGCACCGGGGTCCGGTGGGCGACGCCGGCCAGTCGCTCCGCCGCGGCCCGGACGTCGTCGATCCCGAGCTCAGCCACCGGCGTCCGCCGCGAACTTCTCCACCACGTCGCTGGGCCCGGAGACGATGAGCAGGTCGTCGGGGTGGACGAGGGTCTCCGGCGTGGCGTACGTGAAGTCCTCCCCGGGGCGCTTCACCCCGACGACCGTCACGCCGTACTTCGAGCGCAGCGCCGAGTCGCCCAGCGTCCGGCGGTGTGCCTCCCGCGGCGCTTTCATCTTCACGATCGCGAAGCCGTCGTCGAACTCGATGTAGTCGATCAGCCGGCCGCTGATCAGGTGCGCGACCCGCTTGCCGGTGTCCCGCTCCGGGTAGACGACGTGCCCGGCGCCGATCCGCTCCAGGATGCGCCCGTGGGCCGCGGTGATGGCCTTCGCCCAGACCTCGCGGACCTCGAGGTCGATCAGGACGCCGGTGCTGAGCAGGCTGGCCTCGATGCCGGTGCCGATGGCGACGACCGCCACCCCGAAGCTGGCCGCGCCGAGCTGCCGCATCGCGGCCTCGTTGGTCGCGTCGGCCTGGACGACGTGGGTGAGCCGGTCGGACCACTCCTGCACCAGCTCACCGCTCGCGTCGACGGCCATCACGTCGTGTCCGAGCCGTTCCAGGTCCTCGGCGAGCGCGCTGCCGAAGCGGCCGAGCCCGACGACGAGGACCGCGCCCTTGTGGATGCCCTTAGCCAACGATCGGTCGCTCCTCCGGTAGCCGGTACAGCTTCTGCCGCTCCCGCAGCGCCAGCGCGGAGGCCACCGTGATCGGCCCGAGCCGGCCGGCGAACATCAGCACCATCAGAACGTACTGCGCGGCCGGCGGCAGCGTGGCGGTGATGCCGGTGGACAGCCCGGTGGTGCCGAAGGCGGAGACGACCTCGAAGAGCACCCGGTCCAGGTCCAGGTCGGAGATGGCCAGCACGGCCAGCGTCCCCGCCACCACCAGCGCGACGCCGAGCAGCGCCACCGACACGGCCTGGCGCAGCACGGCGACCGGCACCCGGCGCCCGAAGGCGTCGACGGACGGGTCGCCGCGCGCCTCGGCGACGATCGCGAAGAACAGCAACATGAAGGTGGTGACCCGGATGCCGCCCGAGGTGCCCGCACTGCCGCCGCCGATGAACATCAGGCAGTCGGTGACCAGCAGGCTGGTCTCGTTCAGCTGGCTGTAGTCCAGCGAGTTGAAGCCCGCCGACCTCGGCTGGACGCCGCCGGAGAAGAAGCCCACGAGCAGCTTGCCCGGAACGCTCAGCGGGCCGAGGGTGGCGCTGTTCCGCCACTCGAACGCGGTGAACGCGACCGTCCCGCCGACGAGCAGCAGTGCGCTGCCGAACAGCGTGATCTTCGTGTGCAGGGACCAGCGCGCCGGCGTGCCGAGTTCCCTGGCCAGCTCGAAGAGCACCGGGAAGCCGAGGCCGCCGATGAGGACCGCCGCCGCGATCGACAGGCAGACCACCGCGTCGGTCTCGAAGCCGACGAGGTTGTCGGTGAACAGCGCGAAGCCCGCGTTGTTGAACGCCGAGATCGCCAGGAAGGCGCCGTTGTACGCGGCCTGTCCGAAGCTCTGGTCGTACCCGAGCCAGAACCGCAGCCCGAGCACGACCGCGACGACGGCCTGCACGGACAGGCTGACCACGGCGACCCCGCGGACCACCCGGCCGACGTCGCCGATCCCCTCCGACCTGGTCTCGGCGGCGGCGAGGATGCGGCTGCGCAGGCCCATCCGGCGGGCGACGGCCAGTCCCAGCAGGGACGCCGAGACCATGAAGCCCAGCCCGCCGAACTGGACCCCGGAGATGATCGCGATCTCGCCCACGGTCGACCAGTGCGTCGGCGTGTCGACGACGGTCAGCCCGGTCACGCAGACCGCGGACGTGGCGGTGAACAACGCCTGCCGGAAGGTGGTGGACGCGCCGTCCTCGTGCGCGACCGGAAGCATCAGCACGACGGTCAGCACGGCGATCGCCGACGCGAAGCCGACGATCAGCACCATCCCCGGGCGGCGCAGCTGCGCGGAGGCCAGCCCGCCGAGCCCCCGACGTCGCACCGCGCCCTCCTGCTTCGCCACCCCGGACGCCGGCGAGTAGAGCACACCCGGCCGGGCGGAGGGCCAGCGCGCCGGCGGCGTCAGCCGGCGCCGGCCGCACTCACAGCGTCCAGTGGTCCGGGTCCACCTCGCGTGGGTCGCCCTTGCGGAGCGCGAGCTCGCCGTGCCGCCGGGCTCCGGCCGCCGCCACCAGCAGGATGCCGAGCGGGAGCAGGGTGATCACCGCGATCAGGGCGACCCCGACGACGGTGCCCATCCGCACCTCCCTCGGGTCGGCCCCGCCGCCAGCGTAAGCGGCCGCGCGACCGACGGCACCCCGACCTGTTCGCGACGGGGAGTAGTGGCTGGAGGCGTGCGCGTACGCCGAACTGCCCGCGTTCCTCGGCGCTCGCTAGCCGCCGGGTCCACTCTGGACGGCGGGTCTCGCTGCGATGACGACGGTGGCGTTCAGCTCGGCGGAACTGGCCACCCGCGGGATCAGCCCGGTACGGGCGACGGCCTCGACGGCGTGCGGCGCCTGGTGCTCGCTCGTCTCGACCAGCAGGTGCCCGCCCGGTGCCAGCCACGGCGGCGCCGCGGCGGCCACCCGCCGCAGGACGTCGAGCCCGTCCCCGCCGCCGTCGAGCGCCACCCGCGGCTCGTACGTGCGGGCCTCCGGGGGCAGCAGCTCGATCGCCGCGGTGGGTACGTAGGGTGCGTTGGCGACCAGGACGTCGACGCGGCCCCGCAGCGTGGCGGGCAGCGGCTCGTCGAGGTCACCTTCGTACACCCGACCGCCGGCGGCGGCGACGTTGCGGCGGGCGCACCGCGCCGCGGCGGGGTCGATGTCGACGGCGTACAGCTCGACCCGGTCCAGGGCGGCGGCGAGCGCGGCGCCCACCGCGCCCGAGCCGCAGCACAGGTCGACGACGACGGCTCGCGGCCGGGCGAGCGCGGCGGCCTGCCGGACGAGGAACTCGGTGCGGCGGCGGGGTACGAAGACGCCCGGGTCGACGACGATCCGCAGGCCGCAGAACTCCGCCCAGCCGAGGACGTGCTCGAGCGGGACGCCGGCGGCTCGCCGGTCCACCAGGGCGGCGAGGTCGGCCGGCGTCCGCGCCGCGGAGACGAGCAACCGCGCCTCGTCCTCGGCGAAGACACAGCCGGCGGCTCGCAGCCTGCTGACGATGTCGGGTCGGGGGAGAGGCGACGGGGAAGCCGACATGAGAGCCCTTTCGGATGCCGATGGGCGCCCTGTCGGTCGGCTATGCCGGGACGGCTCGGCCGTGACGTGAGAGCACCCGGCCTGATCTGGCGGTGATGGGTCCCACCTCCTCGGCACGTCCGCTGGCTGGGACGGCAACTCTACCCCGGTAGTCTCGGGTCGATCCGGGGCGGTAGCTCAGCCGGTCAGAGCAGCGGACTCATAATCCGTCGGTCGCGGGTTCGACCCCCGCCCGCCCCACACCACATCGTCGCAGGTCAGCCCCGGTGTCTGGTGTTGACAGCAGTCCGCCGGGAGGCCGTACCCGCGGTGCTGGTCCGCGTCTGGTCCGCACGAGCCCGCGCTGCGCCCGCATCGAGCAGGTCCGCGACCGCGTCCAGGTCGTCGTCGAACAGGCCCGAGTACACGTCCAGCGTCATGGACGCCGAGGCGTGCCCGAGCAGCCGCTGCACGGCCTTGACATTCGCGCCGGCACTGACCGCCAGACTCGCCGCCGTGTGCCGCAGCTCGTGCGGCGTGATCCCGATCAGTCCGACCTGCACCGCCGCCCGGTCGAAGTGCCGGGTCCGGAAGTTGGTGACGCGCAGCGGCCCACCCTCCGGCGAGGTGAACACCAGATCGTCCGGGCCCTTGCCGACCAGCTGCGCGCCCAGCTCGGACGCCAGCGAGCGGGGGAACGGCACCCAGCGCCGCTGATGCGTCTTCGGGGTCCCGAAGCACGACCCGGCCGGCGACCTCGGTCACCGACTCGGCCACTTCCAGCCGGCGACGCAACAGGTCCACGCGGCGGATCCGCAATGCGGCCAGCTCCCCGAACCGCAGTCCGCAGTAGGCCAGCACCAGCACCACAAGCCGGTACGGTCCGGCCGCGTCGGCCAGCTCCGCGACCTGGTCGTGGTCGAGGAACCGCTTGTCGGACCGCCGGACCCGGGGCAGCGGCACGCGCTCGGCCGGATTGCGGGACAGCCGGCCGTCGCGGACAGCGAGCGCAAGCAGCATCGACAGCACCCGGTGGGCGTGCCGGACGGTTGAGGCGGACAGCCCCGACGCCGTCAACTCGGCGACCCAGGCGACGACGTCGGCGTGGGTGATAGCTGCCAACGGGACCGCCTCCCAGCGGGGCAGCACGTGCCGACGCAGCAGACCCTCGTACCGCTCCCGGGTCGACGCCTTCAACTGCGACTGGCCCGCGAGCCACTGCCTCGACCAGACGCCCACCGGCACCCGCGCCAACGACGGGTCGAGCCACTCACCGCGGGTCTTCGCGACCTCCTGCGCATCCAGCCACCGCTGCGCGTCAAGCTTCCGCCGGAAGTGCCGCGCATGCTCCCGGCCGGACGGATCGCGATGACGCGCCCGCCACTTGCCGTCCGGCCGCTTCTGAGTGCTGCCCACGTCAGGCCGCCAAGGTGTCGAGCCACGCCTTGACGTCGGCCGGGTCATAGCGCAGGTGCTTTCCCACCCGGTACGCCTTTGGGCCGGTGCCGAGGTAGCGCCACTGATGCAGCGTCGCCACGGGCACCTGCAGGAACCGGGAGACATCCTGCACGGACCACAGCCGGTCCGGCATCTGCTTCTTGTCCATTGTGCTCTGTCCTCCTTGGACTAGGCGGTTCGGGCGTCTCGTGCTGTCTGCCGCTTCTCCCGGGCCATGGCGGCGGCGGTGTTGGCGAGGACGGCGTCGGCGGTGGTGTGCCAGCCGATGCCGACGAAGATCAGTTCGGTGAGGACGTCGGTGGTGTCCTGGGTGTGCCGGTCGACCAGGTCGACGGCGCCGGCGCGCTCGAGGCGGGAGGCGGCGGCGCGGTTGCGGCGCCAGGCGATGCGGCGTTGCCGTTCGCGGGTGAAGGTGCCGGTGTAGCGGCGGGACTTGGTGAAGAAGTGGCCGCCGTAGCCGAGGGCGTGCGCCCAGCGGCGCAGGCCGCGGTGGTCGGGGTCGGCGCCGAGGCGCCAGGCGGCGGCGATGAGCCGGCCGGGGTGGGTGTCGTCGGCGTAGACCGGCAGGTGTCCGCAGTGATGCGGGCGGAGACGTGCCCGGTGGCCTCGGTGGACTTGGTGGCGTACTTGGCCAGGTACGCGGCGACCGCCTCGCGGGTGATGGGGTGGTCAGCGGCGACGCGGACCGGACGGACGTCGAGCTGCTCTGTCGGGGTCGCCCCATCCGATGGTCCAGCCAGCGGGCTGCTCGGCGTGCGGGGCGGTGCGGAAGGCAGTGTGCCCGATGGCGTCGGTGACGGCGTGGGCGAGGACGAACACCGACGCCCAGTCCGGCGGCGGGATCACCCGGTCTGGGTCGGCGGGGTCGAGGCCGTCGAGGCGGATCAGCGCGTGGTAGTGCACGACGCCGCGGCGCTGGTACTCGGCGACCTTCCCGAACGAGACCCGGACCCGGCCGCCGTGGGAGCGGGCGTGCCGGGTCAGGGTGCGGCTGATGGCGATGGTGGTGCGGCGCCACAGCTCGGGGGCGTGCGCGTTCCAGACGACTTGGCCGGTGTGGTCGTAGCAGTCCGGGCACAGCGGCTTGCCCGAGCCTCGGGTCGTCGTTCGGCGTGGGTGCGCCGGCAGGTCAGGTCCCGCCCGTGTGGGCAGACGCTCCGCGGTGCGCCGGGGTCGGCACGGTCGGGCGCCGGCGGTGGGGTGGCGGCGGCGCTGGGAGTGCACCAGCCCGAAGCGACGGGGCGGTGAGGGTGGCGAAGACGGCCGGGTGACCGGCGACGGACTCGGGGATGCCTTTGCCGCCGCGCAGGCCGGCGAGGACGAGCTGGTAGGCGTCGGCCCGGTAGACCTCCGCGCAGGCCGGGCAGACGGAGGCCCGCCGGTTGCCGCAGGCCTTGTAGATCACCGCGTCCGGCATGTCGACGGTCGGTCGGGTGTCGACCAGCTCGCCGGTGCGAGTGTCGACGGTGTGGACGGTGCCGGCCAGCCGGACCGGGCGGGTGCAGGCGGCGGCGGTCTGGACGTGGGCGAGCCAGCGCCAGTAGTCCCCGCGGCCGGCCCGGGCCAGCATCGCCGCGCGGGCGTCGATCCGGTCGAAGACCGGACCAGGCCGGCGTGGGGTCGGCAACGGCCCCCACCCCCACAGCCGCAGCCCTGGGGGTGAGAGTCGCCGTCGACGCGGCCGAGGTGGTCACTGTCGGAGGACTTCCGGCAGATCGGCCAAGCTCGCCCACCGCTCACCTGGGTCAGGGGAGGAGCCGGCGGGCACTGCCGACACCAGGCCACAGGCCCGGCAGACGGCGAACCGGGAGGCGATCACGGCGTCCTCGTCGGGGCGTAGGTCGATCAGCGCCCACACCTGATCGGTCTCGATCGAGACCAGCGCGGCCCTCATGCCGCCACCCCGTCAACCGGGGTGAGCAGCCCGGCGGCTTCCGCGCAGTCCACGCAGACGCCGTAGCGGCGTGGGAGGACGTAGCCGACGTCGTGCCGGCAGGTCGGGCAGGTGCGGCGTGCCGCGAGCGCGAGCCCCACCGCCACCAGCTGTGCCGGGGTCGGGCTGCGCTTCGGCTTGGCCGCTGCGATCGAGTACAGGTACGCGACCGCGTCCTGGCGCCGGCGGCGTCCACATCACCTGCGCGGCGATCGGCTGGCCACCGGGACGAAGCCCGGATGCGGCCAGTTGCCGACGCGTCGCCAGCCCCGCCGGGGCCATCCGCCACGGGTAGGTCGGGATGCCGTGCCGGGTCGCCGTCAGGGTCCCAGTACCGGGACCGGTACCGGCTCACCCGGCATCACCACTCGCCCCGCCGCCTGTGCTGCCGGCCGTGCAGCCCCAGCGCTGCTGGGCGGCCTGCCGGGTGACGCCGACGCGGGAGGCGATCTCGCCCCACGAGTAGCCGGCGTCCCGCAGCCCCGCACGGCGGTGTCGATGGCCCGGTCCAGCTCCTCGGCCAGGGAGAGCAGGTCGGCCAGACCGTCGACGTCACCGCCGCCGACGCGGCGACCAGCGGCCCGGATCGCCCGGCGCAGGAACGCGCTGTAGGCGCCGTTCTCCACGACCGGACCATCAGTCCGGGTACCGACGCCGGCCCGGTCGGACCGGCAGGTGCGGTGTCAAGGCGCCATTGACGGTGTTCGTGCTCGCCGGGGCGGTCATGACGCGACCACCGATCCGGCCACCGCGTCCCGCCCGTCCTGCGGGCCGTGCTGAGGAGCGTCCTGGTCCCGCCCGTGGCTGCTGGTGCGCAGCCAGGCGGCGTAGTCGACCAGGTCGTAGATCTGCTCGTCAGTGAGGTACGCGGACTTGATCCGTACCGGGATGTCGCCCTCGGCCCGCAGCCAGCCCACGCCCCGGTCCTCCGGGGCGATCGTGGAGGCGTCGTAGCCGGCCTTGGCCCAGCCGTGCCCGAGGATGATGTCCGAGCTGATCTCGGTGGTGCACCGGAACGCCAGCCGGTACCCGAACAGGTCCCGCAGCGAGGTCGGGATGATGTCCACCGATGGCCGCTGGGTCGCGGCCACGACGATCACCCCGGCCGCCCGGCCCCGGGCGACGACGTCCCGCAGCAGCCGGGAGAACTCCTCCTGGTCCGGCCTTGCGGCCGATGGTGGCCGAGTAGTAGGCCACCTCGTCGACCACCGCGACGATGACGTCCGCCCGGTCCGCCTGGACGATCTTGCGGCGCCGCTGCCGACGCAGCCACGCGTAGCGGGCGTCCATCAGCGCCTGCAGCTCCGCGCAGCGTGTCCAGGCACTCGCCGATGTCGTTGCCGACGAACACCTCGGCCACGTCCGCCCACAGGCCCAGCTCGACCTGCTTGCCGTCGAACAGCCACAGCCGGCAGTCCGGCGACAGGGCGGCGTGCGCGACGACGTTGTTCAGCGCGACGGACTTCCCGCCGCCCGGCTCACCACCGATCAGGATGTTGCGGTAGACCAGCTCCACCTCGACCCGGTGCCCGTCCTCGTCCATGCCGAGGAACACCCGGTCGAACATCGACAGGCTCGCCACCGGCACCCGGTCCACTCCGGACCGCCGGCCCGCCTCGGCCGCTGCGCCGCTTCGACGGGTCAGACATAGTCGGTCACGTCCTCACCCGAGGACGACACCGCGCCCGCACCGGACGGCCGGGCCACCGGCTCAGCCGGCCTGAACCGACCGTCGGCGCCGGCGCCGGCGAGGCCATACGGGCCGTACGAGCGCTGGGCGCACGAGCGACCCGCAGCGTCGACACGTTCGCCGACCCGTCCGGCACCACTGACAGCACCGCACCAGAGACGCGTCCGGGCCCAGCTCCCAGTCCTCGGCGTCGTCGCCGGACGGGACCTCCCGCCACACGCCGAGCTCGTCCGTCCGAGTCCTCGACCCGACGACGAGGCAATCGCAGCGCCGGCAGCACACCGGCCGGCACGCTGTCGCCGGCGAGGCCGGTCAGCGGCGAGCCGACCAGCCGGCCCGCGGCCAGCGGGTCCCGGCGGACCACGTCGACCAGGACCACGGCGACCAGCCGCCGCCACGCCCGCACCCGGGCATCCCGCGCCCAGCACGCCGCCGCGATCTGCGCGCGTGCGGGACTCCACGTCCTCCGCGCAGATCCCCGGCCGCATCAGCAGCCAGACCCGCTCACCGACGTTCGTCGGCCGCACCCACAGCAGCCACGGCACGTAGCCGCGGTGGTTCATCACCCGCGACTGCACCATGCAGCGAGCGCAGCCGATGCCGGGTGACCGTGCACCACACGTGCCCGAGCACGAACCGCCGCGACGGCCCCCAGGCCAGCAGACCCGCCGTCGACCACCACGCACGACCGCGACCGCGGCCCAGCGCGGCATCCGGTCGGTCAACCACAGCCAGCACCCAGACGCCCACCACGGACGCCGCCAGCTCCGTACGCAGCCGCCACATCACCGCCAGCAGGCGGACCAGCAGCGACCGCTCCGGCCGGATGAACACCTCGACCGACCCGGTCCGGTCCGGCCTTCGACCAGACGAAGACCGACTACTCTTCAATCACCCCATCTCCGGGCCGCGTCGGCCTGGCGGAAGAGCGTGACCGGCCGCGAGCGACTCCGCCTACGACGTCGGGGTGCTGTTCATGATTACGGCGGGCCCAGCCCGCCGGCCATTTCAAGAGCAGAGGCGGGTGCCGCATCCCACGCTGACGAATGGCTGGGTCTTCCTCGGTCCCTGGACCAGGGACCGGCCTTCGCTTTCCTTCTGCTTGGCGACCGCGTCCAGGGCCTGGAGACGTCGCCCAAGCCACAGGCACCACCGCTCAGCCCACTGACGTTCCCGATATTTTTGCTGTGCCTCCACTGCTAGCTGCTCATCACACCGGCCGGCCACCACCTCGGCTGCTGCTGCTTGCCCATCCTTTGTGTGGGGCCACGATTGCCAAATCTGATCTACGTATCACTTTGAGTCTTCATCCGCCAGCATGCCTTGTCCTACACAGACCTTTGGTGGGGTACCTTAGGATTATTATTGTGCACCACCTCTGTTGTGTCATTGACATGATGATTTGGCCAGAGAGAATAACCACGTGGTTGTCCTGATTGCTGGTTTGCTGTTCAGGTTGGCTTCTCCCTCTCTTTTGGCTGTGGTTTCCATACTGTGACAGATGACGCTACATTTCATCAAGGCAAGACCATTATTACTCTTCCCAGTGACTCACTACGCTACCACCACGACCATTAATTGTATTGCCACAGACGGTTTGTGTCACCACACTCAACGTGCTCCCTTCACCGCGCCTCTGCCTTGTTCCCATTGGTGTTTGATCACGTGTGAGGATGATTGGTATCTGTGTGTGGGGAGAGGTGTCAACATCACCCACCCATGCCCCGGATCCGTTCTTCCCAGGGCTGCTGACGAGAGTGCACTGGGTAGGTATAGGTTATGCTTTGGCATGTGATGGAGGTATATATATATAGAGTGTGCGAGCATGCACTGAGAAGGTTTGTTTAGGATGGCCTCCCAGGAAGGCCCCACATGCTGCTGGGCCAGGTGTGAGCGCCAGAGGGCGTGGGAGGCTGCCGGGATCTGATGACCTGCTGAGTGTCCAGCACACGTTTCCCGTGACACGCGGCCCAGTGACTGTAGGCATGCCCATGGATCACACAGAATGTTGAACATCAGGGTACGGCTGATCACTCATTTCCTGGACAATGTCATGTTGCCGACCGAGTTGTGCCAAGTTGGTGAAGGTCCTGGTGACCTCTTTGCTGGTGTCAGCAGCGGCGCGGCCGGCCTGTCCTCCAACACCTGTCTGTCAGCTCAGACCACTGTCTCTGATGACCTGGCGGCCCCCAGCCATTCAGGACGGTGCCTCAGCTGCGTGCGCCTCCTCAGACTGCTGCTATTCAATCACGTGGGCGCCACGGTAGGAGGTGGTATTACTGGTCTGCCTGGTTGGACTGTCCACCGAGCGCACATAAACCATGTCTACGTGTTCCTGTGTCAGATGCTATCAGCAGCAGTATGCGGTGGCTGGTATTGGAATTAGGGCTAAGGTTTGCTTTGCATCATCTTGTTAGCTGATGGTATTGGTGTCATCAGTGATCTGCAGAGCACTAGGTCGACTTGCGGGACTCCTGCTCGAGCACCCACACGGGTATTTGTTGTTTGCAGTTTGCTCAGGCTTCAATTACTTGGAAACCAGGATGCTATTATTCAGTTCTTGACCTGCTGTCAGATGGAAGACTGAAGCTGGGCTTCAGGCTCAGTCACCTGTCTGGTAACAGTTACGTGTGCAAGTGGGCCACTGTGACATGGCATTGGAGGTGGATTACAGGGTTTATGTGAAACTAAGGGTTCTCTCTGCTGTGTCTCATCGTTTTAGTTTTCTGGTGATGCTACTGTAGCTGCTGCGGGTTACAATTCCCGGGACACCGAGAGTTGAGCTGCGCATGCACCGCACTGTCGAAGTGTCACGTGCCAGTGTATATGAATTTCCCAGCCTGCAACATCTTTTGACTGCGCTGCCGTTGAACTACTTCTGCAACGCATTCACTGTCCTAATTTGTCGCGCTTCCCCGACTGTTGTTTCATGTGTTGTTCATCTTAAAGTTTCGCTGGCTGCTAGATTCCACTGGCTGATACTGGGGCTTTAGCCGACTTCAGAGATCGACGGGGACGCCATCGAGGCGTCGATGACCGTCGCTCGCGGCGCCGAATATCCGTTGCAGTTACTGCTGGCCATGCGCATGCGGGGGACCCGGTATCGCCGACATCGGCATCTCGTCACCGGTGATCGACCAGATCGAAGGGCCGTACGTCGAGCTCCTCACGCGCGACCGGGTGGCGGGAATTGGGCCCGCCCGCGCCGTGCGGATCCGACAAGGGTGGGTCGCCGCATCCTCATCATCGCCGGGTTCGCCGGGAAGACCGGCGCCGCGCATCTCGCGGCGCTCGGCGCGCTACGCTCGGGCGCCGGTCTCGTCACCGTCGTGACCGCGCGTCGGCGCTCCGATCTTGCTCCTCGATGGGCGCCGAGTACACTACGGAGCCGTTCGACGAACACCGGGCGGGACCATCGACTACGCGTCGGTCGACCGGGTCCTCGAGATCAAGGCAGACGTCATTGCCGTCGGTCGGGCATCGGACAGGATCCTTCACCGCCGCGTTCGCGCAGGTGCTCGTCGAGCGTTCAGGTGTGCCGCGCGATTCTCGATGCCGACGCGTTGAACGCTTTTGGCGAAGAGCCGAGCGGCTCGCCGGGATGGTACGGGGTGGACGTCATCATCACGCCGCATCCCGGCGACATGGCACGTCTGGTCGGCCGCACGGTCGAAGAAGTCCACAAGGACCGTCTCAACGTCGCCCTGACTTCGCCGCCGCGCACAAGCTGCACGTCGTGCTCAAGGGCGACCGCACGGTCATCGCTGGGCGAAGAGAACCGGGCTTTCGATCCTCACGGGGAACTGGTACCGCGACCGGCGGCACCGGCGACGTGCTCGCCGGGATGATCGGTGCTGGTCGCGCAATTGCTCGACGCCGAAGCGGCGTGCAAGATCGGCGTCTACCTCCACGGCGCCGCCGGCGACCTGGCCGAGGCCGACGAAGGGGAAGTCTCGCTCATGGCCGGCGATGTGGCCGGCCGCATCGGCGACGCGATCCTCGAGCTGACCTCGCGACGGAAGCTGCGCCAGCGCGAGCCCCAGCGAACGCCGAGATCCTGAGCAACAGCGAAGAGGAAACGGCTGCCGCCGGCGAACGCCTCGGGCGGACGCTTGCGGGCCGGTGACGTCGTGCTGCTCTACGGCGAGCTCGGGGCCGGGAAGACCGCGTTCGTGCGCGGCCTGGCGCTCGGCGTCGACGCATCCCCAGACGACGCGTCGAGTCCCACCTTCACCCTGATCCAGGAATACCCCGGCCGCGTGATGCTCTATCACGTGGACCTTTATCGACTGGAGCCGCAGGAGATTCCTGACACGGCCTCGAAGACCTCGTGCTCGGCGGCGGCATCGTTGCCATCGAGTGGGCCGACCGCTGGCCGGGTCGGCCAGACGATGTGATCGAGGTCACGCTGGAGCACGCCGGAGAAGACGCTCGCCGAATCCGCGTGTCGCGGGCTACTTGACCATCGCGGTGGCCTGCGACAAGAGATTCGAGGAGACCGCTGACATCGAATCGAAGAAGGACGACCAACCGCGTGGTCTCTGGCGCGTCGTAGGCCGTGAGGTTCTGCGCCCATCGAAACGCGATCGGCTGGTACCGCAGATCGCCACGTCGATCGCGGAACGGCCCGCTCGCGCCGACCGCGTCGACGATGTAGCGCACGCGATCGCCCCCGCCGACGAAGTCTGCGATCCTCGCGCGGCCGCGCCGATCACGGCGATGTCCGGCGCCGCCGTCGCTTGTCGAACCCGCGCGGCAGCAGCCGGTTGTCCTTGACGAACCGCGACGCCGCGCAGCAGTCCGGTCGTGACGCTGCCCGGCGCGGTCGCCCATGATCGACTCGTAGATCTGCACCTGGTCCGGGCCGCGTGATCTCGTCGTAGTGCGGCTCGAACGCGCCGGCATCGTCGTCGTTGTCGTTGCCGCGCGATCGCGCCCGTCGCGTCGAGGCGCCCGACTCGAAGACGACGCGCCCGCTCGCGATCGCGCACCGTCACGTGCAGCCAGACGCGGCGCGACGGGTAACCGGTCGGCAGCTTGTGGCCGGTCAGGTTGCGCGACGACGACGTCGACGTCGAGCGCGCCCGTCCGCGACGTCGGCGCGCACGATCGGCGACGGCGCGCGGTGTCCTGCTGCGAGCTGCGCGATCGGTCGCGCGCGGCCGCCGCGTCGAGCTCCTGCGGCAGCGCCGTCGACGCCGAGCTCGTGCGCGATAGCGGTTCAGCATCCGCAGCATGAAGAAGTTGCCGCCGACGGAACGTGTGCCGCGCCAGCCCTTCGCGCGGCTCGCCGAGCACCGAGGCGATCGGCGTCGGCGTCCGTCGACCGCCGGCATGTGGCAGGACTGGCAGCTGCGCTGCTCGCCGCGAAGGCGCTGTGCCGCCACTCCAGGTACGGCACCTGCTCGGGAAGCTCGCCGATCGACCTCGCCCGTCCGGCCCGAGCGCCTTCGTGTACAGCGTGTGGCAGGTGGCGCACAGCTCCGACTGCCGGATGTGCGGCGCCTCGGTCGGCTCGAAGCCGGTCGCCGAGTGCATGATGCGTCGCGCGGCCCGCGTCGACCTCGAACGGGCCGAACATCGCGGCGCTCGCCGCGCGGCGCGGACGCGTCGATCGACGAAGCCGCCGGTGAAGCTCTCGCGCGTGCCGAGCCGCTCCGGCGCGATCTGATGGCAGAGCGTGCACGACACGCCGTCGGCGGCGAGGCGGTCGCTCGGGCTGCGCCGATCGCCGATCGGCAGGTGCGCGAAGACCTCGCCCTGCTGCGCCCGGCGCGCTGCGCCTGCGGTGCGGGCCATCGGCATGTGGCAGATCGAGCACTCGTCCTCGATCTCGCCGCGCGCGCGTCGGATGGTCGATCATTTCGCGTCGAACCGCGGCCTGCCAGTACGGATCGCGCGACGAGTTGGCCATCATCGACGCGCGCCACGCGATGCCGATCGAGACGTCCTCGCCCGCCGGCGATCGTCAGGCCGTTGTGGCAGGCCATGCAGTTGTCGGCGGTCTGGAAGAGCGCGACCTGCGTGCGCCGCTCGGCCGGTGCGCGGCTCGCGGCTGCGCGCGCAGCCGCGCCGACGACCACGGCACCCAGGCCTGGCGAGCGACGCAGACGTGCGAGGACGCGGCCGCGTCGATCGCGTCATCGCCAGCCGTCGAAGAATCCGCCGTCGAACCAGTCCCAGAGCAGGTAGCACGAGCATCTGCGTGCTCGCGATCGATCGCGCTGCGTTGAGGGGAATCCGCACGCCCACGTTGATCAGGACGTGCTGCCGCCGGCTCAAGCGTGACCTGCATCTGCGGCACGACGTCCCAGTGCGACGCGCTGCGCCGTCCTCCAGCTCGCGCGCGCCAAGCAGCTCGACCATCGGCGTCCACGCGCGGCCGAAGCGGCGCTCGATGAGCGTGCGTGCCGAGCGCCGCGCGCCAGAACGCCTCGTTCGCCGCGCGCGCTTCGATCCGCCGAGCAGCTCGACGCCCGCCTGCACCTGGACGAAGCTGTCGGCGGCAGCATCTGCCCGAACGCGACGAACGGCTCGAACGATCGTGACGCCGCTGCCGAGGCCGATCGCTCTTCCTTGCCGGTCGGCAAGACGACCTCGCCGGCGACGCTGACGATGCGTCCCGCGATCGAGGCTGTGGAAGAGCGACGTGCTTGAACGCGATCGCGACGTCGCCGAGGCCGCCGCTGCCCAGCCGCCGCGCGTCCGCGCTTCCTTGCGCGACGCGACCGGCACGACCAGCTCGAACTGGCTGCGCGCGCCGAGGCGCCGCTCGTAGATGAACGCAGTTGTCGACCGCTGCGCTCGCCGCTCGCGGCCGACGACGTGTCAGACGGCCTCGTTCTCGGGAAACGCCTTCTCGGTGACGAGCGCGCGCGGCAGGTTCAGCTCGCCGCGCGGCCACGCGGCTCGGTGCAGAACGTCCGTGATGTAGTCGAGATGCGCTTGCGATCTCGCCGTCGGTCAGCGCCTCGCCGAACGCCGGCATCCGTCGATCGAAGGCGCGCACCGGGCCGCCGCCGTGCACGACCGCGATCCAGTCGGCGTCCGCTTCAGGCGTCGCGAAGCTGCAGTCGGTGAAGTCGGGAAGCGGCGTAGTCGAAGCCGACGACGCTGCGCGGCATGCCCTTGCCGTCGGGCCCATGACACGCCGCACAGCCGGCCATTCAAGAGCGGCTTCCCGGTCCGTCACGGGCGCCGGCAGCGGCGTGCGGATCGTCCGGAGGAGCAGGAACGGCAGATGACGGCGAGAGTACAGAGACGCCGCGCGCCGATGAGCCATTGCCGCCGATTATCACCGAGGCTGTGTCGCGCCGCCACTCTGCGAAGCGTCTCAGAATCGCTGCCGCGATTCGAGCCGCAGCGTGATCGATTCTTCTTCACGCGCGGACTTCGGCTTCATCGACATCTGCAGTTCGCCGGCGTGGTAGCGTTCGCCGTTCGCAGGAACGCCGTGAAGTGCACGTGCGGAGGATTGTTGCTGTTCGGATACGACCCGGGCCGGATCGTCTCGAACGTGAAGCGGCCGTCCTTGCATCGGTCTTCACCCAGCCGCGCAGTCGCCACGAGTGCGCGCCGTTCTCGCGTCTTGTCGTAGAGGCCTTCGCGGTCGGTGTGATACGCGAAGACGACCGCGTCGGCGGCGGGGGAGCCGTTGAGTTCGAGCAATTGACCGCGGACGACGAGTGGTGTGGCCGGGTTCAGACGTCGGGGCGATTCGCGCGACGAGGTCAGCTGACGCCGGCCGCGTTTCTGCGCCTGTTCGACGGCACGCTGGAATTCGACGTCTTGCGCCGAAGAGCGTGGCGCGATGAATCGCGATGCCGATCACCGTGACGATTGAGGCGACGCGCTTCATTGTGCTGCTCCTTCACTGGCGGCGAGGTGCACCCGCACGGTGCGTCCGATCAGCCGCGACATGACCGACCCACCGCGAACGTTGAAAGCGTATCGATCGAGCTCGAAGTCGGTGACGAACGTGCGGCGGCCGCTCTGCACCGCTGATGACGACCGGCACGGTGATCGGCTGGTGACGCCGCGAATCGAGATGTCGCCCGTCACACTTAGACGATCGTTACCCTCCGGCGGACGGCGTGGCTCTCGAAAGTCAGTTCGGGATGGCGCGCCGCCGCGAAGTAGTCCGCACTCTGGATCGCTCGGTCACGGTCGCGTTCGCCGGTCTCGACCGACGCGACGCGCACCCGCCAGCGAACCTGGCTTTGTTCCGGCCGACCGGGGTCGTAACTGATGTCAGCGTTGAATTCGCGAAAATGGCCGACGACGTCCGCGAAGCCGAGTTTCGTCACGGTAAACCGAACGTTCGTCCCAGTGACACGGATTGGGTCCGCCGCCACGGACCTGACGGCCGAAAGGCTAAGAAGCAAACCAACGAGCACTCGCATGACGCCTCCTTGCGCAGAGGACGGGCCAAGGCTGGGGGCGTTAACGGGCGAAGGGTCCCCGCCGCGCGTTCACGCGATTCGCGGGCTGGTTCAGCAAGATCGAGCAGCCACTGGTCCGCGATCTGTCGATCGCCGCCTGGCGGCTATTCTGCGACGTCGACATGAGAGACGCGAAGAAGACGCAGTTCCGCAGCCTGCACGATTGCTTCATCCGCGAGTTGCGGGATGGCGCGCGACCGATCGACCCGGCCGCCGAGGTGCTCATTAGCCCCTGCGACGGCATCGTCGGCGCCTCTGGTGCGGTTGCCGACAGCCAGCTCCTGCAGGTGAAAGGCTCGCCCTATACCCTGGACGAGCTCCTGTGCGACCCCGAGCTCGCGGCGCTCTATCGCCACGGTCGTTACGTCACCCTGCGGCTGACGGCGGGCATGTATCATCGCTTCCACGCACCGCTCGACTGCAGCGTGGAGCGCGTCACGCACATCGCCGGCGATGCGTGGAACGTCAATCCGGCCACGCTCAAGCGGGTCGACAAGGTCTACTGCAAGAACGAGCGGGCCGTGCTTCGACTCGGCGTCGGCGGTGGCGGAGCCGTGACGCTGGTCGCGGTGGCGGCCGTGCTGGTCGCCGGCGTCCGTCTCCGCTTCCTCGACATTCCTGTCGACGGGCGGGATAGGGACTGGAGCACGGGCCTCTCCGGTGTCCGCCTCGCCAAGGGACAGGAGATGGGCTGGTTCGAGCACGGCTCGACCATTATCGTCCTGGCCCCTGACGGTATGAGCCTCTGCGACAATGTGCGCCCAGGCATGCTCGTCCGCATGGGTGAGCCGCTCATGCGCCTTGGCTGATTTCTGCGACGCGCGTTGCAGTTCGCTCGCCGACGTCTGGAGCGCGACCGCCGCCGGGTCAGGGCACAGCCCGTGCCGCGGCAAGAGGACCGTGCCGCGACAAGGCGTTGCGAGATCGAGTGCAATGTGACAGTTTCGCGGCGCGAACGCGTCGGATGGGCACGTATGGCGATCGAAATCGAGCGTAAGTTCCTGGTGACTGGCAATGGCTGGAAGCCGCACGTCACCAAGCGCAAGGTCCTGCGCCAAGCCTATCTCGCCCGGCAGGGCAAGACGTCCATTCGGGTGCGGATCGTCGATGACATCACCGGTACGATCACCGTGAAGTCTCGCGGAGCGCGCACCAGCCGGGCAGAGTTCGAGTATCCGATCCCGGTAGACGACGCCCTTTCCCTTCTCGAGTTTCGCGATGGCCACCTGTTGTCGAAGGTGCGTCACGAGGTGCCGGGTGACGGTGGCCTGATCTGGGAGATCGACGTCTTCAGCGGCGACAATGCCGGCCTCGTCATCGCCGAGGTGGAACTGGCGCACGAGAAGCAGCACGTCTCGCTGCCGCCGTGGGTCGGTCGTGAGATCACCCACGAGGAGCGCTACTACAACAGCCACCTCGCCCACCGCCCCTATCGGACCTTCGCGGCCGACGAGGACGCTGTTCGGCCCCACGCGAGCTGACCGGCGCCTATCCCGAGCGTAGACCGCCCGCGCATTTTGCCCAACATCAAGGCTGCGCGTTCGCCGTCGCAGAGCCGTGTCCGCGCCACGACGAAGAGTCGTAGCTGGACTTTTCCAACCCCAATATGCCAGCTGAAACACGATGGTTCGACGCCCCGGGGGCCGCGCAATGCATGTACTCGTGAATGGTGTGCGGCTCTTCTTCGACGTTGAAGGCGCGCGCCTCGTGCCGGATGGCCCGGCCATGCGGGAGAAGCCGACACTCGATCCTTCTGCACGGCGGGCCCGGCTTCGACCATTCGATTTACAAGCCGGCGTATTCGCCCTTGGCCGATATCGCCCAAGTCATCTATCTGGACCACCGGGGCAACGGGCGCAGCGACTCCGGCCCCCAGGAAAGCTGGACCCTCGCACAGTGGGGCGACGACGTACGCGCTTTCTGCGACGCCCTGGGAATCGTGCGCCCGATCGTGTTGGGCGCGTCGTTCGGCGGGAAGGTCGCGATGGCCTATGCGACGCGCCATCCGGCACATCCGGGGAAGCTGATCCTGATCAGCACCGAGGCGGCAGGAGGCACGCACAAGGAAGCTCGCGTGGCCATGTTCGAGCGGCTGGGCGGTCCGGAAGTCGGCGCCCTGGCGCGACGCAGAATGTTCGAAGGGCATGCGGACAAGGCCTCGCTCGAAGCCTGGCTGCGCCTCGCCTTCCCCGCTTTACACGCGCACCCCACGCGATCCCGATATGCCGCGACGCGTGATCGGCAATCCGGAGGTCCTCCACTGGTTCACGAGACCCGGCGGTGAAGATCACACCTTCGACATGGTTGCGGCCCTTGCGCGCGTGCAGTGCCCGACCCTCGTCATGGGCGGGGAAGAAGACCCGATGACCCCGATCGAATGTCAGGCGGATATTGCGGCCGCCCTTCCGCCGGACCTGGTTCGCTTCGAGCGTTTCCCGGGATGCGGACACGCGGTAGTGCCCGATGCGCCTGAGCGTGCTTTGGCCGTGATCAGGGAATTCATCGTCCGATGACGCGAGGCGCCAAGCGTCAGA
>CAWATS010000012.1:0-12795 GCA_963785005.1 uncultured Actinomycetota bacterium
GTGGGCGTACCGACCTCGGCCATCAGTACGGGTCGGGCGGCACCGGGTGCCCGATCAGTCGGGCGGTCGGGCGCAGCAGCCGCAGCCCGACCTTGACCAGCAGGTTGCGGGCGAACCACGGCAGCTGGGCGGCGAGCCGGACCCGGTCCCGCCGGCTCGGTGGCGAGACCCGCAGCCGGGCCAGCGAGCCGACCCGCTCCGCGTACGCCAGCCGTCGGGACGGCAGCACGTGCCGCAGCAGGCCCGCGGTCACCCCGACGGAGGAGAAGGCGTCGTGCAGCAGCAGGTCCGCGCCGGCCGGCAGGTGCTCGGCCCACCGCAGGTCGTCGGCGACAGTCCAGTAGTCGTGCTTGCCGTCGATGAACAGCAGCGCGATCGGGTCGGTCCAGGCCGGCCGCAGCGCGGTGCTGGGCTCCGCCCGCAGCTCGACCACGTCGGCCAGCCCGCCGCGGCCCAGGTTCGCCTCGAACCGTTCCCGGGTGGCCGCCCCGCCGAAGAGCCGGCCGGGCACGAACGGGTCGACCGCGACCACCCGCCCCCCGGCCCGCCGCGCGGCCGCCGCCAGCACCACCGTCGAGCGGCCCTGGTGGCTGCCGATCTCGACCACCGTGCCGCCGGCCGGCAGCCGGACCGCCCGCTCCCACAGCAGTCGTGCCTGTGCCTCGGTCAGCCAGCCGGGGATGCCGTCGCCGATCGCCCAGGCGGCCTCGAAGCCGCCCGGCGGCGCCGTCGTGTCCTCCCGCACCGACCCTCCGAGCTGGTTACCGGCACGTAGCTCACCTCGCGGCAGACTGTAGCGTGAACCGGTCCCGCGGCTCGCCGGGGACCGGGGTCCGGCGGAGGTGCAGGTATGCGAGGGGCGCGCAGGGCGCTGCGGGCCGTCGCCCGGCCGGTTCCGGTGCTGTGCCTCCTGCTGAGCGTGCTCGTCTTCCTGCAGTCACCGGGCCGGACCTCGTTCGACACCAAGCTGGACCTCGTCGTGGACCCGGCCGGCTTCCTTGCCCGGGCGTTGCGGCTGTGGAGCCCGGACGTGGGCTTCGGCGGCCTGCAGAACCAGGCGTACGGCTACCTGTTCCCGCAGGGCCCGTTCTTCGCCGCCGGGCAGCTGCTCAGGGCCGACCCGTGGATCACCCAGGCGGTGTGGGCATCGGTGCTGGTCGTGGTGGCGTTCCTGGGCGCGCTCCGGCTGGCCCGCGCGCTCGGGATCGGCACCGAGGCGAGCCGGCTGGTCGCGGCGGCGGCGTACGCGCTGGCGCCGCGGATGCTGACCGTGCTCGGCCCGATCTCGTCCGAGGCCGGGCCGGTCGCGCTCGCCCCGTGGTGCGTGCTGCCGCTCGTCGCGGCGATGCACGGCCGGCTGACCATCCGCCGCGGCGCCGCCCTGTCGGGGCTGGCCGTGCTGGCGATGGGCGGGGTGAACGCGACCGCCACCCTCGCGGTGCTCCCGCTGCCGGCGCTGTACCTGCTCACCCGCTCCGGCCCGCTGCGGTGGCGGCTGGCTGCGTGGTGGGCCACCGCGGTCTCGCTGGCCTGCCTGTGGTGGGCGCTGCCGCTGGTGCTGCTGGGCCGCTACAGCCTGCCGTTCCTGGACTATGTCGAGAGCGCGGCCGACACCACCGGCGCGGCGTCCACGCTGCAGGCGCTGCGCGGCACGAACGACTGGATCGCCTCCGTGCTGGAGTCGGCCGGGCCGTTCTGGCCGGCCGGATGGACCCTGCTGGACAACCCCGCCCTCGTCATCGCCACCGGCGCGGTGGCCGCGCTGGGACTCGCCGGGCTCGCCCGCCGGGACCTGCCGGAGCGCCGGTTCCTCGCCCTCGCGGCCGTGCTCGGCGTGGTGCTGCTCGCCCTCGGGCACACCGGCCCGCTGACCGGACCGGCCGCCGGCTGGTGGCAGGGCCTGCTCGACGGGATGCTCGCGCCGCTGCGGAACGTCCACAAGCTCGACCCGGTGGTCCGGCTGCCGCTGGCGCTCGGCCTCGCCCACCTGCTCGCGTCGGTCCGCGTGCCGTCCCGCCGGGCCTTCGCGGTGACGGTGGCGGCCGCCCTGGTCGGGATCACCGCCGCGCCGCTGATGCTGCAGCAGCTGCGGCCCGGGCCGAACTGGTCGGCGATCCCGGGGTGGTGGGACGAGGCGTCGGACTGGCTCGGCGACCGGGCGGGGGGTGACCGGACCCTGCTGGTGCCGGGATCCGGTTTCGGCCGCTACCAGTGGGGCCGGACCGTCGACGAGCCACTGCAGCCGCTCGCCCGCTCGCCGTGGGCGACCCGAAGTCAGGTGCCGCTCGCGTCCGAGGGGGCGAGCCGGCTGATGGACGCGGTCGACAGCGTGCTGGCCTCCGGTGTCGGCTCCCCGGCGCTGGCCGACCTGCTGGCCCGCTCGGGGGTGCGCTTCCTGCTCGTCCGCAACGACCTCGACTGGACGGTCGCGGGTACCCCCCGGCCGGCGGTGGTGCACCAGGCGCTCGACCGGTCGCCCGGGCTGGAGCGGGTGGCGAGCTTCGGCTCGGTCACCGGCGGCGGACTCCGGGACCCGATCGCGGTCCACGGCTTCGACCTGGACTCCGGCTATCCGGCGCTGGAGGTGTACGACGTGCGCCGTGCCGTCGCCGCGGTCATCGCCGTCGAGGCGGACGGGGTGGCGGTCGTCTCCGGCGGCCCCGAGTCGGTGTTGCCGCTGCTGGAGGCCGGCGTGCTCGCGCCCGACGCGCCGACCGTGCTGGCCGGCGAGCCGACCGGTCCGGTCGGGAACCGCACGCTGGTCACCGACGGGCTCCGCCGGGTGGAACGCACCCCGGGCCGGCTCTACGGCGCCACCGGGCCGGTGCTGTCGCCGGACGAGGAGCCCAGGCTGCGGCGGCGGGTGCGCGACCTGCTGCCGTTCCCGGCGGACGGCCACGAGACGGTGGCCCGCTACCTCGGCGTGCGCGGGGTCAGCGCGTCCTCCTCGGCGAGCGACCCGGACTCGCTCGGCCCGAGCCGGCCACAGTTCCAGCCGTGGGCGGCACTGGACGGCGATCCCGGCACGTTCTGGCGGTCCGGTGGCCTCGGCGGCCCGGTCGGTCAGTGGCTGCGCGTCGAGCTGCCCGCCGGCACGACCGTCGACCGGGTGGACGTGCGGATGGTGCAGAGCGTCCTGGTCGGGCCGCGGGTGACTCGGGTCGCACTGAGCACGGAGAGCGGCACGGTCGAGCACACCCTCGCTCCGGGCGAGGGTCCGCAGGTGCTGACCACCGCGCCGGGCGAGACCCGGTGGATCCGGCTCACGGTGCTCGGCGTGGACGGCGACGCGGAGGTCGGCGGGGCGGGCGTGCGGGACCTGTCCGTTCCGGGCGTCACCCCGGGCCGGACCCTCGCCGTGCCGGCGGACGTGCCGGCCGGCGCGGCCGCGCCGTCCGCGTACGCGCTGTCGGCGGTCGCACCCAGGCCGGCGTGCCTGCGGGTGCTGCTCGGCGTCCGGTGCGACCCGACGCTCGCCGAGGAGCCCGAGGAGGCCGGCGGGATGGACCGGACCTTCACGGTGCCCGACTCGGCCAGCTTCTCGCTGACCGGCGAGGTGGTGCCGCGCGCGACCGGCGCGTTGCAGCGGTTGCTCGACCCGCTGTTCGGCGGCATGCGGGCCGAGGCGTCCTCGATCCTGGCCGGGGACGCCGCGGTCGCCGGCCGGGCCGCTGTGGACGGCGACCCGCGCACCTCCTGGGTGGCCGACCTGTTCGACCCGGACCCGACGCTGTCGCTGCGCTGGACCGGCGCCCGCCGGCTGGACCGGCTCGGGCTGGTGAGCGCCGACCACCCGGTCGCCTCCCGCCCGCTGCGGCTGCGGCTGGTCAGCCCGGCCGGGGTGCGCCAGGTCGACGTGCCGGAGAGCGGGATCGTCCGCTTCCCGGCACTGACGACCGACCGGGTGGCGGTGCACGTCGAGCGGGCCCGGAGGCTGCGCAGCGTCGGCCCGGCCGACCGGGTCGTGACGACGGTGCCGGCCGGCATCGCCGAGCTGCGCTTCCCCGCCCTGGAGCGGGTGACCTTCAAGCCGCTGCCGGACGCGCCGAGCGGGCTGCCGTGTGGGCTGGGTCCGCCCGTCGAGGTGGACGGCGTCCGGTTGCCGACCCGCGTGTCCGGCCGGATCCGCGACGTGCTGGAGTCCCGGCCGCTCCGGCTCACCCCGTGCGGGCGCGGCGGGGTCACCGTGCGGCTGGCGGCCGGCGAGCACCGGATCAGAGTGCTGCCGGTCGCGGAGTTCGCGGCGACCCGGCTGGCGCTGGTCCGCACCGGGCTGCCCCGCTCCGGAGCGCCGGTGTCGGTGCGTCCGATCTCGGTGGTGCGCTGGGGGAGCAGCGTGCGGACCGTGGACGTCGCCGCCGGCGCCCGGTCCCTGCTGGTGGTGCGGGAGAACGCGAACGCCGGCTGGCGGGCGGTCCTCGACGGGCGGCCGCTGGTGGCAACCCGGGTGGACGGATGGCAGCAGGCGTGGGAGGTTCCGGCCGGGGCGGGTGGGCGGGTGGAGCTCGTGTTCACGCCGGAGGCGCCGTACCGGCGTGGCCTGTTCGTGGGTGCGCTTGCGGCGGCCGCCCTGGTCGCACTGGCGCTGATACCCGGCGCGGGCGCCGCGGCGCATCGGCGGCTCGGGGGCGGGCATCGGCCGGTGCCGTGGACGGCGCTGCCGCCGCCTCCGGCGTCCGGCGCTGGGTCGTCCGGGTCGCCTGGGTCGCCTGGGTCGGCTCGGCACGGGGCCGGTACCGGCAGGCCCGGCCGGGCCGCCGTCTCGTACGGGCCGGTGGCGCTCGCGGCGGGCCTGCTCGTCGTCTTCGGCGGGTGGGCGGCGGTCGCGGCGTTGGCGCTCACGGCCGGGCTCGCCCGACGCCGCCCGGCCGCGTTGCCGGTGCTGGCGGCCGGGTCGGCCGGTGCCGCGGTCGCGGCGGCGGTGGCGGGTCGGGTCAGCGGCCGTGGCCAGGAGTGGGCACAGGCGGCACCGGCCCAGGCGTTGTGCCTGCTCGCCCTCGCGGCCGTCGTCGCGGCGCTGCTCCCCGTTGCCGGGTCCCGCCGCGGCCGGCCCGAGCGGCTCACATCCGTCGCCGCTCCAGCGGCGGTCGGGCCGCAGCCTGCCGAGGCGGCGGAGCCGGAGGCGGCGGAGCCGGTCCAGCCGGTGGAGGCGGGCGGGGCGGCTGCCGGCCCCGGCCAGGGTGGGGACCGGACAGCGCCGACCCGGGTGCCGGAGTAAGGCGTGCGGCGGCGGTGGTCGCGGCGCGTCCCGCCGGGCCTCGCTTGGTCCGGCGTGCTCGCCCTGCTCGCGCTCGCCCCGGTGCTGCGTCCGGGCTACGTCCTGAGCTACGACATGGTGGCGACCCCCCGGCAGGACCTGCTGCCCGGCTCGGTCGGGCTCGGCTCCGCACCGCCGCGCGCCGTCCCGGTCGACGCCGTCGTCGCCCTGCTGACGTCGGTCGTCGACGGCCAGCTCGTGCAGAAGGCCGCCCTGCTCGGCGCGCTGCTGCTGGCCGGCGTCGGCGCCGCCCGGCTCGTCGACGCCCAGCCCGGCCTGGGTGCGGGCGACCGCCGCCGGCCTCTACCTCTGGAACCCGTACGTCGCCGAGCGGCTGGTGCTCGGCTCCTGGGTGCTGCTGCTCGGGTACGCGTCGCTGCCCTGGGTGCTCGACGCCGCCCGCCGCATTCGCCGGGCCGAGCCGGGCGGCTGGCCACGGCTGGTCCTCCCGATGGCGCTGGCCGCGCTCGCCCCGACCGGTGGCCTGCTCGCCGCCGCGGTCGCCGTCGCCGTCGTCGGCCCGGGCGCCCGCCGCCGGCTCGCCGCGGCGGCCACGGCGGCCGTACTCAACGCCCCCTGGTGGGTGCCGGCGCTGCTGCAGGCGGATGCCGCCGGGTCCGACGACGCCGGAGTCGCGGCCTTCGCGGCACGGGCGGAGAGCTGGGCCGGCGCGCTCGGCAGCCTGCTCGGCCTGGGCGGGGTCTGGAATGCGGCGGTCGTGCCGGCCAGCCGCGGCACGGTGGTCGCGCCGCTGCTGACGGCGGTGGTGCTCGGGCTCGCCGCTGCCGGCCTGCGCCCGCTGGCGCGCAGCTGGGGTGGCGGGGTGTTCCGGCCCGTCGCCGCTCTGGCCGCGGCCGGCCTGCTGCTCGCCGTCGCCGGGTCCTGGCCGCCGACCGCGGATCTGCTGGCCGCCGCAGTCCGGACCGTCCCCGGGGCGGGGCTGCTGCGGGACGGGCAGAAGTGGGTGGCGCTGCTCGCGCTGCCACTCGCCCCGGCCGCCGCGCTCGGCGCGGCGAGGTATGCGGAGCGGCTCGCCGCACCGGCCGCCCGCCGGGCCGCCGCCGTCGCCGCCCTCGCCCTCCCGCTCGCGGTGCTGCCCGACCTCGCCTGGGGCGCCTTCGGGCGGCTCGAGCCCGTCGACTACCCGCCGGACTGGGCGGCCGTGCGGACGCTGCTGCAGCGGGAGCCGCGCGGCGGCGACGTGGTCGCGCTTCCGTACGCCGCCTTCCGCGCCTTCGAGTGGAACGGCGGCCGCACCGCGCTCGACCCCGCTCCGCGCTGGCTGCCGCGCACGGTGGTGACCGACGACCGGCTGGCGGTCGGGCCGGCGCTGGTCTCCGGCGAGGACCCGAGGGCGGGCGCGGTCGGCGCCGCCCTGCGGCCCGGCGCCGTCCCCGAGACGGACCGGCTCCTGCGGGAGGGCATCGGCTGGGTGCTGGTCGAGCACCGCACGCCGGGCCCGCAGCTACCTCTCCTCGACGGGCTGGAGCGGGCGTACGCCGGGCCGGACCTGTCCCTCTACCGCCTGCCCGGCGAGCCGGCCCCGCCGCCGGAAGCGGTGCCGGCCGGACCGGTGCTGCTGGCCGACGCGGCCGCGCTGGCGCTGCTCGGCGTCGCGGTCGGCGGGCTGGCGATCACCGCGCGCCGCCGCTGCCGCGGCACGCTACCCACTGGTAGGGTGCCGGTCAGTCCGGATGAAGGAGCCACCGAATGCCGATCCTGCTGACCATCGTCATTTCGGCCATCCTCGGCGGCGCGCATCGCCGTCGGCGCCGCGACGGGGTTCGTCGCGGCGAACCGGCAGACCCCGGACAACACCGCCACGGTGCAGCAGCCGCTGTACGAGTACGGCAGCCGCTGAGTCGCCGCGCCGGCCCTGCCCGGCCCGCTCGACCAGCTCCGCGAAGGCGCCGACCGCGTCGTCCCAGGTGAAGCTCGCCGCGTGCGCCCGTGCCGCGGCCCCCATCCGCTCCCGCAGGTCGCGGTCCGCGAGCAGCCGCTCGACCCGGTCGGTGAAGCCGTCCAGGTCGTCGGCCAGCAGCCCGGTGCTGCCGGCGAGCACCGTCTCGGTCACCCCGCCGGCGGCGGCGTACGCGACCGTCGGCACGCCGTGGGTGGCGGCCTCCATCACCGCCCGGCCCCACCCCTCCTTCAGCGACGGGCACAGGTGCACCCAGGAGCTGGCAAGGACCTGGTGCTTGGTCCGCTCGTCGACCCAGCCGAGCAGCTCGACCCGGTCGCCGAGATCGAGCTCGGCCACCCGAGTCCGCAGGTCGTCCGCTGCCCAGCCGTGCCCGACCACGAGCAGCCGCAGGTCCGGCCACCGGTGCCGCAGTCGGTGGAGCACCGCGAGCGCATGGTCGACCCGCTTGTGCGGCACCAGCCGGCTGACGACGCACAGCGTCGGCCGGTCGGCGCGGGCGGCAGCCACGGCCAGCGGCGGCTCGGTCGCGTTGTGCACGACCACGACGTCGGACCCGCGCACGCCGAGCGAGATCAGCTCCCGCCGGGTCGCCTGGGAGACCGTGACGTAGCGGCAGCCGCGGTAGAGCCGGGGGGCGACCCGCGACTCCACCCACCAGCCCAGCCGGGCGGCCAGCGGCCCGAACACCACCGGCCACTGCTCCCGGTGCACGTGGTGCACCAGCACGAGCACCGGGCAGCGGGCGACGAGCCGGCTGAAGAACGGCAGGCCGTTCTGCACGTCCACGACCACGTCGGCCCGCCGGGCCAGCAGGTGCAGCGCCGCCCGGGGGTAGACGGACAGGCGGCCGCCGCGGCGCCGGTAGCGGACGCCGGCGCGCACCTCGTCGGGCGGGGAGCGGTCGTGTGCGGCGCACAGCACCCGCACGTCGTGACCGCGCAGGGCCAGCCCCTCCGCGACCTGCTCGACGTACCGCTCGGAGCCGCCGCCCTCGGGGTGCTGGGTGTCCCGCCAGTTGAGCAGGACGACCCGCAGTCGCCCGCGGGGGGCGCTGAGGACCAGCATCCGACTCCCTGACTCGGTCGACGCGACGACGTGGCGCCGGATGTTACCGGAAGGTAGCAATCCGTGGGAGCCGGCCGCCGGTTGCCGGCGCGGCGCGATACGGTCGCTGCCGTGACCAGCCGCGACGCCGCGACGCTGCGCCGGTCGTTGAGCCTGTTCCGCGACTTCCGGGTAGAGCAGTCCGACCCGGACCGCTTCTACCGCAGCCTCGCCGCCGACTCGGTCCGGCAGCTGTCGGCGTACGTGCCGCTGGCCGGGCGGCTGCTGCTCGACGTGGGCGGCGGCCCCGGCTACTTCGCGGAGGCGTTCCGCGGTGCCGGCGCGGCCTACTACGCCGTCGACTCGGACGTCGGCGAGATGTCGGCACGCGGCAGGCCCGCGCCGGGGACGGTGCTCGGCAGCGGCATGCGGCTGCCGGTCCGGGACGCCGCGGTCGACGTCTGCTACTCCTCGAACGTGCTGGAGCACGTGGCCGAGCCGTGGCTGATGGCCGGCGAGATGGTCCGGGTGACCCGGCCGGGAGGCACCGTCTTCCTGTCCTTCACCAGCTGGCTGTCGCCGTGGGGCGGTCACGAGACCGCGCCGTGGCACTACCTCGGCGGCGGGTACGCGCGCCGCCGCTACCGCCGCAGGTACGGCCGGGAGCCCAAGAACCGGTTCGGAGAGTCGCTGTTCCCGGTCGGGGTGGGGGAGGCGCTCCGGTGGGCACGCGACTGCCCCGAGGTCACCGTGCTGGATGCCTTCCCGCGCTACCACCCGTGGTGGGCGCGCCCGGCCGTCGAGGTGCCCGGCCTGCGTGAGGTGCTCACCTGGAACCTGGCGCTGGTCCTGCGCCGGCGCCCGTGACCGCCCCGGAGACCGAGGAGCGGGTGCACCTGCCCGCCGCCCCGACCCGTACGGGCCCGCAGTCCCGGCTGCGCCGGGCGGTCGCCGCGGCGCTGTCCGACCCGGTCGAGCGGGCCTGCTATGCGTTGGTCGCGGTCAGCCTGCTGGTGTGGGCGTGGGCGGCGTCGCGCTCGTACTTCCGGCAGGACGACTTCGTCTACTTCTACCGGACCGCGACCCGCCCGCTCACCGTGGATCTCCTGTTCACCGGCTACCAGGGGCACCTGATGCCGGGCCAGTTCCTGCTGGTCGAGGCCGTCGTCCGGCTCGCGCCGCTGAGCTGGGCCGCGGCCGTCGCGGTGGTGCTCGCCTTCCGGCTGGTCGCCGGTGTCGCGACGGTCCGGGTGCTGGTCGAGCTGTTCGGCCGCCGGCCCGGCGTCCTCGCCCCGCTGGCGGTGTTCCTGTTCTGCCCGCTGCTGGTGCTGCCGTTCCTGTGGTGGTCCGCCGCGCTGCAGGTGGTCACGTTGCAGGCGGCGCTGGTCCTCGCGGTGCTCGCCCACGTCCGGTACCTGCGGTCCGGGCGGACCCGCGACGGCCTGCTGGCGGTGCTCGCCGTCGCGGTGGGCCTGTTCTTCTGGGAGAAGGCGCTGCTGATCCCGCTCGTGCTGGCGGGCGTCGAGGTGATCGCACGGCGGGCCGGGATGCCGGTCGGGCCGGCCCGCCGGCGGCCGGTCTGGCTGGCGCACGGGCTGCTGGTCGCCGGCTACCTGGCGCTCTACCTGTGGCGGACCGATCCCGCCGGCCGGCAGACCAGCCCGCCCACGCCGGCCCGCGTCGCCGGCCTGGTGCGCGAGACGCTGCTGGACGGCTTCCTGCCCGGCCTGGTCGGCGGGCCGTGGAGCGACGGCTACGTCGTCGGCCTGTCGCCGGAGCCGTCGACGGCCGCGGTGGTGGTCGCGGTCGCAGTCACCGCCGGGGTGGTCGGGGTGACCTGCCTGACGAGGCCGCGGGCGGCGGTGCCGGCCTGGCTGTTCCTCGCCCTCTATCTCGCCGTCGACATCGGCCTGCTGGCCGCGCTCCGGCTGGACTTCCTCGGCCCGGTGCTCGGTCGGGACCCGCGCTACACCGCCGACGCCGTCGTCGTGGCCGCGCTGGTGCTGGGGTTCGCACTCCTCCCGGTCGCCGGCGCCCCGCCGCCGGCAGCCGCCGGCGCGCCGACCGGCCGGTTCGCCCGGCTCGCGAGCCGGCTGGGCAGCCGCCGGGTTCCTTCCGCGCTGCCGGCCTCCCTCGTGCTGCTCCCGGCGTACCTGGTCAGCTGCCTGCTCACCACCGCCCTGGCCGCGCAGCACATGCAGCGCATCTCGGCCCGGGACTACGTCGGGACCGCCCAGGCGCAGCTGCGCGACCAGCCCGGGACCGTCGTCTGGGACGGCCCGGTGCCGGAGAACGTGATGGCCGGCATCTTCGAGGAGGACGCGGTGTCCTCCCGGGTGCTCGCGGTGGCGCCGGTGCGGCCGCGCTACGACGAGCCGACCGGCGACCTGCGGATGTTCGACGGGTTCGGGCTGCTGCGGCCGGTCGACATCCTCCCCGAGGCGCGCAGCGTTCGCAGCCGGACTCCGGCCTGCGGCTACGGGGTCCAGGCCGGTGCGGCCCGGCCGATCCCGCTGGACCGGGTGGCCGGCGCGGGACGGCAGGTGATCCGGATCGGCTACTACGCCGCCCGGTCGCTGCCGGGCACCGTGACCGCGGACCTGACGGTGACCCGGGTGGTCTTCCAGCAGGGCGTGCACTACGTCTTCGTCGTCGTCCAGGGTCCGGTGGCTCAGCTCAACGTCGGTCTCGACGCCGCCGAGCCGGGAGCCGGCATCTGCGCCACCGACGTCGTGATCGGGCAACCGTGGCCCAAGCCGGGCTCCTGACCCACACCAGGGGCGCGATCTGCTTACGGTGCGCGAACCGGGACTTGACTCGCTGGTAACATCCCGCCGCCGATCACTTCCGGTCGGCGTCGGCGACCGTGGTGCGAGGAGACGGGTATGCGTCGGCTCTGGGGTGGCGTCCTTCTCGGCCTCGGTGTCTTCCTGATCGTGCTGGCTGGCCTGTTCCGCTTCTTCGTGGCCGACCGCGCGGTACTGACACCCATCGACCAGTACACGAAGACCGTCGCGCCCGGCGCGGGTACGTACTTCGACACGGCCTCGCTCAGCGAGAAGCGCGCGGACCTCACCGCCACCCGGATCCTCAGGGGCGACGTCGCGGCCAGCACCGCCGACGTCGGCGTCTGGGACGTGTCGGTGGTGGTCGAGACCGGGGACACGAGCCTGGTCCGGGCGAGCCTCGACCGGGTCGCGTTCGACCGCAAGACCGCCGAGGCGGTCGACTGCTGCGGGGCGGGCGTGGACGGCGAGCCGGTCCGGCACGAGGGCGTCACGTACAAGTTCCCGTTCGACACCGAGCAGCAGGACTACCTGCTCTGGGACGTCAACTCGCGCAAGTCCTACCCGGCGCGATATGTCGCGGAGGAGGAGCTGCAGGGCCTGACCGTCTACAAGTTCGTGCAGGAGGTTCCGGGCCAGCAACTTCGGACTACCGAGGTGCCTGGCTCGCTGGTCGGCGAGAGCGCGGCGACCTTCTCGGCGCCGGTGTGGTACCAGAACACGCGCACCGTCTGGGTGGAGCCGCAGACCGGCGTGATCGTCAAGGGCAACGAGCAGACCCGGACGACGCTGCGCGACGGCCAGGGCCAGGACCGCGTCGTCGTCCTCGAGGCCGACCTGACCTTCGACGAGGCAACCCAGCGGCAGCAGGCCGAGCTGGCGCGCGACGGGATGCGCAGCATCGACCTGATCCGGCTCTGGCTCCCGCTGGCCGCGCTGCTGCTCGGGCTGATCATGCTCGCGGCGGCGGTGCTGGTGCTGCGTGGGGGCGATCGGGGCCGGCCGGCCGAGCCCGCGGTCGAGGAGCCCGAGCCCGCCCTACGGTGACCGGGTGAGCTCGCCGACCAGGAGGCCGTGCGCGGTGTAGAGCAGCCGGTCGTACGGCGCGTCCCAGACCTGGCCGACCGGCACCTGGGTCCACCGGTTGTGGTGGGGGGCCCGGCGCAGGGCGCTCAGCCGGTCGAAGGCCACCGCCCCCGCCCGGAGCTGCCCGTCCAGGTCGGGGTTGTAGCCGACCGGCAGTGTCATCCACAGCGTGCCGCCGGGCGCGAGCAGGTCGACCAGCCGGGCGATGACCCGGACCGGCTTGCCCGGGTCACAGACATCCTCGTCCAGGCCGACATGCTCGAGCGTGGACACGCTGAGGACCAGGTCGACGTCGCCGGTCGGCGCCAGGTCGGCGGCGTCGACGTTGCGGACGCCCGGCGCCCGCTCGTACTTGTCCACCACCGGGTGTCGCACCGGCAGGTAGTGGGACAGCACGTTCCCGATCTCCAGCACCCGGGCGGCGGGCCGGGCGGCCAGCACCCGCCGGGCGAGTGCTATCTCGACGGCCCGCTCGTTCAGCCAGGTGTAGTGGTACGGATGCCGGAAGTACGGCACCCGCTCGCCGTCCAGCACGAACGAAGCGCCGCCGCCGCGGCCGGCCCGCGGCAACCCGGCGAGGTAGCCGATCCCCCAGCCGAGGCAGGCCCGGGCCACCGGCACCGGGCCGCGCTCCCGTACGGACGCGCCGACCCGCCCCAAGATCGCCGCTGCCGTCACCACTGCGGATCCTAGGCGGT
>CAWATS010000013.1:0-36822 GCA_963785005.1 uncultured Actinomycetota bacterium
TCGGTCAGGACGGCGGGGTCCAGTTCGTCGACGCGGTCACCCTCGCCCGGGTCGGCCGGCCGGTCAGCGCCCGGGGCAGCCGGGTCGGCGACCTCGCCTTCACCCCGTCCGGGCGGCTGGTCGCCGCGGCGGCCGACGACGGCTCGGTGCGGATCGCGGAGACTGAGACCGGCAGGGTCGTCGCCACGTACTCCGGGCTGGCCGGCCTCGTGGTGGTGGAGTTCCTGGACGACTTCCGGCTGCTGGCGTGGACCGGCCCGGAGGCCGCCGAGTTCGATCTGCGCCGGACCACGGCGCTCGGGCGGACCACGCGGCGCGGCGATCCGGTGTGGACGGTGCTCGACCCCGCGGCGGGCCGCTCGCCCGTGGTGGCTCAGGGCGAGCGGGTCTTCGAGCTGAGCCCGGAGCTGACCGAGCGGCCGCTCGGCGTGCGACGGCCGGACTTCGCACTGGACGGCGCGGCGATCTCGCCGGACGGGCGGACCGTCGCGCTGCACGGCTACTCCCGGGGCGGGACCGGCCGGCTGAGCCTGGTCGACGTCCCGTCCGGCGCCGTGCGGCGGACGGTGGCCCTGCCGGGCGACGGCGGGCAACCGACCGGCGCCGGCCGGCTGACCTTCTCCCCGGACGGGCGGCGGCTGGCCGTGGGCACCTTCACCGGCCGGCTCGCGGTGATCGACGTGGCATCCGGCCGGCTGTTGGTGCCGGGCGTGCGGATCGACAGCCGGGTGCTGGCGGCGCTGCGGTGGTCCGCCGACGGCGGCACGCTGTACGCCGGCGGACAGCAGGGCTTGCTACGGTTCGTGGACCCCGGAACCGGTGCCGTCCGGCGGGCGCTGCCGCTCTCCCCGGAGGTGCAGCTCAACGACGTCGACCCGGTGCCCGGCACGTCCCTGCTCGCGGTGTCCTCGGAGGCGGGTCTGGTGTTCCTGGTGGACCTGCCGTCCGGCCGCGTCGACGGGGAGCCGCTCAGCGCCGGCGGGACCCAGCTGCAGGGGGTGGCGGTGACACCGGACGGGGCGCGGATCGCCGCCGTCAGCCGGGACGGTGCGGTGCGGCTGTGGGACCGGGCCTCCCGCCGGCCGATCGGGCCGCCGCTGGAGGCGCACGACGTCCAGACGCTCGGCATCACGTACCTGGACGGCGGCCGGCTGATGACCGGCGGTCTCGACGGCACGGTGGTGTCCTGGGACCTGTCTCCGGCCGGCTGGGTGCAGCGGGCCTGCGCGCTGGCCGGCCGGGACCTCACCGAGGCGGAGTGGCAGCAGTACCTGCCGGACCGGCCGTACCGCCGGACCTGCACCGACCCGGCGGGCGGGTGAGCCCGATGACCGACCGCGCTGTCGCCCCCGTCGATGCTCGACGTGCTGCCCGAGCCGGGCCGGGACCGGGTGCTCGCCACCACGCAGCCGCCGGCACTACCGCCGGGGCGAGGTCATCGTGCGGCAGGGCGACGAGGGCGGATCGCTGCACATCATCGAAGCCGGCCGGGTCGCGGTCCGGCTGGTCGGCCCCGCGGGCGACGTCGTGATCCTCGCGGTGATGGGTCCCGGCGAGGTGGTCGGCGAGATGGCGGTGCTGGTCAAGCGGCACGAGCGGACCGCGACCGTGCAGGCGCTCGACGACGTCACCGTACGGACCCTGCGCGCCGAGGACTTCGACCGGCTGCGCCGCGAGCACCCGGAGGCGAACGACTTCCTGCTGCACGTGCTGGCCCGTCGCGCCGACCGGCTGAGCCGGCGGCTGGTCGAGGCCCACCACCTGCCGGTGGACCGGCGGCTGGCCCGGCGCCTGCTGGAGGTCGGCCGGCTCTTCGCCGGCGGCGGCCGGCCGGTGGTGCTGCCGCTGACCCAGGAGGAGGTCGCCCAGCTCGCCGGCACCACCCGGCCCACCGCCAACCAGGTGCTCAAGCGGCTGGAAGCCGACGGCGTCGTCCGGCTGGTGCGCGGCCGGGTGGAGCTGCGGGACGTCGCCGAGCTGCGGCGGCGCTGCCGCTAGTGCATCCGGATCAGCTGGGCCGTCACGTAGCGGGCCTGGTGGGAGGCCAGGAAGGTGACGACCTCGGCGACGTCCGAGGGCTGCGCGACGTGCCGGAGCGGGCCGTCGGCCAGCACGGCTGCCTCCACCTCCGGGGTCACCCAGCCGGTGTCCGTCGCGGGTGGATGGACCAGGTTGGCGGTGATCCCGTACGGGCCGAGCTCGTGCGCCGCGGACATCGTGTAGTTCTCCTGCGCCGCCTTGGCCGCGCCGTACGAGACCTCCTGCGGGAAGCCACCCGGCCCGCCCGAGGTGAGCCCGATGATCCGCCCCCAGGAGGCGCCGCGCGCCAGGTGCCGACGGGCCAGCTCGGCGATGAGCAGCGCGGCGGCGCGGACGTCCACTGCGAACTGCCGCTCGTAGCTGTCCGCGTCGACGGTCCGCAGCAGCCGCCCGAAGCGGTCCCGCTCGGGCGGCAGGAAGGTGTCCGCGAGCCAGCCGCTGGCGTTGTTGACCAGGATCTCGACCGGACCGAAGACGCTCTCCGCCTGGTCGAAGAGCCGGGCCGGCGCGATCGGGTCCGACAGGTCCGCCTCCACCGAGTGGGCCGCGCCGCCCGCCGCGACGATCTGCTCGACCACGGCGGCGGCGGACCGCGCGCGCAACTCCGCGTACGTCGCCGGGTAGCCACCGTCGTGCGCCGGGTCGTCGGCGGGCAGCCGCAGGTAGGTCAGCAGCACCTGGGCGCCCTGCGCGGCGAGTGCGGTGGCGACGGCGGCGCCGATGCCCTGGTTGGCGCCGGTGACGAGCGCGACCCGCCCGGTCAGTCCCGGATCGATCATCCGCCCATCGTCGCAGGCGGGAGACCGCTGGCGCGGGCCGGAGGTGGCGGGCCGGTCGCCGCGCCGCCCCGACCCGGTCGCGGGAAGCCCTGCGGGCCAGCCGGTCCCGGGCTACGCTGCTTCCCGACGAGGGCCGGGCCACGCCGAGCCACCCTCTTGTCCGTCCCGGACCACCCGGTCCCTGGCAGGGCAGTGCAGCGTGGCCCGGCGCCTCCTCACCACCCGTCCTGCTGGGCCCGCGCCTCGTAGAGCAGCACCGACGCGGAGACCGAGACGTTCAGCGAGTCCGCCGACCCGAGCATCGGCACCGCCACCCGCTCGAAGCCGTGCGCGTACCACGGCTTGGAGATCCCGTACCGCTCGCTGCCGACGACCAGCGCGACCCGGCCGCGGTAGTCCGCCGCCCGGTAGTGGGTGGCCTCGTCGGTGTCGGCGAGCAGCACCCTGAAGGACTCCGACCGCAGCCAGCGCACCGCCTCGTCCGGCTGTCCGAACTCGACGGTCGGCACGGTGAGGATGGTGCCCTGGCTGCCGCGGAAGACCTTCGGGTGGGTCACCCGGGTCCGCCGGTTGGTCAGCACCAGGCAGTCGGCGCGGACCGCGTCGAGCGTGCGGACCAGCGTGCCGAGGTTGCCGGGGATCTCCACCGCGTCGGCCACCAGCACCAGCGCCGACGGTCCGAAGTGCACGGTGTCCGGCTCGTACGCCGGCAGCCGGGCGACCGACAGCAGCCCGTCCGGCTGGCCGCGCTCGGAGATGCGCTCCAGCGTCTTCGCGGACACCCGGTACGCCTGGTCGGCGCGGGCGACCAGCTGCTCGCCGCGCGTCTTCGCCTCGTCCGAGTACGCCAGCTCCGGGCACCACAGGAAGGTGCGGACCGGCGTCCCGGCGGCGAGGACGAGCCGCTGTGCCCACAGCCCCTCGGCGACCAGCAGCCGCTCCCGGTTGGACGCGGTGTTGTGCTGGATGTCGAGCACCTGCTTGATCCGGGGGTGGGACAGGCCGATCTGCTGCAGTTCCACGGAAGGAGTGTGGCGGACGAGGGCAGTGATGACATCTGCCATCATCATGGATACGCTCTGCTTCATGATTGACGAGGGCGAGGACACCATCTACCTGCAGTCGTTCGGGCGGCGGCTGTCCGCGCTGCGGGTCCAGCGCGGGCTGAGCCTGGAGGAGCTGGCGGCGGCCGCCGGACTGCAGCCGATCGAGGTGCGCGGGGCGGAGCGCGGCCAGCGCGACCTGTCGGTGATCGCGCTCGCCGACATCGCCCAGGCGCTGAGCGTGCAACCCGCGGACCTGATGCCGTGACCCTCCGGCGCGACCGCCGGTCGCCGGCTCAGTCGCGGAGGTCGAGCCGCTCCCGGATCGCCTCGTGCACCTCGGCCGGCGTCCGGGTCGCGTCCACCGACACGACGTACTCCTTCCGCCGGAAGAGGTCGAGCACCGGCTGGGTCTTCTCGTGGTAGTCCCGCAGCCGGACGGCGAGCGCCGCCTCGGTGTCGTCCTCGCGGGCCACCAGCCGCGCCGCCGCAGACGTCGCAGACGTCCTCGACCGCCGGCCGGGAGGCGATCAGGTTGTAGTCCAGGCCGCAGCGCGAGCACAGCCGCCGGGCCAGCACCCGGCGGCGCACCTCGGAGTCCGGCATGTCGAGGTGGATCACCCCGTCGATGTCGTAGCGACTCGAGGAAGAACTCGGCCTGCGGCCCGTTGCGCGGGAAGCCGTCGACGATGAAGCCGTAGTTCCAGTCGTGCCGGTCCAGCCGCTCCCGGACGACGGACTCGACGAGGTCGTCGTCGACGAGCCGGCCCGCCGCGACGATCCGGCGGACCTGGGCGGCCAGCTTGGTGTGTTCCTTGACGTTCCACCGGAAGATGTCGCCCACGCTGATGTGGACCAGGTCGTACCGTTCCGCGAGCAGCCGGGCCTGGGTGCCCTTGCCGCTGCCCTGCACGCCCATGATCACGTACTTGCGCATGGAGGCACCCTGGCACACTCCGTGCCCTGCACGCACAGTCACCAGAGCGGCAGCCGGCCGCGGTCGACCGCCATCGAGAGACCACGGTGCGTAGATGGCTCCATCGGGCCATGGTCCGGCGTGCCGCCGATGTCCAGAGTGGTCCCGTGGCCCTTCTCGCCGTTGCGTCGGGCGCGGCGATGCTGGTCGCCGCGCTCGTCGTGCTGGTCTTCGCGCGGCGCTTCGCCGAGCGCGGCTACGAGCGGCAGGAGCGCTACCGTCGGCAGCTGTTCGACGCCGAGCTGGACGCGCTGGCCCGGCTGCGGGAGGCCGGCCAGATCCGGGACGACCTGATCGCCTCGGTCTCGCACGAGTTCCGCACGCCGCTGACCGCGATCCGGGGGAGCGCGGCGACGCTGGCCGCCCGCGGCGACCGGATCCCGCCGGAGGCCCGGGCGGTGTTGCTGGACGGCATCGTCGAGCACGCCGACCGGCTCGGCCGGCTGCTGGAGGACATGCTGCTGGCGGCGTCCGCCCGGTCCACTCCGGACTCCCGCGCGGTCGCCGACGTGACCGCGGCGCTGGCCGGCTTCCGGCTGGGCCAGGCCCGGCCGGCCGTGGTGTCCGAAGTGGACCCCGAGCTGGCCGCGTACGTCGACGCGGTCTCGCTCGACCAGGTCGTCCGCGCGCTGGCGGAGCACGTCCGCGTCGAGGCCCGCAAGGACCGCACGGTGACGCTGCGGGCCCGGCGGGAGGCCGGTGAGGTCATCGTCGACGCGCTGTACGGCAGCGGGCGCACCGAGGAGGAGCTGCGCCGGCTCTTCGAGCCGTTCGGGTCCCGCGAGGCCGCGGAGACCGGTGCCCCGGCCACGCTCGCGCTGTACGTGGTGCGGCGGCTGGTCGAGGCGCACGGCGGCCGGACCGCGGCCGGGCGGGACGGCGACCGGCTCCGGGTCCGGCTCGCGCTGCGGGCGCTGCGGCCGCCGGTCGGGCTGGAGGCGACCGGCCGGGGGGCACGGCCGGCCGGGCCGGCGCGAGGCCGCGCACGCCTGAGCCCGGGTCCGTCGTGGCCGGAGCCCACCGCCTAAGGTGAGGGCCGGTCGGCGGCGGGAGGAGCAACGGTGCGGGTCGAGGGTGCGGTCGCGCTGGTCACCGGCGGGGCCTCGGGGCTCGGGCGGGCCACCGCCGAGCGGCTGGCCGGTCTGGGCGCGCGGGTGGTCGTGCTCGACCTGCCGGGCTCGGACGGCAAGGCGGTCGCCGCCGGGCTCGGCGGCGAGTTCGCCCCGGCGGACGTGACCGACCCGGCGCCCGTCGAGGCGGCGGTCCGCACCGCCACCGGTCTCGGCCCGCTGCGCATCGTGGTCAACTGTGCCGGCATCGGCCCACCGGCCCGGGTGGTCGGCAAGGACGGCAGCGCCGATGCCGCTGGACGCGTTCACCAAGGTCATCCAGGTCAACCTGGTCGGCACGTTCAACGTGATCCGGCTGGCCGCGGCCGCCATGGCCGCGCTGGAGCCGGTCGACGGCGAGCGCGGGGTGCTCGTCAACACCGCCTCCGTCGCGGCGTTCGAGGGGCAGATCGGCCAGGCGGCGTACTCGGCGTCCAAGGGCGGCATCGTCGGCATGACGCTGCCGATCGCCCGGGAGCTGGCCCGGCCGGCAGATCCGGATGGTCACCATCGCGCCCGGCCTGTTCGAGACGCCGCTGCTGGCGGCGCCTGCCGGAGGAGGCGAAGGAGTCGCTCGGCCGGCAGGTGCCGCACCCGAACCGGCTGGGCGGCCCGGCGAGTATGCGGCGCTGGTCCAGCACATCGTGGCGAACCCGATGCTCAACGGCGAGACGATCCGGCTCGACGGCGCGATCCGGATGGCCCCGCGGTGAAGGCCGAGCCCGCCGTCCAGCTCCGGCTGCTCGAGCTGCAGGGACTGGACGCCGCGCTCACCCGGCTCGCAGCACCGCCGGCACGCGCTGCCCGAGCTGACCGTGATCGCCGCGGCTGACGGCCGGCTGGCCGAGCTGCGGGACGCGGTCGTCCGCGCCGAGACCGAGGTCAGCGACCTGGACCGGGAGCAGCGCCGGCTGGACGGCGACGTCGAGCAGGTCCGGGCGCGGTCCCGCCGGGACCAGCAGCGGATGCAGTCCGGCGGGATCCCGGCCAAGGAGCTGGAGAGCCTGCAGCACGAGGTGGAGTCGCTGGCCCGCCGGCAGTCCGACCTGGAGGACGCCGAGCTCGAGGTGATGGAGCGGCGCGAGGAGGCCGAGTCGCGGGCGGCGGCGCTGCGTGCGGAGGTCGCGGCCGTGACCGCCGAGCGCGACACCGCCGTGCACGCGCGGGACGCGGCTTGGGTGGATATCGACGCCGAGGCGGCCGAGGACACCGGCGCCCGGGCCCGGCTGGCCGCCGAGCTGCCGGGCGAGCTGCTCGCGCTGTACGAGAAGGTGCGGGCCGCGGCCGGCGGGGTGGGCGCGGCGGAGTTGCGGCAGCGCCGGTGCGAGGGCTGCCGGCTGGAGCTGGCCGGGTCGCGAGCTGAGGGCCGCCCGGGCGGCGGCACCGGACGAGGTGCTGCGCTGCGACAACTGCCGGCGGATCCTCATCCGGACCCCGGAGTCGGCGCTGTGAGCTCGCGGGCGGCCGCCGGGAGTCCGGTCGGACCGTCGAGTCCGGCCGGTGAGCCGGCGGCTCGTCGTCGAGGCGGACGGCGGGTCGCGGGGGAACCCGGGGCCGGCCGGGTACGGCGCGGTGGTCCGGGACGCGGACACCGGCGAGGTGCTCGCCGAGCGGGCCGCGTCGATCGGGCGGGCGACCAACAACGTGGCGGAGTACCAGGGGCTGCTGGCCGGACTGCGGGCGGCGCTCGACCTCGACCCGGCCGCGGTCGAGGTCCGGATGGACTCCAAGCTGGTGGTCGAGCAGATGTCCGGCCGGTGGAAGGTGCGGCACCCGGACCTGGCGCCGCTGCACGCCGAGGGCGTGGCGCTGGCGCGGCAGCTGCCGCGGGTCCGCTTCGGCTGGATCCCGCGGGAGCGCAACGCGTACGCCGACCGGCTGGCCAACCAGGCGATGGACGCGGCGGCGGCCGGTCGCGAGTGGACGCCGCGCGCGCCGGCGCCGGCGCGGATGATCCCGGTGCCGGCCACCCCGGGGACCCGACGGGCGACCCCGATGCCGGCCGCACGGGGGACCCGACGGCGGCCGACTCCGGCGCGGCCGGGAAGTCCCTGGCGTGGCGCGCGTCGACGTCGCCGCCGACCACCCTGCTGCTCGTCCGGCACGGCGACACCGCGCTGTCCGGGCTGCGCTACAGCGGGCGGGGGGACCCCCCGCTCAGCGCCGAGGGCGAGGCCCAGGCGCGCGCGGTGGCCGGTCCGGCTGTCCCGGGTGGACGGTCTCGCCGCCGTGGTCAGCTCGCCGCTGCGGCGGGCCCGCTCCACCGCCGGCGCCGTCGCGGCCGCCGCCGGGCTCGACGTCGTGGCCGACGACGACCTGGTGGAGACCGACTTCGGCCGCTGGGACGGGCGCACCTTCGCCGAGGTCCTGCAGAGCTGGCCGGCCGAGCACGCGGCCTGGCTCGCGGACGGCGCGGTCGCGCCGCCCGGCGGGGAGAGCGTCAACCAGGTGGCTCGCCGGGTGCGGAAGGTCCGGGACCGGCTGCTCGCCGCCTACCCGGGGCGGACGGTGGTCGTGGTCTCCCACGTCACCCCGATCAAGCTGCTGGTCTGCTCGGCCCTCGGCGCGCCGGCGTCGTCGCTCTTCCGCGTCCACCTCGACACCGCGAGCCTGTCCACAGTGGACTGGTATCCGGACGGGCCGGCGGTGGTGCGGCTGCTCAACGACACGAGCCACCTGACCTAGCCGCCGCCGCGGAGGGCGACTATCGGCGCGGGGGCGCCGGGCCGCTTGCCGGCATCTCGCCCGGCCAGACCAGCAGCACCGGGCACGGCGCGTGGTCCACCACGAAGCGGGCCTGCGGGCCGAGGCTGCCCGGGCCGAGCCGCCGGTCGCCGCCGTCCCGGGCCAGCACCAGCAGGTCCGCCTCGACGGCCGCGGCCACCACCTCCCGCTCCGGCCGGCCGCGCAGGCGCACGAACCGCACCGGCCGGTTGCCGGCCCGCTCACCCGCCGCGGCCAGCAGCTCGTCCGCGGACTGCTCGGCGAGCCGGCTCGCCGCCGCGCCGGAGTCGGTCTCCCGGGTGCGGCCGAGCCGGCCGGCGAAGGCGCCCGGCGGGACTTCCTCGAGGTCGCCCGGCACGACGTGCAGCAGGACGAGCTCGGCCGATGAGTCCGAGTGCCGCAGCGCACCCTCGACCGCCGCGACTCCGCCCACCTCGGTGACCCAGACCAGCACCGCCACGCGCTCAGGTTCTCATGATCCGCGACGACAGCCACAGCGTCGGCGCCGGTCACCGCGCCCTGATGTAGAGCAGGATCGCGACCACGATGCCGAAGACGACCACCGCCCAGCGCAGCACCCGGTCGTCGAGCCGGCGGGCGACCCTGGCGCCGAGGAAGCCGCCGGCGAGCGCGGCCGGCGCGACGATCCCGACCGCCACCCAGTCGACCGGACCGAAGAGTCCGAACGCGACGCACCGTGACGCTCGCCACCACCAGCGACAGCACCGCCTTGAGCCCGTTGAGCCGGCGCAGGCTGTCCCGCACGGTCAGCGCGAGCACGCCGAGCAGGATCACCCCGAGCGCGCCGCCGAAGTAGCCGCCGTACACCGCGGCCACCCCGACCGCCGGGTAGAGAACCTTCGCGTTGGCCCGGTGGTCGGCGCTCGGCGGACCGACCGAACGCGACACTCGCGGTTGGACGGCGAGCAGCAGGCTGGCCGCGAGCACCAGGAATGGGACGACCGCGTCGAAGGCGCTCGGCGGGGTGGCGAGCAGCAGGACGCAGCCGACGACCGCGCCGAGCATGGCGGTCACCGACAGGCTCGCCACCCGCCCGCGCTGGCCGGCCAGCTCCGCCCGGAAGCCGAGCACGCCGCCGACGTACCCGGGCCACAACGCGACCGAGTTGGTGACGTTCGCGGCGAGCGTGCCGTAGCCGGTGGCCACCAGCGCCGGGAAGAGGATCAGCGACCCGCCGCCGGCCACGGCGTTGACGCCGCCGGCCAGCAGTCCGGCGCCGGCCAGCAGGAGTGCGTCGGTGACCTGCACGGCGGTATTCTGGTCCTACGGCGGACGAGCCGGCCGGGCGGCCGCGTCGGGGTGCGTGCACCCCGCCGAGGAACGTCCGGGCTCCACAGGGCAGGGTGGTTGGCAACACCAACCCGGGGTGACCCGCGGGACAGTGCCACAGAAAACAGACCGCCGCGCCGCTCGCGGCCGGTAAGGGTGAAACGGTGGTGTAAGAGACCACCAGCGCCCGGGGTGACCCGGGCGGCTCGGTAAACCCCACCCGGAGCAAGGTCAAGAGGGGCGGCTCGCCGCCCTGCGCAGGCGTTCGAGGACGGCCCGCCCGAGCCTGCGGGTGGACCGCTCGAGCCTGCCGGCGACGGCAGGCCTAGATGGATGGCCGCCGGCCGGGGCAGCGCAGGCGCCGGCCACAGAACCCGGCGTACAGGCCGACTCGTCCGCCCCACCCGCTCTGACCAGGACTTTCCCGGTCACCGGGCGTCCCCGCCAGACCGCCACAGCGCGCTCCGGATGCGCCGCGCTGGACGCCGCGGCGGCCCGCAATAGAAGGCCTGCCCCAGGCCACAGAGCCACCAGATCGGGACGGGCCACTGCCCTCGGGGCGAGCGCCGACCAGCGACGCTATCCAGGCACGCCGTGCGCTCCTACACTTCGACCATGCCAGGGTTGATCGCCAACCGCAGCCGATACTTCTGGCTGTCGCTGGCCCTCGGAGTCCTCGTCGCGCTCGTCGCGCTCCCATCGTTCACTGACCCGTGGCCCAGCAACGCCGGCGGCGTCGTATTCATCGTCATCGTCGTCACCGCAGCGGTACGCGGGTTCATCCTCCTCGGCCAAGCGTTCCAGCAGGGATGGCGGGAGCCGAAGCGCCCAGTGTCCCGGTAGTCCAGCTGCCTCGGGCCTACGCGGACGCAGTGGACCGGGCACGCGTGACGATGTGCCGGGCGATCTAGTTCGCATCCCGCCCGGCCCCGCCGATCAGCATCGAGTAGAAGCCGCGCTGGAACAGCAGGCCCATGAAGTAGAGACCCGGCGAGGTCGGGACGACGCCGCCCTCGTCGCGCGGCCAGCCGTCCTCGCCCGTGACGGACGGGTGGATGAAGCTGAACTCCTGGCGGAAGCCGGTGCACCAGATCACGTTGGTCACCTCGAGCACGCTGCCGTCGTCGAGCCGTCGGCCGGCCGTCGACCGCGCCGGTGGTCCGGTGCTCGACGCGGTGGACGCCCGCCGCGTCGAGGTCCGCGCGCTTGACCCGGAGCAGCGGGGTGCCCTCGGTGCGGATCACCGGTTGCAGCTTGCGTCCGATGGGCGTGCGCGTCGTGAGGACGTGGTTGGCGACGAACCACAGGATCGGGAACATCAGGCGGGCGCGCCTGGTGCCCAGCTTGATCGGGGGCTCGCCGTTGACCTTGCCCGACAGCCAGACCTCGTGACCGGCGTCGGCCAGCTCCAGGGCCACGTCGGCGCCGGACTGCCCGCGAGCCGACCACGAGCACCGGTCCGGCAGCAGCTGGGCCGGATTGCGGTAGTCGCTCGAGTGGAGCTGCCTGACTCCCGGGTCGAGCAGTGAGGACACGTCCGGGACCCGGGGATGATGCTCCCCGCCGGTGGCCACCACGACGTTGTCGCAGTGCAGTGCCCGGTCGCGGGACGTCACGAGGTAGGTTCCGTCGCCGAGCCGGTCGACCCGCGTCACCTCGGTCGAGTGCTGCACGTCGATGCCGTGCTCCTCGACGTACCGCTCTAGGTAGTCACCCATCTCCATGCCGGTCGGGAAGGAGTACGGCGGCGCCGGGAACGGCGTGCCGGGCAGCCCGTCCCGTACCGCGGGGTGTTGAGGCGCAGCGAGTCGTACCGGTGCCGCCACTGGTCACCGACCCGGGCGTCGCCGTGCACGACGCGGCACTCCTGGCCGGCGCGGCCCAGGTAGTACGCCGTGGCGAGGCCGGCCTGCCCCGCGCCGACGATGACCGTCGCGACACGGCGGCGGGCGAGCGCCGCGGGACTGGGGGCAGTCGTGCTCTGGATGGTCATCGCGGGCCTCCGGTCAGATCTCGAGGCCCCGACCGTAGGGACGGACGGCACCTGGCCGCGTCGGTCGAGATGTGCAGATCGCGGCGGGCGCCGGCTGGGCAGAACTGTGTAGCTACAGCAGCTGATGCTCGTATACGTAGGCCGTCGCCGCCGCCCGGGAGGAGATGCCGAGCTTGGCGTAGATGTTGGCGACGTGCCGGGCCACCGTCTTCTCGCTCAGGAACAGCCCGGCGGCAATCGCGCGGTTGCTCGCGCCCGCCGCGACGAGGCGGATCGACCTCGATCTCGCGCCCGGTGAGTCCGGCCGCCCGCCCCGCCTGGGCCGCGCTCACCGGCAGCGCGGCGAGATCGGGCCGGGCGCCGAGCTGCTCGAACACCATCCTGGCCGCGGCGTACTCCATCTGGGCCGAGTCCTCGTCGCCCAGCCGGTGCAGGGCGGCGCCGATGCGGACCCGCGTCCGCGCGGCGTCGTGAGGCATGTCGAGTTGCTGCCAGATCCGCCAGCTGCGACGGAGGAGCGGAAGGGCGGCATTCGCCTCGCCCCGGGCGAGGAGCACGGCTGCCTCTGTCTCGGTGGCGCGCCCGTTCAGCAGGGGGGCGTTCAGCGCGATCGCGATCGCGGTCAGCTCTTCGCGGGCGGCGGTGGCGGCCGGCACGTCGCCGCAGGCGAGCATCACTTCGACGAACGCGGCGAGGATGTCGGCCCGGTCCGCCCGCTCGGCTTCGGCGTACAGGCGCCGCAGCGTCGTGGCGGCAACCTCGGCGCGGCCCTGGGCGAGCCGCAACAGCGCCAGCCCGGGCTCGGGTTGCCGCCCGGCGGAGTTGGCCTGCCGGTAGGCGTCCTCGGCCTCGTCGTACCGGCCCAGCAGGCGATACAACTCGCCGAGTTCGTAGTACGCCTCGCCGCTCTCCGGCGCCCGGAGCCGCTGGCACGCGGCATGCGCCTCACCGATCGCGTCCGACCACGAACCCTGCATGGTCATGATCTGGGCCCGGTGGATCAGGCACTGGCCGCGGTACGGGACGAGGCCGTCCTGCCCGTCGCACCACGACTCCAGTGCAGCCGTCCACTCGCGCGCCCGAGGCAGGTCGTACAAGCGGAGGCAGGTGGCGATCACCGCGCAGTAGGCCAGCCCGGCGACCGGTGGGGTCACCTCGCCCGCGGCCACCGCCACCATCAACTCGTCCAGCGCGGCGACCGCCTCCGTCGTCCGGCCGAGCCGGATCAGCGCATCGCCGCAGGTCAGCAGGCCGAGCGCCTGCAGGTCCGGGTAGTGCTCCGTCCGCCCGATGCGGACGACCTCGCGGGCGACCGACAAACCCCCGTCGGGATCCCCGGCGTCGACCAGCAGGTGCGCCTGCAATGTCATCGGCAACGCCGCTTCGGCCCCGTCGAGCTGGAACTCCTCGATGACGCCGCGGGCCCGCGCCGCCCAGCCGCCGCTCTTCGCGACGTCACCGGTCATGGCCAGCGTGAACGACAGCAGGAACGCGCAACGCACCGCCTCCCGCCGCCGGTGCAGCAGGCACAGCGCTTGATAGGCCCGGGTGAACGCGTCGACGCTCGCTTCGTCGTGCCCGGACATGTGCGCCGCGACGGCGAGAGGTGTCAGGTCGTCGGCCTCCAGCGGACGCTGCCGGTCCGCGGCCGAGAACGCGTCGAAGCACACCGTCCACGCCCGATCGGCGTACGCGGCGCGACCACGCTCCAGCTCGGACGCACTCATCGACCTCGAGCCGAAGGTTACCGTCTCTCATCCGCGGCCAGGTGTGAGTGGTGCGGGCGCCGCGCGACGGGCGCGAGGGAGGCGCAGCGGACGCGGAGTCGACCTGGTGCCGGTCTCCGCCGGAGGCGGACGAAGGTCAGCTCCGCCCGGTCGGGGGCTTGCTGACCTGACCACTCACCCGAGGAAGGGCACGACCTCGGCGAGGAGCTCGACGGTGCGGGTGGTGTGCAGGCGGTGGCCACCGCCGAGCACGACCAGCCGGCAGTCCGGGACGAGGGCGGCGGCCTCGGCGAGCGTGGCCTCGTCGATGTGACTGTCGGGCCCGCCGCCGAGCAGCAGAGTCGGGGCGGTGACGGAACCGAGCTGGTCCCACCAGACCGGATCCGGTTGGGCGAGGTCGCGCAGGATCGCCGGCAGCACCGGCCAGTCGTACGGCAGTTGCTCGTCCTGCCCCGGCGCCTCCGGCTCCTCGTACTCCTCCCACCCGCGTGGGGGCACCGTGTCGATGGAGACCAGCCGGCGCACCCGGTCGGGGTGCGCCTCGGCGAGCAGCCAGCCGACGGTCGCGCCCATCGAGTGAGCGACGATGTCCGCCCGCTCGATCCGCAGCGAGTCCAGCAGCCGGACGACGTCGTCCCGCATCGGCCCGAAGCCGTACAGCGCCGCCCGGCCGCTCGCGCCGTGCCCCCGGAAGTCGGGACCGATGACCCGGTGCCAGGGAGCGAGCGCGGTGGCGACGGCGGCGAGGTCGCTGCCGTCCCGACCGAAACCGTGCAGCAGCACCACCGGAGGCGCCGCGTCGTCTCCTGACTCGCGGACGGCGAGCACGACCTCCGGCAGCACGATCTTCCGCATGCGGCGCAGTCTGGTCACCCGCCGCGCGCCGGGCGATCGAGTTTTCCGACGCCGTGGACGAGGCCTTGGCCACCAGCGCGAGGCCCGCCCGGTTTTGTCGGCGGCCCGGTGTAGGACTGCCGCATGACCTCGACCCTGTCGTACGACGAGATGATCGAGTTGGTCGCCGAGCGGAGCGCGTCGCTGCGCTCGGCGGTGGCCGGCGCACTCGACGCCCGGATCCCCGGCTGCCCGGACTGGACCGGCCGGAACCTGGTGGCCCACCTCGGGGAGGTGCAGCGGTTCTGGGCGGCCAACGTGGTGGCGGGGCCGGCCGACCAGCCGGTGGACGAGGACGCGATCAAGGAGCGCGAGCCCACCGGCGACCTGCTCGACTGGTCGGAGCGGAGCACCGAGACGCTGGTGACCGCGCTGCGCGAGGCCGGCCCGGACCGGGGCGCGTGGGTGTGGTGGGGTGAGCCGGCGGTGTCCGGCGCGATCGCCCGCCACCAGGTGCAGGAGGCGATGGTGCACGCGTGGGACGCCGACGACGCGGTCGGCCGGGCAGGTGCGTTGCCGGCGGCGGCCGCGCTCGACGGGATCGACGAGTTCCTGCAGACGGGACTGCCGTTCGGCGGGCCGTGGGCGCCTCCGGCGGCAACGGTCGGCCTGGTGGCGACGGACGGTCCGGGCGGGGGCTGGCGGGTGGTGCTGGGCGACGAGCGGCGGCTGGAGCCCGGCGACGGCACCGGTGACGCGGTCCTGCGGGGCACGGCGAGCGACTTGGTGCTCGCGCTCTATCGTCGGCGCGGGACCGAGTCGCTGGACGTGGCCGGCGACCGGGAGCTGGCGGAGCGGTTCCTGGGCTGGTTCCGGACCGACTGACCGGCGGCGGTCGAGGGCGAGGGGGCGTGGTGGCTGACACGGCGGCTGACGGTGCGGGCACCGCTCGGGTTCGCAGCGGTGCGGGCCGAGCTGGAGGTGCCGGCGGACTTCCCGCCGGAGGTGCTGGCCGAGGCGGCGCGGGCGGCGGCGGAGCCGGCGCTGCCGACCGAGGACGCCACCGGCATCCCGCTGGTCACCGTCGACCCGCCGGGCAGCCGGGACCTCGACCAGGCGGTGCACCTCGCCGCCGTCGGCGCCGGGTTCCGGGTGAGCTACGCGATCGCCGACGTGGCGGCGTTCGTCCGACCCGGCGGCGCGGTCGACACCGAGGCCCGCGACCGGGCCGAGACGCTCTACAGCCCGGACCTGCGCACCCCGCTGCACCCGCCGGTGCTCGGCGAGGGCGCGGCCAGCCTGCTGCCGGACGGGGTCCGGCCGGCCGTGCTGTGGCGGATCGACCTGGATGCCGAGGGCGAGGTCACCGGCGTCGACGTGCGCCGGGCGCTGGTTCGCAGCCGGGCCCAGCTGAGCTATCCGGAGCTGCAGGCGGCGGTCGACGCCGGCACCGCGCCGGAGGCGGTCGCGCTGCTGCCCCGGGTCGGCACGCTGCGGCTCGCCCGGGCCCGGGCGAGGCACGCCACCGAGCTCGACGTGCCGGAGCAGCAGGTGGTCCCGGCGGAGGGCGGCGGCTGGACGGTGGCGTTCCGCCGGCAGCTGCCGGTCGAGCGGTGGAATGCGCAGGTCTCCCTGCTGACCGGCGCGTGCGCGGCGAAGATCATGCTCGACGGCGGCGTGGGGATTCTCCGCACGCTGCCGCCGCCGGGGCGGCAGGACGTCGAGGCGCTGCGGCGGCTGGCGCCGGCGCTGGGGGTGAGCTGGCCGGACGGCGCCCACCACGGGGACGTGATCTCCTCGCTGGATGGGGCGACGGCGGAGCAGGCCGCGTTCCTGGAGCACGCGGCGGTGCTGCTGCGCGGCGCGGCCTACACGCCGTTCGCGGGCGAGCCGCCGGCCGACCCGCTGCACAACGCGGTCGCAATGCCGTATGCGCACGTCACGGCGCCGATCCGGCGGCTGGTGGACCGTTTCGGCAGCGAGGTGTGCCTGGCGCTGGCCGCCGGCCGGGCGGTGCCGGACTGGGCGAGGTCCGCGCTGCCGGAGCTGCCGGACCTGATGGCGGCCGGCAGCCGGCGGGCGGGCGCGCTGGAGCGGGCGGTGGTCGACACGACCGAGGCGTGGTTGCTGGCCGGGCTGGAGGGCCGCGACTTCGCGGCGGTCGTTCTGGAGGCGGGCCGGGACAAGGGCACCGTGGTGCTCCGCGAGCCGGCCGTGCGGGCCACCTGCGCCGGCGCCGACCTGCCGGTCGGTGAGGGGATCACGGCCCGACTGGAGGTCGCCGACCCCGACAAGCGAGTCGTCCGGTTCACCCACGTCCCCTGAGTGTCCCGCCGGGTCCGCTCGGGTGTGGCGGGATGGGCAGCGGGCGCACGCCGTGAGGCTCTGGGCCGCTGCGGCGCCGGCGGAGGGTGTGCGGCGGGGCTGCGGATGACATGGGACGGCGATCCGCGCCGGACTCGGCGCACCGGCCGAGCGCGCCCGGTGTGAGGTTGATTGCGGTGGGGCCGGTCGGGGGTCGCGTAGGTTCCGGGATCGAGGCGGCGGAGGTGCCGCCGGAGAGGAGCGCCGCCGTGTCGGTCGACGTCCGTGAGCTGACCATCGGGGTGCTCGGCGGCACCGGCCCGCTCGGCGGCGGACTGGCCCGGCGGTTCGCCGCGGCCGGCGTGACCGTGCTGGTCGGCTCCCGGCACCATGCCCGGGGGGAGCGGGTCGCGGACGAGATCCGCATCGACGTTCCCGGCGGGTCCGTCACCGGTGGCGACAACGCCGAGACCGCCCGCCGGTCGGACCTGCTCGTCGTCGCGGTCCCGTACGAGGGGCACGGCGACCTGCTGCGTGGCCTCGCCGACCCGCTCGCCGGCAAGATCGTGGTGGACGCGGTCAACCCACTCGGCTTCGACAAGCAGGGCGCGTACGCGCTGGAGGTCCCGGAGGGCAGCGCCGCCCAGCAGGCCGCCACGCTGCTGCCGGACAGCCGGGTGACGGCCGCCTTCCACCACGTCAGCGCCCCGCTGCTGCTCGACCTGCAGGTGCCGACGGTCGAGCTGGACGTCCTGGTGCTCGGCGACGACCGGGCGGCGACCGACACGGTGCAGGCGTGGCCGAGCTGATCCCCGGCGCACGCGGCATCTACGGCGGCCGGCTGCGCAACGCCCGCCAGGTCGAGGCGCTGACCGCCAACATCATCTCGATCAACCGCCGCTACCGCGCGCACGCCGGCCTCCGGGTCACCGATGTCTGAGCCCACCGGCGCCGGCCACTCGGCGCGGGGAGGTAGGCCCGCAAGCTGCGTCTCTGCTTCGCTGGGCGGAGCAGAGACGCGGTCGGCGCAGGAGGGTGGTACTACCCCGCAGGTAGACGACCTCGGCACGGCAGTCGCGCTGCGGCGGGCGCCGCGCCGGGTCGTCTCGCTCGTCCCGTCGCTGACCGAGTCGGTGGCGCTCAGCGCGCCCGGTCTGCTGGTCGGCGCGACCGACTACTGCACCCACCCCGCCGACCTCGACGTCGCCCGCGTCGGCGGCTCGAAGTACCCCGACCTCGACCGGGTCGCGGCCCTCGACCCGGACCTGGTCCTGGCCAACGCGGAGGAGAGCCGGCTGTCCGATGTGGACAGCCTGCGAGCGGCCGGGATCGCGGTCTGGGTGACCGCGCCGACCACGCTGGCCGGCGCCTTCAGCAGCCTGCGCCGGATGCTCGCCGCCTGCGGGATCGACCCCGCGCCGCCCTGGCTGGACGAGGCCCGCCGGGCCTGGTCGTCGGCGTACGACGGGTCGCGCCCGGCCCGCACCGCGGTGGTGCCGATCTGGCGCCGGCCCTGGATGGTCCTCGGCTCCGGCACCTTCGCCGGCGACGTGCTGCTCCGGCTCGGCGTCGCCAACGCGTACCGGGACTCGACCGAGCGCTACCCGCGCACGACCGTCGAGGAGATGCGGGCCAGCGGCGCGGACCTGGTGGTGCTGCCCGACGAGCCGTACGCGTTCTCCGCCGAGGACGGGCCGGCCGACTTCGGCGGGCTCGACGTCGCGCTGGTCAGCGGTCGGCACCTCACGTGGTACGGCCCGTCGCTGCGGGAAGCCCGGGACCTGCTCGAGCGCCAGCTGGCCGCCGCCGCACCGGCGGGTAGCCTCACGCGCTGACCGAGGAGGCAGGAAGACCGCCGTGCACGCCCAGCCCACCCGACCGCGCCGGCGCCCGCTCGTCGTCGCCGCCGGCACGGCCCTGGTGCTGTTGGGCGTCGTCGGAGTCGCCGTCGCGGTCACCGGGGACGGCGATCGGAGAACCCCCGTCCCGGGCCGCGGCGACCATTCGACCGGCGCCCGCCCCGCCCGGCGCGGGCGCGCTGGCGTCCACGCCGACTCCCGGCTGCGACCCCTGGGGCTGCGACCAGCAGCGCCGCCTCGCCGCGGCCGCCGCCCTGGTGCGGACCGGACCCAGCCAGCTCGGCATCACCGTGCTGGACCGGCGGACCGGCGCGGTCTGGACCGCGGGCACGGCCGAGCACCGGATGTGGGCCAGCTCGACGCCCAAGCTCGCGCTGGCGACCGGCCTGCTGGAGCGCGCCCGCACCGGCGAGCTGACCCTGGACCGCACCGCCCGGGATCAGATCGACGCGATGCTCGCGGTCTCCGACGACGATGCCGCGGACGCGCTGTGGGACCGCTTCGGCGGGGCGGCGCTGCTGCCTCGCTTCCGCGAGCGGTACGGGATGACCGGGCTGGACTTCGTGCCCGGCTTCCCGCGCCGCTGGGGGTTCCTCAAGTGCTCGCCGCGACCTGCGCTGGCGTACGTACGCCAAGCTCGACACCCCGGACGCGAGCACGTCGCGGCCGCGAGCAACGTCGGCCCGATCCAGCGCTGGGGTGTCTGGGCGGCCGGCCCCCCGGGCAGCCCGGCACCAAGGACGGCTGGTCGATCGAGTCGGACGCCGGCCGGCAGCACTGGTGCGTCAGCTCGGTCGGCTTCGCCGGGCCGGCGGAGCGCTACGTGGTCGCGGTGATGGACGACCTGCCTCCCGGAGCCGGCCTCGACGCCGGCGTGCACGCGGTCAGCGATGTCGTCGCCACCGTCTTCGGCGCGAAGGTGCCGGCCGCGGTCACCGTCCCGGACGCGAGCACCGGCCGCTAGGTACGCAGGTAGGACGCGCCGTTGAGGTCGAGCATCGCGCCGGACGCCCACTCCGCCTCGGCCGACGCCAGGTAGAGCACGGCGGCGGCGACCTCCTCCGGCCGCGCGACCCGGTCGAACGGGCTCTGCGCCCGGATCGCCGCCCCGCGCGGCGCCTTGAGGTGCTCGTTGGCCATGTCGGTCTCGACGAAGCCGGGCGCGACCGTCGCTCACCGCGATGCCGTCGCCGGCCAGCGCGACCGCCAGCGACTGGCCGAGCGCGTTCAGCCCGGCCTTGCTCGCGCCGTACGCCGGGTACTGCGGCTCGCCCCGGAAGGCGCCCCGGGACGAGACGTTGACGATCCGGCCGGCGCCGCGCTCCCGCAGGTGGCGGCACGCGCACCAGGTGACGTTCGCGGCGCCGATCAGGTTGACGTCGAGCGTCGCGCCGCCACGCCGCCTGCCACTGCTCGTACGACGACCTCGACCGGCGGGTGCGGGCGCGAAGACGGCCGCGTTGTTGACCAGCACGTCGAGGCCGCCGAGCGCGTCGGCGGCGGCGTCCACGAACGACCGCACCGCGGCCGGGTCGGCCAGGTCGCCCCGGACGACGGTGTGCCCGTCGCCGGCCAGCGCCGCGCGGCGTCTGCTCGGCCAGCGTGCCGGCGAGTCGCGATGGTGCACCGCCACCCGGTCGCCGGCCGCCGCGAAGGCCATCGCCACCGCCCGCCCGATGCCCCGCGAGGCGCCCGTCACCAGCACCGCCCGAGCCCGCCACCGGCGCGAGCCTAGGTGCGGTGGACCGCCGGACGGTCGACCGGCTCGGCGACTGAGAAGCTGCGGCCGACCGGCCCGTACGCCGGACCGGCGTGTCCTGCGCGATCCGGCGCCTCGGTCGAGGAAGGATTTCGCGCAGGAGGTGGCCGATGACGAGCGCGCTCGCAGCTGGAGCTGGGCGAGCCGGACCGGCTCGCCGAGCTGGGTCTCGACGTCGAGACACTGCACCGGGCGGTCCGCGCCGGGATCTCCGCGCGGGCCACCCGGACCGGGCTGGCGCCGCGCAACGCCGCGGGCACCGACCTCTACTCGTACACCGTGGAGGAGCTGCGGCTGCTGCTCGTCCCGGCCGGCTGGACGGCCGACTTCGCCGGCGGACAGGAGCGGACGGTCTCGCCGGACGGGCTCACCTCGGTCGTCTTCTCCACCGGCGGCGGGCGCCGTGGGCGACCCGGACCCCGCCGCGAGGCCGCGGACGGCGTACGCCAAGGGTCCGCTGATGCGCGACGCGGTCACCGAGAACCTCGGCTTCGTGCAGGAGGAGCTCCCGCTCGGCCTGTCGCGGTCCGGGCGAGGGCCGGCGGCTGTGCTGGGTGCTGCTGGTCAAGGTGGAGCCCGGTCAGGCGCACCTGGAGCTGTCCGTGCCGGACGGCATGCGGGACGGGGTGGTGGTGTCCTGGGCCGAGCGCATCCCGCTGCCCCCGCTCCCGCTCGGCGACCCGGTCGAGCCGGGGGAGGAGCCCGTCGAGCTCGACGTCCCGGTGGTCCGCTGCCGTGACCCCGTCCCGGCTGCGGCTGGCGCGGCACCGCCGGGCGATGACGCTCAGCACGCTGTCCCGGGTGTCCGGGGTGCCGCTGCGCACGCTCTCGGCGTACGAGAACGCGCACCACTCGCCGCCGTGGCCGACGGTGCTGAAGCTGGCCGCGGCGCTGGACGTCCGGCCGGAGTTCCTGGTGGCGGACGACGTCGACCTGCTCCAGCCGGAGGTGGTCAGCTTCCGGAAGCTGAGCCGGACCACCGCGGGCCGCCGGGACGCCGCGCTGGCGGCCGGCCGGATCGCGATCGAGATCGCGGACTGGATGCAGGCCCGCTTCCGGCTGCCGGAGCCCGACCTGCCCACCCTGGAGAAGCACGAGCCGGAGACGGCGGCCGAGATCGTCCGGCAGCGCTGGGGCCTCGGGGAGCGCCCGGTGGCGAACGTGGTGCACCTGCTGGAGGCGCACGGCGTCCGCGTCTTCTCGCTGGCCGACGACTGCAGGGAGGTCGACGCGTTCTCGCTGGTCCGGGACGACCGGCCGTTCGCGTTCCTCAACACCGACCGGTCCGCGGAGCGGCAGCGCTTCGACGCGGCCCACGAGCTCGGCCACCTGCTGCTGCACGCCGGCGCGCGCCCGGGTGCACGGGCGGGACCGGGAGGCGGAGGCCAACCGGTTCGCGGCGGCGTTCCTGATGCCGCGGCGGGCGGTGATCGCGCAAGGGTTGCGGGAGGCGACGCTGGACCGGGTGCTGGCCGCCAGGAAGCACTGGACCGTGTCGGCGATGGCGATGACGCACCGCCTGCACGAGCTGCACCTGCTGTCCGACTGGAACTACCGGACCACCTGCGTCGCGCTGGCCCGGGACGGCTACCGCGGCGCCGAGCCGGGCGGGGCGCGGCCGGAGGTGTCCCAGGTCGCCACCAAGGTGCTGGCCAGCCTGCGGGAGCGGAACGGGGTCGGCGAGCTGGCCGACCACCTCGGCATCGGCATCGACGAGCTGAGCCGGCACCTCTTCCGGCTGGTGCCGGTCGCGGTCGAGGGCGGCGCGGAGACCACGCCGCCCCGCGGCCGGCTCCAGCTCGGCGAGGGCGGGCTGCAACACGGCGGCGCGGCAGACGCCGACCGGCGGCGTTCTCGTCGCCGCCGACGGAACAGAGGTATCGGCCGGCTCCTCGGCTGGCCGGATCGACGCCTGGACGCCGTCCGATCACCGACGATTGGAGACATGCCCTAGCTGAACGAGTGCTCCGGACCGGGGTACGCGCCCGGTGCCGGACCTCGTCGGCGAAGTCCTCGACCGCGCCGCGCAGCACCCCGCGCAGGTCGGCGTAGCGCTTGACGAACCGGGGCAGCGGCCCCGCCCGCAGCCCGGCCATGTCCTGCCAGACCAGCACCTGCGCGTCGCAGTCCGGCCCGGCGCCGATGCCGATGGTCGGGATCGCCAGCTCGTCGGTGATCCGCTTGGCGAGCTCGCGCCGGCACCATCTCCAGCACCACCGCGAAGGCGCCGGCCTCCTGCAGCGCGACGCGCGTCGGCGCAGCAGCTCGTCGGCCGCCGTCGCCGCGGCCCTGCACCCGGTAGCCGCCGAGCGCGTGCTCGCTCTGCGGGGTGAAGCCGAGGTGCGCCATCACCGGGATGCCGGCCGCGGTCAGCGCGGCGACCTGCGGCGCGACCGCGCGGCCGCCCTCCAGCTTGACCGCGTGCGCGCCGGCCTCCTTCATGAACCGCACCGCGTCGCCAGCGCCTGCTCCGGCCCGACCTCGTACGAGCCGAACGGCAGGTCGGCGACGACCAGCGCCCGCTGGGTGGCCCGGACCACCGCGCGGACCAGCGGCAGCAGCTCGTCGACGGTCGACCGGCAGCGTCGTCTCGTAGCCGTAGACGTTGTTGGCCGCGGAGTCGCCGACGAGCAGCACCGGGATGCCGGCCTCGTCGAAGATCTCCGCCGAGTACTGCTCGTACGCGGTGAGCATCGCCCACCGCTCGCCGCGCTGCTTCGCCTCGCGCAGGTGGTGGATCCGCACCCGCTGTGCTGGCCGGCCCGCCGTACAGGCTCGTCTCGGTCACCGTGCACCGTCCTCTCCTCGAGGCCCGCATCGGCGCGGGTCCCCGGGCTCGTGCCGTCCAGGGTTCCACGGCCGGCCTAGGCTCGGAGGGTGGTGTCCGTCACGGTCGAGCGGCTGACCACGCCGCGCGGGGAGCTGGTGCTGCGCCGGGACGGGGCGCACCACGAGATCGTCAGCAACGGCGTCTTCCTGATGGACACCCGGGACGGGCGGTCGGAGCGGGAGCTGGTCCGGGCGGCTGCGACCGCGACCCGGGGCCCGGGTGCTGATCGGCGGCCTCGGGGTCGGCTTCTCGCTCGCCGAGGCGCTCGCGCTGGGCGCGGCCGCGGTGACCGTGGTGGAGATCGAGCCGGCGGTGGTCCGGTGGAACCGGACGCACTTCGGCGGCGCGACGCTGGACGACCCGCGGGTCTCGGTGGTCGTCGACGATCTGGCCGCGCTGGTTGCGCGCCGGGGACGACCGCTACGACGCGGTCTGCCTCGACGTGGACAACGGTCCGGAGTGGACGGTGACCGAGGCGAACGCCGCCCTGTACGGCGAAGCCGGGCTCGACGCCGTCGACCGGCGGCTGGCGCCGGGCGGCACGCTGGCCGTCTGGAGCGCCGACGCGGCGCCGGCCTTCGAGGCGCGGCTCCGGAGCCGCTACGCGACGCGTCGACGTGATCGAGATCCCGGTCGCCCGCGGCGAGCCCGACGTGGTCTACGTCGCCCGCGATTCCCGCAGCCGCGACGCTCACCCGGTAACGACTCCGCACGTTCACCAAGCGACGCCGGCCGCCGGAGGAACGGGCGCTATCGGGCTGCGCGCGGTCAGCTCGGCTGGTGAACGTGATCGACGACGGCTCACCGACCGCGGAGGCGGCGGGGTCAGGCGGGGTGGCGGCGGGGGGAGACGCCGGGGTCGACGCCGGGACCGGGCTGGTCGGGGTGCTCGGTGCTCGGGGACGGACTCCGGCGGCGCCGTCTCCGCCCACCGCGAGCTGATCGGCAGCCGGCGGTCCCGGCCGAACGCCTTGAGCGAGATCTTCGGACCCGGCGGGTACTGCCGGCGCTTGTACTCCGCCCGGTCCACCAGCCGGATCACCCGCTCGACCAGCGTCGGCTCGTGCCCCTCGGCGACCAGGTCGGCCCAGCCGAGGTCGCGGTCGACGTAGTCGGCGAGCACCGCGTCCAGCTCGTCGTACGGCGGCAGCGAGTCGGTGTCCAGCTGCCCCGGCCGCAGCTCCGCGGACGGCGGCTTGCTGATCGTCGACTCCGGGATCGGCGGCGTGTCCCCGCGCTTCTCGGCCTGCGCGTTGCGCCACCGGGCCAGCTTCCACACCAGCGTCTTCGGCACGTCCTTGATCGGCGCGTAGCCCCCGACGCTGTCCCCGTAGAGCGTCGAGTAGCCCACCGACAGCTCGGTCTTGTTGCCGGTGGCCAGCACCAGGTGACCCTCCTGGTTGGACAGTCCCATCAGGAGGGTGCCGCGGACGCGGGCCTGCAGGTTCTCCTCGGCCAGCCCGGTCAGCCTGACCGACGCCAGGTAGGCGTCCACCATCGGCGCGATCGGCACCGTCCGGTAGGGACTGCCGAGCCGGCGGGCCAGCTCGGCCGCGTCGTCCCGGGAGTGCTCGGAGGAGTACGACGAGGGCATCGACACGCCGTGCACGAGCTCGGCGCCGATCGCGTCCGCCGCGATCACCGCGCTGACCGCGGAGTCGATGCCGCCGGACAGGCCGAGCACCACCGAGCGGAAGCCGTTCTTCCGGACGTAGTCCCGGGTGCCGGTGACCAGCGCCTGCCAGACCTCCTCCTCGTCGACGGACCGCTCGGCCACCCCGGCCGGCACCGGCTCGCGGGCCGGCGCGGGCACCTCGGAGAGCACGTGCCGCTCGACCGTCATGCCGAGCACCGGGCCGGTCACGCTGCCCTGTCCGGCCGGACAGCTCGAGGTCCGCGACGACCAGCGTCTCGCTCGAACTGCGCGGCCCGCGCCAGCACGCTCCCGTCCGCGGCGACGATCAGCGAGTCGCCGTCGTACACCAGCTCGTCCTGGGCGCCGACCATGTTCACGTACGCGAGCGGGGCGCCGGCCTCGGCGGCCCGGCGGCGGCACAGCGGCAGCCGGACGTCGTCCTTGTTCCGCTCGTACGGCGAGCCGTTGATGCAGGCCACCAGCCCCACCTCGGCCCGGCCGGCGACCGCGAACGGACCGCCGTCCTGCCAGAGGTCCTCGCAGACGGTCAGCGCGACGTCGACGCCGCGCACCCGGACGACGACGAAGCGGTCGCCGGGCACGAAGTAGCGGGCCTCGTCGAAGACGCCGTAGTTGGGCAGGTGGTGCTTGAAGTACGTCGCGGCGACCCGGCCGCCGTGCAGCACGGCGCAGGCGTTGCGCGGACCGCCGTCGGCGTCCAGGTAGCCGACCACCACGGCCAGCTCGCCCAGCCGGTCGGCGGCCAGCCGCCCGGCCAGCTCGTCCCGGGCCCGCACGCTCGCCGACCGGAACGACTCCCGGAAGACCAGGTCCTCCGGCGGGTAGCCGGTCAGCGCCATCTCCGGGAAGAGCACCAGGTCCGCGCCGGCGTCCGCGGCCGCGCGGCTCCAGGACAGCGACCATCTCGGCGTTGCCGGCGAGGTCGCCGACGGTCGTGTCCACCTGGGCCAGGGCGATCCGCAGCTGCGCCATGCCCCTATTGTCCGCCACCGGGTCGCCGCCGGATGACCTACTGTTCCGCTATGGGACGCCGGGCCGGATGGCTGGCCGCGGTCGCCGTGCTGGCCGCCGGGTGCTCGGCGGGTGCCCAGATGGGCGGCGCGCCACCATCGCCCGCTCCGACGCCGGCGACGCCCACGCACAGCACCCATGCCGCGGCGGTCCCGGCGCCGGCGCCGCTGCGGGCCGGGGAGCGGCTGACCACGCTGACGGTCGACCGGGCGTACACGCCGTCGCCGCCGACCGGCGGCACCGACGAGTACCGGTGCTTCCTGGTCGACCCCGGGCTGCGGCAGCCGGACCTTCCTCACCGGCAGCCAGTTCCTGCCGCAGAACGCCGGCGATCGTGCACCACGCGATCTTCTACCGGGTGCCGGAGGCGGACGTCGCCGGCGCGCGCGGCCTCGACCGGGCCGACCCGGGCGACGGCTGGACCTGCTTCGGCGGCACCGGCGTCGGCGGGTCGGCAGGCCGGCAGCGGCCGGCGGCTCGGACTGGGTGGCCGCCTGGGCACCGGGCGGCGGCGAGCGGCGGACGCCGGCCGGCACCGGCTACCTGCTGCCGCCCGGCAGCCAGCTGGTCATGCAGGTGCACTACAACCTGCTGCGAGCGGCGGCCGGCGCCACCGACCGGCCCGGCGATCCGGCTGCGGCTGCGGGACGGCGACGGCGCCGGCTCGTGCCGCTGCGGACCACGCTGCTGCCGGCGCCGATCGAGCTGCCCTGCGCGGCCGGCGAGTCCGGCCCGCTCTGCGACCGGACGGCGGCCGTCTTCGACGTCGTCCAGCCGCTTCGGCGCGGACGCCGGCGCGACGGTCGCCGGGCTCGACTCTGCTCTGCCTGCCGGCCGGGCGGCCGGTGGCCGGCCCCACCCAGCACTGCGACCACCGGGTCGCCGAGGCCGGCCGGATCTACGCGGTCGCCGGGCACATGCACCTGCTCGGCACCGCGATCAAGGTGGAGCTCAACCCGGGCACGCCGCGGGCTCGGACCTTGCTCGACGTCCGGCCGTACAACTTCGACGACCAGCCGCACCGTGCCGCTGCCGCGGCCGGTCCCGGTCAGCGCCGGCGACACGTACCGGGTGACCTGCACCCACGACCCGACCCTGCGCCGGCAGCTGGCCGAGCTGCGCGGCGTGCCGCCGCGCTACGTCGTCTGGGGCGACGGCACCACCGACGAGATGTGCCTCGGCATCGTCGTCCGGGATTGACTAGGGGACGGGGACGCCGGTGATCTCGACGGGGTCCTGGGTCGGGTCCAGCTCGGTCGGCCTGGCTCACGCCGGGCGGGGTGATCACGTCCATCGCCTTCGGCACCGTGCTCCGGGTCGTCCGCGCAGATCGGGCTGGTCCCGCCGGGCGCGCACACGCCGAACAGGAACGGCCTGCGGCGTCGGCGCGAAGCCGCGGGCCTGGTCGGGGACGAACCCGTCCTGCCCGTGCAGCACCACGGTGAACGACCAGCCCGGCCCGGGCGTGCCGAAGCGCGGCGACCGGCACGATGATGGTGATGTAGCGCGGACGCCTGGCTGGCCTGCACCGACGCGGTGCCGAGCGACGCGCCGGCGGCGTCCACGAAGACCGGGTCGGCGAAGCCCTGCACCTCGATCCGCCGGCGTCCACGCCGAGTCCGCAGCGATCGTGTAGTTGCGGCTCGGGAACGCCGCCGCGGTCGACGTCGGCTCGCCGCCGGGTCGTGCACGTACACGTCGAGCAGCTGCGCGCCGATCGGCGAGCCGAACGTCGGCGTCAGGTCGCGGATCTTGCGCCCGCAGCAGCACGTTGTCGCCGTCCACGATCACCTGGAAGCGCTGCAGGTCGAACGCGCCCGGGCCGAAGTTCGACCGACGTCGGGTACGCGTACGTGCCCGGGCCGTTGTCGTCGCCGTCCGGGTCGGTCGACGTCGAGCACGGTGGTGCCGGTGATGAACTCGCCGATCACCGGTCCGCCGGGCGTACCCGGTCGCCGCCGCCGCGGTCGTCGCCGCGACGGTGATCACGGAGGTGCCGAACGGCGACCGGCACGTCGGCCGAGAAGGCGCCGGTCGCGGCCGCCGTCCGGTCGACCCGGCGGTCGCGCCGCCGGTGTCGGTCGCGGTCGACTGCACGTCCACCGTCGCGCCCGGCGCGGTGGTGCCGGTGACCGTGACCGTGGTGGCCGGTCGACGGTCGCGCCGTCGGCCGGCGCGGTGACGTCAGCGGCGCCGGCGCCGGCGGCCCGTGCCGGACGTACCGGTCGGCCACGATCTCCGGCTGCTCGACCGGCCGGCCGGCGCCGACGCCGAGGATCAGCCGGGACTGCTGGGCCTGCGCCCAGGTCAGCGGCGAGGCCGAGCCGGCCGGCTCGCCGTCGACGAAGCCGATCGACGCGGTCGCCGGGTCGGTGCCGTACGGCGACGCCGGCAGGTCCGGGTTCTCCCAGGCCTGCTCGGGCACCAGGCCGACGCCGGAGGCCGACGGGTCCATCGCGACCAGCAGCGCGGCCGCGCCGGCCCGGTCGCCGGTCTGCAGCTGCTGCTCGGCCCGCTCGCCGGACAGCACCGGCCACAGGTGCCCGGAGCCGGTGTTGCCGGTCGGCCACGGCTTGCCGCTGGGCGAGCAGGTCGTCGGGTCGGGCTGCGCAGCAGTCGCCGTAGCCGTCCTCGGTGCCGTCGCGGTCGTCGGTGCCGTACCGGTAGTAGCCCGGCCCGCTCGGCGTCGTCACGCCGATCACCTGGTCGACCACCGGCAGCGAGGCGAGCACGTCCGGGTCGGTCGCCGGCAGGATGCCGAGCCGGGTCAGCTCCAGGAAGCCGGCGTCCACCACCGGCGCGCTGGTCGGCGTCCGGCCCGCCGTTGCCGAGGTTGTACGTGATCGCCGCGTTCGGGTCGCCGGTCTGCGACAGCCGGATGAAGTAGCGGCGGCGGCGTACGGGCCGGTGGTGGTCACCGTCCAGCCCTTGATCGAGCGCTGGAAGTGGTCGGCGGTGGCCGGTAGACCCGGGCGGCGGCCGCGTCGCCCTGCCGGTCGGCGATCCGGCCGGCCGCGACCAGCCCGGCGATCTCGGCCGCGATGGTCGACGGCGAGTAGCCGCCCTGCTCCTCCCAGCGCTCGCTGCCGAACGACGGCCCGTGCGCGACCAGGAAGTCGGCGGCCTGCTCGACGTGTGCGCCACAGCGCGCGTCGCCGCCGAGCCCGGCCTGATAGGCCATCAGGATCGGGTACGCGGTCTCGTCCAGCTGGTCGCCGCCGGTGTCCGGCGCCATCTTGCCGTTGAGCAGCGAGTTGCGCGGGATCCGGCCGTCGCGCAGTTGCTGGCGCTCGAACAGGAACCGGGCGGTGGCCCGGGCGGTGGCCAGGTCGCCGTCGGTCAGCAGGCCGGTGAACGCCTCGTACAGGTCGCGGGCGAAGACCTCGCGGTACGAGCCGAAGTAGACCGCCTTGCCGCCGGCAGGTCGCCCGCGCTGACCGCCTGACCCCACGGGCTGGCCAGCGACGGCCACGACCGCGCCCGGGAAGGTCTTGTCCTCGCTGGCCTTCAGCACGTTCGCCGACAGCCGGTACGCGCGCCGCGCCGCCCGGCAGGTCGGCCGGCGGCCGGCGCAGCCCGGCGTCGTAGGCGGCCGCCAGCCCTGCCTGGTACCGGCCCGGACGTCGGTCGCGAACGGGGTGCGGCGCCGCAGCCGCGCGGCCGCCGATCGCGGCGGCCGCGTGCGGCCGAAGCCGAGCGCGAGCGTGACACGGCCCGCGCCGCAGAGTCGCATCTGGGCGGTCTGCACGACGTTGCCGTCCGGCGCGCGCGGTCGTGGCCGGACAGCGCGTGGTCGGCGTCGAGCTGGGCCAGCCCGTCGGACGGGGTGCCGGCGTAGCCGCTGGACGCGGCCCGGAACGGCCGGTCGGCGCGCAGCGCCGTGCGGTGGGCACGGCGTAGTCGCGGTTGACCGCGTTGGTCACCGTGTTCGGTGTCCGGCTGCACCAGCGCGGTGGTGGCCGGGTCGACGGTGGCGGAGTCGGCGCCGCCGTTGGTCGGGCCGCCGCCACCGTTGCCGTTGACGCTGGCGTCGCAGCCGGACGTAGACCTGCAGCGCCGCGGCCGCGCCAGCCGAGTCCTGCATCACGACGGCGTCCCGGGCCGGGTCGGTGAGGTAGTCGGTGACCAGCCGGTAGCGGCCGTCGCGCGGGGTGCGAGGTGACCTCGCAGGCCATGCCCGAGCGGTCGAGCGCGCTGCACCGTGTAGGTCGTGTCGCGGGTCTGCAGATCGGTGAACGTGGCCGCCGTCGGTGACCACGAACTGCATGGTCTCCACGTTGGTGTTGTCGATCGTCGGCGCGTACACGTCGGACAGCACGCCGCCGGCGACCGTGTACCAGACCTTCGACGTCGTGTCGGTGCGCGGTGCCGACGCAGTCCTTGCGGGCCAGGTCGAAGTGCGAGAGCGCGCCCGGCGCCCCCCGCCGGCGCCGCCGGGACCGCGGCGGGTGCCGCCTGCGCGGGCAACCCCCCGATCGCTACCAGACCCGCCGCTGCCGCCACGACCGCCCGCATCCGTGTCACGCCGGCATCACACACCGTCATTCCCGCCCCCCGCAATCCCCCTCTCCCGCCGATCTTGAGGAAACATGCGGCGACACGCCGCAAACGCCGCGCACAACCTCAAGATCGGTAAGAAGTGGCCGCGATAGCCGCACCCACCTCGGCGACGACCGCCGCCGGCCGCCGATAGACGTCCCCGGCGGTGTAGCGCAGTACGACGAACCCCGCCCGGACGAGTCCGTTCTGCCGGCGCAGGTCACGGACGAACTGGTCCCGCTCCCGGTGCACGCTGCCGTCGAACTCGACCAGCACCGGACCAAAGCGCAGGTCGGGCCGAGCCAGGAGAGTGCCCGCGTGGTCGTGCACGGGTTGGTTGACCACCGGTCTCGGCAAGCCGCCCTCGAGGAGGACCATCCGCAGCCGCGACTCCATCGGCGACTCGGCGGCGCCGTCGGCGTACGCCAGCGCCGCTGCGCACCGCCGGCCGCACGCCGCGCCAGCCGGGTCGGTGTCCGGCGTACGCGCTCACCTGTGCCGGCTCGACCACCCCGGCGTGGATCAACGCGTCCAGGCAGGCGACCGCCTCGACCAGCGGCTCCAACCGCGCCAGGTCGAAGGCCCGTCCGGACCGGGCTCGTGACCGGGACCCCGGCGACCTCGACGACGTCCGCCGCCTCGAGGAGCGCGCGGCGGCCCTCAGGCCGGCGCGTGGGGCGAAGGGCATGTCCCGGGGCAGCACCACGTCCACCGCCGCACCCGGCGCCGCCAGGTCGAGTCCGTGCAGCCAGGCAGCGGTGCGGCCGCCGATCGTGCCCCCGGCGGGAGCACGAGCCGGGCTGCCCGGACGAGGGCCATCCGGTCGAGCGCGTCCTCGTGCCAGATCCGTACGCCGCGCAGCACCGGCTGCCACTGATGGTGGCGTAGCTGCCAGCGGGTGCCGCCGGCGGCCAGGATGTCAGCGCTGGTGCGGGGGTCGGGCATTCGGTGATGCTGTCCGACCGGCGTCGAGGACCTGCCCCGCCGTCCACAACCCGCGCCGATCTTGAGGAAACACGCGGCGACACGCCGCAAACGCCGCACACAACCTCAAGATCGGCGGGGAGGAGGGGGTCAGGCGGCGGCGTTGTCGCGGACCCAGAGGCCGATCAGGCCGCGGAAGTGGTCGGTGAAGTGGTCCTGCTCGTTCGTCGGGTAGGTGGACCGGACGGTGTCGACGAGCAGCGCGTCGAAGTCCGGCGAGGCCACCCAGTCCCGCACGATGCCGTCCAGCGAGGCTAGCGACGTGGCGCAGAAGTCGCGGTAGCGCTCGGCATCGAAGTGCTCGTCCGCCAGCCGCGCGTACTCCGCCAGCTTGTCCCCGTACGACAGGTCGTCCCGGTCGGCCACGTCGAAGTAGCGCCGGGTGTCGGTGTCCAGCCGGGGCTTCCGCTCGGTCACCGCGCAGAAGGCCGACCACTTCAGCAGCGCCGAGATCGCCCAGGGGAAGTAGTAGTGCAACGACGTGATCGCGATGTCCGGCACGCGTTCGCATAGTCGATCGGGTGCACCTCCGAGCCCCGTACCAGCGACTCGCAGGAGTTGAACTCCCACCGGAAGAACGCGTTGATCAGCTTCGAGATCGCCAACACCTCGATGCCGGCCTCCGGGGAGAGGAAGTCGTGCTGCACCGCGTACCGGTCGTGCATCGGCAGCTCCGGCCGGAACCGCATCACCATCGTCTCCGCGCCGATGGTCAACGACCGGGCGAAGGCTTCGTAGCCCTCGACCGAGGCCTGCAGGTGCATCAGCCGCTCGCCGGACTCGTCGTACGCCTGGTGCAACTCGTCCGGCCCGGTGATCCGGGACACTCCCACCCAGGCGCCGCCGTCGAACGGCTTCATGAACAGCGGGTAGCCGACCTGCTCGGCGATGAGGACGCTTCGCAGTGGACACGAATGCAAGGAGAGACACGAAATGAACGGACAACGATTCGATGCGCTAGCGCGGGCACTGTCCGGAACGCAGCCGCGGCGGCAAGGCGTCGGCGGTTTGATGTTCGCCGGCGCCACGGCACTCTTGCTCCCAGTGGGATCGCTCGCCGGAAATGGCAAGAAAGTCGGCAAGAAGTGCGACAAGAACAAGGACTGTTTCGACGGGGCGAAGTGCAAGAAGGATAAGTGCAAATGCAAGAGCGGCTTAACGGAATGCGGCGGCAAGTGCTACGACCTCGACAATGACGAGAAGCACTGTGGAGGTTGCAACAACTCGGTGCACCGGCCCCGAGCTTTGTCTATCCGGGGTTTGCATTGACCCGGACAAGTAGGCTCGGCCGCACGCCGATGGAGCGCCCGCCAGCCGTCGCGAGGGGACTGCCTGGGCCCACGCAATTTCCGGCATCCGACCTGTTGACGGATTTTGGCGATCGGACTAGGCTGGCCACCTCACCAGGGCACTGTGGCCTTGGCAGCGTTGGATGCGTCCAGCGCACGGGGCACAGGCTACCCGGCCGCGATGGCCAAGCCACTCAGTGGCGAGGAGGAACTCCGTGAGCGATCCCCGTGTCGATTCCCTTGTCGATGAAGCGATGCGCCTGCGGCTCTCCCGGCGCAGCATCATGCGCCGCGGCGCCGCCCTCGGTCTCTCGACGGCCGCGGTCGCCGGTGTCCTGTCGTCGACTGGTCGCGTCAGCGCCGCCCCGCGCGCGGCCGCGCTCCTCCAGGATCGCCAGCTCAACATCCTGCAGGCGAGCTACTTCGTTCCCGAGGGTCAGGAGTTCTTCAACCAGGCCGCCGAGGAGTGGGGCAGCCAGAACGGCGTCGCCGTGACCACCGACTACATCGGCTGGCCGGATCTGCAGCCGCGCATCGCGGCCGCCGTCGAGGGTGGCTCTGGCGCCGACATCATCGAGATGTGGGACATCTGGCCGTATCTCTATCAGGAGAACATGGTGCCGGTCGACGACCTCGCGCCAGGCGGTCAGCGAGGAGTACGGCGGCTTCTACGACTGGGTGGTCGACACCGCCTCGGTCGACGGCAAGTGGTACAGCGTCCCGCACGGCAACTCCAGCTCCGCGTTCGCCTACCGCATCAGCCTGGTCGAGGAAGCGGGCATCGAAGATCCCAAGAACAACTTCCCCACGACCTACGAAGAGTTCTTTGCCCTCGGCAAGACGCTCAAGGAGATGGGCAAGCCGTTCGGGCAGGCGCTCGGCCACGAGCCGGGTGATCCGCCCGGCTTCTGCCTACCCCTTCATGTGGGCGCACGGGGCGATGGAGGTCGAGGAGGACGGCACCACCGTCGCCATCAACAAGCCGGAGTTCGTCGAGGCGCTGCAGGCGTTCACCCAGCACTGGAAGGACGCCTATGACGAGACCGGGCTGTCCTGGGATGACGGCGCCAACAACCGTGCCTTCCTCTCCGACCAGCTCTCCGGCACGCTCAACGGCAGCAGCATCTATCATCGCCGCGGTGAACGCGAAGGAGGGTGACTCGACGCTCGACTACGAGGTCCTGGTCGATCCCGACGACATCTGGCACGCGGGCTATCCCGGAAGGACCGGCCGGGCGGTTCAATGCCCTCGGCAGCCGCTCCTTTGCCGCGATGAGCTACTCGCCGAACGCGGAAGCCGCCGTGGAGTTCCTGCAGCACTTCTTCACGCCGGAGGTCTTCATCCCCTGGCTGGAAGTCGCAGGGCGGCTACATCATCCCGATGGCGCCGGGCTACGCCGATCACGAGATGTACACCGGCAATCCGACCCTCGCCCCGTACCCGGCGGTATCGGAATACGGCCGTCCCAAGGGATACGCCGGCCCGTCGAATCAGAAGGCCGCCGAGGCCTTCGCGCGCTACGTCATCGTCGATACGATCGCGCAGGCGATCCAGTCCGGCGACGCGGCGGGCGCCGTGCAGCAGGCCGAGGCCCAGTTGCAGCGCATCTACGGGGGCTAGCCGCCTCTCGTCACGGCGCCTGGCTGCCCCGCCTCCGGGGCAGCCAGGCCCGACTCTCGCGTTCGCCGTCATGCAACCGGGCGAATCGACTTCGCCACGGAGCAGCCCATGAGCGTCATCACCGCCGAATCCAGAGCTGAGGCAGCGGCTGTCCAGCAGCCCCGGGGCAAGGCGCGCTTCTGGGAGCGAGAGGCGCCTCTCGCCTACATCTTCATGATCCCGGGTCTGGTGATCCTGCTCCTGTTCATGGCCTACCCGTTTTTCCTCGGCATCTACCTCTCCATGACCGACAAGATGGTCGGGTTCGCCGATTTCAACTTTGTCTGGTTTGAGAATTTCCAACTCCTGCTACGAGACCAGATCTTTCACCGCACCGTTGCCAACACGCTGATCTATAGCTTCATTACCGTGCCGTTCAAGCTGTTTCTCGGGCTGGGACTCGCCCTGGTGCTGAATCAGACGTTTCACTTCAGCCGGTTCATCCGCGCCGGTCTGCTGCTGCCGTTCATCGTCCCGACGGCCATCAGCAGCCTGGCCTGGCTGATGCTCTTCGACAGCGTCCTCAGCCCCATCTCCTGGGTCCTGAAAAGCTGGGGCGTGATCCAATCGAACATCAACTTCTTCGGCGATCGCTGGAATGCCATCGCCTCTGTGTGCGTTGCCAACATCTGGCGCGGTCTTCCCTTCTTCGCCATCTCCATTCTCGCCGGGTTGCAGGCGGTCTCGCCGGAGCTGCACGAGGCCGCGGCGCTGGATGGCGCCAATGCCTTTCAGCGGTTCCGATCGGTGACCTTGCCGACGATCCGCACCATCCTTCTCATCACCACCCTCTTCTCCATCATCTTCACGTTCTCCGATTTTCAGCTCATCTACGTGCTGACCAAGGGTGGTCCGGCAAGCTCCACCCACATCTTCGGCACCTATGCCTATCAGATGATGAGCTTTTCCGCGCTGGGACAGGCGGCGGCTGTCGCCCTCTCCATGTTCCCCTTCCTGGCGCTCTTCGCCGCGATTTCTGCTGCGCTACATCCGCGCGGATGATTAGAGGCTGAAATGGTCGGCAGTAACGTCCTCAGCCAACGGCTCCTCAAGCTCTGGATCCCGCTGTTGCTCTATTCGGTCTTTCTGCTCTTTCCCTTCGCCTGGATGCTGATCGTCTCGATCAAGCCGGATCAGTTGCTGCTCGACACGCGTATCAATCCGTTCGCCATCATCAGCCCGACGCTGGAGAACTATCGCTATCTCTTGCAGGAGACCGAGTTCCCCCGCTGGATCTGGAACACCCTCGTCGTCACCGTAGGCGCCACGGCAGCTGTCGCTCTTCTGCAGCATCCTGATCGGCTACGCGCTGGGACGGTTTCGCTTCCGCGGCGGCAATACGCTCGGCATCGCCATCTTCTTGCTCTATCTGGTGCCGCCGACGCTGCTCTTCATTCCACTCTCGCAGATCGTCTCCCGCTTCGGGCTCTACAACAGCTACTGGGCGTTGATCCTGGTCTACCCGACCTTTCTCATCCCGTTTGCGTCCTGGTTGATGATGGGGTATTTCCGCACGATCTCGCGCGAGCTCGAGGATGCGGCCCTCGTCGACGGAGCGACCCGCTTGCAGGCGATGACGCGCATCGTGCTGCCGCTGGCGATCCCCGGCGTGCTCTCGGCCGGGATCTTCTGCTTTACGCTCGCCTGGAACGAGTTTCTCTATGCGCTCGTCTTCATGGGCTCAGGCGACATGAAAACGGTGCCGGTCGGGGTGGTCAGCGATCTGATCAGGGCAGACCTCTACTTCTGGGGCTCGCTGATGGCCGCGGGTCTTCTCGGGTCCGTCCCGGTTGCCGTCGCCTACGCCTTCCTCGTCGACCACTACGTCTCCGGTCTCACCGCGGGCGCGACCAAGGGCTGAGGCTGCCGGTCAGGCGAAGAGTTGCGCCACGGGCACTTGGAAGCCGGGGAGCACGTCCTCGCCGTCCAGGACGTCTCGCTCGGCCAAGAGCCGTTCGGTCGTGTCCGGGCGGCGCACACGAACCGTGCGTCGAACAGGATCAACTACCCAGACGAGACGCACCCCGGCCGCGAGATAGATGAAGGATTTCTCCTCGATCGAGGGACCGGTCTGCGAGGGTGAGACGATCTCGACGACGAGGTCGGGCGCCAGCTCGGGATAAGCATCCGGGGTTGCCGGGACACGGGATTGCTGGACGAACGCGATATCAGGCTCGAGCAAGACATCGGGATCGCGATCGAGAATGAAACCGCTCTGATTGTAGACGGCTCCAAGGTTCCGCTCGGCCACGACATTGCCGATAAAGCGTCCTATCGTGTTGGCAACGAGTCCGTGTCGCCCCATCGGCGGTGGCATGCGATAGAGCACCCCCCTGATCAGCGCGTACCGGAAGCCGTCGCCCGGCAGTTGCTCCACCTCCTCGACCGTCCAGAGCTTTGTGGTGGCCATACCCA
>CAWATS010000014.1:0-251728 GCA_963785005.1 uncultured Actinomycetota bacterium
GCGCTCGCATCGCAGCCACGAGCGGAGCGCCGAGCGCCCCGGCCAGGAGCAGGAGCCCGGGCAGACCCAGCTCGGCGAGCGTCTCGAGATAGAGGGTGTGGGCGTTGTTCGCGGGCCGAGCCACGGGTCGGTGCGCGAGCCACGTCCGCGCGAAGCTCCCGGCGCCGGCGCCGCGCAGCGGCGCGTCGGTCACCGAGTGGACGGCCACCGTCCATAAGCGAAGCCGGGCGGTGACGGACACGCCGTTGCTCGGAACGGAACGGCCGCGGCGACGATGAGGCCGACGGTCACCGCAGCGACCGTCGCGGCGACCGCGGCGCGCCGGCGACCGACGGGGACCGCGGCGCGGCCACGACGATCGGACAGCGCCACGGCCACCACGAGGCCGAGCGCCAGCGCCGCCAACGCGCCGCGGCTCGCGCTCACGAACACTGCCGCGAGCTGGACGACGGCCGCGGCGCCGGCAAGCGCCCGCGCGCTGCGCCGCGTCGCGCCGACCGCGAGGCCGAACGCGATGATCGTGCCCATCGCGGCGAACAGGCCGAGCGCGTTCGCGTAGCCGACCGGCTCGAGGGCGCCGGCCGCCAGCGCGATCGCGCTCGTCACTGTGCCAGCGGCGACGATCCCCGCGAGGATCGCTGCCGACGCGCCCCGGCGCGCCAGTAGCAGGAGGGCGGTCAGGCCAGCGACGACAACGACCCCGCGTTCAAGCTCGAGGATCGATGCCTCGGGATCCACCGACCACAACGTCGACAGGCCGGTCCACGCGACCAGTCCGCCAAGGCAGGCCAGCGTGACTAGCTCGAGCGTCGCCAGCCGGCAGCACGCAGCGAACAGGACGGCCGCCGCGACGAGCCAGAGTAGCCACAGCGCAGCCACGCCCCACGCCACCGGCGCACGACCGCCGTCCGCGAGGGCGAGGCCGCCCACGGTCACGAACACGAGAACGCCGGCCAGCGCGTGTTGCCGGCTGGGCAGGCGCGAGGCCACGTACCGATGTTGCCTGCCTGATACCGGCCGTCCAGCTGGCATCCTCCGTGCGTGGACGTCGAGCGGCTGAGGGCTCACGTACGAGCGGCAACGGCTGGCGCGTTTCGCTGTCGCGTTCCATGCACCGATCCCGCCTTCGGTGCGGCGGCGCGATGGGCGTTTTCGCAGCCCCGACGTGCGTGAACTTCACGCACTCGCGACGACCCTGCCTACCCCGACCTGGCCTATCCGCCTGTCGACCGGGGGCGCCTTGCGCCGGAGCAAGGCTGACGGCTGCTCTCGCCAGGATGCAGTCGCCTCCGGCACCACACTGTTGGCGCTTGCTTTGGACGACCACCAGCTGCGCTGGACCGGCCAGCCCTGACGCCCGCTCTGTCAGCGCGAAGCGGGCGTCCGCGGATCATCCGCCCGAGCTCTCGGAGGTCGTCCAGAGAAGGAGCTGACCGTGTGTCGGCGAGAGTGCCGCGTTCCACGTGAAGGGAAGAGCGAGCGCTATCGAGGGGGCTGCGCCGGCTCAGGCGGTGTGTCGTGTGCGGTGGCGTACCCAGCACGCCGGCTCGTGGTACTCGCCGAGGTCGCGCTCGCGGTCGATCTCGACGGGCACGAGCGCGCCGGGATGACGTATGAGCCGGTCTCCGGCAGCGCCAGTCCCCGTCCAGTGCTCCCAGTCGGCGACGCTGCCGGTGACGCGCATCGCAGCCGCCGCGGGTCGGATGATCTCGCCGCCGACGCGCTCGTGCACGCGGATCCAGGGTCGACCGGCAGCCCGTCGGCTCGGCGCCAGCGAATGTAGCGCTCGATCGGGATCAGGGGGTAGTGGTGCTTGTCGGTCGGGCGTACCGGCGCGACGAGGTCGGTGAGACCGTGGCGGGCGCGACTTCCGCCATCGCCCTGATCGCCTCGCCGCTGATCCCGTGGCCGAGCCACTCGGGGCTGACGACGATCATGAGCGCCGAGGCGGCGGTGGCGGTCGCACCCTCGCGCAGGCAGGCGACTCCGTCCTCGAGCACCGCGTCGAGGCCGCGGTCCGGGAGGCTGTGCGGGTCCCCGTCCCAGCGGATCGGGATGCAGTTGCCGACCGCCACGAGCGACTCGCTTGTCTCGTCGAGTAGCGCGAATTGGTAGTCCGAGGCCAGCTCGTAGAGGTATGCCCAGAGCGCCTCGACCACCGCGTCGTGGTCTAGGAACTCCGGCCACGGCGAGGCGCCGAGCTGCGCATCGCTTCCACGAGCTCCGGGCGCTCGGCGGCAGTGACGAGCGTGAGCGTCGGCATGGCGGGCGGCATCGGCTAGGGGCCTCCGTGCAGAACGAGCGGGTCGCGGCAGCGGGCAAGTACCCGGGGGATGGGTGTCAGTGGGGGGCCGGCCTCGGTGGCGATCGTGCAGGGCTGCGGTTGCAGCGCGGCGACTGAGCGGTGACTGAACGGCACCGCGGCTTCGCCCCGGGCTATGGCTCGTGTACGTTGGGCTCGACTAGCCCCGCGCCACTGTTCCCATGGACTTCCACATCCTCGGCCCGCTCGAGGCCCTCGAGGAGGGCCAGCGAGTTGCGCTCGGGGGTAGCAAGCGCCGCGCGGTGCTTGCGCTGCTGCTGCTGCACGCCAACGAGACGCTCAACTCCGACCGCATGGTCGACGAACTGTGGGGCGAGCGGCCGCCGGCAACCGCCGCGAAGACCCTGCAGGCTCACATCTCGCGTCTCCGAAAGGCGCTCGCGGCTGCCTCGGGCGGCACCGCGCTCGACGTGGTGCTCACGCGTGACTTCGGCTACCAGCTTCAGCTCGACCCGGAGCACCTCGACGCCCATCGCTTCGAGCGGCTCGTGGCTGAAGGCAGGAGCGATCTGGCAGCGGGCCATCCCCAGCGCGCCGCGTCGGTGCTCGACGAGGCACTGTCGCTATGGCGCGGCCGGCCGCTTGCCGATCTGGCCTACGAGCCCTTCGCCCAGCGCGAGATCGCGCGTCTCGACGACCTGCACATCGCCGCGCTCGAGCAGCTGATCGAGGCGAAGCTTGAGCTCGGCCGCCATGGCGAGGTGGTGGCCGAGCTCGAGGGGCTGATCGCCGAGCACCCCTACCGGGAGCGACTGCGGGGGCAGCTCATGCTTGCCCTCTACCGCTGCGACCGGCAAGCCGACGCCCTGCAGGCATACCAGGACGCCAGACGCGTCCTTGTTGACGAGCTCGGCATCGAACCAGCCGAGCGCCTGCGCGAACTGGAGCGCGCGATACTCGCGCATGATCCGGCGCTTGCCGGTTCGGCCGCGCAGGCAGTGGTTGGCGACGCCGACGAGGGGCCGGCCCCGCCGAGCACCCTGCCAACCGGGGTGGTCACGTTCTTGCTGACGGACATAGAGGGCTCGTCGGGCCTGTGGGAGGCAGATGCCGAAGCGATGACGGCGGCGCTCGAGCTGCACGACGAGCTGATCGCGACCACCGTTGGCACACACGGCGGGCGGCTGCTGAAGGCGAAGGGTGAGGGCGACGCGACGCTGACGGTGTTTCGGCGCGCCTCCGATGCGGTGGCCTGCGCGGCCGAGCTCCAGACAACGCTCCACGGCCAGGCGTGGCCCGGCGGACTCGACCTGCGGGTGCGGGTGGCGCTGCACACCGGCGAGGCGCATGAGCGCGACGGCGACTACTTCGGCCCCGCACTGAACCGCGCCGCCAGGCTGAGGGGCGTCGTGCGCGGCGGCGCGACGGTGATGTCGCAGGCGACGGCGGAGATCGTTCGGGACCGCCTGCCTCCTGACGTGGAGCTCGTCGAGCTCGGGCGGCAGGAGCTGCGTGGCCTGTCACGCCCCGAGAACGTGTTCGAGCTGCGCTCAATCTCCGAGGCCAATCCGGCTGCCGAGCCGGCGCTCGACGCGCCGCGGGGAACGGTCGCTGATGCGCTCGGGGGGCCGGCCCTACGCCCGCCAACACGCACCGTCGGCCGGGAGGCGGAGCGCTCGGCCATCGCGCACCTGTTGGGTGGTGCGGAGGTCCGCCTGGTCACGCTGACTGGCCCCGGCGGGGTGGGGAAGACGCGTCTCGCCAACGAGGTCGGCATCGTCCTCGGCGCCCAGCGGCGCGATGGGTGGCGTTTTGTGTCGCTCGCCTCGCTTCAGGACGCCGAGCAGGTCGAGACGACGCTGGCCGACGCGCTCGAAGTGGCGGTCGCCGAAGGCGAGCGCCCGCGAGAGACCGTTGCTCGCTGGCTGGCGCCGCGCGAGCTGCTGATCGTGCTCGACAACTTCGAGCACCTGCTCACGGCGGCGCCGCTGGTGAGCGAGCTGCTTGACGCAGCGCCGGGCTTGAAGGTGCTGGTCACCAGCCGTGAGCCTCTGCGCCTCAGGGCCGAACACGTGGCGCGCGTGGGGGGGCTGAGCGACGAGGGCGCAGCGGAGCTCTTCCTCGAACGCGCGCGCGACCACGAGCCCGACCTCGAGCCCGACGACAACGAGCGCGAGGCCATCGTAGGCATGTGCCGGCGGCTGGATGGTCTGCCGCTCGCAATCGAGCTCACAGCACCCTGGATCTCCGTTCTGCCCATATCGCAGCTCGCATCCCGGCTCCAGGAACCGCTGATGATCCTCGATCGCGGGGCTCGCGATGCGCCCGCGCGGCAACGCACTCTGCGGGCGACGATCGACTGGAGCTACGACCTGCTCGAGGCCGAGGCCCGCTCTGCGTTCACGGCACTCGCGATCTTCCACGGAGGCTGCACCATCGAGGCCGCCCAGGCCGTCGCCGGAACCGGCCTCCACGCGCTTGCCGCGCTGGAGGCCAAGTCGCTGATCACGCGCCGCGGCGAGCGGCTCGTGATGCTCGAGACCATCCGCGACTACGCGGCCGAGCGCCTGGCAGAGCGCGCAGACGCCGACGAGATTCGCTCCCGCCATGCCGGTCACCTCCTCTCCGTCGCCGAGGCGGGTGAAGCCGGGCTCGACGGCCCGGATTGGGTCGTCTGGCGGCGCCGCCTGGACGCCGAAATCGACAACTTCCGAGCGGCGTTTGCCTGGCTGATCGCCGCCGGGCGCGTGGAGTCCGCGCTGGCGCTCGCCAGCGCGTTGCAGCCGTTTTGGCGCCTGGGCTGGCACGACCGTGAAATTCGCGGCTGGCTCAACACGGCGCTCGCGCTCGCCGACGACGCGACGCCGCCGGCTACCCGCGCCCGCGCGCTGCTGGCTTCGTCGCGCGGCGCACTGCTGGCCTCCCTGCGCTTCGCGCTGGTGGACCCGGAACAGGCGGAGCGCGACGCCACCACTGCGCTCGAGCTCTATCGGGAGCTCGGCGATCTGGCGGGCATCTCCGAGAGCCTCGTCTCGCTCGGATACCGGCAGGTCTGTCTCGGGCACTACGGGAAGGCCAGCGCTCTCGCCGAGGAAGCCCTGGTCGAGGCGCGCGCGTCCAGCGATCAGCGTGCGATCGGTTGGGCCCTGTGGCTGCGCGCGACCGCCGGGGAGGACTTCGACGAGGTTCGCTCGCCTCGCCCGGGAGGCGGTCGCGCACTTCCGCGACAGCGGGGCGACCCGTCGCATCTACCCGCTGCTGAACACTGCCGCCTTCGCTGCGATCGAGTACGGGCGCTACAGGGAGGCGCTGCCCCTGCTCGACGAGGCGCTGCCCGCCGCCCGCGCGGCGGACGATGGGCCGGGCATCGCGATGTATCCGCGGAAACGAGGCCGTCGCCCATCTCATGCTTGGCGAGGACCAAGAAGCGGCGGATGCCCTCTCAGAGCAACTCGGGCTCTGCCGCGATCTGTCCCTGGACCAGACGGTGGAGGAGGCGTGCTCCTGGCACCGCAGCGATAGCCGCCCTTCGTGGCGCGCACCACGACGCCGGTCTGCTCGCCGGCGCCGCGACCGCCCGCTTCGAGACGCGACTCCGCATGCCGGCCGAGGAGCTGATCTTCCGGCGCATCCACGACGAGCTCCTCAGACGCGTGAGTGGAACCGACCCGGGAGCCTGGGACGCCGCGACACGAGCCGGCGTCGCGTTGAGCAATGACGATCCGATCGACCTCGCCCTCCGCGCGCTCGAACACCGACCAGCACCCGCCACGGTCAACGCGACCGATCGCCAAGGCATCCACTGAGCGAGCAACGACCACACCGGACACGTCGCCAGATCACGGCCACCAACGCCCCAGCTGACGGTCACCCGGCCGCAATTGCGTCCGTGCGCGGAACCTGAACCGACGTGCGCCGGACCTCGTGTTGGGCCGACCAAGCCGACTCGGTTGCACCATACGAATGACACCCGCGTTCGTCGCGATGCGATCGTCTCGACGGCTAGCGCTCACGCGAGCGCAATGGACGAGGCGCGCTCGTCTCGGCGACAGGCGTCGAGACGACCGCTTCGTCCGGACGGAAGCGGGCGTCCGGGGAGGCTCGTCTGGTGCGGCTCGTGCTTGTCTAGACCTAGGCCTGCGGAGTTTCGCCCGCGCCGCGCAATTGCAGCAGCGTGAAGTAGAGAACCGAGGCCGTGAGCGCCGCCACGGGCTGCGTGAGCGCGTCGAAGATCCAGCTCAGGATGGCGCGGCCGACGTCGCCGAGGGCGAGGCCGATCAGCGCTGCCGCGATGGAGGCCGCGATCACGAGCAAGAACACGAGCACGATCGTGCCGAAAACCGGCCACCCGTAGCCGCGCACGAGCTCCCAGCTGCGGCCGAAGGCCGTGAACACCCCCGGCCGCTCGATCACCGTGACCGGCGCCACCACCGACCAGAAGGTCAGCAGGACGAGGCCCGGGACGATCAGCAGCACGAACCCGATGGCGATACCGAGACCGGCGAGGATTGAGACGGCGATCAGCGCCAGCAGGACCGGCGACACGCTGCTGAACAGCTCTCCCATCGTGTTGTCGCGCCGGCCGTCCTGCACGTCGCGCACCAGCTGCACGACCATGCCCTGGTAGAGGATGGCGAGCACGAGCGAGACCACGGCCGCGACGAGAGTCAGCAGGCCCTCGTCGAACACCCAGCTCACGACGGCGTCGACGGCGAACACGAGCAGGGCCGCCGGCAGCAGGACGCCGATCTGGTCGCGGTAGATCGCAAACGCCCGGCCAATGACGTCGCCGGGTGACACCGCTTGCACGGCTGTGACACTACAGGGACAGATGGAGCGATCCAGCGCCCGGTCCGGGAACCAGGGCAGCCGGCGTTCACCGACGGCGTTCGATCATGCTGGTCCCGACCGGCGGCTTCGGCTGGGTCATCGGCGATCACTAGGTAGCTCCCGCGTGCAGAGCGTGTGCGTCATCGGCCTCGCCGCGCGCAGCGATGCCGAGGTCGCCGAGACGGTCGTCCGCGCGCACGAGGCGGGCGCGACGATCGTCCCCGAGCCGTCGCGGCATCCCTGGGGCTGCCGTTCCGGCCAGGCTCCCGGTTCCGTAGCCCGAGGTGACCCGGTTTCGTGGACCTCGAGCGCTGATCGCCACGCTCGGGCAGGAGGGATGTCCACGTCAAGACTCCTCGAAGACACGGCCCGCAAAGCCCTGACGGTCGCGTCGGGTCAGGCGAACGCGATCGACTTGACGGTGATAGCGGCGTCCGGCGGGAGTGGCGAGGACCACGACCAGTCATCCGGCACTGCCCGCAGCAGGCGGCCACCCGAGCAGATTGCGCACACCGTGCCGTCCGGCGCAGCGACGAACAGCTCGACCATGTCCGGCATCGGCACGGCGATGCCGTCGTGGGCCGGCTCCCAGGTGTCGCCGCCGTCGGACGACACGACGATGCGCCCGCCACGGCCGACCCGCGGCGCCGGGCCGGCGAGCACCAGCTCGGGTCGCGCCGGCGGAATGATCGTCGCGCGCGTGTAGTCGGTCTCGACCTTCTCCCATGTCCGGCCGCCGTCACGCGAGCGCCCGATCCCGCCGTGCTGCCCGCCCCGCCGCGACAGGGAGGCGCTACCGAGCGACACGTACACGAGGTCGGGATCGTGCGGATGGCCGCTGACATGGTGGACGTCCTCGTCACCGGCAACCGGCTCGCATACCCACGTCCGGCCGCCGTCGTCGCTGCGAAGCAGCCCCGCGACCTCGGCCGCCACGAGCAGCCGGTCGCCCGACACGTACGCGTTGCGCGCCGCGCCCGCCCGCGGCGAGTACGGCAGAAACCACCGCTCATGGCCCGCAATCCGCGTGATCCCCTCGAACTCCTCCCAGCTCCGTCCGCCGTCCGAGCTGCGATACACCCGCGCCGGCTCGGTACCGGCGAGATCGCCGCTCACGAAGCGAAACGTTGACGCGGTGAGCCCCGCCACGATGTGTTCCCAGCTGCGCCCGCCGTCCGCGCTGCGAAACAGCCCACCGCCGTAGGTCCCGGCCAGCAGCACGTCACCCGCAGCGTGCAGCGCCGTGACGCTTTCGCGCTCGAGCCCCAACGCCACCAGCGCCCCCTCGCGCAGCAGGAGCACTCCGTTGTTGGTGCCAAGGAACGCGTCGACCATGCGGACTCCAGGTCATGCTCGCACGACGGGCCCGGCAGCTCGCTCGCCCGCAGCCATGAATCCTTGCCGACTCCGCTGTCGCAGCCCCGCCGGGCCCAGTCCGCTCAGGTGTCTGCGAGCGTCTCGTTGTCGAGTGCGAGACGCCCGCCTTGGACGAGCGGGACCAGCACGTGTAGCGCCGTGCCACACGCGTGCTTGAGGCAGCGAATGCGGGAGTCGGCGTTCGCGCCACAGCGCTCGCGCAGGTCGTCCGTTCGCGATGGTGCCCTCAGCCGCACCGGGACTACCGCAACGCCAGCGAAAGGAGGAGTGCGCCGCTTGAGTCGCCCGTCGCGCGCCTCGGTGCCTAGTCGCATGGATAAGCAGCGTGAGCGTCGCAGTCGATCGGGCTCGCAGCGGTGCTCCGCTTGGCGCCGGGCGAGAGCGCGGGTCGCGCGTCGGTTCAGTCGCGGGTGGTCAGCGCGTCGATGGCGACGGTGATGGCAAGGATGAGCGGGGCGTCCTCGCCCGTTGCGACCTCGACGCCGTAGGAGTCCCGCACGCGAAACCATTTCTTTGAGATCGTCGCGACCGTATCGCCGTCGCGCTCGATCTCGTACTCGTGGTCGACGACGTTCCCGTGCGCCTTCATGTCGGTGCCGTTCTCGACGTCGATTGCGAAGCGAGCTCGGATCCCGACCAGCGCCTTGTGGACGGTCGCTGCGGTGTGGCCGTAGCGCTGGATCGCGATCTTGTCGCGGATGCTGAGCTTGCGCTCCTGGATCCTGGCCACCTCGTCTCCCGAGGCGTTCTCGAGCACGAAGGTCTGGCGCAGGCGAACCGCCTTGCCGTTGACCTTGTACGCCCGCTCGCCTCGGTCGTTCTCGATCCAGAAGTCATCGCCGATCGCAATCAGCTTCTCGCGCATGACAAACCGCTCGCCCACCGGCTCGTCCGCGCGGTGGCGCAGGAAACCCATGACCCGACCATACGACAGCTTCCCAGCCGCCGCATCGCCCGAACCGGATGAAGCGGCACGTGTTCGCCCAACGACCCGCTGTCTCTCTCGCATGAAACGCAGAAGCGATGCTCACGCGGGTGGGTTCCAAACCGTTTCGGCTTGGCTGGGCTGATGCGGGATCCGAAGGGTTGCGAGGGTCCCTAGCGGTGGCGGTCGGTGGGCCCGTCGCACGTCGGGCTCGGTTTCATGTAGAAGCAGGCGCTCTGCTCCGGGTCCACGGACTATCGCTGCGGATAAGCGTCGGTCATCTCAGCTAAGAGCGTCGAGACGCTCGCTTCGAGCAGACGGAAGCAGGCGTCCGGGCAAGGACCTCCCCCTGCTCGTGCGAGTCGTCCGCAGCGGGCGTCTGGTAGGCGTCGGCGCAGACGACCGCATCCCGGCGGAAGCGGGCGCGTGGCGCGTTGGTACTCGGGGATGTAGGCGGACGTCGCGATCCCGCCATGGAGCGACCGACCTGGCCGACGATCCTGTTACTTACGAAGCGTGGTCTTCGGGCGACCAATCGCGCGATCAGAGGGTTGCGGAACAGAGGCACGCCCGCCGCCGATGCAACGCGCCCGCGGGCTGCGACACGGAACCCCTCTATGGCGTTCGGGCGCCCGCACTGCAGGGGGACACCGCGGCCGTATGACGCCGCTCTACACCGCCGTCGCCACCGCCTCCGACCAGGGCCGCAATGGTCGCGCCTGAACTGCCCACCGCTCCATGGAGGTCGACCTGGCCGTTCCCGAGAGACTGGCGGTCCGGCGCGCGGGCACGAACCCCGAGCAACTGTTCGCGCTCCGCTACGCAGCCTGTTGCCAACGCCACGCGAGTGCGGCCCGTCGCCAAATAGTCGGCTGACCTGGGCCGGGGAGAACGCGTCACACACCGGCTGAACGTCTAGCTGAGATTGAGCGTCGATACGGCAGCGCGAGTCCTGGTCGTACGGGCACTCGCGAACCGGGCTTCGTGCGTGACACACGACAAGCGATCGGTGCCTGTCGCCGCTGCTTAGTACCTCGCGTCCAGTCGGCCTGACTTGATCACTCGGCCGTGGTTAGGGTCGCATCAGCCCATGGCCCGTGCGACGCTCACGTCGCGGCGTGTGCGACGGGCGTGTTCTGGCGTGCGCATCTCCGGGTCGCGTCGCTGCTGCGTGCCGTTGCGATCGCTGGTGGTTCCTCCATCCGGCTCGAGTCGGCGGGCACGTCAGCGAAACGTCAGCGAAACGTCAGCGGGTCCTGGTGTGGTGCGCGCATGAACCGCTTTCTCGTTTCCGGCGTGCTGTTGCTGGCCACGCTCGCGATCGCCCCCGCGGCAAACGCGATGCTCGTCGACCCAGTCGCCGTCTCGGCGCAGGCCTGCACCATGACCGGCGACGGGGGCGCGGACAGCCTCGGCGGCACGGCGGGCCGTGACGTCATGTGCGGCCTCGGCGGGCGAGACCGTCTCCGCGGGAACGGCGGGCACGACGTGGTGCTCGGTGGTGGCGGCAGCGATCTCCTGCAGGGCAAGGGCGGATCGGACCGGCTCGACGGTGGCCCGGGTAATGACCGGGCGTTCGGTGGCGCCGGCGCCGACGACATGCGCGGCAGCTCGGGCAACGACATCCTCGGCGGCGGCCTCGGGCCCGACGGACTGTCCGGAGGGTCGGGTCGCGACATCGTGGTCTACGGCCAGCGCGGTGCACCGGTGATCGTGACGATCGGCGCCGGGGCGAACGACGGCGTCGCCGGCGAGCGCGACAATGTCAAGGCCGACGTCGAGAGCGTCCAGGGCGGACGCAGCAACGACGCGCTGACCGGCAACGGCCGCTCGAACCGGCTGTTCGGCGGAGGGGGCAAGGATCGGCTTCGCGGCAAGGGCGGCAGAGACGTGCTGATCGCCGGCGACGGTGACGACAGCATCGACGCCCGCGAGGGCGCGACGGCGACGGGCCGCGCGGCGCAGACGGGTGCCGTCGACCGCGTGGTCTGCGGCGGCGGGAATGACACCGCGCTCGTCGATCCCGTTGATGCTGTCGACCCGGACTGCGAGAACGTGGTGGGTGCGGGCGCGTCGACGCCGCCCCAGGACCCGCCGGTTCAGAACCCGCCGGCCCAGGACCCGCCGGCGCAGAATCCTCCGGCGCCGACGCGCCCCGGCGAGCCCACGATCACGACGACCGTAGCCCCGCTCGATTTCACCGAAGGCGATCCGGCGACGCTTGTCGATCCCGGTCTTACGGTGGCCGACGCCGACGATGCGGATCTCGAGGGCGCGACGGTCGAGATCTCCGCCGGCTTGCAGTCGGCCGACGAGCTGCTCTTCACCGACCAGTTGGGGATCATGGGCGATTACGACCCAGCCACGGGCGTGCTGACGCTGACCGGGACGAGTTCGGTCGCCAACTACCAGGCGGCGCTGCGCTCGGTCCAGTACCGGCACACGGGGAACAGCCCGTCCGCGGCGAAGACTGTCGAGTTCCAGGCCGCCGATGACGACGGCTCCGGGCCGGGTGCCGCGCGCGACATCGCCGTCCAGACCGTAGACGACCCGCCGACGGCCGTGAACGACACCGCAACCGTGGCCGAGAGCTCGGCTGCGAGCGCGGTCGACGTGCTGGCGAACGACACCGACGTCGACGGCGGTTCGAAGACGATCGCGGCGGTTACGCAGTCGACGAACGGTACGGTGGCGATCACCGGCGGCGGGACCGGTTTGGCGTATCAGCCGAACGCCGGCTACTGCAACGCCGCGCCGGGCACCCCGGGCGACACGTTCACGTACACGCTCAACGGCGGCTCGACCGCCACGGTCACGGTCACGGTCACCTGCTCCGACGATCCGCCGGTCGCGGTCGCAGACGCCGCGACGGTGGGTGAGGATTCGGCCGCGAGCGCGATCGACGTGCTGTCCAACGACACCGACAGCGATGGCGGACCGAAGACGGTCACGTCGGTCACCCAGCCGACGAACGGTGCCGTGGTCATCACCGGCGGCGGGACGGGGCTGACGTACCAGCCGGCCGCGAACTACTGCAACGCGACGCCGGACAGCTTCACGTACACGCTCAACGGCGGCTCGATCGCCACGGTGTCGATCACGGTGACGTGCGTCGACGACGCGCCGAGCGCGGTCGCCGACAGCGCGACGGTGGTCGAGGATTTGGGCGCGAGCGCGCTCGACGTGCTGGCCAACGACAGCGACCCGGATGCCGGGGCTAAGACGATCGCGTCGGCGTCGGATCCGGCGAGCGGCGCGGTGGTGTTGACGGGCGGCGCGGCGGGCGCGCACACGGGGCTGACCTATCAGCCGGACGCCAACTACTGCGGGCCGGACACGTTCTCGTACACGCTCAACGGCGGCTCGACGGCGACCGTGTCGATGACGGTCACGTGCGTTCCCGACAACCCGGTCGTGGATACCTCGGCGGGCAGCACGAGCTACACCGAGAACGCCGCGGCGACCGTGATCGACGCGGCGATCACGGTCGGCGACGTGGATGGGGGCGCGACGATCGCGGGCGCGACGGTCGAGATCAGCGACAACTTTGCCGGCAGCGAGGACGTCTTGACCTTGGGCGGCACGCACCCCGCGATCACGCCGGTGTTCGCCGGTGACACGCTCACGCTCACCGGCGACGCGACCGCCGCCGCCTACCAGGCAGCGCTGCGCGACGTGACCTACCGCAACAGCTCCGATAGCCCGTCGACGACCGCGCGCACGATGACCTTCACCGTCACCGACGACACGGCCCGAAGCGCTTCGGACACCAAGGGCATCACGGTTGCCGCCGTCGACGACTTGCCGAGCGCGGTCAACGACAGCGCGACGGTGGTCGAGGACGCGGCTGCGAGCGCGCGTCGACGTGCTGGCCAATGACACCGACCCGGATGCCGGGGCTGAAGACGATCGCGTCGGCGTCGGATCCGGCGAACGGCACAGTGGTCGTGACCGGCGGGGGCACGGGCCTGACCTACCAGCCGGACGCCAACTACTGCAACGGCCAGGCCGGCGGGGCGCCGGACACGTTCACGTACACGCTCAACGGCGGCTCGACCGCGACGGTGTCGATGACGGTCACGTGCGCGCCCGATAACCCGGTCGTGGACACGTCGGCCGGCAATGCGAGCTACACCGAGAACGCGGCGGCCACCGCGATCGACGCTGCCGTCACGGTCAGCGACGTGGATGCGGGGACGACGATCACGGGCGCGACGGTGAAGATCACCGGCGGCTACGCGGGCGCCGAGGACATCCTGGCGCTGGGCGGCACGCACCCTGGCATCACGCCGGTGGTCAGCGGCGACACCCTGACCCTGACCGGGAACGCGAGCGTTGCCGCCTACCAGGCGGCGCTGCGCGCCGTGACCTACCGCAACGGCTCCGACGCGCCGTCGACGGCGGCGCGGACGGTCACCTTCACGGTCACCGACGAGAGCGTCCCGGACGCGGCTCGGACACCAAGGGCGTCACGGTCAGTGCCGTCGACGATCCGCCGACGGCGGTGGCCGACAGCGCGACGGTGCTCGAGGACGCGGCCGCGACCGCGGTCGCGGTGCTCACCAACGACACCGACGTCGACGCCGGGCCGAGGTCGATCGCGTCGGTCACGCAGCCGGCGAACGGCACGGTGGCGATCACCGGCGGCGGGACCGGGCTGACGTATCAGCCGAACGCGAACTACTGCAACACCCCGCCGGGCACGACGCTGAGCACGTTCACGTACACGCTCAACGGCGGCTCGAGCGCGACGGTGTCGGTGACGGTCACGTGCGTCAACGACGCCCCCGTCGCGGACGACGAGACGTTCGATGGTGCGAACGGCGCGATCGGTAACACGAGCCTGGTCGTCAACGACCCCGACGACGGCGCGCCGGCGCTGAGCAGCCCGAAGAAGACTGTCAACGGCGACATTCTCGCGGGCGACAGCGACATCGACGGGCCCGGGCCGCTGACGGTCACGGCGGGCACGTTCGCGACCAACGACGGCGGCTCGGTGACGATCGAGGCCGACGGCGACTTCATCTACATCAACGACCCGGCCGACAACTGCGCCGACACCAGCGACTTCTTCGACTACACGCTCTCAGACCAGAACCCCGCCGGCCCGGGCCCGGCGCCCGGCACCGACACCGGCCGCGTGACGATCGCCGTCGCCGGCTGCGTGTGGTACGTCAACAACAACGACGCGGCCGGCAACTCCGGCAGCTCGCGCGCCCCGTTCGACACGCTCACGCAGGCCGAGACCGCCTCGGCCGCCAACCACACGGTGTTCGTGTTCGACGGCGACAACACCTCGACCGGCTACGGCGGCAACGGCTACACGATGAACGCCGGTGAGCGGCTGATCGGCGAGCACGAGGGCCTGACCGTCGATCCCGACCAGGGTGGCCCGCTCACCGGCCAGACGCTGCATCCGGCCAACCCGGGCGCGCACCCGACCCTGACGGCGACGGGCGCGGACGTGATCGACCTCGATGACGCCAACGAGGTCCGCGGCTTGACCATCGATCCGAGCGGCGCGGGCGGCGGCATCGTCGGCGGCAGCGGTGATGTCAGCGGCACGATCGACGACGTCAACATCACCGACACCGGCACGGCCGGGACCCAGCCCGGGCTCGAGCTCGACGCCACCACCGGCAGCTTCGCCGTCTCGAACCTCGCGGTCAGCACCACCGGCGCGACCGGCGTGCGGCTCAACAACGCCGGCACCGTGACCTTCGCGCCCACCGGCAACATCTCGATCACCAGCAGCGGCGCCGCCGGCCTGCTCGCAACCGGAGGTGCCTCCGGCACCAACATGGGCACGAGCGTGTTCGACGCGATCACCGTCACCGGCTCTGGCGCGGGCGGCGTGAGCATGACCAACACGACCGGCACCACCACGTTCGGCGACCTCGCGCTCACCACCACCAGCGGCGCGACGGCCGCGTTCGCGCTCTCGAACGCCGGCACCGTGTCGGTCCCGGCGGCCGGGACCGCCAACCTGAGCGCGACCGGCGGCCCGGCCGTCGACGTGACCGGCACCGCCGGCGCCACCCTCGCGTTCGACGCCGTCAGCTCGACCAACAGCACCACCGACGGCATCAACCTCGCCGGCCTCGGCGCCGGCACCTTCAGCGCCGCGAGCGGCACGATCAGCCGGCGCCGCCGGGCATCGCCTTCGACCTCGACGGCGGCACCGGCGACGTGAGCTACCCAGGCGCCCTCAACAACGGCACGGGCGCGACCGCCGAGATCACGGGCCGCAGCGGCGGCGCGGTGACGCTCAGCGGCGCGATCGCCGACACGAACGACGCCGGCGGCGGCATCAGCCTGTCCGGCAACAGCGGCGGCTCGACCACGTTCAGCAACGCGACCAAGACGCTCGACACCGGCGCGAGCGGGGCCGTCACCCTGAGCTCGAACACGGGTCACACGATCGCCTTCACCGGCGGCGGGCTCGACATCGACACCACGAGCGGCACCGGATTCGGCGCTACCGGCGGCGGCACCGTGACCGTCCAGGGCGGCGGCAACACCATCACCACGACGACAGGACCAGCGGTCAGCGTCGCCACCACGACGATCGGGGCGGCGGGGTTGACGTTCGGCAGCATCTCGTCCAACGGAGCCTCAAACGGCGTCACCCTCAACAACACTGGCGCTGCGGGACGCCTCGTCGTCACCGGAGACGGCGACGGGAACCCCGATGGCGGCGGCGGCACGATCACCAACAGCACGAGCCATGCCATCAACTTGGTCACCACGGTGTCGCCGTCCCTCACCGACATGACCGTCAGCAACGCCGGTAACGCTGACAACGAGTACGGCCTGCATCTCATCAACGTCAGCGGCACCGTGACCCTCGACGACATGACCTTCAACAACGCGGCCGACAACCTCGTCTACCTCAACTCGACGGCATCGTCGACCATCAACGTCACCGGCAGTGTGTTCAGCTACCCGAGCGCCGTCAGCGCCACCGCCAACAGCGCGATGCTTCTCGAACCGAGCGGTGCTGCCAACCTGACCGCCTCAATCACCGGCTCGACTTTCACTAACATCCTCAGCGCGTCGACGCAGATCGGCGCGAACACCGCCAACGCGAGCGGGACCTTGTCGCTGACGTTCTCGAACAACACGGTCAACTCGGCAACGGGCCGCGCTGGAGGCGTCGTCGTCAGCGGGCAGGAACTGACCACGACGAGCCTCAACATCACCAACAACACTTTCACCGGCGCCGGCGGCAACGGAGTGATCAGCATCGACACGAACGACTCATCAACGGTTACAGGGACGATCAGCAACAACGTGATCAGCAATCCGCCCGGAATCGGCATCTTCAGCGCCGTCGACGAGTCAGCTACCAGCACGCTGACGTTCAACAGCAACACCATCACGAATGCCGGCGGCGACGGCATCCAGCTCGTGAACTTCGGCGGTGCCGGATCCTCGACGATGAACGCGACGGTGACGGGCAACACCGTTAACGGGCACAGCCTCAACACCGCCGTGAGCTTTGTCGGCGGCATCAGTGTCACCGGATTCGAGGAAGTCATGGACCTCCAGCTCACCGGAAACGCCGTGACCGGCACCCCGACCAGCCAGACGCAATGCGGTGGCGCGCCTTGTGTCGACTACTACCTCGAGGAGGTCGGCGGAACCTTCCGGCTGGAGGAGATCCCGAACACTCCGGCGACGACGGCGAGCTCCGCTTACGTCAATACCACCAACGACGCCGGGCCGGTCACCATCTTCGGCGTGATCGACCTCTCGAACGGGCTGGAGATCAGCGATTCCTGACTCGCTCAGAACGGCCACCGTGGCCAAGCCTGAAGCGGGCGCGACGGGCGGCCCCGAAACCTAGCCGAGGCGCAGGATGTCCACCACGCTGCCCGGCGGGAGCTCGCCGGCCTCCTCGGGCGTGACCGCGAAGCCCGTCGCGCTCGTACAGAACAAGAGGTCCAGAAACAACAAGAACAGCGGCGTCGGCTCGACGCTCGAGATCGTCCACTGCACGATCGACCCCGCCAACGCCAGCGTGCGCAACGCGACGATCCTCAACACGACCTGACGAAGAGGAACGCGACGACCGGTGCCGAGGTCTTCGAGCTGCCCAACCCCGCCAGCGCGCCCGACCCTCTCCTGGACATGAACGTCGGGGAGAACCCGGCCCTCGACAACACCTACATCGGCGGACAGGGCGACGGCTTGCGGCTGACGTCCAACGGCGGCGCGATCAGAGCCGAAGGCATGCCGGCCGGCGCCCAGAGCACCGCCGCCGTCCAGGCGTTCCTATCGCCGCGCAACTACAACCAGACGGTCACCGCACCGCGAACGCTCCTGGCACGTTCGCCGGTCGGCGTCGAACTGTGCCTTCCCAGATCGGCCGTACCGCGAGCGCCGAGCGGCCAGCAGCGGCGTTAGGCGCCGTGCCCCAGGACCCGAGCCGCACACCCACACACACGTGTGCGTGACGCGGCCAGCGCAGATCCTCGTGCTCGCACTTCTGCGCAATCCCGAGCGGGATCCCGCCGGCCCCGAGCGGCCGCCGGCGACCAGTCGTACGACCGCGGCGACGAGCCAAGCTCGTCCCACCAGGCCTGCAGCGCTTCCACAACGGCGGCTGCCGACCACGGACGCCCGACGCGGCGCAAGCGACGAGGTTGCTCGGGCCGCGGCACCTCACGGCGCGGATGACCGATACCCGAGCGCGAGCCGCCTCGTTTATGGCTCGCGGGAGCCTGAGCGGGTCATGCGGACGGGCGCGACACGAGCGCACGAACACGTGCCCGCGCGCTCCATATGGGGGTTCCGCTCGATTTTGGGGGGTGAATCGGCGCCGGCCGTGAGCGCGTGAAGGGTTTTCGTCGTTCGAGAAGTCTTCGGCGCTTGCGAGAGCGGGAGCCCACGCCGCCTCCGCGGCAGGGTCGCTGGCTGTTCGACGGCTGGCCCACCGAGGAGGACGACGTGCGGGTCAGCACCGCATTCAATCGCTTGCTGCGCCTGCCGGGCGCCAGCGTGGCGATGTCTCGTTCACCGGCGACGGGGTGCTCGTGACCGTCCGCCTCAGGCGCCGGCGGCGGGTCTGTGGCCGGTGCGGTCAGACGGGGCGCTGGAGATCGACGATCGCCGGGTCAAGCGTTGGCGGCCCCTGGATCTGGGCGCCAGTCGCTGCATCATTGAGTGCGAGCTGCGGCTCTGCGATGTCCGGACTGCGGCGTGCGGGCGGAGGCCGGTGCCGTGGGCTCGGGCGGCGCGGCGCACACGCGCGATTTCGAGGATCTGGTCGCGTGGCTGGCCCAGCAGATGGCGTTCGCGCCGATCGCCCGGCTGCTGCGGATCGGCTGGCAACGATCGGGCCGATCGTCGAGCGCGTGGTCGCCGACCTCCTCGACGAGCGCCGGCTCGAGGGCCTGGTCTCTATCGGCGTCGACGAGATCCCTATCGCCGCCATCACCGCTACCTGACCAGCGTCGCCGACCACGCGCACGGGCGCGATCGTGTGGTGCGCACCGGGCCGCAACAGCGCCACCTTGCAGGGCTTCTTCGACGAGCTCGGCGACCGCAAGGGCTCGATCAGGGCGGTCTCGATCGACATGAGCGGCGAGTACCAGCGCGCCATCCGCGCCAGGCGCTCCCAGACGCCGAGATCTGCTTTGACCCCTTCCACGTCGTGCGGCTCGCCGCCCGCGCCACCGACGAGGTCCGCCGCGACGAATGGAACCGCCACGACCGCTCCCACACGCCCCACGGAAATCCTTCCTCTTGGTGATGATTGTTTAAGTGCCTTCGAACTGCTTAAGATACTTGCGGCTGATGTACAGAAAGTCTTCTTCGATTTGCTCGATTTCGCCGTGGGCCAATCACTCTCAGCCAGCTACCTCTTTTCTGTCGCAGGCTTCGAAACTCCGGCGAGTCACAGTACGCCGGAAGCATGGGGAGACTATACCGATGGCGAGCTCGTGCTCACCAAGATATGATCGTTGGCTCGACCATAAGGTCGGGCCATCGCGCTCGAGCAACGTCGTTTTGGCGCTTGCTTGACGCGACACACCAGCCGGAGCCCGGTGCGACGGCCCTTGGAGCTGTGGTTCGGCCAAGGGCACTCGTGACCCGCGTGTTGAATTCCGACGCGCATCAACGCCGACGCGTTGGCCGATCTGCTGCCGCTGTCGATGGCTTCCGACCGCCGAATGGCGTGCCATGCGACCTCAGCTTGAGGCCTTGAACGCGCGCCTCGTCGAGGCATCACAGCGTACCAGCGAGGCGATGGAAGCGCACGCCAGCGAGCACGGGATCGAATGGCCGGAGCCCGAGGAGGGCGACTACTACGGTCCCGACGAGCCGCTGTTCTCGTCACGCCGCGGCTACCTCGAGCAGCTCGCCCGCTACTGCGCCTTCCAGGGCAAGGGCCCGATCCCGGACAAAGGGGACTGAAAGAGAGGAAAATCGTCATGAACCGACACGAACGACGCGCCACCGAAGCGCGGAGACGGACCAGCTCAAAGAACTACGACACCCTCTACCGCCGCGCCTTCCGACGTGTCGACGAGCGCGACATCGGCGAGAGCTTCATGCGGGGCGACGCGGCTGAGGCCAACGGCATCAAGGCAATGATCCTGCATCCGTCACACGAGCCGCCGCCGCGTGACGAATGCGACATCGAGCTAAGCGGGGCTTACGGCGGGCAGTATTTCAGCGCCTACCGAAAGCCAAGCACCTCATGGCATCGGAGCAGCAGTGGCCGAGATTGGTCGAGGCCATTCGTGAGCTGGCCGGAAGTCCGGTCTCCGGCGACATCGCCACGACGCTCGCGCCTTCCTGTTGGAGATGATCGTCACGAACCGGCAGTACGAGAGCGGGGAGATGGCCTCGCTAACCGGCGGTGCCATTGTCTGGCTCGCCGCGACCGCCCAGCCGATCAGCGGCTTACTCGGCGAGATCCATAAGCACATCCAGTACGAGATCACCGACACCCGGTCGCGGAGCGCGGAACTATCGGCTGATGCTCACGTAAGCCGCCCCCTCAGAAATCAGACTGAAGAAGACGCCTTCGACGGGGGTCGCCATGGACATGATGGAGCGCCGCGAAGCCGCGGAGCGCGAGGAGCTGCAGGCACGCGTCACCGGGCTGCGGCAGCAGCTCTTCGAGAACGGCTACCGACCGGTGCCGGTCCTGACCGGCCTGAAGTACCCGATCGACGACAGCTGGCAGAACGCGACTGGCGTCCCAGCCTTTGATCCCAAGAAGGCCTCGACGGGCATCAGTTGCGCCGGCCTGCGCGTGATCGACGTCGATGTCGACGATCCCGACATGGCGGCGGGCGTGGCCGAGATCGTGCGAGCTCGCCTCGGACCGGCGCCACTCCGCTCGCGCCCAGGCTCGCCGCGCTTCGCCGCGCTCTACCGCGCCGCCGAGGGCGAGCCACGCAAACGTACGATCAAACTCCGGGGCCTGACCCGCGACGGCAAGCCCAACAAGATCGAGATCCTCGGCAAAGGCCAGCAGGTCGTGGTCAACGGCGAGCACCCGGACGGCGGGGCCTATGCGTGGATCGCGACTCGCCCTACAAGACGCCGCGCGAGGATCTGCCGGCGATCGCGGTCGAGGTGGAGGACGCCTTAGAAACCGAGCTCCTGGCGCTCCTCGGGCCGGAGCCGAAGTACGAGGATAAGCCTCGCCCTTTCGAGCGCCCGCCGCGCGGGGCCTCGACCGGCCCGTGGCCCGAGACCACGCTCGAGGACGTCGAGGCGGCCCTTGATACGCTCGCGGCCGCGCACCCGCCCTACACCCGCGACGACTTCATCAAGCTCGGCTACGCCGCCTGGGTCGGCTCAAACGGCATGGCCGAGGACGCCTTCGTGCACCTGCGCGCCGGCTATCCGAATTTCAGCGAGCGCAATTGCCGGAGCAACTGGCGCGCCGACTTCTCGAAGGCGCGTGAGGTCACCGAAGCGACCTCTGTTCGGCGAGGTGCGCAACCGCGTCCGAGGGTGGGAGAAACCGAGCACGATCGCGGCAAGAGACGGAGCGGGAGCGGGAGGGCGAACGGGCGTTCGAGCAAGCACGGTCAGATAAAGGGGGGAGGGGTGAGCCGCCTGAGCCGCCCATCGATGAGGAGCCGGAGCTCGGGCGGGACCCAGACGACGGAGGGCCTGACGGGCGACGTGATCTGCCGGGCGAACTCGAGCTCACCGACTTCGTCGCGTACATGCCACTGCACAACTACATCCTGATGGATACGGGCGATACCTGGCCGGCCGCGAGCGTCAACGCGCGCATCAAACCCGTTCCGCTCCTCGCCCATGGCGAGCCGATCCTGGACAAGAATGCGCGCGAACAACCTGCTTGCGCCCTCGCGGGTCGGCGCGCCGCGAGGCCCGCGCAACCACGACGGCACCATCATCCCCGACACGGTGGACACGATGTGGGGCACCGACCTGACCACGACCATCACCGGTGAGGGACAGGTCGCAGTGTTTGTGGCCGTCGATCATTACTCGGCCGAGTGCGTGGGCATCCATGCCGCGCGCCGAGCCACCCGCTTCGAGGCGCTCGAGCCGATCCGGCAGGGCGTGCGGCGCTGCTTCGGCGCTTTCGCCAAAGAGATCGCGCGCGGTCTCGCCGTTCGGCACGATCACGGGAGCCAGTACATGTCGGACGCCTTCCAGAAGGAGCTTGCCTTCCTCGGCATCGAGAGCTCGCCCGCCTTTGTGCGGGCTCCCGAGGGGAACGGCTGCGCCGAGCGCTTCATCCGGACCCTGAAGGAGAACCTGCTCTGGCTGCGCACCTTCGACACCGTCGAGGAGCTCCGTCAGGCGCTGCTCATCTTCGGGAGATCTACAACAGGGCGAGCCCAAGACCATCAAAGCGAACGCCTGGCTCGACCAGAACCGACCGGTCGAGCAGATAACCTGGTTGCCCGGCGCACCGCAGATCATCCGCAACGGATGATCTCGGACGGCGGCTGGTTCGACCGCCCCGGGCGCTCAGTCTTCAACCTCTACAAGCCGCCCACGATCGTGCCCACGCAAAGGCGACGTCACGCCCTGGCTCGAGCACGGACGAAGGTCTATCCCAACGACTTCGAACACATTCAAAGCTGGCTCGCCCATCGCGTGCAGCGGCCGGGCGAGAAGCTCAACCACGCCCTCCTTCTCGGCGGCGAGCAGTGCATCGGCAAGGACTTGATCCTCGCCCGGTCCGCATCGCGATCGGCGTCGCCAACTTCCGCGAGGCCCGCCCGCGAGATCCTCGGCCAGTTCAACCCGTTCCTGCGCTCGGTCATCCTGCGCGTGAACGAAGCCCGCGACATGGGCGAGTACGACCGCGGCGCATTCTATGATCAGATGAAGGACATCATCGCCGCCCGAGATCCTCGGCGTCAACGACAAGAACATCAGGCTGCACTACATCCCGAACTTGTGCGGCGTGGTCATCACCACGAACCGCAAGGCCAACGGCATCCACCTCGAGGCCGGCGATGGCCGGCACTATGTGGCCTGGTCAGAGCTCACCCGCGACAGCTGGCCCGAGGGCTACTTCCGGAAACTCTGGGAATGGTTCGACCAGGGCGGTAACGAAGCCGTCGCCTATCACCTACACGACCTGGACCTGTCCAAGTTCGATGCGAAGGCGCCACCGAAACAGACCTCGGCCTTCTGGGCTATCGTCAACGCCTCAAGAGTGCCGGAGGACGCCGAACTCGCCGACGCGCTCGAGACGCTCGGGTGGCCGGGTGTGACCACGCTCGAGAATTGTGTCGAAATACCGCCTCTGCCGACTTCGAGGCCTGGCTCAAGGATCGCAAGAACGCCCGCAGGATCCCTCCCCGCTTCGAACATTGCGGCTACGAGCACGTCCGAAACGAAGATGCCAAGGACGGCCTGTGGAAGGTCAACGGCCGGCGTCAGGCGATCTACGGAAAGAAGGAACTCTCGGAAGGGGCCCGACAGGTCGCAGCCTCCAGCCTCACTCGCGCGGTGCGCTTCGCGCCCACGGTCGCTACAATCGACCTCAACGAACGTGAGCGGCGACAGCCTGATCCGGAAGACGGCCGCAGTCCGCCACGGCCGAAGCGGACAGTTGCTGAATGGGCCGCTGCATTCGCGCGACTCAGCCGCCGCCTTCGCGCGACCTAGAGGCCGATCGGACGTCGGATCAATCGGGGAAGCGTGATAGGCGCACACAGCTCAGCGATCGACCGGCGCCTGACGCAGACCTCCTGCCGTCGCGTGCTCCGCGAGGGCCGCTGCGGCGGCGATTCGGGCCGGCTGCGGCCTTGGAGGCCGGCATCTCCCTCACGCGACGAGGACGCTCTCATCATAGCGTCGGAGCGAAACACGCGGCTCACGCGTCAACGGCTGCTCTTGGACGCTCATCCGTGTTCGCCGCCGGCCCGAGCTTCTCGGTGCTCCGTCGAACACGCCGGCGCAGCGTGTGCTGAACTTGCCGCAAGAGCCGTCGGTGAGGCTCCAGGCAGTGAGTCGAACCCAATCGCGGCCGATCAGTCGTTCCCAGCCAGTGGAAGTCAGTGCTAAACCACGCCCGTGGCGGCCGGTGCTGTCGCGAAGGTGGTTGGATTTGGGTTGGCGTAGTCTCCGGGGTTCGCAACCCTGATTCCCGGCGTTGGAGCGCCGGGCGGGAGACCACGCCATGGTGAGCCATACCACGCCCGCTCGGGCCGACGAGGCCGATGGCCTGCTTTTCGACAGCTGGTTTGATCCGATCGAGGACGGCCTGCGCGCGAAGGTGCGCGGCTTCATCGAGGCGATGATCGAGGAGGAACTGACCACAGCCCTGGCGCGTCCGCGCTATGGCCGGCGCCGGAACGACGAAGAATCGGAAGCCGGTGTTGTGGGCCATCGGCATGGCCGACGCACGCGCCGGCTGACCGGCACCTTTGGGTCGACCGAGATCGTGGTGCCGCGCGCCCGTCTCATCGGCGAGGACGGCACGAGGAGCGAGTGGAAGAGCGCGGCGTTGCGAGCCTACCAGCGCCGCACGCTCGCTGCCGATGCGCTGATCGCCTCGACCTATCTGGCCGGCACCAACACGCGCCGGGTGCGCCGTGCGCTCGCGGCCGTGTTCGCCGAGGGCGTCGGCAAGGACGTGGTCAGCCGGGTGTGGCGAAAGGTGAGGACGGACTGGGATGCTTGGAACGCCCGCTCGCTCGCCGAGGAGCGGATCGTGCGGCTCATCCTCGACGGCACGGTGGTCCGAGTGCGGCTCGACCGCAAGGCGACCTCGATCTCGCTCCTCGTCGTCATCGGCGTGCGCGAGGACGGGCAGAAGGTGCTGCTCGCCGTGAAGAACATGGGCGGCGAGACCACCGAGGCCTGGCGTGCCGTCCTCGACGACCTCATCGCCCGAGGCCTGCGCCGGCCGCAGTTCCTCATCGTTGACGGCGCACCCGGGCTCGAGAAGGCGCTCGCCGCCATCTGGGACGGTGTGCCGACACAACGGTGCACCGTTCACAAGCATAGGAACCTGCTCGCCCATGCCCCGGAGCGGCTGCACGAAGAGATCTCGGCCGACTACACCGACATGATTTACGCGGCGACGGCCGCGGAGATCGAGGAGCGCCGGAGGGCCTTCTTGCGCAAATGGCGGCTTCGGCACCGCGCCGTCGCCGACAGCCTGGAGGAAGCCGGCGGCAACCTGTTCGCCTTCGCGCGGCTGCCCCCGAGCCAGTGGAAGAGCGCGCGCACCACCAATGCCATCGAACGCCTGCACGAGGAGTTCAAGCGCAGGATCAAAACCCAGACCATCCTGCCCTCGGCTGACAGCGCTGCGATGCTGTTCTGGGCGCTGCTCGCGTCGGGCCAGATCCATATGAGGAGGGTCGACGGCTGGCAGTCCATCGCCACGCCCTGCACCGATCAGCCGGTTGCGCTCGCTGCCTGACCCGATAACCTCATGCCGCCCGGAGCTGCGTCACGCATTTCAACACGAGCCGCTACGGCGCCGTGCGGCCGCAGCCTCCGAACTCATTGGAATTTTCTACAAGAAGGCCGGGTGACCGGCTGTGATCACTCATTCCACGGGCCAGTCAGTGAAGTCAGTGAAACCACCCCATGGCTGCGCCCCCGATCTCGTCAGTGAAGTCAGTGAAGTCAGTGATCTGGCTATTGCGCCTCTTTTTTTCTCTCACGCGTGCCAATTTGCGAAAAATGGTTAGAGGAAAGAAGAAGCTGGTAAAAGGAATGGGTGCAATAGCAGATCACTGACTTCACTGACTGGCCTGTCACACCCACCACCAGCGCCCGCCGAGCCGCGCGGATGTTGATGAACTTGGAGGAAGGGGCCCGGAGCCCCTAGGCCGTGTGGACGGATTTGATCAAGATGAAGCGCGCAGGCGAGGGCGATGAAGGAGCGCGTAGTTCCTTGCGGTCTTCTCGCAGCGTAGCGCGATGCGCTTGAAGCGTTTGAGTTTGCCGACCGCCTGCTCGATACGGGCGCGGCCTTGTAGAGCAGCTTGGGGAAGAAATCGGGCTGGTTCTGCGGCGTTCGATCGGTACGGGATGACCGGGCAGATGCCGCGCTGGCGCGCCGCTTCGCGGTTGGCCTTGGCGTCGTAGCCCTTGTCGCCGAGCGCCGCGCGCGGCGTGATGTCGGGACCGATGTCGAGCAGGGTTCGAAATTGCGGCTGTCGCTGGCCTCGCCGCCGGTCAGATGGAAGGCGATCGGCAGGCCATCGAGGTCGGTCTTGAGGTGGATCTTGGTCGAGAAGCCGCCGCGCGAGCGGCCGAGCGCCTGATTGTCCTGCCCCCTTTTGCGCCCGCCGCCGAGACATGCGCGCGCACCACGGTGGAGTCGAACATCTGCACCAGATGGGCCGTCTTGCTCATCGCCGCCAGCGCCTCGAAGAACGCCTCGAAGATGCCCGACTGGCTCAGTCGCCAGAAGCGCTTCCACACGCTGTTCCAGTTGCCGAACTCGGCCGGCAGCGCCCGCCAGGTGATGTTGTGGACCGTGAAGTAGTGCAGCGCCTCCAGAAACTTGCGGTCGTCCCGCCCCTTGTCGCCGCGCCGCGAGCGCGACGCCTCGAACACCCCGGCGACCATCGTCCAGTCCTCCTCGGTCATCTGCGTCAGCATGGTCGGTCTCCCTGCAACCGCCTGCAGAAATCGCGCTTGCGTGATTGGGAACCACTCACGCCAGACCTCCCCACATCCTCCACACCGCCTTTCACCGCCTATTGGAATTTGCTGGACAAGGCTGCGACCCAGCCACGACTTGTGGGCAACGGTGTACTTTGCGGTGGGCGGCGGCAAAGCTGGGGGAAGCGGGGTCCGGGACTACGTAATCGACCGGGAACGACCATTTTGCTCCTAGTCGCCGCCGCCGGAGACACCGCCGATCGGACCCGTAGCTCTCGACCGCGGCTCAGACCGGCGGCGCTCGCAACAGGACCGGCCGTGCAGCTGGGGGATGCACGGCGAGGGCAGCTCCTCGAGCACGCGGCTCGGGTCGAGCTCGCCGTTGATCTTCGGGCGCTTTTGCCCACCGCTTCACAGCGGTACGCCTCGCCCTGGCGGCAACCACGCCGACGCCGGAGGAACCGGCGGCGGACAAGCCCGGTTCCACGAACCCGGCGTCTGACGCTTGACGCGGACCTGAACGGAGATCGTGGTCAAGGGCTCCGACCGGCTCGCCCTCCGTGATTGGACACGTCACCTTCGACGGCTACACGCTCGATGACCGGGCGGACTGCGTTCGAGAGAGGCTCCGGGCGGAGGTGGCGCACGGGCCGGGCTGGCGGATCCGGGATCGACGCCGTTGCCGGCAATCTGGCGGTCGCGAGGCACGCTCCCGAGAAATTTAACCCGGCGCCAGCCTGGCACAGCCGCCGCGGATCTCATGCCGTGCAAAGGCTCCGGGGACACTGCCGGCTTTGGGGCGGGCCAACAAGGTAAGGGCGACATGGCCCGTGTACGTCGCCGTGGACTTCGCAAGCAGCCGTATTCGATATGATTGACCGAGAGCCGTTCCCGCGGGAGCTGAATGGGAAGCGAGACCCTGCAGCTGCGCACTTTTCTGACAGCCTGCCCGATGAGTGGTTCGAGCAGGTCACTAGCAGGCTGAGGAAAAAGCGGTGAGCTTCGGCGGATTTTTTGGTTTTATCCGAAGTCTGGGGATGTCTGCGCCTGCTGGCGTGGTCTCGGTGGGCTTCGAGGGTCGGGTCCGAGGGGGCTCCCGGCCTGGCTGCCTGGTCATGCGAGCGCGGCGAGTAGCTTTGGCAGCCTGATCAGATTGTAGGCGGCCATGGTGAGGGTGAACTGCCAGCCGACACGCCCCAGCCCTCGATGTCTGGTCTTTCGCAAGCCGGCGGCGGACTTGGTCCAGCCGAAGACCTCTTCAATCCGTTTTCGGATGACCTGGCTCACCTTGTAGGCCGCGTGCCTGGTGGTGCGCCCGTCGATGGCCGAGCCGTTGGCCTTGGCCGCCACATGCGGGGCGACGTTGATCGAGCGCAGCTCGTTGACGAAGTCTTCGGCGTCATAGCCCTTGTCGGCGCCGAGGGTGATGCGCCCCGACCGGTCGGCGCGCGGCTCGATCATGTGGAGCCCGGCGATGCGTTCGGCGTGGCCGTCGGCCTTGGTGAGGCAGGCGTCGACAACCAGGCCATGGCGGTTCTCCATGAGCGCATGGCCCATGAAGCACAGCTTGGCTTCGCGGCCCGGCCCCTTGCGATAGAGCCGGGCGTCCAGATCGGTGGTGCTCTCATGGCTGTCGTTGGTGCGGCTCTGGCCGTGGAAGTCGCTCTCGCCGTTGCGCCCGGGCGCCGGAGGATCGCCCGAGCCATCCTTCGGGCGGAAGCTCTTCATCGACGCAAAGGCTTCGATCAGCGTGCTATCGACGCTGAAGTGCTCCGTCGACAGCAGCCGCTTGACCTTCGGGTCGGCGAGCACGGCGGCGAGAAACTTGTGCGCCACATCGCCCGCCAGCAGCCGGTCACGGTTCTTGCCAAAGGTCGTCTGATCCCACGACGCGTCGTCAACTCCCAACCCCACGAACCAGCGGAACAAGAGGTCGTGTTCGAGCCGCTCCATGATCTGGCGCTCCGAGCGGATCCCGTAGAAGGCCTGAAGCAGCAGCGCCCGAAGCAGCCGCTCCGGCGGGATCGAAGGTCGACCAACGCCAGCCGCATAGATCGCCTCGAAGTCCGCGCTCAAAGCCGACAGCGCCCCATTCACAATCTCCCGGATCGGCCGCAGCGGATGATCACCCCGGATCCGGCTCTCAAGATCTACATACGAAAACAACGATCCTGAACGCTGCATACGGAGCCAGCGGTGGACTTCTTGCCCTCGGCATCGTCTTCATCACCCGGGAAGAAACCCGCTGGGTAGGAATCTTCTGGTTGCTGACCGCTGCCATCCTTGCCTTCGCTGGGTGGCGCAAGCGCAACAGAGCCGGGAAGCCAGCGACGTCCGCAGAAGACCCAACCCCAGGGACCACCGGTCGGGACAATAAGCCCACCCAACCGTAGAACCACAATGGCCGCCTCGGTTAACACGCCGCCTGCTTCTTCCAGTCCATAGAAGACCTGTTTGAGCAGGGGGGCCTGTTCCGCCCTGCCGCCCGGCTGCACCTGCATCAACATCTCTGCATCGAACTCGATCGCATACCCTCGATCGCTTCCATAAGATCCCCCGCCGTGCTACGAGACCTGCGTGTACTTGTGGAGGAGGCGCCGAGGCGGTCGGGTCGACCGACCCGGAAGTCAAGTCTTGGTGCGGATGGGATGCCCCGCAGTGGCGCTGCCTGACCGAGAGCCAGGCGAGTTTCCAGAGGGGGAGCAAGCCGATCACCGGCGGCGAGGGGCCAAAAGGTGCTTCGGGGATGATCGCGGCCGGGTCGCTGCGTCTGCTGCGGCAAGGTCACAGGCGCCACGGTTCGGGCCGGGACGTGGCTACATGCCGCCGCGCCGTAACGCACTCTTCTCGGCAAAGTCGGATATTGCGGGCTGGCAAGCCAGCCATCGGGAGGGGTCGACGGAGGTCCCGCGGTTCCGCCCTGCTCATCGAACCGTCTTCCGCAGCAGCCGCGGGGGAGAGGACGGGGCGGGGTGGGTCGGCAACTGCCCGCCGCCGCTCCTTCCTGAACCTGCGCTAACACGGCGGAGCGGGCCAGGTGGATCTGCTCGCCGGGATGGTCCCACCGGCGTAGGCGTACGCCTGTTGCCAACGCGATCCCGCCAGCGGGGAGCCGACGGGGGTCGTAGGAGCAGCCTCCGCCTCGGTGGTCGCGCACCAGCGAGTCGGTGGCGGTCGCCGGGTGGTTCTGCCGGGGTTAGGCCTGGGTGCGGATGTAGAGCGCGCCGTAACTGGGGTTGAGGCGCCCCGCCCAATAGATGACGCGGGCCTTGGTGGCCTGGGCGAGCACGCGCAGCGGGTAGGACGGTGGGCCGATGACCTGGGCGCTGGTCCAGGCGCCGCCGGCCAGCTCGGCGAGGACGACCCGGTCTGCGTCTATCGCGAACCAGCAGACGAAGGCGTGGCTGCCGGAGACGGCGACCGTGGGGTTGAACCCGGTGTTGCCGAAGGTGCGGCTGTGGAACGTGCCGCCGGAGTTGTTGGCGACGACGATCCTGCCGTCCCGTTCCCACGTCACCCAGGCGACCCCGGCGTAAATGATGAGATCGGCGTCGTTGTTGAAGTTGCCGAGCGACGCGAACGGCCGGGACAACCAGGCGCCGCCGGTGCTTTCGGCGATTAGCAGGTCGGCCTGACTCGGATGGAGGGGGGCGGGGGTGCGGGTCCACACCATGGTCATCCGCCCGTTGGCGTAGGCCAGCGTCGGCTCACTGTCGTCGGTGTTCGTGGTGGTGATCCGGGTGCGGCCCTGCACGCCGAGCAGGGTGCGACCTGGCGGCCGGGCTCTACGCGATCCTGCGAGAGGCCGAGTCATTCAACAAGGTGTGGGGGAAGCCGGACCTTCGCGTGCTTCGGGAGCGGCTCATCGCGGTGGTGACGACGCTGCGCGCCGACATCAACGCCGGCAAGACCCGCGACTGCCAGGCCGCGGTCGAGGAGGTGGGTGAGTCGCTGCTGGAGCTGGAGGACAGCGACGTCCCCGCGAACTACGTGGTCAGGCTGCGGGCGGAGCAGGCCGGGCTCCGCAAGTCGTTGCTGCGGGTCTACCACATCCAGCGCGAGCAGTTCCTCCCCTCGGCAAAGGCAATGATCTACAGCATCGTGATCGTCATCGTGGCGATGCTGCTGGTGACCAACATGGGCGGCCTCGCCGAGTCCCTGATCACCCTCGGGTTCCTCTCGTTCTTCTTCCTCTACCTCCTGCGGCTGCTGAACGTCATCGACACCCCGTTCAAGGTCGGGCAGGAGCGCACCGACGACGACGTCAGCCTCTTCCTCCTGACCGAGTTCGTGGTCCACGCCCACGCCGCCGGCACCGAGGCCGTAGTAGCCCCCGAGGATGTCGAAGCACAGGCCGCCGCCATCGAGGAACAGCTGGTCCATGCCGAGGAGGTGCAGGCTGCGGAGCTGGAAGCGGCAGCGGCCGAGGAGGTCGAGGCGGCGGACGCGGCGGAGGACGCGGCGGCAACGGGGCAGAGCGCTGCGGCGACCCGGGACAGAACGGCCCCGCCTGACACCTGATGGCGCGGAGCCCTGCCGGCGGCGCGGACAGGGGCTCTGAGCTCGGTGGACAACGCGCGTGTCGTTTCCCCTTAGCCTCCGGCGGAGAACACCTCCTTCCCGATTAGCGGCCGCAGCCGCGCCTCGTTCTGCCCGTACCGGCCGAAGGCCCGGTGCAGGTCGCCGGTGAGCACGTTGCCGAGCGCGCCCATCACCATCGCCTGGTCCAGCGACAGGTACGTCCGCGACACCGTGCCCGACCGCACAGCGACGGAGTCGTAGAACCCGCCGTCGCCGTAGACGTCGAAGTCCCGGCGCAGCGCGGCCAGGTTCGCCAGCGCGGCGCGCGGCGCGTACGGCAGGGCGAGGAAGACGGCGTGCGGCGTCACCACTCCGTCCCCGTACGCCGGGGTCGGGTTCGTCCCGGCCCGGCAGTCGCCGAAGCCGGCGTCGTAGTTCGTTAGCCCGGCGTCGGAGAAGTAGCCGTCCGGGTTCATCCCGACCGCGTCCACGCCGTACTCCCGGTAGCCGCCGCCGGGGGTCGACGCCGGCGAGAAGCCCCAGTAGCCGTAGCCGGCCTCGTGCAGCCCGTGCTCGATCTGGGAGCGGACGGTCAGCGGGTGATTGACCCGCCAGCTGCGCCGTCCCCACGCCGCTTCGGGCACGAACAGGTCCGGCATCAGCGACTCGAACATGTCGCCGCCCCAGCTCGGCACCAGCTGCAGCCCGCGGTAGCGGTACGCGCCCTCGTAGACCGGGATGCCGAGGTAGGTCCGGGTGACGCCGACCGGCTGCTGCTCCTGCCACGACCAGTCGCAGCTGGCCGGGAAGGTGCGCCAGGTGGCGAAGTACGCCGCCGGCGGGATCTGGCCGCGGGCGATGCCCACGTAGAGCGCGATGCGAGCCTCGGTGACCGCGGTGTCGTACGAATTGCAGGTGTACCAGACGTCCGGGCCGCGGCCGCGATAGTTGCCGACCACCGAGCAGCCGGGCGGCTGGGTGTCCCAGAAGCCGCCGCGGTTCAGCCCCGCGTCGACCCCGGGCCGGGCCGGCGCCGGGTTGTAGACGAAGCCGAAGTCCATCGGGCCGAGCAGCGCGCCGGCCTGCCGGCGCAACCGGGGCTCGGCCGAGGACACGATCATCAGCGCGGTCGCCAGCCAGCCGTTGTCCACGCTGGACAGGAACGGGGTGAGCGGGCTGCCGTCCACCGGCCAGGTGGTGAGCTTGGCCGCGGTCGCCTCGTCGTACCAGTTGTAGAACATCCCGCTGTCTGGGTGCCGCTCCATCCGCCCGAGCGTGCCGAGGGTCTGCCGGAGTCGCCGGTACGCCTCGGTGCTGTCGATCACGCCGATGTCCCGGGCGACCACGGTCGACCAGAGGTAGCCACCGATGTTCGTCGGCGAGGTGTAACCGGAGCGGACCGGCGCGGTCACCGAGCCGGTCATGTTGTCGGCCGGCAGCCCGGTGCCCCGGTCGGTGAGCGCGACCATCGACCGCCAGGTGTCCCGCGCGTACCCGAGCAGCACCTGCCGGTCGCCCGGTGGCCCGGCGGCCGCCGGGCCAGCCGTCACCCCGAGCGGGGGGAGCACCAGCAGGAGCAGCAGAGCCGTTCGCCGTCGCACGCTCATGCCCGCACCCTCCTCCGGCCCGCCGATCCGGACAAGAGCGCCTAGTCGGTGCCGGCCGCGTACCGGAGGTCGCCGAGCAGCATCCGGCGGTGGAGGCGTCCGCCTACACCTCGGCCCGACGCCCGGGGCGTCGGGCCAGACCGTGACCTCACCCGACCTCAACCAACGGCCTGGTAGAACACCTAGCCTGACCACCAGGAGATGCTGACGATGAAAAAGCGCACGCTCGGGAACAGCGGCCTCGATGTCTCCGCCATCGGGCTCGGCTGCATGGGGATGAGTCAGAGTTACGGCCCGAACCCCGGCGACCGCGCGCAGATGATCGGCCTGATAAGAGCGGCCGTCGACCGCGGGGTCACCTTCTTCGACACCGCCGAGGTGTACGGCCCGTTCGTCAACGAGGAACTGGTCGGCGAGGCCCTCGCCCCCGTCCGCGACCAGGTGGTGATCGCCACGAAGTTCGGGTTCGCGTTCGACGACCACGGCCGTTCGGCGGGCCTGTCCAGCCGTCCCGAACACGTGAAGCGCGCGGTCGACGGCTCACTCCGGCGGCTCGGCGTCGACACGATCGACCTGCTCTACCAGCACCGCGTCGACCCCGAGGTACCGATCGAGGACGTCGCCGACGCGGTCAAGGAGCTCATCGCCGCGGGCAAGGTCCGGCACTTCGGCCTGTCCGAGGCAGGCGTCCGCACCATCCGGCGCGCCCATGCGGTGCAGCCGGTCACCGCCCTGCAGAGCGAGTACTCGCTGTGGTGGCGCGAGCCCGAGGCAGAGATCCTGCCGACCCTGGAGGAGCTCGGTATCGGCTTCGTCCCCTTCAGCCCGCTCGGCAAGGGCTTTCTCACCGGGACGGTCAGCAGGACCGCGTCGTTCGACAGCGGGGATATCCGCAGCACCATCCCGCGCTTCACCGCGGAGGCACGCGAGGCCAACCAGGCCGTCGTCGACCTCCTCGCCACCATCGCCGCACGCACCGGCGCCACGCCCGCCCAGATCGCGCTCGCCTGGCTCCTCGCACAGCGGCCCTGGATCGTGCCGATCCCCGGCACCCGCCGGCTGGAGCGCCTCGAGGAGAACATCGGCGCCGCCGAGCTCGAGCTGACCGCCGACGACCTCGCGCGAGATCGACACCGCCGCGGCGCAGATCGAGGTCCAGGGAGCCCGCTACCCCGAGCACCTCCAGCGCCTGATCGACCGCTGATCATCCCCCAGAACACGCGAGCGTCCCGGCGTCTCGTACCAACCGCCCGCATGTCGACGCACCGCCATCACCAGTCGAACGGCAGCTGCACACTGGTCGCCGCAGTGCTGCGCCCGCCGCCGAGCCGTCCGGAATACGCGCGGTTCGTCGCAAGCGACCTCGTCGGCTCGGTCCGGGAGAAGCATCCCGGCGTGACCGAGATTGTGCTCGCCGGCCTGAGCCTGAGCGACCTTGCGGCCGCGTACGCCGCGACGCGCCACCCGGCAGTGTTCCGGGCGGCGGTATGCCAGTCGCCGTCGTTCTGGTGGGAGCGGGGGCGGTTCGCCGAGGAGCTGCCGGAAGCAGTGCAGGCCGGGCCGGAGTTCTGGATCTGCGTGGGGAGCCGGGAGACGGACACCGGGACGTCGCATCCGCCGTCGGGGCTGCGGCAGGCGCTGACGCAGGTCGCCGGCTGCCTCTCCGCCGTGGCGCTGCGGGCGAAGGGCTACAGCGTTAGCTAGCGCGAATACGACGGCGGCCACGACCCGGGGTGTTGGCGTGACGACCTTACGCTGCCCCTGCGTGGGCGTGGCGGCGGGGATGACCACCCGCGGGGGGTGGGGCCGCCTCCGGCCGGTGAGCGCGCCGCGCGGCATGAGCGTGCATCGGGCGGAGGCGATGTGGCGGTTGAACTGTGTGACGTCGAGGGGGTGGTCTTGCGGTGGGATGCGGGCGTGCGGCCGGGGCGCCCGGTCGCCGGGGGTGGCGGCCGGGCGCGGGGGTGCCGGGTCAGTGTTCCCAGCGGGCGTATTCCGGGTCGCGGGTCTTCATGTCCTCGTAGAGCAGGACCATGCGGTCGATGTACCAGGACTTCGCCGTCTGCTGGAGGACGAGGGCGGCGACCACCGCCACCGGGTCGAGCACCACCAGCCCGTAGGCAAGCAGCAGCATGCCGAGCCCGGAGAGCGTGTTGGCGACCACGGGCACTCGGGACTGGTACTGCGGCGGAATCTCCAAGTCGGTGCGGTTGGCGTAGACGCGCTCGCCGAAGACGCCCTTGGAGGCCCAGTTGCGGGTCGAGCGGGGCGGCGGGAACAGCAGCGGGTTGACCATCAGGAAGACCACGGACAGCGAGATCGGGATCAGGGACCACCAGCCGATCCAGTCCCGGCTCCACACCGACAGCGCGAGCAGCGGCAGCACGGCGAACCGGGTGCCGACGCTCCACGGGTTCGCGTGCCGCATCCACTTGTCACCCTCCAGGCCGAAGAGCTTGGCGACCCGGTGCTGGAACGTGGCCTTGGACCGGGGTGCAACGGGGGTCGGGGCGGTGGTGGTCATGGGGTCCTCCTCGGAGGCGTCGTAGGGACGGTCCGAGCGTCGCGCCAGCGGCCAGCCGTGGCATCGGGGCGGCACCCTGATCCCGGGCCGGTTCCCCGGATAAGGGTGCCTGGCTACCCTGAGCCCGGGAGGCGGTCATGCCGGTCCGGGCCGAGCACCTCGTCGGGCGTCGGGCGGAGCTCGGCCTGCTCGCGGAGAGCCTTGCCGGGATCGGGCCGCGGACGCCGGCGGTGGTCGCGGTGACTGGCGAGCCTGGGATCGGCAAGACCGCGCTGCTCGACGAGCTGGCCGTCCGGGCGGACCGCAGCGGTCACCTGGTGCTCACCGGCTCGGCCACGGAGCTGGAGCGTGACCTGCCGTTCTCGGTTTTCGTCGACGCCCTCGACGGGCACGTGGAGGAGCACGCGCCCGACCTGACCGCCCGGCTCGCCGGCAGCACCCGCTCCGAGCTGGCCGGGCTGCTGCCCGCACTGTCCGACTCGGCCGTCCACATTGGAATGCCGCTGCAGCACGAGCGATACCGGGCGCACCGGGCGGTCCGCGAGCTGCTGGAGCTGGTCGCCACGGCGCCCGGGCTCCTGCTGGTGCTCGACGACCTGCACTGGGCCGACCCCGGTTCGGTCGAGCTGCTCTCGGCGTTGCTGCGCCGCCCGCCGGCGGCGCCGGTCCTGCTGGCGCTGGGGCTGCGGCCGCACCAGGCGCCGGATCGGCTGTCCGCGGCGCTGGAGCGGGCGCATCGGGTCGGCACGCTGGTCCGGGTCGAGCCGGCCGCGCTCGGCCCGGACGAGGCCCGGCAGCTGCTCGGGGCGGCGGTGACCGAGGACACCGCGGCCGAGCTGCACCGGCGCAGCGGCGGCAATCCCTTCTACCTGCAGCAGCTGGCCCGCTCCCCCGGAGCCGCGGGCACCGGCCCGGCCGGGCCGGCCCTGCGGGACGCCGGCGTGCCGCGGGCGGTGGCCGCCGCGCTGGCCGAGGAGCTCGCCGCGCTCGGCATCGCCGCCCGCCGGCTGGCCGAGGGCGCGGCGGTGGTGGGCGACCCGTTCGACGCCGAGCTGGCGGCCGCGGCGGCAGCGCTGGACCCCGCCGCGGCGCCGGCGGCGCTGGACGAGCTGCTGCACCGGAATCTCGTACGCCTCACCGACCTGCCCCGCAGCTTCCGCTTCCGGCACCCGCTGGTGCGGACCGCGGCCTACGAGGGCATCCCCGGCGGATGGCGGCTCGGCGCCCACGAGCGGGCCGCCGCCGCGCTGGGCGCGCTCGGGGCAGCGCCGGCCGCCCGGGCGGGGCACCTCGAGCAGTCGGCCCGGCACGGCGACCGCGTCGCGGCCGGCGTGCTGCGGGCGGCCGGGGCCGCGGCGGCGCACCGGGCGCCGGCGAGCGCCGCGCGCTGGTTCGCCGCGGCGCTGCGGCTGCTGCCGCCGTCCGGGTCGGCGGCGGAGCGGATCGAGCTGCTCAGCGCCCGAGCGGCCGCGCTCGCCGCCACCGGGGAGTTCGCCGGGAGCCGGGCGGCGCTGCTGGAGAGCCTGGCCCTGGCACCGGACTCGGCCGCGACCACGGTCCGGCTGACCGCAGCCTGCGCCGCCGTCGAACACCTCCTCGGCCGGCCGGACGAGGCACACCGGCACCTCCTCGACGCCCTCGCGGCGGTGTCCGACCCCGCCTCGCCGGAGGCGGTCGCGCTGGAGATCGAGCTGGCGGTGGACGGCTTCCAGCGGCTGGACTGGGCGGCGATGCGGGAGCGGGCCGGCCGGGCAGCGACGGCCGCGGCGCCGCTCGGCGAGCCGCCGCTGCGGGCGGCGGCGGCCGCCGTGCTCGCCCTGGCCGAAGCGTTCACCGGGGCCGTACCGGCCGCGCGGGAGCACGTGGCCGAGGCAGCTCTCCTCGTCGACGGCATGCCGGACGGCGCGCTCGCCCGCCGGCTCGACGCCGCGGTCCACCTCGCCGGTGCCGAGCACTACCTCGACCGGCTCGACGACAGCATCCGGCACGCCGGCCGGGCGATGGCGGTCGGGAGCGCCACCGGGCAGGGCAGGCTGTTCCCGCTCGCCGTCGCCTACCTCGGCACCAGCCTGGCCCGACGCGGCCGGCTCGCCGAGTCTGCCCAGGTCCTGGACGCGGCCGTCGAGTCGGCCCGGCTCTCAGACAACCTGCAGGCGCTTGTGTCGGGCCTGAGCAACAGGTCCGCGACCGCGCTGGCCGCCGGCGACCTCGACGAGGCCTCGGCCGCGGCGCAGGAGGCGGTGGAGTCGGCCCGCGGGCTCGGTGGCGGTCCGGTGGCCGCGTTCGCATCGATCGTCCTCGCCGAAGGGCTGCTGCTAGCCGGGGATGCGGGACGCGCCGTGGCGGTGCTGACGGACGCCGGCGGCGGCTCCGATCTCCCGCGCACGCCGCTGGTGGTCCGCGCGCCCCGGCTGGAGCTGCTCACCCGCGGTCAGCTGGCGCTCGGTCGCACGCAGGATGCCCACGCCGCGGCGGAGCGCGCCCGGGAATGTGCGGCGGCGGTCGGCCTGCCGCTGGCGACCGCGGCAGCGGACCGGGCCGGTGCGGTGGTCCTGCTGGACGCGGGCGAGCCGGCCGCCGCGGCCGAGCTGGCCGCACGCTCGGCCGATGCCGCCGACGGCATCGGCGCGGTGGTCGAGAGTGGACTGTCGCGGACGGTGGCCGGGCGGGCGCTGGCGGCGGCCGGCGAGCGCGACCGGGCGGCGGCCGAGCTCGCGCTGGCAGCCGCCGCCTTCGAGCGGTGCGGCGCGCTGCGGTACCGCGACGAGGCCGAGCGGGAGCTGCGCCGGCTCGGCGTCCGGATCTCCCACCGCACCGGCCGCGGGCCGACCGACGGTGTCCAGCTCGGCGCGCTCACCGAACGGGAAATGCAAGTGGCCCGGCTCGTCGTCGCCCGCCGCACCAACCCCCAGATCGCCGCCGACCTCTTCCTCAGCACCAAGACGGTCGAGACGCACCTGCGCAACATCTTCCACAAGCTCGACCTAACCTCCCGCGTACAACTCGCACACGCCCTCGAACGCGCCGACCGGGACCGAGCCTGACCGGCCCCGGCGAAACCCCGGCGCCCGCCAGAAAATGGATCGATCGTGAGCCCGGGCGAGCGCAGGCAGCTGCTGGACCTGATCGCGGACTCTCTCGACCCAGCGCGGGCAGCCGCGCCGCCACGGGCCTTCGCAGCTCGCCGACTCCGGCACCCAGGCGGCACGCCAGCCCGACGGCTGAGAGTGCGGTTGGACTACTCGTCGCCGGTGGCAGCGGCGATGATCTCCGAGAACAGGGGTCACCGGGCGCCCGCGGCGCGGAACGGCGGAGGCTTCGTGAGAATCTGGCGGCAGCCTGTCGGATCCGGAGCGAGGCATTCGTAGACAGGTGAGAGGCGGCCGGAGGTGGCCGTCGGGACAAGGAGTCATGGGGATGACGCGGTATCTGATCTCGGTTCGATGACGGCGCGATGATCTTCCCCGAGGAGGAGCTTGCCTGAGGTGGCCAAGGCCGCGCACGAGGTGCGAAGGATTCGGTTTCCAGTCTTCGAGGCAGGGTCGAGACGGCGCTCGCGGAGGGCGGCGGCTAGGTCCGGGAGCCATCCAGGATCTCGCGGTGTAGGTCGAGCAGCCCGAGCACCTCGTCCCGCTCCACCCGCCCCATCCCGCACTCGGTGCAGATCCCCCACTCGCGCGGGCCGCCCGCCGCGCGGGCGAGGTGGGTGTCGATCAGCTCGACCTGCGTGGCGGTGGTGCCCGGCTTCTGGTCGGCCGGGTGGTAGGGCGCCAGCCCGAGGTAGAGCTGGATCTGCGGCGGGATGCGCAGGTCCGCGAGGGGAGCGAAGTACGCCCCGTCGCGCTGGTACTGCGGGACTGTGAGGGAGAACCAGTCCACCGGCCGGGGTGCCCGGGCCACCACCTCGTTGACCAGGCGCACCTGCAGCTCCAGCGACTTCGGCTGGACGAAGTGCTGGTGCCGGTAGTCGCCGTAGCACAGGTGCAGGCCGACGGGGACGTCGGCCGGCACCCGGGCGACGCAGCGGGCAAGGCGGTCCACGATCGCCTCGAACGGCCGAACCCCGGCGCTGTCCACTCCGCCCTCGAGAATCCCGATCTCGACCGCGACGTCCCACTGGACGGCGAGCTGGTCGGGCGGGATCCGGGCGAGCAGCCGGACCAGATCGGCGGTCAGTGCCTGCTCGTAGGACTCCTCGAGTTCGTCCTGCGCGTCTTCGACGATCCACGCGCTTATCGAGGCGAGCGGCGTCGGGTACTGGACCTGAAAGCGGACACCGGCCGGGATCGTGCCGTCGTCCTGCAACCGGCGGAAGGTTTGGTAGGAGTCGGCGTAGGCCTCCGCGTACCCCAGGTCCGGCCAGGCCACGTCCGCCGCCGTAGCGCCGTCGGCAAGCCCGACCTTGGGCATCCGGTCGTAGCCCTCCCCGGGCTGGTCGAAGCCGGACGCCGGCGCAAGACCCGGGGTCTGCAGGAACCTCTGCAACTGGAAGAAGATCCAGTTACTCCGGTCGCCGGTCTCGCCGTCCGGGATGCGGCGTACCCCGGCCGGAATCCGGGCTGCGACCTCCCGCATGACGGTCTCCGCGTCCGCCAGATTGACGCTGCCATTGAGGTGAGCGCTGGTGGGTGGCATGACACCCCTTCCACGGTGCTCGGCACGATCGTCCGGGCATGCTCGCAGCGTCGCCGCCGCCGCCGCAACGGCTCTGGCGATGCACGTGCTCACGACCTCGACCACAGACGGTCCAGTTCCAGATCGAGACCAGATCAGGAACAAGCCACCACCGCGCGCAGCGCGGCGCGAGCGTGCGTCGAGGGAGGGCTCAGGGTTCGGGCAGGGCGGCGTAGGCGCGGACGGGGAAGGTGCCGAAGCCGGCGACGCGGGGTGGGGCGGCGGTGAACCGGGCACCGGTCGGTGGCAGTTGGTCGAGGCCGGTGAGGTGCTCGACGACGGGGATGCCGGCCGCGAGCAGCACCGAGTGCGCCGGTCGGGCCGGGTCGTCGGTGTCGTCGATGTTGGCCGCGTCGATGCCGACGAGCCGCGCGCCATGGTCGGCCAGCCACCGGGCGCCCGCGGCGGTCAAGTAGGGCGTGTCCCGCGCGTACGCCGGAGTGCCCCAGTCCCGGTCGCCGCCGGTGTGCAGCAGCACCGCCCTGCCGGTGACCTCGACCGCGGCCAGCGCGCCAACGTCGACCGCCCGCACGCCACTACCGGTGACCCGGACGACGACAGCGTCGAGGTCCGCCAGCACGCTCAGCGGGAGCCCGGCCAGGTCGGTTCCATCGGCGTACCGGTGATATGGGCTGTCCAGGTACGTGCCGGTGTTGCCGACCATGCTGATCCTGTCGATAGCGAACTCCGCCGCTCCGCGATACACCGCCCGCGAGGCTTCCCGGGTCAGATGCGGGGTGATCTCGGGGGCGGGCAGCCCGGGGTAGGTCGTCATGCCGGCGTCGATCGAATGGCTCAGCTCGACCCACGCCCGCCGCGGCGCCGGCGGACCGGTGTGGTCGCTGGGGCCACCGCGGGTGCCCTTGTGCGGCTCCGGGAACACTCGCAGCCCCGTCACTTCGACCCGGTCGACCATCAGCAGGGCCAGCGACGCGACGAACAACGCACCGACCTCGGCCGCGGAGACTCCGGCGTGCGGCACATCGACGCGGAAGTCTCGCGCGGTCAAGCCGCCGCCGTTGCTGAAGGTCACGGCCGCGTCGAACTGCGCGCGGTAGTCAGGCTCGGACACCCGCCCACCATGCCGCCGCACCGACGCCTCCGGAAGCCCGACCACCGAGCGCAGCCGAGTAGAGAACGGGTCCGGCGAGGGTTTCCACGCGGCGCCGGCCAGAGCTCGGTGCCCCGTCCCGCTCTGGCAGGATTCGAGGCATGGCCCAGATTCCCGCCCGCCTGTCCGTCGTCACGCTGGGCGCGCGGGACATGAGGGTTCTCCGCTCGTTCTACCGGCAGCTGGGTTGGCCGGAGTTGACCAGCGGCGATGACACCTGGACTGGGTTTCTGCTCGGTGGCGTCCTGCTGGCGCTGTTTCCGGCGCGCGATCTGACCGCCGAGGCCGCGCCCGGCAGCGCCGACCCGATCGGATGGTCGGGGGTCACCCTCGCCTGCACGGTCGACACCCGGGACGAGGTCGACGCGGCGTTCGTCGCGGCCGTTGCCGCCGGCGCGACGGCGGTAGCTGAGGCGACCGACCGGTCGTGGGGCGGCCGCTCGGCGTTCATCGCCGATCCTGAAGGCAACCGCTGGGAGATCACCTGGGGACCCAGGGCCATCTTCGACGCCCGCGGCGCCCTGCTGTCCTGGGACTGAGCCCGGACCAGCCAAGGCCGTAGAAGGGCCGTAGAGGGAAGGTCAGCTGGCATCCCCGTCGACGTCCTCCACAACCTCCTCGCCGAAGTACCGCAGCCTTGCATGGAGCCAGTCAGCCAGCAGCCCACCCAGTTCCAACTCGGCGTGACTCTCTGGGCACGCTGGGCTTCACTGCTGAACGACCCTGGTCAGCTCCGAACAACCACGTCATCATCGGGACCCGTCCCGTCGGGACAGGAGTCGGCTGCGCGTCTGTCGACGTCAAGACGCGCATCGAGGAAGGTCGTCCCATGACTGACAGCTGGATGAAGGGTCGCGTCAAAGGGCACCGGGATGTTTTCCCGGACGGGGAGCAGGCGACGGACCGCCCCGGCGTCGCGCAAGCCGAACAGGCTGCGCAGATGGACCAGCCCGGTCGCGACGTCCAGCGGCAAGCCCTGCAGATGCTGACCCTGGCCCAGCGAACGGGCGAGGAACACGTCGCGAGCGCTCAGCGCCAAGCCGACAAGGTTCAGGCGGAGGCGCGCGCATCGGCAGAGCAGATAGTCCGAGATGCGCAGGGGCAGGCCGAGGCTATCCACCGCGAGGCCGAGAAGGCGCTGTCCGACGCCAGAGCGCGGGCGGCGCAGATCGGCACCGACGCGCAGGCGCACGCGAACAATGCTCGGGGACAGGGCGACAAGATCGTCGCTGAAGCGCAGGCGCGGGCCGCGGAGACAGCCAGACACGCCCAGGCGAGCGCCGATGGACTCGAGCGTCAAGCCCAGCTCCGGTATGAGGAGATGGTCGGAAACCTGGCCGCCAAGCGTGAAGCGTTGCAGCAGCAGATCGAAGCGTTGCAGGAGTTCGACCGGGACTATCGAGCCCGACTCCTCGCCTTCATGCAGGCCCAGCTCCGGGCTCTGTGGGTCGAAGAGCCCCATGTCGACGGGGAGATCGACGAGGCGGGCGTCCCAGCCACCCGGCTCCCACTGGCACAGCAGCCCCACTCCGGAACGAAAACCGATCTCCCACCAGCGCAGACAAGCCCTGCGGACCCTTCCGCCCGGGAGGCGACTGAAGTCGACCTCGCCGCGTCCCGCGACATCGGTACGGCCAGCCCGGCGAGCGCGGACAGCCAGCCAGCGCGACCAGGAGCATGACGCTCGTCCGAGCGACCGCGGCAGTAGTGGAAGCACCGCGCGGCGGACGTCACTCTGGCGCGACCAGCGGCAAAGTCGTGCGTTGGACCGTTACGGCCAGCCGACGCCCGGCGCGGGTGCGTCCGCGACGAGAATCTGTCCGGTGCGTGCCTGGATGACCTCGTCCATGCCCCCGGTGCCGCGCCACTCCGCGGTGAGCATGAAAAGCGTTCGCCGATCGGGACCACCGAGCATCGCCGCGAAGCAGGGACGGTCGAGCTCGATCGTCTCGAGGACCTCGCCGCCCTCCCGGATGCGGGCGCAGTCGTTGATCATGCTGCCGCTGGAGGCCCAGATGCAGCCCTCGGCGTCAAGGCAGATGCCGTCCGGGCCCACGCCGTCGGCCCACACCCGTCGATTCGACAGCGTGCCGTCCGCGGCGATGTCGAAGGCGGTGAGCCGGGACGCGAACGATTCGGCGACGATCAGGGTGCTGTTGTCCGGCGTGATGACCATCCCGTTCGGGAACGCGATCCCGTCGGCCACCTCCCGGACGCCACCATCCGGGGTGACGAGCGCGATCCTTCCCGGTGCCTGCCCGCTGGTGAGGACGGCCTCGAAATCGGCGAAGTCGAAGTTGATCGAGTTGACGTAGACGCTCCCGCGTCCGTCGACCGTCATCTCGCTCCAGCCATAGGCCGAGAGGTGGCTCAGATCGGCGTGCCTGACCCGGGAGCCGTCGTGCTCGACGCGGACCAGCTCGGAGCGAGCTCGAAGATCTCGATGAGGTAGGTGGCGATCCAGACCAGCGGGGCATTCCAGCGGATGCAGATGTCGTTGGTGACCTCGGAGGTGGGCTCGTCCAGGTAGCAGCACTGCGGCGGCAACCCGAGCAGCCGCGGATCGTACGGAAAGTCCGGCGCGGGTCGGGAGTTGGCGCCACCGGCCAGCGCGCCGGGCGGCGGCGGTGGCATGGCCGGATCGAGGTCGTGGCCGAACTGCCGCGTCCGCTGGTGGCAGCTGAAGTCGGTGCCGTAGCCGGTGATGTAACTCTGCCCGAGTGCGTTGCGGCCGAGTAGGTAGTCCATGCCGCTGACGACGGCGTCGCGGTAGCGGGTCTCCCCGGTGACCAGGTGCGCGACGCCGAGCACGACGAGGTTGTTGAGCAGCCGCCCGTTCGACCCCCACTCCCAGCCGTCGGCCGGCGCGTACGGCTGACCCCACGGCTGCCTCTCCTGCAGGCGAAGCAGCCGGTCCGCGCCACGCCGGACGCTGTCGACCACCCCCTGGTGATCGTCGAGCCGTCGCCCGGCCAGCGCCAGATCCAGGCGGGCCGGAGCGGTGACCCGCTGGAAGTCGAACCCGGTCGGGTCGAAGGCGTCGGAGGTGTGCTCCGGCGAGGCCACCAGGTCCTGCCGGTAGCCGTCCTCACCGGTGGCCAGCCACAGCTCGACGGCCGCCCAGTACATGTCGTCGCTGACGTCGTCGTCGTCGTACGGTCCGCCGCCGTACCGGGCATGGTCGTCCGGCGGGACCAGTGGTGGATGCCGGTGCGCTGCGGCGTAGGCGGTACGGGCCGCGGCCAGCAGCCGCTGCGCGAAGGGTGGATCGAACCGGGTCAGCAGTCGCGCGGCGTGCGCTGCCGCCGCGGCCAGCTGCAGAGTGGCGGGAGTGGAAGGTCTGTGCAGAACCCGCTCGGTCGGATCCTCGTGGGCCCAGCCCGGCAGCGGCGACCACTCGGTGCCGTGCACCCGGTGGAACACCAACCCGGCCAGCCGGTCGCCGGCAGGGATCTGCATCCGCAGCAGCCAGTCCAACTGCCACCGGCACTCCGCGACCAGCGCGGCGCCGAAGCCGCCGGTCACGGCGTCCCCTTGCGTCCGGGCCAGGACCTCGAGGGTGGACAGGAGCTGCCACGCCGCGATCGCCCCGCTGGTGACGTACTTGCCGTAGTCGCCGGCGTCGTACCAGCCGCCCGACACGTCGAAGCGGCCGGGCATCTGCCAACCCGGATAGAGCCGCGCGGCGTCGGGGCCGGTCCACGCGGCCACGGCGGTGTCGCCCCGGTTCGGGAACCGACCCGCATGCCCGGCCGGCCGCCCATAGCCGGGAGCCATCACCTCGTCGATCGGACCACCGGATCGCATCAGGGAGAAGAAGCGCAGGGCGTCAGTCCGCAGCCCGCCGTACAGCCCGTCGGTGACATCGAACGGGTGGCTTCGCCGACCGGCCGCCGCCACCCGAAGTGACGCGCCCGCTGTGCCGAGGTCGGTGAAGTCGAGCACGTGCACCGCCAGCCCGGACGACGGCTCGGGACGCACCGGCCATGGCTGTGACCGACCAGCCAGCAGCGGCGAACCGTCCGCGTCGTGGACTATGAATGCGACCGGCTCCACGGCATCGTGGATCAGCGTGGCCCGCTTCGGCCCGCTCGGCAGGTACCCCAGCTGGTTCACCCGCACGGCCGGGCGTACCGCCATCACCGCCGTCGGCGACCACTCCGACCAACCCACCGCCACACCCTAGGACCGGCCGCCCTCGCCACCTGCCGCGGCCCACGCCGCCGACGACGCGGTCGACGGCTCGCCGAGGCGGCCGAGTGCCGTGCCTGGGAGGGCGGCGAGCGCGAGCACGGGCGGCGCGGGATGACCACCGACGTCACCGCACCGCTGGCCGGACTCACTAGCAGTCGGCCAGGACGGCCGTGCGCAAGTGATCGAGACGCTACGGTCTGTGCATGTCAGAACAAGACATGGTTCAACTCGTGCAGCGGACACTGACGCAGTGGGGGGTCGAGGACGCCGTGCACACCGTCGGTCAGTTCGAGCCGCGCGGTGAGTCCGGCGCCACGTTCGCCGGCGGCATCCTCGGGTCCACTGTCGGCGACGTGATCGGCGGCTCTGTCGGCTCGAGCATCGGTATCGGTGTCGGCATGCTCGGCGGCCGGGCGGCCGGCCGCGCCTCCTCCGGGCTCCCCGCCCGGATGCTCGTCGCAGTCTCCGACACGATGGTGTACGGCCTGGAGGCCCGTACCCGGCACAGCGACCCGGAGCGCCTGGTCTTCGCGCTGCCCCGGTCGGTGATAACCGCCACGGTGCACCAGCGCGTCAACGTCCGGGTGCTGGAGCTGATCCGCGACGACACAGGCGCCCGCATCGAGCTGGAGGGCAGCCGCGTCCCCCTCACCCACAGCCGCGACGTGATCCAAGAGCTCACGACGTAGCTGCCGGCACGTCGTCATCCATCGGCTCCGGCGGGTGGTTGAGCAGCCGGGTCCGTCGAGCGTGCCTGCTGGCGGCCGAGGTGGTGGCGTCCGGCAAGGTCGTGTAGCCGGATCGGGGGCTCACCTGCTGGCGCCTTCTCCGGGATCTCGCCCGCCTTCGCGATCGACGCCCCGTATCGGGCCGCCAGCGGGGACGCCGAGATGCCGTGCAGCACCACGGACAGCAGGATGGTCCAGGTGACGGTCTGCAGGAGCATCGCACCGTCGCCGCTGTGCTCGATCTCTTCCAGGGCGAGGAGGGTGAAGACGACCGAGGCGAGTCCGCGTGGGCCGAACCAGCCCATGAATGCCACGGTGGCCGGACGCAGGTGCGTTCCGGTCAGCGCGATCGCTACCGGCACCATCCTGATCACCGTGAGGCTCAGTACCGCGTAGACGATCGGTCGAGCTGAGAAGTCCCCGCGCAGCAGCTCTCCGACGAACAGCGCGCCGAAGATCGACCAGACCAGGAAGGAGGCCGACAAGCCCAGCGTCTCGGTGAACTGGACCGGTTCTGCCAGGCGACGTCTGGTGGCGGCGCCGAACAGGATGCCACCGGCGAACGCTGCGATGAACCCGTTGCCGCCGATCGCGACGGATCCCCCGTACGCGAGCAACGCGAGGGCGAGGATGGCGATCTGCTCGGACACCCCGGAGGTCCAGCCCCGTTCGACGGCGACGGCCAGCAGCTTCCCGCCGAGGTAGCCGACCACGACCGCGGCGACGATCGCCAGCCCGATCTGCTTGAGCGCTTCGAGCCCCCAGGCCGTGTCGCCGAGACCTTCCTCGGCCGCGACCGCGGCGATGAGGAGGGTCACGAACGGCGTCGCGATCCCGTCGTTGAGGCCGCTCTCGACGTTGAGCACTCGGCGGATCCGTACCGGCACGGCCTTGTTGGTGACGACCGCCAGGCCGAGCGCCGCGTCGGTGGGCGCCAGGATGGTGGCGACCAACGCCGCCGCCGCCCACCCGACCCCGGGAAACATGAGGAAGGCAAGCAGGGTGCCCGCAACGATCGTGAGCGGTAGCCCGACGAACAGCAGCCGGCGGGGCAGACCCGTGTCGCCCTCGACGTCCCGCAGCCGGACCGTCGAGGCGTCGGAGAACAGCACCAGCGCCAGCGTCAGCTCGGTGATGGTGAGGACCGTCTCGTTGCCCACTGAGAAGGGAAGGGCTTCCAGGCCGCCAGGACCAAGGATCGCGCCGGCGGCGACGAACACCATCGGACCGGTGATCCACCACCGGTCGAGCTTCGACGCGACAACCGTGTAGGCCACCACGACGACCGCCAGAGCGGTGAGACCACCCATCAGATCCCCTTGCTGACTGTGCTGGCGAGGCCTGGCAGCATGGCCATAGGAGGTGGAGTGATCACCACCCCGTCGTGCGGCCGTCGGCGTTCGAGAGTGCGGCGGCAACCCGTGGCCGACTCGGCGACGGTGGGGCGGCCCGGCAGGCGAAGATGGTCAAGTGCCGGCGGGAACGGCGGGGCGGGTCGTCGCCTCCGGGTTCGCCCCGACTCGGGCTTCGGGATGGCGCGAGAGCTGGATGGCCTTGTCCACGGCGACGACCGCGGGCGCGATGAGGGACAGGCCGAGCACGACCAGCCACTGCCCTCCGGTGAGCGAGGTCGTGTCGAGCAGGCGCTGCAGCATGTTCAGCTCCACGGCGGCCCAGGTGAGGGTCCAGCCGAGGATGATCCAGCCCAGGTACGGGAACACCGGCGTCGACCACGGCGCCTGCCGCTCTCGCCGCATCACCAGGCCGATGTTGACCGCGCTGAGCGAGACGATGGCGAAGGCCATGGTCATGGCGGCGGACGGCTGCTCGGTGCTCGGCTCGTCGGGCCCCCAGGCGAGCACCGCCAGCGCGGTGGCGGCGACGATGAACCCGGTGACGACCCAGCGGATGATCTGCGGCGGGTTGACGATCTTCGTGCCCGGCTTCCGCGGCGGCCGCTGCATGACCCCGGGGTCGGGGACGTCGACGATGAACCCGATCACCACGGTGATGACGACGAAGAACTTGGCGAACAGCAGCTGCAGCGGGAAGAGCGCGACACCGCCGTTGATGTTGAGGATCGTGGCGAAGACCATCAGCTGCAGCACCGACGACAGGATCGTCAGCTGCAGCTTGACGTACGACGTGATGCGTCGATAGATGTCGCGGCCCAGATCGACGGCGCGCACCAGGGTTGCGAAGTTGTCGTCGGTCAGCACGATCTTCGCCGCCTGCTTGGTCACCTCCGAACCGCTTCCCATGGCGACGCCGATGTCGGCCTGCTTCAGGGCGGCCGCGTCGTTCACCGCGTCGCCGGTCATGGCGACCACTTCACCCGACTCCTGCATGACCCGCGCCAACCGCAGCTTGTCCTCCGGTGCCACCCGCCCGAAGACGTGCAGTCCGGGGAGCTGGCGGATCACCTCGGCATCGGTCAGGTGGCCGAGCTCGGTTCCGGTGATCACGCCCGGCCCGAGCCCGAGCTCGTCCGCGATGGCCCGGGCGGTCACCGTGTGGTCACCGGTGATCATCCGCACGTCGATTCCCGCCTTGAGGGCGACGTGGACGGCGTCCTTGGCCTCGGTGCGCAGCGGATCCATGATGCCGACGATCGCGACCAGCACGAGGCCGGTCACCGCGGCCATCGGGTCGGCGAGCGCCGCCGACATCGCCGCGTCGTCGAGGTCCCGGGCGGCGAACGCCAGCACGCGCAGCCCGCGCTCGGAGAGCTGCCGGTTGGCGGCCAGGATCTGGTCGCGCACGGCGTCGATGGGCACCAGCTCGCCATGCCACAGGGCCTGACTGCAGCGCTGCACGACCACGTCGGGGGCGCCCTTGACACAGGCGAAGTGCGGCTCGTGCAGGATCCCGCCGGCCAGCCAGTCGGGGCGGTCGTGGAACGTCGCCATGAACTTGTACTCGGAGTCGAACGGCACCTCGGCCCGGCGGGGCAGGGCTTCGCGCGTCTGCACGGCGTCGGTGCCCATCTTCGCGGCGAGCACGACGAACGCCGCCTCGGTCGGATCGCCGATGACGGTCTCGTCGTCGGCGACGGTCGCGTCCGTGCACAGGCTCAGGCCGAGGGCCAGGCGGCTGAAGTCCGGCAGCTTCCCCCCGGCCACGCCCAGGATCGCGCCGGTCTTCCGGTAGCCGGCGCCTTCGATCGTGTACCAGTCGCCGCCGGCCAGCATCGTGGTGGACGTCATCGCGTTCATGGTCAGCGTGCCGGTCTTGTCGCTGTTGATGACCGTCGTCCCGCCCAGGGTCTCGACGTCGGTGAGCGACTTGACCACGGCCTTCGACTCGGCCAGGCGCCGCGCCCCGGACGACAGCATGGCCTGGACGAACGTCGGCAGGCCGGTCGGGATCGACGCGATCGCGGTGGACACGCACAGCAGCAGCAGGGTCTCGATCTCCTGGCCGCGCACGACACCGAAGATGGCGATCACCGCGACGGCCAGCCAGGCGACCAGACCGAACACCTTGGTCATGCCGTCGAGCTCCCGCTGCAGCGGCGAACGGGTCCGCTTCGTGGCGGTCACCATGTCGGCGATCTGGCCCATCTGGGTCGCCTGGCCGGTCGCGGTGACCACGAACATCGCCGTGCCGCGGGTGATCTGCGTGTTCTGGAAGACCAGGTTCGTACGGTCGCCGAGGGCGACCTCACCCTCGGGAAGGGTCGTGCGGTCCTTGCTCACCGGCGCGCTCTCGCCGGTGAGGGAGGCTTCCTGCACCTCGAGCGACGCGGAGGACAGGATCCTGCCGTCCGCCGGTACGACGTCGCCCGCCTCGAGCAGCACGACGTCCCCGGGCACCAGCTTGGTCGACTCGATCTCCTCGACCTCACCGGATCGCCGTACCCGGGCGCGCGGGACCTGGAGCTGGGCCAGCGCCTCCACGCTGGCTCGCGCCTTCAACTCCTGGCTCGAGCCCATGACGACGTTGAAGGTCACCAGCCCCAGCACGACCAGGGCCGTCGCCACCTGGCCGATCGCGAGACTGGCCACACCGACGATCAGCAGCATGATGTTCATCGGGTTGGACAGCTGCCCCCGGGCCACCTCCCAGCGGCTCGGCGGCGGCTCGCTCGCCAACTCGTTGGGCCCGTACTCGGCCAGTCGCCGGGTCACCTCGGCGGCGTCCAGCCCGCGGTCCGGGCTGACACCCAGCCGCTCTGCCGCCGCCTCCGGCGACATCGTGTACCAGGAGACGTGCTCAGCCGGGGGCTTGACGATTGTCATCTCAGCTCTCCGAAGTCGTGGGCAGGACATCCAGCCCTTGTCGAATCACCTCGTGACATGGCGTCTGTTCGTCCCGGTGTCGCAGCGACCCGGACCCAACCGAGACTCTCCGCCGGTCACCGGGCGGACTCCTCATCTCCTGCGGATGATCTGCAAGGCCGTCGACCGGGGTAGCGTCCGGCTCGCTGCCGCCGAGCGGATTCGAAACCCTGACCCCTCGATGCGAGTCACCGTCCGGCTCGACGCGGCCTCCTGCGGTCGCCGTAGCCGCCGGTCAGGTCGCCGTTTCGAGTACGGGCCGGTCTCGGGATCACCCGACAGCTCGTGTCGATCTCGGGTGTGCTGGGCGCGGGGCGGCACACTTGGCTGAGGTCGGCGGCGGCAGGGGAGGGGCACGAGTGGGTGGCCCTGGCGACGGGCACTTCTGGGGCAGCCCGGAGCCGTCGGCGGTCCCCGCCGCCCTGGCGCGCTCGCGAGCGCCTACTCGGTGGCCATGGGCCGACCGGTCGACCACGCGGCGGATCTGGCTGGACAGCGTCGACTGGCGGCTGTACCGCGCGGGCCTGTCGCTGACGGCCACGGCCAGCGCGGACGGCGAGGCTGCGATCTTGGAGCTCAGCAGCGCCGACGGCGCGACCGTCACCGCCGGGCCCGACACGCTGGGCTGGCCGCGGCTGCTGGCCGGTCTTCCCGACGAGTTGCGGCCGCGCCTCGAGCCGGTGCTCGGGCGTGCGCGCGCTGCTGCCGGTGGTGCAGACCTCGGGCAGCGTCGGTCACCGGCAGCCTGCTCGACGAGCAGGGCAAGACCGTGCTGCGGCTGGTGCACGAACGTCCGGCGACGATCGCCGGGAGCCAGCGACCGGCTGACCGGCGGGCTGTGGCTGATCCCGCTGCGGGGGTACGCCACGGCCGGCGCGTCGCGCCGGCCGGATCGTGCAGGGCGCCGGGCTGGTTCGCGACGACCGCTCCGGCTACCCGGCGGCGCTGCGCCGCCGCGGGGCTCGATCCCGACGCGACCCTCGCGGCCGGTGATCCGGCCGGAGCTTCCCGCCGACGTGGCCGTGGCCGGCGTGCTGCTGTCCTTCCTCGACGAGCTGGAGGCCGCCTGGGACGGCACCGTGGCGGACGTCGACATCGAGTTCCTGCACGACTTCCGGGTCGCGGTGCGGCGGAGTCGCTCGGCGGTCAAGCTGCTCGGCGACGTCCTGCCGCCCGACCTGGTCGCCTGGGTGACACCGCAGCTGAAGTGGCTCGGCGACCTCACCACGCCGTCGCGCGACCTCGACGTCCTCCTGCAGGAGCTCCCGTCCCTGACCGCTCGTCTGACCAGCGGCCGGCCCGAGGACCTGGAGCCGATGGTGCTACACCTGACCAGGCTGCGGGCGGACCGAGCGGCGCAGGCTGGTACGCGGCTTGCGGTCGGCGCGGTTCGAGCGGTTGCGCGCCCGGTGGCGTACCTCGCTGGAGGAGCTGGCGACCTGGGACGGGCAGCCCTGCGCCGGACCCACCGCGGGAGGTCGGCTTGGAACGGCTCGCCGCGCCTATCGTCGGGTGCTCCGCCGCGGCTCGCGGATCACGCCCGCGTCGCCCGCCGAGGACCTGCACGACCTGCGCAAGCGGGCCAAGGAGCTGCGCTACCTGCTGGAGATCTTCACCCCGCTGCTGGAGCCGGCCGACGCTCGCAGCGCCGTCAAGGAGCTGAAGACGTTGCAGGACGTGCTCGGGACGTTCCAGGACAGCGAGGCGCAGCGAGAGGCGATCTACGCACTCGCCGCCGACATGATGGCGCGCGGGGACGCCTCCGCCCGGACGATGCTCGCCATGGGGGAGATCGCGGCCCGGCTGCAGGAGGACCAGCAGTCGTCGCGCGCGGAGTTCGCCGCCATGTTCGAGCGGTTCGCGCGGCGGTCCGTGCAGCGGCGGATGGCGCGGCTGAGCCGGCCCGACCCGGCGCCGGCCGAAGGAGCCGCCACTCGCCCCGGCCGGAGCGGCGCGATGAGAGGTGGTGGCCACGTACAACATCAAGGGCGGCGTCGGGAAGACGTCGACCGCGGTCAACCTCGGCTACCTCGCCGCCCGCGACGGTCTGCGCACCCTCATCTGGGACCTCGACCCGCAGGGCTCGGCCACGTACCTGTTCCGCGTCAAGCCCAAGGTCAAGGGCGGCGGCAAGGCGCTCGTCGCGGGCAGGCGCACGCTGGACGAGGCGATCAAGGGAACCGACTTCGACCGGCTCGATCTCATGCCGGCCGACTTCAGCTACCGCAACCTCGACCTGGACCTGGACTCCACGAAGCGCCCCACGGACCGGCTCCGCCGCTTGGTCGCGCCCCTGAAGGACGAGTACGACCTGGTCATCCTCGACTGCCCGCCCAGCGTGTCGCTGGTGTCGGAGAACGTCGTCCACGCCTGCGACGTGCTGCTGGTCCCGCTGATCCCGGCCGATGCTCTCGGTGCGCACCTTCGACCAGCTCATCGACTTCGTCGACGGACTGCCCGGGCGCAAGCCCCAGGTGATGGCGTTCCTGTCGATGGTCGACCGGCGCAAGAAGGCCCATCGCGAGTTCACCGAGCGGCTTCCGCAGCGATCGCGCGTCCGTGGTGGCCGAGGCGATCCCGAACCGGGCGGTGATCGAGCAGATGGCCGAGCAGCGCGCACCCGTGCCGGTCGTTCGCGCCGCGCAGCCCGGCGACCGCTGCCTACGAGGCGCTCTGGGCGCGGCTGCAGTCCCGCCTGGCCGACATCGGCTGAGAGCACCTTGCCGGCGGCGGTCCGCAGGACACCCTGCGCTCCTCATCCTGCCGGAGTGAGGCGCCGCGCCCGCCGGCGCGGGCAAGATCTGCGCTTGCGTTGTCTGACCACGGTCCTGGACGTGGGCTGATCCGACGTCAGTGCACCTACCGGAGGCATGCGAGATGGCCAAGAAGAGGAAGAAGAAGGATGAGCAAGAGCAGAACGCCGCGGAGGTCCGAGCCTCGTCGGCCCTGGCGGGTCAGGCGGCCGAGACCGGTCCGCGGGAGAAGATGAAGCGGAAGGAGTACGAGCGGGAGATGAGACGCCTGCACGGTGAACTGGTCGCCTTGCAGGAGTGGGTCAAGGCGTCGGGAGCCAAGATCTGCATCGTGTTCGAGGGTCGGGACACCGCCGGGAAGGGGGGCACGATCAAGCGGATCACCGAGCGGGTGAGCCCGCGAGTGTTCCGGGTCGTTGCGCTGCCCGCGCCGACCGAGCGCGAGAAGTCCCAGATGTACGTCCAGCGGTACGTGGGGCACTTCCCGGCCGCCGGTGAGGTCGTGATCTTCGACCGGAGTTGGTACAACCGCGCGGGCGTCGAGCGGGTGATGGGCTTCTGCAAGCCGGCGGAGACCGAGCGCTTCCTCGGGCTGACGCCGGCGTTCGAGAAGGCGATGATCGATTCCGGGATCCTGCTGCTGAAGTACTGGCTCGAGGTCAGCGCCGACGAGCAGACCCGGCGCCTGGAGAGCCGGATCAACGACCCCCGGAAGGTCTGGAAGCTGTCGGACCTGGACTTGAAGTCCTACAGCCGCTGGTACGACTACTCCAGAGCCAGGGACGCGATGCTCGCCGCGACCGACACAGCGTGGGGGCCCTGGTACATCGCGCGTACAGACGACAAGCAGCGCGGCCGGCTCAACATCATCAGCCATCTCCTCAGCCAGATCCCCTACAAGCCGCTCGCCCACCGGGACATCACGTTGCCCAAGCGGCAGCGCGCCGCCGGCTACACAGAGCCAGACCTGTCACAGCGGTACATCCCGACGCGGTTCTAGCCCGGCTCTTCATGGGCGTCTCGACCCGCGCGGCGGCCGCGTTGTTCGCCCTGCAACACGGCCTCACGACATGGGGAGAACTCCCGATTGGCCGCACCGGTAGCCGCTCCTAGCCTCACCTTCAACGCACCCGGCGCATCGGCCCGGTGCCGTCGAACGGAGGCGGTACGCCATGGCCAGGATCGAGTCCACGGTGACGATCGCGCGGCGACCTGAAGAGGTCTTCGACTACTTCCTGACCCTCGACGAGAACGTGCCGAAGACGAACCACGAAGTCGAGAGGATAGTGAAGACGCCGGACGGGCCGACGCAGGTCGGAACGACCCTGCGGTTCCGTGGGAAGTCGCTCGGAAGAGTCAGGGAGACGACCATGCGGTTCACCGCGATCGTGCCCAACGAAGAGATCGGTTCGAGGCGGAGGTCGGGCCGATGCGGCCCAAGTGTGAATTCGACTTCGACCAGACGGACGAGGGAACCAGAGTCACGTTCCGGGGCGATCCCAACCCCGTCGGCGCGTTCAAGGTGCTGTCGCCCTGTTCGTACGCATAGGTCAGCACGTCTGGGGCGAGAGACTGGCGCGTGCCAAGGCTACGCTCGAAACCTCGCCGTCCTGACGCTCACCGACTCCACTCACGCCGATCGCCCGGCGACCCTGGCCGTCCAAGGCGGACCGGCGGCGTATCACCGTGCCGCTGCGCCTTACCCACGATCATTACTGGCCTATGCGTCCGTCGATCCGCTCGCGCAACAGGTCGACGTGACCCATGTGGCGGGCGTACTCCTCGATCATTCCGACCAGCACCTCGCGCAGCGATATCGGCCCGCCACCGCTGCCGTGCTGATTCAACGGATCGTTGCCGGTGATGTCGAGACTGGGCGCCTCGGCCACGAACCGCGTGGCGAAGTCCACCTCCGCACGCCATGCGTCCCACGCCTCCGCGACCACCTGGGGGTCGGGAACAGCACCATCGAAGTCACCGTCACGGTCGGTGTCGGAGCAGAACAGCCGGGGCGCGTCCTGTCCCGACATCATCACCCGGAACGTCGCACGCTCCTCCTCGGCGAGGTGTCGCACCAGTCCCAGCAGCGACATCGTCGACGGCTCGACGGAGCGTCGCGCCATGGCCTCCGCGTCAAGACCTGCGCATTTCAACTCCAAGGTGAGGCGTTGACAGCGCAGGGATTCGACCAGCGTGGTGCGCTCGTCGCCCAACGTTGGTCCGTTCTCACGCGGGTCGTCGTCCGACGGCTTGCCGTCCGCGGTGAACATGTCGGCTCGTCGGGTCGCGGCCATGGCCGCAATCATCGGCGATGCGCAGGGCGGCCGCCAAAGGATTAACGACACCTGCACTCATGGTCGAGATCGCCAGCGTGCGCGCAGCGCTGGTGCGATACGCCCCGACCAAGATTGCCCGCGGCGCCAGCCGGTAGGCCGCCTGCCGCAGGTGCAGGACGGTCGGCCGGTCGACGCGCGGGGCCCGTCAGCGGGCGGCGAGGAAGTCGAGCACGCGCCGGTTGAGCAGTGCGGCAGCGTCGGCGTCATAGGACGGCAGGCTGGCGTCGGCGAACAGGTGCTGATCGCCGGGGTAGACGAACAGCTCCGCGTGCTCGGCCGACTCGACCAGCGCGCGGGCGGCGTCGATGTCGCCCTCGCCCGCGAAGAACGGGTCCGCGTCCATGCCGTGGATCTGCACCGGCAGGTCGGTCGGCCAGCCGGACCCGAACTCCGACGGCGGGACGCACGACTCCATGAGCAGCGCGCCGCGGGCGCCCGGCCGGGTCTGGGCCAGCTTCTGCGCCGGCATCACCCCGAACGAGAAGCCGGCGTACACGATCTCGGCGGGGAGGTCGTCCGCCGCGCGCACGCCACGCTCGATGAGATCACCGAAGCCGACCTTCCCGGCATGAGCCAGACCTTCGTCCCGGCTCTGGAAGACCTGGCCGTCGTACAGGTCCGGTGTGTGCACGGTGTGCCCGGCCCGCCGTAGCTCGTCCGCGAAGGCGAGAAACCCCGACGTCTGACCCTGAACGTGGTGGAACAGCAACACCTCAGCCATCTGGCCTCCCGGCTCTCAGAGGGACGAACGCGCGAGCGTCGCACCACAGCGGCGCGAACGCTCCAACATTTTAGACTGATCCACAAGTTCCGAGCAATACCTGGATCCCGGCCGGTTGCCACGGGACGGGAACCGCCGCGCCCGCGAGTCGGGCTGATCCCCGCCCGGCGGAAGCGGTCAGCGGCCCGGGTCGGTCAGGACCTCGTCCAGGACGGCGGCGGCGGTCGGCATCTCGTCGATCTCGGCGCGCAGCCGACCCGCCGCGTGCCGGAAGGACGGCTCGTCGAGCAGCCGGCCGAGCGCCCCGGCCACCGCGTCGGCGGTGACCTCGCCCGGCTGGAGCGCCAGCGCGGCACCGGTGGGCAGCAGCGCCGCGGTGTTGGACGGCTGGTCGGTGCCCTGCGGCAGACACAGCTGCGGCAGGCCGTGGCACAGGGCGCCCAGCATGGTGCCGGCTCCGGCGTGGGACACGACCACCCGGCAGTGCGGCAGCACGGCCGCCTGCGGCAGGAACGGCGCCGTGCGCACGGCCGGCGGCAACGGTCCGAGCAGGGCGGGGTCGAAGCCCGGGCCGGTGGTCACGACGAGGTTGACGGGCCGGCGTACGCAGCCGTCGATCACGGCGCGGAACAGGGCCGGCGCCTGGTTCATGATCGTGCCGAGGGTGAGGTAGACGGTGTCCGGGTGCGGCAGTGCGGAGAAGTCCAGCCCGACTGCGGCATGCGGATCGACCTCGCCGGGCGACGGCCGCAACGGGTGCGTCGCGGTCCACGGGTTCGGCTCGGTCCCGCGCAGGCCCGGTGGGCAGATGTCGAGGTACGGGGCGGCGAAGACGTCGGGTATCGGGTCGGGCAGGCCGGCGGCGGTGATGGCCGACCCGATCGCGGCCGCGAAGTAGCCGGTGTTCGGGACCATCGGGCCGTAGCCGTGGGTGACGTGCGGTATCGCGTGCATGGCGGCGGCGGTCGGTGAACCCAGCTCCAGCGTGTCGTGGACGACGAGATCGGGTCGCCACGTACGCAGCAGCTCCACCACGTCATGGGCACGATCGACCGCGCCGGCTCCGAAGAGGTGCCGGGCCGCGAATCCCGGCTGCTCCTCGGCGGGCAGCTCACTGATCGTGGAGTGCTCCGGCATCCGGGCGTAGGACTCGGCCAAGGTGACGCCGGAGCGGTGGGCCGCGACGCCGAGCCGGCCGATCAGCGCCGACATGTCGGCGCCGGAGGACACCACGACATCGTGGCCGGCCCGCTGCGCCGCCCGGATCAACGGCACCATCGGCAGCAGGTGACCGTACGCCGGCCAGGACCCGAAGAGAACTCTCACCGCTGGTAGCCGCGCAGGTAGTCGACGATCAGCTCGGGGACCGCCGCGGAGTCCTCGCCGGTCGATCGGTCCGGGAAGTCGAACACCGCGATCATCATCTGCATGGGATAGCCGGGCGGGCGGGCGCAGCTGCGGATCGGCTCGCCGTCGATGCGGAACTCGACTCGCTCGGGTGACCAGTCCGCGGCGTAGGTGTGGAACTCGGCGATGTCGATCGGCACCCGTACGGCCGCGAAGTCCTCGGCGATCATCGGATCGCGAAATGGATGCAGGCCCATGCCGACCGCGGCCGACGTACCCGGCTCGACGGCGTCGCCGAACACCTCGGCCACACAGATCTCCGCGCAGCGGTCGGGAGTGTCCTCGAGCCCGACCAGCCACCACGCGACCATCGAGCGCGGCGTGACCACTCCCCGTGCGCGCATCTCGAGGTAGCCGTACCGGGGCGTCCAGCCCCAGAACGCCTCCTGCTGCTCGCGGACGGTGGCACCATCGCGCCAGGGCTGCTGGCCGACGGTGCCGCCGACCGGCCCGGAGAAGTTGCCGGACTGGATCCCGGACACGCGCAGCGGCGGCGTGTGCCGCCCGGCCAGCCAGAGCCCCTGCTCGGGCGGGATGGACAGGCGCAGGCAGGAGTCCCGGATCTCGTACGTCGCCGCCGTTGCCACCCGGGAGCTCCAGGCGGGCAGGTAGTGCGGCAGCCAGACCTCCGGGTCGAGGGTCGGCCCGTCGAAGTGGTCCTCGAACGCGAGGCTGAGCCCGCCCGGTCGCACTGTCGGCGTCATGGGCACCATCATCGCGCCGGGCACCGACATCGCGGCCGGCGCGGTGAACACACCCGCTCGCTACGACCAGGGCAGCATCCGGCGGCGCGGCATCCTCATGCCGTCCTCTCCGCGCTCCACAGATGACGGAGGCGGCTCCCGAGGGATCGCCACCCGGATGCCCAAGCGGTCCAAGCCGCGTGAACCCGCGTCGGGATGCCAGGATGGGCGCATCGCGTCCGACGAGGGAGCAGCCGATGGCCGACGACGGCGGCAAGGTCCAGCGGTTGAAGCGGAAGGTCTACGAGGCGGAGCTGTTCCGGCTGCAGGGCGAGCTGGTGCTCATGCAGGAGTGGGTGCGGCAGCAGGGCATCCGGCTCGTGGTGGTGTTCGAGGGCAGGGACGCGGCCGGCAAGGGCAGCGCGATCAAGCGGGTCACGGAGTTCCTCAACACGCGCGTCGCGCGGATCGCCGCGCTGCCGGCGCCGACCGAGCGCGAGCGCACCCAGTGGTACTTCCAGCGTTACGTCGAGCAGCTTCCCGCGGCCGGCGAGATCGTCCTGTTCGACCGCAGCTGGTACAACCGGGCCGGCGTCGAGTGGGTGATGGGCTTCTGCACCAAGCAGGAGCACCAGCGCTTCCTGCACCAGTGCCCGATCTTCGAGCGACTGCTCATCGAGGACGGCATCCTGCTGCGGAAGTACTGGTTCTCGGTCAGCGACGCCGAGCAGGAGCGCCGGTTCGCCTCCCGGCTGGCCGACCCGATGCGGCGATGGAAGCTGTCGCCGATGGACTTCGAGTCGATCAGCCGGTGGGAGGACTACTCCCGCGCGAAGGACGAGATGTTCGTCCACACCGACCTGCCCGAGGCGCCCTGGCACGTCGTGGAGGGCGAGGACAAGCGCAGCGCGCGGGTCAACATGATCGCCCACCTGCTCTCGACCGTCCCCTACGTCGAGGTCCCGCGACCGTCGCTGGCCCTGCCGGAGCGGCCGCCGTCGAAGGGATACGAGCGGACGCCGCGGGAGATGCAGACCTACGTGCCCGACCACGCCGCCACCCTGCAGCCGAACGGCGCGAAACCGCGAAGCGGGAGCGGTCGACCCCACGCTGACAGCAGGGCCGCGGTGGACGACGCCGCACGCCGGCGCGACGCCGGCTGCGCGTCACGGCCCGCTGTGCCGGGCGACCGGATGAGCGAGGAGACCATCCATGGCTGGGACCCCCACGGGCACCAAGGACTTCGGCGCGCTCTTCGGCCGACTGCGCGAGCTGATGGCTCCGGCCGGGGCGCAGCTCGTCGTGACGCGCGACCTGCCCGACGACTACTACGTCGAGACGAGATGGGTCCGCGACGACGGCTACCACGGCTTCTTCGGCGCGGTGCAGACCCGGCGCAGGTACGTCAGCTACCACCTGATGCCGGTCTCCGCATGGCCGGACCTGCTCGACGACGCCAGCCCCGATCTCCGCAGGCGCATGCAGGGCAAGTCCTGCTTCAACTTCAGCGCCGTCGACGAGACGCTCCTCGCCGAGCTCGGCGGGCTCACCCAGCGCGCCTTCGAGCGGATGCGGGACTCGGGGGCCGACGTCCATCCGAGGGACCGCTGGTCCCACCCGGCGGACCCGTCCTGACCCGCCCGGCCCGAACCCCGCGTCCGCGGCGGCTCACCGGGTGCGGTCGGGGGGCGGCTCCCGCCGGACCCGGAACCGGAGGCTGGTCCGCGCGCCGACCTGCTCGACCGCGAGCTTCTCGAGGGCGACGTCGGCAAGGCCCGGGTCGTCGAGGAACCGGAGCCCGGCGCCCAGCAGGACCGGCACGACGTCGACGCGCAGCTCGTCCACCAGACCGGCGTGCAGCAGCTGCCGGATGACCTCGACGCCGCCCACCACCGTCACCGCCTTGTCGCCTGCGGCGGCCGTCGCCTGCGCCACGGCGGACTCGACGCCGTCGGTCACGAAGGTGAACCTCAGGCGCTCGTTCTCCTTCGGCGGCACCGGCGGAGGGCGGTGGGTGAGCACGAAGATCGGCGTCTGGAACTCGTAGCTGTCGGCGAGCGTGTCGGGGTCCTCGGGCATCTCGAACGCCCGCCGGCCCATGACCACCGCGCCGGTCTCCTCGATCATGGCGTTCATGTAGGCGCTGCCCTGCAGGGCGGCGAGGTCCGGATAGAGCGCCTCGGCGCTCCCGTTCGCGTCGGCGACGAACCCGTCCAGCGAGATGGTCTGTCCCGCGATCACGTACGCCATCACCGGATGCTACTGGCCCGCTGCGGAAGCAGCTTCGCTGCGCGAGCCGGTGGTGGCGCGGGGGGACTGCTGCGTGACAACATGCCCACCGGCGCGGTGGGATGCGCCCGACCGGGATAGCGTCGGGGAGTGGACCTCGGCCTGCATGTGATCCGCTTCGACTGGCCCGGGTCACCGGGCACCATCGCCGACCAGCTCGCGCGCATCGCCCGCACCGCGGACGACGCCGGCTTCACGCACCTGTCGGTGATGGACCACTACTTCCAGATCGGGGTCGCCGGACCGCCCGAGGACCCGATGCTGGAGGGCTACCTGGCTGCGCTGCACATGGCCGGCGCGACCTCCCGGGCCCGGGTGGGCGTGCTCGCGACGGGTGTGCACTACCGGCATCCCGGTCTGCTCGTGAAGATCGTCACCACCCTCGACGTGCTGTCCGGCGGGCGGGCGCTGTTCGCGGTCGGCGCCGGCTGGAACGAGGAGGAGTCACGGGGTCTCGGCGTTCCGGTGCCACCGACCGGGGAGCGCTTCGAGCGGCTGGAGGAGACACTCCGGCTCGCCCATCAGATGTGGCGGGACGACGACTCGCCCTTCGACGGCGCCCACTACTCCGCCGAGCGCCCGCTGAACCACCCGCAGCCGCTGAGCCGCCCGCATCCGCCGATCATGGTCGGCGGCGGCGGTGAGCGGAAGACGCTGCGGCTCGTCGCGCAGTACGCCGACGCCTGCAACGTCTTCTTCGGCTGGCACGGGACGCCGACCGAGAAGGCCGCCGTGGCCGGACACAAGTTCGAGGTGCTGCGCCGGCACTGCGAGAACGTCGGCCGCCCGTACGAGGAGGTCCGGCGCACCGCGCTGGCGCGCCTGCCGATGGGCGCCGGGATGTCCACTGCGGACGCGCTGGCGCTCTGCCGGGCGGCGGCCGACGTCGGCGTGCAGGAGTTGATCGTCATGCTGGACGAGCCGCACGAGCTGGAGCACCTGGATGCCCTCGGCACCGAGGTCGTACCGGTGGTGGCGGAGTGGTGAGCTCGCCACCGTTCACCGGCATCGGCGTCGCGCTCGTCACGCTGTTCGACGACGACCGGGCGGTGGACGAGAAGGCGACCGCCGACCTCGCCGCCCGCCTGGTCGACGACGGCGCGAGCGCCATTGTCGTCGCCGGCACGACCGGCGAGGCGGAAGCCTTGACCGACGACGAGCGTCGGCTCCTGCTGGGCGCTGTCCGGTCCAGGCTGGACGGGATACCGGTGCTCGCCGGGACCGGTGGCGCGTGGGCCGGCCAGGCCGCACTGCGGACCGTCGCCGCCCGGGACGGTGGGGCGGACGCGGCGCTGGTGCTCTCCCCGCGGCAGGTGCCCGACCCCCGTCCGTACTACGCGGCGGTGGCGGAGGCGGCCGGCGACCTGCCGCTGCTGGCGTACCACTTCCCGGCGGTCTCGCCGCCCGGCGTGCCGGTGGAGGCCCTGCCCGACCTGCCCGTCGTCGGCGCGAAGGACTCCAGCGGCAACCCGGACCGCCTGCTGCACAGCCTGTCCAGCTGGGACGGTCACGTCTATCCGGGATCCTCGGCGCTGCTGTCCTTCGCCGGGCCGCTCGGCTGCCCGGGAGCGATCCTCGCCCTGGCGAACGCCGAACCGGCGCTGTGCGTCGCCGCCTTCGGTGGCGACCCGGAAGCCCAGCTCGCCCTGACCCGCGCCCACCTCGCCGCCGCGGCGGCGTTCCCCGCCGGCATCAAGGCACTCGTCGCCGAGCGCTACGGCACCTCCACCACGAGGCGGCTCGGCTAGGCGGTCCGGCCGCCCAGCGGGACGAGGGCGCCGGTCAGGTCAGCTCTGCATCGCCGAGGAGATGAGCACCCAGCCGACGGCGTCGACGTGGACCATGCTGCCGAACCAGCGCTTGCCGGGCGCGATGACGATCGGGACGGTGTGGCCGGTCGAGAGCAGGATCGACGGCTCCAACGTCAGGGTGCGCGCGGCGTCCGACGCCAGCGCTTCGATGAGGACTCGCTGCCCGTCGGCGCCGTTCGTCGGTGCGGCCAGGGTCCGGTCGCCGCGAAGGTCGACCCGGAAGTAGTCGCCCCTGGAGGCGTCGGTGGTGACCGTGGCGCGATCGTTGAGAGCGACCGGGGCGAACCGGACCGGAGGCTCGGGATGGCTGTGGAGCTCGGCGGCGCCGCGGTGGCGGTGGTCTTCCCGGGCGAAGTAGCGGGACCCGCCGGTGGCGTTCGTCGCGCCGACCGGCCTGGGGAAGTGGTCTGCTCCGCCGGGCGAGGGCCGGTCGTAGGCCAGCAGCTTGGGATTCGCGGCCGCGATGGCGTCGACCGCGGGCTGCCACAGACCCGTCGTGGTCCGTACCGTCCCGTTGTACTCGACGTGCACCCAGACCCAGCCGTCGGCGTCAGCAGCGATGCCCTGCTCATTGGTCACGGCACGCAGGTCGGGGTCGGCGGTGCCGTCCCAGCCGCGGGTCGTGACCAGCCCGGTCGCGGCGATCTCGTCGGCGATCCGCGCCGCGGCAGGGGTCACCGGGCCGGCACCGGTGGACACCACCGTCTGCTCTGCAGCCGTCGTGTCGGCGAAGCCGTGGATCTGGACCTGCGGCACACCGCGCGGACCGAGGACGTCCGTCCAGAGATGGTGGAACACCGAAGCCGTGTTCTGGGAGTGGTCGGCGGCGTCGGACGAGGCACGGCGGTGCACCGCCGCCATCGCCAGCATCGATCCGGGCACCGCCCGCCACAGCCGCAGCGCGAGTTGCTCGCAGACCGCATCCGACTTCGGGTGTGGCACCGCGACGCAGAGCCCGAGCGGCTCGGACAGGTCCACGAGGTACACCCCCCACGGGCGGGGGGTCGCCGTCTCGGACACCGCCATCGCGTAACGCCGGCCGGTGGCCGGGTCGAGATCGGTGGTGACGGTGAAGCCGAGCCGACCGAGCGACGTCGTGGCGCCGGCGAGGTCGCCGATCGCCAGTCGAGCCAGCCCGTTGCCGGCGTCGGCCCGCTCGTCGGCACTCGGCTCGGCGTACGGCTGGGTCGGGGACACGCCGGCCGCCACCGACGTGACGGTCACGGCGGGGTCGACGCCGGAGACCGGCGTCGGGGCGAGCGCCGTCGTGCGCGTCGGGACTCGAGCCATCATTCGTCCTCCGTCCGCCTACCGCCTGCTCCAGGAAGAGTCCGGCAGCACCGGGCCCGATACCCGCTGCCGGGCGGGTCGGGCCGGGGACTGCTCGGTGTACCGTCGCAGGCGCTCGGGGTCCCGGACGGTGATCCGGCGTCTGGCGGTCGCGATGAAGCCGCCCGATCGCAGGGTCGTCAGTGCGCGGACGACCGACTCGCGAGAAGCCGCGATCACGCTGGCGAGCTCGTCCTGGGTCAGCGGAAAGTCGATGTCGATGCCGCCCTGCCCGCCGCGGCCGTACTGCTCCGGCAGCTCGAGCAGGAAGCGGGCGAGCCGGTGGACGATGTCGAGCGAGCCGGCCTCCACCCGCCGTCGATCGGCGGCCGCGAGCCGGAGGGTCAAGGGCAGCCGGGATGATCGGAGAACAGCCATGGTCGAGAGCTTCCAGAGCCTGCGGATCGCTCCGGACGGCGCCGAGATCGAGTTCACCGACCGGGGCCACGGAGAGGTCGTCCTCCTGGTGCACGCAGGAGTGTTCGGGGCGTGGTTCGCGCCACTGGCCGCACACGCTGCGCTGGACGGGTTCCGCGTGATCGAGATGCACCGGGCCGGCTACACCGGCGCCCCGGCGCCGCAGGGACACCTGAGCATCGGCGACCACGCGCGGCACTGTGCCGCGCTGCTCGACCGGTTGGGGATCACCGCCGCGCACGTCTGCGGCCACTCCTCCAGCTGCCTGATCAGCCTGCAGCTGGGACTGGACCGGCCGGAGCTCGTGCGGAGTCTCGTGCTGATCGAGCCGGCGCCACCTGCGTTCCTCAGCGGGCCCGGAGAGGAGCGCATCAGCCGAGAGGTCGTGCGCCCCGCCATGGCGGCGGCCGCGGCCGGCGACGTGGCGACCGCCTTCGACACGTTCCTGCGCGCGGTCGGAGGCGATGACTACCGCGCCGTGCTCGACGCCGCCCTCGGCGTCGACGCCCACGACCGGCTGCTGCGGGATGCCCGGTTCTTCTTCGCCGACGAGCTGCCCGCGGTGCGGGGATGGGCATTCAGTGCCGAGGACGCCCGACGGATCGAGCGGCCGACCCTGCTCGTGCAGGGCGAGGACAGCCCGGCGCGGTTCCACGACGCCTGCGCGGTGGTCGCGGGTCTGCTGCCGGACGCCCGGACGGCCACCCTGGACGGACTCGGCCACCTCATGCCACTGCAGGACCCGGCCACCCTCGGCCGGGTCGTCGCCGAGTTCGTCCGCCGGCATCCCGCCGGCGCGGTGCGACCCGCCGAGCCGGGCACCGCGCTGCCATGAGGATGTAGTCACCTCTTCCGGCCTGGCGAGCCGGTGCCGCACCCTGATGGGCACACGGCTGCCAGGGAGGCGAGTGAGGGTGCGAGCGAGAGTGGGAGACCGGCTGCGCGTGCACGGCCGGACGGTCGGCCGGCGTGAACACCGGGCGGAGATCATCGAGGTGCGCGGCGCCGACGGCGGACCGCCGTACCTGGTCCGGTACGACGACGGGCACGAGGCCATCGTCTTCCCGGGCCCGGACGCGGTGGTCGAGCCGGCGGCCGCGCCCGAGCCGCGGTGAGGTCGCGTACGGTCGCGTCGATCGGAGGCGAGTGGCTCACCGCGCCCGCCTGACGGTCGCCGCTGTCGAGGAGAGAGATGAGCGCGGACCAGCAGCGCGGGGTTGCCTTCCCGGCATCGGCTGAGGGACGTCGCAGCACGGCCGCTCTGGGCCGGGCCGTGGTCGCCGACGCACTGCGGCCGGTCGACCCGACCGGTGCGCTGGCCGCCGAGCAGGAGACGAACTGGCGCTCCGGCTACCCGGTGCACTTCCGCCGGCTCGTCGAGGCGGGACTGCCGTCGAGGGACGCGGCGCTGTCCATCGCCCGGACCGGCCTGGAGTCACTGCACCGGCGGATGCGGCTGGTGCAGCCCGGCGGTGCCGAGACCGAGCTGCACGAGCTGCGGTCGGCTCCCGCGACCAGGTCCATGGCGACGGTGGAGGTGTCCGGCTCCGGCCAGCCGGAGGACGGGCTGTCGCTGCCGTACCGCGGCGATCGGCTGCGGGGCGGCGCACTGCTGCGCCGGCTCGACTCCTGGGTCGCCGCCGGTGTGGTGGAGCCGTCGTGCGCCGAGGCGGTCCGGACGGTCGTGGCGCACCCCGAGTGGCTGCGGCTGCCCGAGCACACCGTCGCCGTGCTGGGCGCGGGTGCCGAGATCGGCCCGCTGCCGTCGCTGCTGCGCTGGGGGGCCCGGCTGGCCGCCGTCGACCTGCCGCGGCCCGCCATCTGGGAGCGCGTGCTGGACACCGCCCGGCGCAGCGCCGGGACCCTGCTCGTCCCGGTGCCGGACGGGGCCGCCGCGGACGGCCCGCTCGCCGCCCGGGACGCCGGGGCCGACCTCATCGCCGAGGCGCCGGCCGTCGCGGACTGGCTGAGCACGCTGCCGGGCCCGCTGGTGCTCGGAAACTACGTGTACGCGGACGGTGGCACCAACGTGCGGGTCTGCGTCGCGGTGGACGCGCTCACGATCCGCCTGCAGGCTGCGCGCGGCGACCTCGCGCTCGCGTTCCTCGCCACCCCGACCGACGTGTTCGCGGTGCCCGCCGACGCCGTCGTGCAGTCCACCCGCGCCTACGCCAGTCGCTCGACCGGCGCGAAGCTGCTGGGCCGGCCGCTGCGCACGCTGTCGGCGGGCCGCCTGCTGCGCCGGGCTTACCTGCCCGGCGTCGACCCCGGTGTGAACGACAGCCTGGTGCCGCAGCAGGGGCCGAACTACGCGCTCGCCAAGCGGCTGCAGCGCTGGCGCGCGGCGCTCGCCCGCGACGCCGGCGCGACCGTGTCGCTGAACGTCGCACCACCGACCCGCACCCGCTCCGTGCTCAAGAGCCGCGCGCTGGCGGCCGCGTACGCCGGGGCGCACCGGTTCGGCGTCGAGGTCTTCGAGCCGGCCACCTGCAACGTGCTGATGGCCGCCCTGCTCGTCCACGACCTGAACACCGGCGGCGGCCCGGCGCAGCCGCATCCCTGGCAGGACGAGGCGCACGCCGCCGTCCACGGTGGACTGTGGCGGACGGCCTACGCCCCGCGCAGCGCCCTCGGTCTCGCGGCGCTGCTCGGCTACGGCGCGACGAGGACCTGAGCGGGCACGGGTCGCCGGGTGAGGTCAGCCTCGGCGGGCGCGGGCACGCCGCTTGCCCTCGTGCATCGCCTGCACCCGGGCAATGGGTATCTCGCGGCCCTCCTCGACCAACTCGGCGCTCAGCCGCTGCGGCTCGGGCATCCGGTCCACCCACGGGTCACCCGCCCCGATCAGCCGTGCCGCGGTGCGCACGGTGAAGTCGGCCGGCGCGACCCGGTCGATGTCCTCCCACGCCACCGGGAACGACACCGGGACGCCCGGCCGGACCCGCGGGCTGTACGCCGCCACCACCGTGGCCCCGCCGGACCGGGTCGAGTCGATGAACACCTTGCCGCCGCGTTGCTCCCGGATGTACGCCGTCGTGGCCAGCCCGGGATCGAGACGCTCCGCCCGCGCCGCGATCGCGCGGGTGGCCGCGGCCACCTCCTCCAGGGTCGCCTCCGCGCCGACCGGCACGAACACGTGCACGCCCTTCGCCCCACTGGTCTTGAGCGCCCCCACCAGGCCGGCACCGGCGAGCGCCTGACGGACCAGGTGCGCGGCGCCCACCGCCGCGGAGAACCCGTCCCCGGCGGGCGGGTCGAGGTCGAGCACCAGGTGGGTCTGCCGGTCCCCGCCGGCGGGGATCAGGGTCGGGTGATACTCCACCGCGCGCTGGTTGGCGAACCACAGCAACGTCCGACGGTCGTTGCACAGCGCGTACGACACCTCCCGCTTCGACCGCTCCGCCCACACTCCGACCGTCCGCACCCACGGCGGCGTGTACTTGGGGACGTTCTTCTGCATGAACGCCGGCTGGCCGGGCCGTACCCGCACCACCGAGAGCGGCCGGTCGGCCAGCTCGGCGATGATCCGGTCGGCGACCGCATCCAGGTAGTCCACCAGGTCCCGCTTGGTCGCCCCGGCGTCGGCGAACAGCGGCTCGTCGAGGTTGGTCAGCGGCACCCCGTCCCGCTCCTCGTCGGTCACCGGACCACCTTCCCATCGATGCGGTCCGCGGTCGCGGGAACTTCTGCCGCCCGGGTTCCGGTCCGCCCAGGACGGCCAGCTCGACGGGGATCGGTCGATGCTCGCACAACCCCCGCCGCCGGCACCGGGGGCCGCTCGCGCAGCATACCCCTAAGGGGTATGCTGACCTCCGAGGAAGATCCGGATCGGAGGGCGAGATGACTGACGGGCACGGCGACCACGGTTCGCACGCGCCGACGGTGGCCGGCGGAGCGGCCCTTACCCGGCAGGCGGTGAGCGCCACCCTGCACTGCCTGACCGGCTGCGCGATCGGCGAGGTCCTCGGCCTGGTGATCGCGACCGCCCTGGGCTGGAGCGTCGCCCCGTCGATCGCGCTGGCGGTCGTCCTCGCGTTCGTCTTCGGCTACGCCTTCACGGTCGGGCCGGTGCTGCGCGCGGGCCTGGCCCTGCCCGCCGCGCTCGGGGTGGCGCTGGCGGCCGACACGCTCTCGATCACGGTGATGGAGATCGTGGACAACGCCGTGCTCCTGGCCGTGCCCGGGGCGATGGAGGCCGGCCTGACGAGCCCGCTGTTCTGGGGGAGTCTCGCCGCCGCGCTGGCCGTCGCCTTCGTCGTCACGGTCCCGGTCAACCGGTGGATGATCGGGCGCGGCAAGGGCCACGCCGTCGTCCACCAGTACCACCACTAGGGCGAGCAGGTCGGCGGGCCGGCCCCGCCCGTGCACGGGGGGTCGCGAGCGGAGCCGGCACCCTGTTCCTCGCCCGGCTGGCCACGATGTAAACGGCCGGTGAGGCACCTCTGGTCCACGGATGCCCGGATCCGGGCTTGACAGGGTGGTTCGGGGCCGCCAAGTTAGGTTAGCCATGCCTAAAGTCGAGTCAGCCACTCCGATCACGGCCGGCTGAGCCGTGCCCGGGGCAGATCTCGGGCGGCTGCGATTCGGCATCGAGGCGGAGTTCGCGCTGGTGCACCGGGAGCGGGGGTTCTGCGACTTCACCAACCTCGGCTTCGCCGAGGCGCAGCGGGTGGTCGACCGGCTGCCCGACCTCGGCGACGCGGACCTGACCCGGGGCGACCTCGCCGTGAAGCTCACCCGCTGGTACGTGGAGGGCGACGAGCGTTTCGGCCCGGACGGCACCTTCCTGGTGTGCGTGCCGAAGGGCCTGGAGACCCGGACGCCGCCGCGGGCTGGGATCGCCGCGGTGGTGCGGCAGCTCGCCGAGCAGACCGAGTCGCTCACCGCGGCGGCGGCGGTCGACGGGTTCCGGTTGGCGAGCATCGGGCGCAATCCGTACCGGGACTATCGACCGGCGCCGACCTACAACGCGTGGGAGCGGGCCATGCGGGTGCGCCGACCGGAGTACGCCGGACCCGAGGCCTACATGGTCGGCTACGGGCCCGACCTCAACCTGTCGCATCCGGACTGGACGCCGGAGCGGGCGCTCGACGTCGGGCGGAAGCTGACGGCGCTCTCCCCCTGCCTGGTGCCGTTCTCGTTCAGCTCGCCGTTCGCCGGCGGCCGGGTGGCGGCGCTGTCGGCGCGGACGCTCATCCGCGCGCCGCTGCGCCCGTCGGTCCGGGTGTTCCTGGCCGATCCCGGTCCTGGGCCGCTGGCGTACCGGGCCCGCATCCCGGCCGAGGTCGGCCGGATCGAGTTCAAGGCGTTCGACGCACTGCCCGACCCGGCGCTGTACCCGGCGCTGCTGGCGCTGCTGGCCGGCCTGGCGCTCGACCGGAGCCTGCCCGCCCGGACGGACCGGCCGGACGTGGCGGCGCACGAACGGGCGGCCCGGTCCGGCTTCGGGGACCCCGTCATCCACGCCGACGCCGCGGCCGCCGTGGCGGCGGCCGGCCGGGCCCTGGCCGGCACCGCGGAAGCTGGCCTGCTGGCGCCGCTGCGGGAGATGCTGGACCTGCGCCGGACACCGGCGCACGCGATGATCGAGACCTACCTCCGTACCGGAACGATCCCCCTGCCCTGACCGCACCCTCGGCACCGGAGCGTGAGCCTGTGACCTGCGATATCGCCGTCGTCGGGTGCGGGCCGATCGGGGCGGCCACCGCGTACCGGCTGGCCGGGGCGGGCGTCCCCGGCGTGGTGCTCGTCGGCGAGCTGGGACCCGGGACGTACCAGCGCTCCGGCGGCAGCGTCTGCTGGCACCGTCCCGACCCGGCGAAGGCGGCGATGATCCGGGAGACCGCCGAGTTCGTCCTCGCCCGGGTGGCGGCCGGCGCGCGGATCCGGGTCCGGGACACCCCGTACCTCTTCCTCGACGCCGGCATCCTCGCGCCGGCGCTGAACGTCGCCTCCGCCGACGTGGTCGCCGACCTGGTGGAGCTGGCCGCGGCCGGCGGCGTGGAGCGGCGGGACGTCGGACCGGTGCGGGCGGTCGAGCCGAGTACGGGCGGGCACCGGATCGTCGGCGAACGCGGCACGCTCGAGGCGAGAGTGGTGGTGCTCGCCCTCGGCACCGCGAACCCCGCGCTGGTGCCGCAGCTTCCGAGCCGGGTCGAGAAGCGGCAGCTGTTCGTCCTCGACCTGCCCGTGGACGACGACCGCGGGCGGCTGCCGCACGTGATCGCCCCGATCGGCGACGGGTACGCCTACGTCTTCGTCAAGGACACCGACGACGGCCTCCGGGTGCTGGTCGGCCAGGAGGACCTGGTCGCCGACGACGAGCTCGACGGGCCGGTCGACCACTTCGCCGAGCTGCTCGCCGCCGGGGCGGGGGACCGCTTCCCCTTCCTGCGCGGGGCCGGCGTGCAGCAGATCCTGTGGGGGCTGGACTGGGCCGACAAGTACCCGCACCTCCCCGAGCACCGGCCGGGTCTGATCACCGCCAACTCCGGCAGCGCGGTGCGCGCCTGCATCCCGATCGGGCGGCGGGCCGCCGCGGCGGCCCTGGACGCCCTCGCCCGCGCCGGCTGAGCCGGCTCCGTCGACGCGTCCGGCAAGCTCCCGGGAGCCGGCTCCGCCCACGCACGGGGGGTCGCGAGCGGAGCCGGCAGCTTGTTCCTCGCCCGGCCGGCACGGGTCTAAACGACCGGGTGTCGCAGCCGTGATCTACGAGGGACCGCTTGCAGCAGGCGCTGTTGCCGCAGCTGGCTCACCGGCCGGCCCGGGCGTCCGCCAACCGGCGGGACACGTCGCTCCAGTTGACGACCTGCCACATCGCCTTGACGAAGTCCGGCCGCACGTTCCGGTACTGCAGGTAGTAGGCGTGCTCCCAGGCGTCGAACGCCAGCAGCGGCACGGTGCCCTGCCCGACGTTGCCGTGGTGGTCGTACACCTGCTCGACGATCAGCCGCCGGGACACCGGCTCCCAGGCCAGCACCCCCCAGCCGGAGCCCTGCACCGTCGCGGTCGCCTGGCTCAGCTGTGCGCGGAAGCGCTCGAAACCGCCGAAGTGCTCCTCGATCGCCGCCGCGAGCTCGCCGTCCGGCCGGTCGCCGCCGTCCGGGCTCATGTTCTGCCAGTAGATGGAGTGCAGCACGTGCCCGGACAGGTTGAACGCCAGCGTCTTCTCCAACCCGACCAGCGAGGCGAAGTCCTCGCTGTCGCGCGCCTCGGCCAGCTTCTCCAGCGCGTCGTTCGCGCCCGTCACGTACGCGGCGTGGTGCTTGTCGTGGTGCAGCTCGACGATCTCGCCGATGATCGCCGGCTGCAGCGCGCCGTAGTCGTAGGGCAGGTCCGGCAGCGTGTACGTCGGCATCGCTCTCCCAGGCTCCGGCGGCAGGTGCCGGTAACCTTCGTCCGATCAGACGTAGGTTGCAAGTGGCAGACCCCGGGAGTCGCCCACCCGAGCCGGCCGGTGTCCTCCGGCGGCTTGCATCCGGTACCCGGGTACGGGCCTACCGTGGTGCCATGAGCCGACCGGAAACGCCCGCCGAGCTGTCCTGGGCGCCTGCCGAGTGCACGCTGCCGACCGTCGACCGGCCGCTGCGGCTGGCCGAGTTCGACGCGCTGTTCGCCGGCTCCGTCCGGGCGGTGCGCCGGCTGGAGCCCACCCGCGTACGGCTCGAGCTCGAGCCGGTCCCGTCGGTCGCCGCGCGCGCCGCCGACCTGGCCGCCCGGGAGAGCGCGTGCTGCGCCTTCTTCGCCTTCACCCTCGCCGTCGGCGGCGGGGGCCTGACGCTCGACGTCGTGACGCCCAGCCGGCACGCCGACGTGCTCGTTGCCCTCGCGGACCGGGCCGAGGCCCTGAGCGGAGGCTCCGGGTGACCGGCGCCCTCCGCACCGGCCAGCTCGCGGAAGCGGCCGGGGTGAACCCGCAGACGCTGCGCTACTACGAGCGTCGCGGCCTGCTCGCCGAGCCGGGCCGCAGCCTCGGCGGCCACCGGCTCTACCCGCCGGAGGCCGTCGCGGAGCTGCGGCTGATCAAGGCGACGCAGCGACTGGGGTTCGCCCTCGACGACATCGCGGACCTGCTGGCGGCGGGCCGGCACCGGCACGGCGGCCTGCAGGCCCGCGCCGAGGCGCGGCTGCGGACCGTACGGCAGCAGATCGCCGACCTCGAGGTCGTCCGGGACACCTTGCGTGCGGCGCTGGAGGCCGGCTGCGACGACCTGGCGACCTGTGCGGCGAGCCCGGCCTGCCCGCTGCCGCTCAGCGATCCGAGAGCCAGTCGGTCAGCGCCCGGGTGACCTCCTCCGGTCGCTCCAGGGTGGACAGATGGCCGGAGCCGGGCACGACGACCAGCCGTGCATCCGGGATGCCGGCGGCGATCTCGGTGGCCAGCGCGGGTGGGGTCAGTTGGTCGCCGTCGCCGACCAGCACCAGCGCCGGGCAGCGGATGCCGGGCAGGTCCGGGCGCGAGTCGGGCCGGCCGATGATCGCGGTCTGCTGCCGGACGAAGACCTCCGGCCCGGACCCGGCCGCCATCTCCCACACCACCCGGCGGAGCTCCTCGTCATCGACGCGGTCCGGGTGCAGCCAGCTCGGGATCAGCAGGTCCAGGACCTCGTCCAGGCGGCCGCTCACGGGCCAGCGCGATCAGGGTCCGGCGCCGCTCGCTCTGCTCCGGGGTGTCTGGGCGGGCGGAGGTGTCCAGCAGCGCGAGCCGGTCCACCCGTCCGGGCGCCTGGCGCAGGATCTCGAAGGCGATGTAACCGCCCATCGACAGGGCCGCCAGCGCGAACCGCGGCGGAGCGGTGGCCAGGATCCGGCGGGCGACGGCGGCCACGTCGTCGTCGCGGGTGTGGTCCGCCACCGTCACCGGTCCCGAGCGCCACAGCGCCGGGATCTGGTCCTGGTAGAGCCTCGGCGTGAGGAGCAGGCCGGGGACGAGGACGGTCGGTAGCGACTCGGTCATCCGGGCATCCTCCCCGACCGGCCGGCGGCTGGTGCCGGCGGTCTGCAGGGGTCACCATACGGTGAGGCCGGACGAGGCGAGGGAGCCGACGATGACCGTCAGCAGCGCGGTCGACCGGGAGCCGGAGGCGGCGCCGGTGGAGGTCTCGTTCGACACCGCGCCCGACCGGTACCGGCACTGGGCGCTGGCGGTGGACGGCCCGGTGGCGACGCTGACGCTGGACGTGGCCGAGGACGGCGGCCTGGTCCCGGGCTACGAGCTGAAGATGAACAGCTACGACCTCGGCGTCGACATCGAGCTGCACGACGCGCTGCAGCGGCTGCGGTTCGAGCACCCGACGGTCAAGGCGGTCGTCCTCGCCAGCGGGAAGGACCGGATGTTCTGCGCCGGCGCCAACATCGGCATGCTGGCGCAGTCGCCGCACCCGTGGAAGGTGAACTTCTGCAAGTTCACCAACGAGACGCGCAACGCGCTCGAGGATGCGTCCGTCCACTCCGGACTGACCTTCGTCGCGGCGCTGGGCGGCGCCGCGGCCGGCGGGGGCTACGAGCTCGCGCTCGCCTGCGACCAGATCGTGCTGGTCGACGACGGCTCCTCCGCCGTCTCGCTGCCGGAGGTGCCGCTGCTCGGGGTGCTGCCCGGGACCGGCGGGCTGACCCGGCTGGTCGACAAGCGCGGTGTCCGGCGCGATCTCGCCGACGTCTTCGCCACCACCGCCGAGGGCGTGCGGGGCGAGCGGGCCGTGCGGTGGCGGCTGGTGGACGAGACGGCGAAGGCCAGCGACCTGGCCGCGGTGGTCCGGCGCCGGGTGGACGCCGCGGTGGCGACGTCGCCCCGCCCGGACGACGCCCGCGGGGTGGTGCTGACGCCGCTGGAGCGACGGGTGGCCGGCGACACCACGACGTACCCGCACCTGCGGGTGGAGATCGACCGGGCCGCCGGGACCGCGGCGCTGACGGTCGCCGGGCCGGACTCGGTGCCGGGCGGCGTGGACGAGCTGGTCGAGGCCGGCGCCGGTGGGTGGCTGCTGGCCGTCGCCCGCGAGCTCGACGACGCGGTGCTCCGGCTGCGGACGAACGAGCTGGCGGTCGGCACCTGGTTGCTGCGCACCGAGGGCGACCCGGCGGCGGTGGCGGACTACGACGCCCTGCTGCTGTCCGCAAGCGACCACTGGCTCGTGCACGAGACCGTCCACTTCTGGAAACGGGTGCTCAAGCGGCTGGACACCAGCTCCCGCAGCATCTTCGCGCTGATCGAGCCGGGCAGCTGCTTCGCCGGCAGCCTGCTCGAGCTGGCGCTCGCCGCCGACCGGCAGTACATGCTCAGCGGGGTCTACGAGGACGACGACGACCCGGCGCCCCCGGCGACCGTCCGGCTGGACGGGCTCAACACCGGTCTCCTGCCGATGGGCAACGGCTTGTCCCGGCTGCAGGTTCGCTTCCTCGGCCACGCGGACGAGCTCGACGCGGCCACGGCCCTGCTGGGTGCGGACCTCGACGCGGAGGCCGCCCACCGGGCCGGGCTGGTCACGGCGATCCCGGACGACCTGGACTGGGCCGACGAGATCCGGCTCGCGGTCGAGGAGCGCGCGAGCTACTCCCCGGACGCGCTGAGCGGCCTGGAGGCCAACCTCCGCTTCGCCGGCCCGGAGACGCCGGAGACCAAGGTGTTCGGCCGGCTCACCGCCTGGCAGAACTGGATCTTCGGCCGTCCGAACGCGGCCGGCCCGGCCGGCGCGCTGCGCCGCTACGGCACCGGGCAGCGGGCGGACTTCGACAGGAAGCGGGTCTGAGATGAGCCTGTCCGACGACCGGGTGGGTGCCGCGCCGGCGCCCACCGGCCCGCTGAGCCGCATCGACTACTCCGAGCGGATCCCCAACAACGTCGGGCTCGCCGGCGACCGGAGGCTGCAGCGGGCGCTGGAGGGCTGGCAGCCGAAGTTCCTGGACTGGTGGCGGACCCTCGGCCCGTCCATCCCCACCCACGACGTCTACCTGCGCACGGCGGTGGCGGTCGGCCGGGACGGCTGGGCGCACTTCGACCGGGTGCCGATGCAGGACTACCGGTGGGGCATCTTCCTCGCCGAGCGCGACCCGGACCGCACCATCCACTTCGGACGGCACCTGGGCGAGCCGGCGTGGCAGGAGGTGCCGGGGGAGTACCGAGCCGACCTGCGCCGGCTGATCGTCGTGCAGGGCGACACGGAGCCGGCCTCCGTGGAGCAGCAACGCCATCTCGGCCAGACCGCGCCCAGCCTGTACGACATGCGCAACCTCTTCCAGGTCAACGTGGAGGAGGGCCGGCACCTGTGGGCGATGGTCTACCTGCTGCACGCCTACTTCGGCCGGGACGGGCGGGAGGAGGCCGAGCAGCTGCTGAAGCGCAACTCCGGCGACGTCGACTCGCCCCGCATCCTCGGCGCGTTCAACGAGCAGACCACCGACTGGCTGTCGTTCTTCATGTTCACCTACTTCACCGACCGGGACGGCAAGTACCAGCTCGGCACGCTGAAGGAGAGCGGCTTCGACCCGCTGGCCCGGACCTGCACCTTCATGCTCAAGGAGGAGGCGCACCACATGTTCGTCGGCACCACCGGGGTGGGCCGGACGGTGGAGCGGACCGCGCAGCTGCTGCGGGAGCACGGCACCGACGACCTCTGGCAGCACGGCGGGATCCCGCTCGCGGTGCTGCAGAAGTACCTCAACTTCCAGTACTCGGTGTCCCTCGACCTGTTCGGCTCGGAGACCTCGTCGAACGCCGCGAACTACTACGCCGCCGGGCTGAAGGGCCGGTGGATGGAGGCCCGGCGCAAGGACGACCACGTCCTGACCGGCGACACCGCGGAGGTGCCCGCGGTCGTCGACGGGCGCATCAGCAGCCGCACGGTGCCGGCGCTCACCGCGCTCAACCTCGACCTGCGCCGCGAGTACGCCGACGACTGCGCCACCGGGATCAAGCGCTGGAACAGGGAGCTGGCGGCGGCCGGGCTCCAGCAACGGCTCTACCTGCCGCACGACGGCTTCAACCGGAAGGTCGGCGTGTTCGCCGGCCACCACGTCAGCCCGGACGGTCGGCTGATCGAGCCGGCCGAGTGGGACCGGCGGGCGGACGAGTGGCTGCCCACCGCCGACGACCGCGCGCAGGTGGCGGCGCTGATGCGGCCGCACCACGAGCCGGGCGAGTTCGCCGGCTGGATCGCGCCGCCCGGCGTCGGCATCAACGACCTGCCGGTGGAGTACGACTACGTCCGCTTCTGAGCTCAGCGTGGCGTCAGCCGCGCGGAGGTCTACGTGGGCGGTGCTCGTCGGCTGACGACTCCCCGGTACGCGGCGATCAGTCCCGGCCGGCGGCCGCGGGCGGGAGCGACGCGAGCTGGCGGCGTACCGCCGCGGTGGTGCGCTCGACGTCGCCGGTCGCGAGCAGGTCGAGCATGGCGCCCCGCAGGACCGCGAGCACGAGCGTCCGCTCGGCCGCGCCGGCCCGGCTGCGGCGGCGCCGGGCCGGCTGGGCGGCGGCCAGCACCGCCTGCCAGTCCTGCACGGTCTGCCGGGCGAAGCCGGCCCACGCCCCGTCGGTGTCCACCAGCGACCGGGCGTACGCCTCCACCCACAGCGTGAGCAGGCCCCGCCGCTCCGGCCCGGCCAGCCACTCCCACACCCGCGCGGCCACGGCGGCCAGGTCGGTGCCGCGCGCCCGGGACAGGAAGCTCAGCTCGTCCGACCGGGCCCGCGCGAGCAGCGCCCGGACCAGGCCGTCCTTGGAACCGAACAGGAACAGCAGCACCCGCGGGCTGGAGCCGACCGCGTCCGCCAGCGGCCGCAGCGACATGCCCGCCAGCCCGTGCGCGAGCACGTACCGGTAGGCGAGCTCGAGCAGCTCCTCCTGCCGGGCCGACGGGGCTTTTCCCGGGCCGTCCACCCGGCTAGTCTGCACGCACTGAAACACTCGTGTCAGTGAGGGGGTCGAGTGAGCGCAAGGGCTCGCAGCCCGGGCGGGCATCGAGTGGACGCGCGGATCCGGCGGCTGGGGAGACCCGGCGACCTGGGCTGGGTGGTGCAGGCGCACGGCGAGGTCTACGCGGCCGAGTTCGGCTGGGACACCAGCTTCGAGGCGCTGGTCGCCCGGATCGTCGCCGAGTACGCCGGCGGGCACGATCCGGCCCGGGAGGCGGCCTGGATCGCGGAGCTGGACGGCCGCCGGGTCGGCTGCGTCTTCTGCGTGGCCGAGGACGAGACCACCGCCAAGCTGCGCATCCTGCTCGTGCACCCGTCCGCCCGCGGCCACCGGCTCGGCGCCCGGCTCGTCGAGGAGTGCGTGCGCTTCGCGCGGGACGCCGGCTACCGGCGGATGCGGCTGTGGACGAACGACCCGCTGACCGCCGCCCGGCACCTCTACCTGGCGGCCGGCTTCGTCCTCACCGGCGAGCAGCGGCACCACAGCTTCGGCGTCGACCTGGTCGGCCAGACCTACGAGCTGGGCCTCGCCGACCTCGCCACGTGATCTTGCAGTTGTCCGCAGCCGCGTCGGACACGAGTTCACTCCCGTAGCCGGTAAGTGCAAGATCACGCGGGGGGCGGGCCGTAGCCTTGGGGTCGTGAGCGTGCCGATCCACCAGCGCCGCGACCCGCAGGTCGTGCTCGCCGCGGCCGACGGCCGGGGCTTCGACTCGCTGCGGGAGGCCGGGACGCCGCGGTCCGAGCGGTACGAGCGGGGAAGGGCGCTGCGCCGGCGGGTGCCCCGCTCGAGTCTCGGCGAGTGGGCCATCCCGCCCGGCCGGCCGGACCCGGTCCGGCAGATCGTCGAGGCGCACTCCGGCCGGCTGGAGTGGCTGGTGCCGGTCCGGGTCGGCCGGATGGCCGCCTCGCCGTACGCGTTCCTGCGCGGCACCGCCGGCATCATGGCGGCGGACTTCGCCCGGCTGTCGGCCACCGGCATCACACCGGTGATCTGCGGGGACGCGCACCTGGGCAACTTCGGCTTCTACGCCTCGCCGGAGCGCGACCTGGTCTTCGACCTGAACGACTTCGACGAGGCGCACCCGGGCGCCTGGGAGTGGGACCTGCGCCGGCTGGTGACCAGCGTGTGGGTCGCCGGCCGGCAGAACGGCTCGAGCGAGGAGGCCTGCGCCGCCGCGGTGCGCCGGTGCGTGTCGGCGTACCGGGACCAGATCCGGCATCTCGCCGACCAGCCGCTGCTCGCCCGCTCGTTCGAGCGGCTCGACGTCGACCAGCTGGGGTCCGGTGCCAGCCCGGCCCTGCGCAAGGAGGTCGACCGGGCGGTGCGGCGGGCGCGGCGGCGTACCAGCGACCGGGCACTGCCACGCTTCACCGAGACCCGCGCCGGCGCCCGCCGGATCGTGACCGAGCCGCCGCTGATCACCCGCCCCGAGCCCGAGGACGAGGAGCGGCTCGCCGCCTCGCTGGACGTCTACCTCGACACGCTCCCGCCGCACTGGGCGCGCATCCTGTCCGGCTACACACTCGTCGACCTCGCCCACAAGGTCGTCGGGGTCGGCTCGGTGGGGCTGCGGGCGTACGTGGCGCTGCTGGAGGGCAGCAGCCCGGACGACGTGCTCTTCCTGCAGCTCAAGCAGGCCCGCCGGTCGGTGGTCGCCCGGTTCGTGCACGGCGAGTCGGCGCGGCACGCGCACCAGGGCCAGCGGGTGGTGCAGTACCAGCAGGCGCTGCAGACGGTCAGCGACCCGCTGCTCGGCTGGACGAGCGTCGGCGAGCGTCAGTACTACGTGCGCCAGTTCCGGGACATGAAGGGCGCCATCACGGTCGACGGGATCGATGCCGCGGCGCTGGCCGACTATGCCGGCGTGTGCGGCTACCTGCTGGCCAAGGGGCACGCCCGCACCAGCGGGGCGTCGATGATCGCCGGCTACGTCGGCTCGAGCGACAAGGTGGACCAGGCCCTGAGCCGCTTCGCCCGCGCGTACGCGGACCAGACCGAGCGCGACCACGCCGCGCTGCTGGCCGCCGTCGCCCGCGGCGTCCTGCCCGCCGACCCCGACCACTGAGCCGGCCCGCGGCCCGCCTCCGCGTCGCGTGAGAACTTCGATCTCCGAGTGAGCCGCTGAGCTGCTCACTCGGTGATCCAGGTTCTCACTCGGGTGGCAGGGCGGCGGGGTAGGCGAGGGCGTCGCCGGCGACGGTGAGCCGGACGAGGGAGCCGGGCACCGGCAGCTCGTGCCCGGCGACCCGGGCGAGCACCTCGGTCCCGGCGGCGACCAGCTCGAGCCGGACCGCGGCGTCGTGCCCGAAGTAGCTGACGTCCCGCACCCGCGCCTCGACCCCGGTGGCACCGTCCACGTGCAGCACCAGCTGCTCGGGTCGCAGCAGGATGCGGGCGTGACCGTCCACATCGGACCGTACGGTCAGCGAGCCGAGCGCGCAGGAGGCGAGCCCGGACCGGATCTCCGCCGGCAGCAGCACCGCCTCGCCGACGAAGCCCGCGACCCCGGCGTCCGACGGGGTCCGGTAGACGGTCTGCGGGGAGTCGAGCTGCACCAGCCGGCCGTGCCGCATCACCGCGACCTGGTCGGCCAGCGACAGCGCCTCGGCCTGGTCGTGGGTCACCAGCACCGCGGTCGCGGCCGCCGCGGTCAGCGCCTCCGCCACCGCCCGCCGGGTGGACTCGCGCAGGCCGGCGTCCAGCGAGGAGAACGGCTCGTCCAGCAGCACGATCGACGGCCGCGGCGCCAGCGCCCTGGCCAGCGCCACCCGCTGCTGCTGGCCGCCGGACAGCTCGTGCGGGTGCCGGCCGGCCAGCCCCGGGTCCAGGCCGACCAGCTCCAGCAGCTCCGTTACCCGCCCCGGCCGGTCCTTTCGCGACAGTCCGAAGCAGACGTTGGCCGCTACCGACAGGTGCGGGAACAGCGCTCCCTCCTGCGGCACGTACCCCACCCGGCGCCGCTGCGGCGGCCGCGAGCCAGCGGGGGAGAAGACCAGCTCGTCGCCGAAGGCGATAGTGCCGGCGTCCGGGTCGTCGAAGCCGGCGACCAGCCGCAGCAGCGTGGTCTTGCCGCACCCGGACGGCCCGAGCACCGCGGTGACGGACCGGGCCGGGACGTGCAGGTCGATCCCGGCGAGGACCCGGGTGGAGCCGAAGGACTTGGTCACCCCGGCGAGCGTGAGCGCGGTCATCGCGGGGTCCCCCTTCGCGCTTCGCGGGTGAGCAGCCAGGTCGCCGGCGCGGAGATCAGCACCATCAGCGCCGCGTACGGTGCGGCGGCACCGTACGCGAGGCTGCTGCTCTGCTGCCAGAACTCGGTCGCCAGGGTGCGCGTCCCGATCGGGGAGAGCAACAGGGTCGCCGTCAGCTCGGTCACCACGGCGAGGAACACCAGCGCGGCGCCGGCACCGAGGCCGGGCGCGATCAGCGGCAGCGTCACCCGGCGCAGCGTGCCCAGCGGCCCGGCGCCGAGGCTGTGCGCCACCGAGTCGAGCACCGGCGGCGCCTGCGCCAGCGCCGACCGGACGGTCACCACCGCCCGCGGCACGAAGAGGATCACGTACCCGGCGACCAGCAGCGGAATGGTCTGGTAGAGCGGTCGGGCGCCGCGGATCGCGATCGTGACCAGCGCCAGCGCGACCACGATGCCGGGCAGCGCGCTGCCGAGGTAGGTGCTGCGCTCCAGCAGGGTGGGCAGCCGGCCGCGGTGCCGGACGGCGAGCCAGGCGACCGGCACGGCCAGCAGCGTGGTGACGGCGGCGGCGACGGCGGCCAGGCCGAGCGAGGTGACCGTCGCCCCGGCGAGGGCACCGCCGTCGAACGCCGTGGAGGCGCCGGTGAGCAGCCAGCGGAGCAGGCTGCCGAGCGGGACGACGAGGGCGAGCCCGACCAGCGCGCCGAGACCGGCGAGCGCGACCGGGGTGAGCGCGCCGAGCCGGGTCCGCGTCGCCGGCCGGGGTGCGCCGCCGCCGAGCCGGGCGTACCGGGCGTGCCCACGCAGCCGCAGCTCGGCCAGCAGCAGCAGCAGGCAGCACAGCACCAGCACGCCGGCCAGCATGGTGGCCGCCGCGCTGGCGAACGACGACTCGTACTGGTCGTAGATCGCGGTGGTGAAGGTGGGGTAGCGCAGCAGCTGCAGCGCGCCGAACTCGGCCAGCAGGTGCAGCGAGACCAGCAGCGACCCGCCGAGCAGCGCGGGGCGCAGCTGCGGCAGCACCACCCGCCGGAACGTCCCCCACCGGCTCAGGCCGAGCGCGTACGCGGTCTCCTCCAGCCCGGGGTCGAGCCCGCGCAGGGCCGCGGCGACCGGCAGGAAGACCAGCGGGAAGTAGGACAGGGTCACGATCAGCAGCGCGCCGGCGTACCCGGTGACGGCGCTGGTGATCGACACCCAGCCGTAGCTGTTCACGAACGCGGGCACCGCCAGCGGGGCGACCAGCAGCACCGTCCAGACCCGGCGCCCGGGCAGCGACGTGCGCTCGAGCAGCCACGCGGCGCCGGTGCCGATCGCGGCGCAGGCCAGCACGCAGCCGGCGGTCAGCCGGGCGGTGTTCCACAGCAGCTCCGCGGTCCGCGGCCGGACCACCAGCCGGACCGTCTCCGCCCAGCCGGTGGAGATCGTGTAGCCGACGATGAAGCCGAGCGGGACGAGCGTGAGCAGCGCGACCGCGACGGCGGCGACCAGCAGCAGCGGCGGGTACGCGGCGCGCGGCCGGCGGCGGGCGCGGGCCGACGGGGGCGGGCGAGCAGGGTCACCTCAGAGCAGGCCGGCCTGCTGCATCAGCTCGACCACCCGGGGCCCGTTCAACCGTCCGATGTCGACGGTCGGCGGGTCCAGCTCGGACAGTGGCTTGAGCTTCGGGTTGGCGGCGACGCCGGTGCCGACCGGGTACTCCAGCGCGTTGCTCGCCACCAGCGCCTGCTGACCGCCGCGGCTGGTGAGGTAGGCCACCAGCTGCTGCGCCTGCGCCGGGTGCCCGCTCGAGCGGAGCACCCCGGCGCCGGACACGCTGACGAACGCGCCGGCGTCCTTGCCGCCGAAGAACTTCAGCTCGGTGTTCGCGCTGTTGCCGCCCGACTCGGCCCGGTCCTTGTACCAGTAGTAGTGGTACATCAGGCCGGTCCGGACCTCGCCCGAGTTGACCGCCGCCATCACCGCGACGTTGCTCCGGTAGACCTTCGCGTTCGCCTTGAGGCCCCGCAGCCACGCCCTGGCCGCGGCCTCGCCCCGCACCGCGACGACGGCGCTGACGATCGCCTGGAAGTCGGCGCCGGCGGCGGCGATCCCGACGGCCTGCCGCCACCGCGGCTCCGCCAGGTCCATGATCGACGCCGGCAGGTCGCGTTCCGGCTGCAGGCTCGGGTTGTACGCCAGCACCGTGGACCGCGCCGCGAACCCCACCCAGTCCTTCCCGGACGCGGCGTACCGCGCCGGCACCTGCGCCAGCGTCCCGGCATCCAGCGGCGCGAACAGGCCCTTGCTGGCCACCAGCGTCATCGCCGGCGAGTTCTCGGTCAGGAAGACGTCGGCCGGCGACGCGTCCCCCTCCTGCACGAGCTGGTTGCCGAGCTCGAAGTCGCTGCCCGAGCGGAGCCTGACGTCGATGCCGGTCTGCTTGGCGAAACCGTCCAGCATGACCTTGACCAGGTCCTCGTGCTGGGCGCTGTAGACGGTCAGCTCGGTGCCGGAGCCCGAGCCGAAGCCGCACGCCGAGGCCAGGACGACGAGCGCCGTGCCGACCACCGCCCGGAGCGTCTGCCCGCGCCACCGCATGCCGTCCACCGTCCGCCGCCGAACCTAGGTAAGGGAAACCTTACCTGGGCGGCGGCGGAAGCAGGGCCGGCAGGGTCACCGGGAGCAGCGCGGCCACCTGCTCCCAGGGCGCGGAGCGGGCGTAGTGCCAGCCCTGGGCGGTGTCGCAGCCCAGCGCCCGCAGCCGCTCGACCTGCAGCTTCGTCTCCACCCCCTCCGCCGTGACGGTCAGGCCGAGGGTGTGCGCGAGCGCGATCAGACTGGCCACGATCGGCTCGTCCGGGGTGGCCTGCTCGCCGGGCAGGCCGAGGCCCTCGACCAGCGAGCCGGCGAGCTTCAGCGTGTGCAGCGGCAGCCGGCCGAGGTAGGCGAGGTTGGAGTAGCCGGTGCCGAAGTCGTCGACGGCGATCCGGATGCCCATCGCGGCCAGCTCGCGCAGCGCGTCCAGCGGCTGCCCGGCCGGGCCCAGCAGCGCGCTCTCGGTCAGCTCCAGCTGCAGCAGGCGCGGCGGCAGCCCGGTCTTGTCCAGGACCCGGGTGACGTCGCCGACGATGTCCGGGTCGTGCGCCTGCCGTACGGCGAGGTTGACGCTGACCAGCAGGTCGGCCTCCGGGTGCGCCTGGTTCCAGGCGGCGGCCTGCTCGCACGCCTCGGTCAGCACCCGGCGGCCGAGCGGCACGATCGAGCCGGTCTCCTCGGCCAGGTCGATGAACTGGTCCGGCGTGAGGCGGCCGAGCGTCGGGTGCGCCCACCGGACGAGCGCCTCCACGCCGGTGACCGAGCCGTCGGCGAGCCGCACCAGCGGCTGGTACTCCACCGCGAACTCGTCCCGCTCCAGCCCGGGAAGCAGCGTCGCGGACAGCGTGTAGCGGGCCACGTCGCGGGCGTTGCGGTCCGGGTCGAAGCGGGCCCACCGGTTGCGACCGTCGGACTTCGCCCAGTAGAGCGTCACGTCGGCGGCCTTGAGCACCTCCGCCGGCGTCATGGCGTCCACGTCGCACTCGACCACGCCCATGCTCGCCGAGACGGCCAGCTGGTGCTCGTCCACCCGCACCGGCTGCTGCAGGACGTCGAGCACGACGTCGGCGAGGATGGCCAGCTCGTCCGGTGCCGGGTCCTCGGCCAGGATGACGAACTCGTCACCTCCCATCCGGGCCACCAGGTGCCCGCGGGTGGACACGCACTCGTGCAGCCGCGTGGCGACCGCGACCAGCAGCCGGTCGCCGATGTCGTGGCCGAGCCGGTCGTTCACCGCCTTGAACAGGTCCAGGTCGAGGTAGCAGACGCCGACCCGGCTGCCGGAGCGGGCGAACGCCGCCGCCAGCCGCTCCTGCACCAGGGTGCGGTTGGGCAGCAGGGTCAGCGGGTCGTGCACCGCCTGGTGCCGGAGCCGCTGCTGCAGCTCGCGCCGGGCGGTGACGTCTTCCACCATGGCGACCGTGTACAGCGGTGCGCCGGCGGCATCCCGGATCAGCGACGCGGTGAGGTTGGTCCACACCAGCCGGCCGTCCTTGTGCCGGTAGCGCTTCTCGACCCGGGCGCGGTCCCGCCTGCCCTCGATGATCTCCCGGTAGAGGTCCCACATCCCGGCCGCGTCGTCCGGGTAGACGAAGTCGCTCACCCGCAGCGCCCGGAACTCCGCGACGGTGTAGCCGAGCATGCCGGCGAAGGAGGAGTTGGCGTCGACGATCCGGCCGGTCATGTCCGCGATCCCGATGCCGATCCCGGCGTTCTCGAAGATCGCCCGGAACCGGGCCTCGCTGGAGCGCAGCGCCCCCTCCGCCTGCCGGCGGGCGTCCACCTCGGCCCGCCGGACGGACTCCTGCTCGTCGAGGATGCGGGTGCGCAACCGGGCCAGGTAGCCGTCGGTCAGGGCGGCGAGCACGGCGGCGGCGCCCTCGTCGGGCCGCCGGCCGCCCAGCGAGCGGGCCGCGCCGCCCAGGTGCCGCCCGAGCGCGGCGACCGTCGCCGGCAGCACGCCGGGAGCGACCAGGTCGGCGTCGACGAGGGCACCGCCCTGCTGCCGGGCCGCCGCCTCGTCCGCGGGCTCGGCGGCGGCCGCGCGGGCCAGCCGGTCGGTCGCGGCGGCGAGCAGGCCGGTCAGCTCGCCGCGGCTCATCGGCAGGTAGACCGGCCGGGCGAGCCCGGCCGTCCACGTCGATGCCAGTGCGGCGAGCTCGGCGTTCTGGTTGGAACCGGCGCTCACTGCCGGCAGCGTACGCGGCGTCCGGGATCCGAACAGCGCGACCGGTTCCCGGCGGCCCGCGGCGCGTCGTACGCTCGGGTGTCGATCAACGTAGCGAGCGGCAGGGGAGACATGGAGCGACCGAGCTGGGCGCCCGAGGACGTGGACGTGGACCGGCCCAGCGCGGCCCGCGTGTACGACTACTTCCTGGGCGGCGCGCACAACTTCGCCGTCGACCGCCAGCTGGCCGACGCGATCGCCGGCATGACGCCGAACATCGGCGACACCATGCGGGCGAACCGGGCCTTCCTGCGGCGGGTGGTGCGCTTCCTGGCCGATCAGGGGATCGGCCAGTTCCTCGATGTCGGCTCCGGCATACCGACGGTCGGCAACGTCCACGAGGTCGCCCAGCAGTCCGACCCGCAGGCGCGGGTCGTCTACGTCGACAACGACCCGGTCGCCGTCTCGCACAGCCGGGCGATCCTCGCCGGCGACCCGCGCTCGGCGGTCGTGCAGGCCGACGCGCGGGACACCGACCGGATCCTCGGCGACCCGCAGACGCGCCGGCTGCTCGACCTCGACCGGCCGGTCGCGGTGCTCGTGCTCGGCGTGCTGCACTTCGTGCCGGACGCCGACGACCCGGCCGGCGTGGTCGCCCGGCTGCGGGACGCGGTCGCGCCGGGCAGCCACGTCGCCCTCGTCAACGTCACCTACGAGGACCAGCCGCCGGAGGTGATCGAGGCGCAGAAGCTGTCCGGCCGGACCGGCACCCCGATCTTCCTGCGCTCCCGGGCCGAGCTGCTCGCCCAGTTCGACGGGCTGTCGCTGGTCGAGCCGGGCCTGGTGCACCTGCCGCTGTGGCGGCCGGACTCGCCGCTGGACGTCGACGAGCACCCGGAGCGGTTCGGCGCGCTCGCCGGGGTCGGCCGCAAGGACTGAGCGTCCCCGGGGGCGGCCCCCGGACCCCCGGGCGAGCGCTCCCGCTGGCTGGTCCTGGTCGATCAGCGGGCTCACCCAACGAGCCCCGCCGGAGGCGGGGACCCCGGCGGCCGGCATAGCGAGCGATCGCGCACGGCTGGCGCGTCCCCGGGGCCTGTCGTGCCCTCGAAGGCACCCGGGGCGGCCGGGCGGCGGCCGTACGCTGCGGGCGTGCTGTTGGAGCGGGGGGAGGAGCTCCGGCGGCTGCGCGCCGCCCTCGCCCGCGCCCACCGCCGCGAGGGCACGCTGGTGCTCGTGTCCGGCGAGGCCGGCATCGGCAAGACCAGCCTGGTGCGCGCCTTCGCCGCCGAGGTTCAGGACGAGGCGCGGGTGCTGGCCGGCGCCTGCGAGGACCTGCTCGCCCCCCGGACGCTCGGCCCGTTCCGGGAGATGGTCTCGGCGGCGGGACTGACCGTCCCGCCCACCCGCGACCGCCCGGAGCGGGACGCGTACCTCGACCTGCTGCTCGGCGAGCTGGGCTTCGCGCTCCGCCCGGCCGTGGTGGTCGTCGACGACGCGCACTGGGCCGACGCCGCGTCGCTGGACATCCTGCGCTACCTCGGCCGCCGGGTCGCCCGGATGCCGGCCCTGCTGGTCGTCACCTACCGGCCCGGCGAGCTGTCCGACCGGCACCCGCTGCGCCGGGTGCTCGGCTCCTTCGACGGGCCGGACACCCTGCGGCTGGAGCTGGCCGGGCTGTCGGACCAGGCGGTCGCCCGGCTCGCCGAGCAGGCCGGGCTCGACCCGGACCGGCTGGTCGCCGCTGCCGGCGGCAACCCGTTCTACGTCACCGAGGCGCTCGCCGCGCCGGGCGAGGACGTCCCGGCGACCGTGCGGGACGTGGTCGTCGGCCGGGTGCGCGGACTGCCCGAGCCGACCCAGCGCGCGCTGGAGGTGCTCTGCGTGGTGCCGAACGGGGCCGATGCCGCGCTGCTCGACGCGGTCGTCGCCGGCGCCGCCGCGGCGCTGGCTCCGGCCGAGCGGGTCGGCATCGTCTCCGTGTCCGGCGCCCGGGTCCGGTTCCGGCACGAGCTGGCGCGGCGGGCCGTCGAGGCGTCGCTGCTCGGCGCGCGGCGCGCCGAGCTGAACCGGGCCGTGCTGGCGGTCCTGCACTCGGCGGGGGCGGAGCCGGCCCGGCTGGTCCATCACGCCGCCGCGGCCGGCGACCGCGCCGCGCTGGCGCGGCACGCCCCGGTCGCGGCGGAGGAGGCGGCCGCCGCCGAGGCCCACCACGAGACGGTGGCGCTGGCCCGGCTCGCGCTGGGGCAGGAGGCCGGTCCGGACCCGGCGACCGCCGCCCGGTTGCACGGCCTGGCCGCGTACGCCCTCTACGCGCTGACCCGCTTCGGCGAGGCGGCCGAGCACGCGGACGAGGCGCTGCGCGGCTGGGAGGCGGCCGGCACCGACACGGTGCAGCTTGGCCGTGCCCTGCTGCTGGCCTCCCGGATGCAGACGATGGTCGGCGACCCGGTACTCGCCCGCGAGCACGCCGTCCGCGCGCTTGCAATCCTGGAGCCGGTCGGGCCCGGTGCCGACCTGGCGCACGCGTACGGGCAGCTCGGCAGCCTGGACGCGATCGAGGCGGACTGCGCCTCCGCGGTCCGGTGGTGCGCCCGGGCGGTCGCCGCCGCGCGCGCCGCCGACCGGCCCGACGTCGAGACCCACGCCCTGATCTACCTCGGCGTCGCCCGGGTCGGGCTGGGCGACGAGGGCGGGCTCGACGACGTGCGCGCCGCCATCGAGCTGGCCCGCCGGCTCGACCACGGCGAGTACCTGTGCCGGGGGGCGTCGAACCTGGCCACGGCGCTGATCTGGCTCGGCCGGCACCCGGAGGCGCTGCCCTGGCTGGAGGTCGCCGAGGGCTCGGCCCGCGACCACGGCTTCGACTACCACCTCTTCCGGGTACTGGTGCAGCGCAGTCAGGTGGACCTGTTCGCCGGGCGGTGGGAGGTGGCCGAGCGGCAGCTGCGGGAGCTGGCCGGCAGCGCCCGGGACCCGGCGGCGTTGCTGGTGCTCCCGCTCGCCCCGCTCGGCCGGCTGCTCGCCCGCCGCGGCGACCCGGCGGCGGCCGCGATGGTCGCCCGCGCCTGGGAGATGAGCGTCCAGTCCCAGCAGGCCTACCGGATGGCGCTGGCCGGCGGCGCGGTCGTCGAGGAGGCGTGGCTGCGGGGCGACGCGGCCGGAGTCCGCGCGGCCGCCGCGGTGCTGCTGCCGCTGGCGACCCGCGCGCAGCTCGTCCACCTGCGCGGCGAGACGCTGCGCTACCTGCGGCGGGTCGGGGTCGAGGTCGAGCCGTTCGACCGCTGCCCGGCCGGTTTCGCGGCGGGGATGCGGGGGGACTGGCGGGCCGCGGCGACCGCGTGGGCCGGGCTCAACCCGTACGAGGAGGCACTGGAGCTGACCGAGGCGCCGGACCCGCGGACCGCCTTCGACGGGTTGCGCCGGCTCGACGAGCTGGGCGCGCCGGCGACAGCCGCCCTGGTCCGCCGTCGGCTGAGCGGGCAGGGGCTGCCCGGCGTCCCGCGCGGGCCGCAGCGGGCCACCCGGGCCAACCCGGCCGGGCTGACGGCCCGCCAGTTCGCCGTGCTGGCCCTGCTCGCCGAGGGCCTCAGCGGCGCGGAGATCGCCGAGCGGCTGGTGCTGTCGCGGCGGACGGTGGACAACCACGTCACCGCGATCCTGTCCCGGCTCGGCGTCGCGGGCCGGCGCGAGGCGGTGGCGGTCGCGGTCGAGCGGGGCTGGCTCGGATCCGGGCGGCCCGGTCCCCCGATCCAGGTATCGGACTGAGCCATCTGACGCTCCTGTCTTCGTACCGTCCTGGTAGGACGTCGTCAGGGGGAGCCGTGCTGATCCGGGTGCCGCAGGACTGGCCGCAGCCGCTGGTGGCGACGCTGGCCATGGCGGCTGCTCGCGGTGCTCGACCTCGCCGGCGCGCTGGCGGCCAAGGAGGCGGTGCTGCGCCGCTCCGCAGGGTGGGCGGTGCTCGGGGTGGCCTGCTTCCTCGCCCTGTTCTGGGTGTACGCGTCGAGCCTGCAGTACGCGGAGCTGGCGCCGGTCACCTTCGGCTGGATCGTGATCCTCCAGGTCGGCCTGGTCCTGCTGGACCGGATGCACTACGGCGTCGGCATCCCCGCCGGCAAGTGGGTGGCGATGGTCGTCATCGTCGCCGCCCAGGCGTACCTGATCCTCGGCCCGTCGGGTCGCTCAGCCGAGGTTGCCGACGGCCAGCGGGAACCAGCGGAGGCGGTCGAAATCCGCTGACACGGAGGGCTGCGTCGCGCCGGCCGGGTCGACCGGCGACGCCGCGAGGATCCGGCGGGCCTCGGCGAGCTGTTCGGCGAGCACGCTCTCGGGCGCGGTCCGGCCCAGGCGGCCCGGGACGTCGGGACGGGACAGGTCCGCCGGCGGCTCGTCCGGGGTGAGCCGGTGCCGCCACTGCCCGCTGCCGGGGTCGAACCGGTAGTCCGGCAGCAGCCGCCAGCCGTGCTCGGCGACCAGGTGCACGGCCGCCACCACGTAGTCGACCGCCGCCGGCGAGAGCAGGTAGTCGAGGGTCACCCGCGCCCAGCCCGGCTTGATCCCGTGGTGCCCGCGCCCGACCTCCGCGCGGACCGCAGTGGACTCCTCGCCGTCGATGCGCGAGCAGCCGATGCGCGTACGGGCCGGCGCACGAGCAGCCGCCGCGGGCCTGGATGCCGAACAGGTCGTTGAGGACGGCGACCACGAACTGGTGGTGCAGGTGCCGGTCGCCGCGCCGGACCCGGAACGCCACGATCGGCAGCCGCGGCACCCCCGTGTCGCCGAGGATCTCCAGCGCCGGGTTCGACCGCCACGACCGGAGCGCGCGCTGGCAGGACCAGTCCTCCCAGGACCGGATCTGGTCGGTCCCGATCCGCTGCTTGAGCCCGACGACGAGCCCGGCCCGGATCGCGCCGACGATGTCGGGCGTGCCGCCCTCCTCGCGGGCCTCCGGGTCGTCGACGTAGAGCTGTCCCACCGGGTCGACCCAGCCGACCGTGCCGCCGCCCGGCACCGTCGGCACCCGGTTGCGCACCAGGTCCCGGCGGACCACGAGCAGGCCGGCCGTCCCCGGGCCGCCGGGGAACTTGTGCGGGGAGAGGAAGACCGCGTCCTTGCCGTCGAGTGCCCCCGGCGCGCTCTCGCCGACCTCGATCGGCAGGTACGGCCCCGCCGCGGCGAAGTCCCAGAAGGACAGTGCGCCGTGCTCGTGCAGCAGCCGGGCGATCGTGCGGGTGTGGGACAGGATGCCGGTGACATTGGATGCCGCCGAGAAGCTGCCGATCCGAAGTGGACGATCCGCGTACCGGCGCAGCTCGTCGACCAGCTGCCGCTGGTCGACGCGACCGGTCGAGTCCTGGCCGATCACCACCACGTCCGCGATCGACTCGCGCCAGGGCAGCTCGTTGGAGTGGTGCTCGTACGGGCCGACGAGGACGACCGGCCGCTCGGCCGCCGGGATCCGGTCGGAGAGCCGGTAGCGGTCGTCGAGGCCGGCGGGGATGCGCAGTTCGAGGATGCCGACCAGCTTGTCGACCGCGCCGGTACAGCCGGTGCCGCAGAAGATCACGGCGTGCTCGTCGGTGCCGCCGACGGCGTCCCGGACGACCCGCCGGGCCTGCTCCCGCAGCCGGGTGGTGTGCCGGCCCGTCAGCGAGGTCTCGGTGTGGGTGTTGCCGTAGCGGGGGAGCACCTCGCGGCGGACGAAGTCCTCGACGAGGTCGAGGGCGCGACCGGACGCGGTGGCGTCGGCATAGGTCATCCGGCGTGGTCCGTACGGCCCGGCGATCATCTCACCCGCGCCGATGACTCCTTGCCTGACCCGCTCCAGCAGAGCCGACGCCCGCGGCGCCGCGTCCGGACCGGTCATCGCCCACCCCGTCCTCTCCAGACGATGGTCGGCCGCCGCCGGCACCCCGGGGTGGACCGGCCGCACCCGGATCGGGCCGCCCGTTACTCAGCTCCGGCAGCGGGCGCGAGCACCACCTCCGTGCTGGGGGCGGGCGCGGCCTCACCCGGCGGTCAGGGCGCGGGCCGCGGCCAGGCCAGGGCACGGGTGCGGGTAGCCGACGCCGAGGGTGGTGCCGAGCAGGACCACGACGCTGGCCGGGTCAGGCGGGAGGGCGTGCGCCGCGGCCGTCCCGTCGTGGACCAGGACCACCCGGACGCCGGCGCGGGCGGACAGCCAGCCGGGGACGTCGTCGCTGACCCCGGCGAGCCGGGTGTAGGTGCCCAGCTCGGTGCGGACCGGCTGGCCGTCGCGCACGTACGCGGCCATCGCGGCGACGACCGGCGGCCCCGGACCGCCGGCCTCCGCCCGGGCGGCCGCCACCGTCGCCGCGACGCTCCCGGCCAGCGCCTCGCCGGCGGCATCGGCGTGCGGCGCCGGCACCGGCGCGAGCAGCCGCAGCGAGACGAGCTGGCCCTTGTCGTAGCCGGCGACGGCCCGCTTGACCCAGGAGTGGCCGAAGTCGAGCACGGCGGCGGTCCCGGCTCCACCACCGCGTGCCCCAGCCGCCCCGGCGGCCCGGGCCGCGCCGACCAGCGGCAGGTCGGCCGCCCGCGGCGCGACCAGCACCCGGCAGCCGGCGACGGCGGCGGCCCGCTCCGCCACCGACGTCCCGAACGGCCCGCCCGCCAGCCCGCCGCCGAGCCACACGGTCTCGATGCCGGCCCACCGCCGCCAGTAGCTGTCGTCCCACTCCGGCCGGGCGGCACGGTCGCCCGACCGCAGCGTCGCGAGCAGCAGGCCGAGCCGCTCGCCGAAGCGCCGCGCCACCGCGGCGGCGGCCCGCCGCACCACGCCGTCCGGGTCGCCGAGGCTCGCGTCCAGGGACGACCGGACGGGCTCGCGGCACCGCAGCCCCGCGGCGGAGGCCAGCTCGGCCAGCGCGGCGGCGGACAGCAGCTCGCGCGCCGACGGCCCGCCGAGCCGCACCCGGTTGATCGAGGCGACCGGCGCCAGCCCGCACGGGTCCAGCGCCTCGGTCACCGGCTCACCGCGGCGGGGCCGCGACCACGACCTCGGTACGGGGGTCGTGCGGCAGCTCGGGCGTGCCGCAGACGATCGCGGTGGCCCGCTCCCAGGCCCGGTCGGCGCGCAGGAACGGGTCCTCCTCGGCCATCCACGCCGCGTACCCGGCCGGAGAGATCTCGCCCGCGGCCACCCGGTCGGCGTCGCGCCGGGCCGTCTCGGCGGCGTCGGACTGGACCCAGACCGTCGCGTCCACGGCACCGGCTCCGAGCGCCGCGGCGCTGGACCGACCGGCTCGAACGCCGGGCCGCGGCCGGCTCCCGGTTCCGCCGGCAGCCGAGGACGTCGGCGTCGGTCCCGGCCGGGAACCGGCGCCCGGACGGGCGGCTCGATCGAGCCCCGCCGCCACGGCATCGGCATCCGCTGGACCCCGGATCGGCCCGGCCGCCGCCGAGGCACCCCCAGGCTCCGGCAGCCTGCTGTCTGGGACCGGCTCGCCGTCGCGGTCCAGTCCGCCGACCCGGCCTCGACGCTTGAGCTCGACCGCGCCGCACTCCGCCAGCGGCGTGCGCATCCGCCCTCGGAGACGGCACGCTGCGGAGGCTCGACGCGCCGGGAGCGGTGTCGAGCGCGCGCTGGCGGCCGCCGGTGCCCGGCTGGAGGGCGGCCTGGACTGCGAGTGGTGGCCGGAGCCGGCCTTCGACGCGGTCACCCGCCTGCTGCGCTCCGGCGCCCGGCCCCGGGCGCTGATCTGCCTGAACGACCGGGTCGCGTTCGGCGCCTACCAGGCGCTGGAGGCGGCCGGGATCGGCATCCCGGACGAGGTGTCCGTCGTGTCCTTCGACGACTCCGCCCTGGCCGGCTGGCTGCGGCCGCAGCTGACCAGCGTCGGGCTGCCGCACTTCGAGATGGGCAAGCGCGCCGTGGAGACGCTGCTGACGGAGCGGCCGGTCGCCGGCGTCGAGAGGGTGCCGATGCCGTTGCGGCAGCGGGCCTCGGTCGCGCCGCCGTACCTGCGTGGCACGCGCACCGGCTGACCGGCCCCAGCTGCGGCCCGCCGGCGCCCGACCGTCATCCTGGCACCGACACGTCGCCGACACCGGCCGCCGCCGGGCGGGCGGCGCGGGCCGACCCGAGCAGCCGAGGGACGCATCCATGCGCTTCGTCTTCACCCCGCCCGCCGAGGCCGCGGCCGGACTGCTGACGCTGCCGTGGGACCGGCCGCTGGCGGAGTGGATCGACGACCGGATGGTGGAGATCCGCCAGCGCGGCCTGTCCCGGCACGTGGTGCGCTTCGCGGTCGAGGCCGGCGAGGTCTTCGCGATCAAGGAGATCGACGAGCGGCTGGCCCGGCGCGAGCACCACCTGCTGCGCCGGCTGGAGCAGCTCGGGATCCCGGCGGTCGAGGTCCTCGGCGTGGTCGCCGACCGGCCCGGGCTCGACGCGGCGCTGGTCACCCGCTTCCTCGACTACTCCACGCCGTACCGGAACCTGTTCGCCAACCCGCGCGGCGGGCAGCCCACCGACCGGCTGCTCGACGCGCTGGTCGAGCTGCTGGTCCGGCTGCACCTGGCCGGCTTCCTGTGGGGCGACTGCTCGCTGTCGAACACGCTGTTCCGGCACGACGCCGGCGCGCTGGCCGCCTACCTCGTCGATGCCGAGACCGCGGAGCTGCACCCGTCGCTGTCCGACGGGATGCGCTCCTACGACGTGCAGCTCGCCTCCGAGCGGGTCGGCGGCGAGCTGTTCGACCTGCAGGGCGCCGAGCTGCTGAGCGACGACGTCGACCCGGTCGAGGTGGCCAACGAGGTCCCCCGCCGGTACGAGGCGCTGTGGACCGAGCTGACCCGGGAGGAGCTGTTGCAGCCCGGCGACCAGCGCTACCGCATCGCCGAGCGGTTGCGCCGGCTCAACGACCTCGGCTTCGACGTGGACGAGCTGGAGATCGTCGAGGGCCCGGCCGGCAACCGGCTGCGGATCAGCACCCGGATCGCCGACCCGGGCCACCACCGGACCCTGCTGTTCTCCCGGACCGGCCTGGACGCGGGGGAGAACCAGGCCCGCCGGCTGCTCAACGACATCACCAGCTTCCGCGGCTGGCTGGAGCAGAGCGAGGGCCGTCGGGTCCCGGAGGCGGCGGCGGCGAACCGATGGCTGGTCGAGGTCTACGACCCGGTGATCGCGTCGATCCCGGCGGAGCTGCGCGGGCGGCTGGACGACGCGGAGGTCTTCCACGAGATCCTCGAGCACCGCTGGTTCCTGTCCGAAGCGCAGGGCCGGGACGTCGGCACGAGCGCGGCGGCGGCCGACTACTTCGCGGGCGTGCTGCCGGCGGTGCCGGAGGACCTGACCGTGGGCAGCGGGATGCGCGGCATCATCGGCCCGTGACGGCGGGGCCCGCAGGGGTAGAGGATCGGGAGTAACCGAGGAGGGAGTCCAGATGCGACGGAAGGGCTTGTTCGCAGCCGCGGCGGCGTTCGCCGCCAGCCCGCAGGGCCGGCGGATGATCCAGCAGGCGCGGGACTACGTGCGCAGCCCGGAGGGGAAGCGCAAGATCGCCGAGGTGCGCGAGCAGGTCCGCGGCCAGGTGAACAGCCGGCGGCGCCCCTCCCAGTGATCGTGCACGTGACCGCAACCAATGCCTGGTTTGTCTGGTTCGACCGGCGGACAAGTGCAAGATCACGCGGGGAACGGCGTCGGGGCCGGCGCGGGGGAGCGGGTCAGTCGATCTCGTCGAGGCGGCTGCCGAGCTCGACCGCGACCACCCGCGGGTCCCGGTCGAGCCCGGCCAGGCCGGCGGTCGTCACGGTGGCGGTGAACAGCGTGTCGCTGATCTGCGCGCGGACGTCCACGCCGGCCGGGCGGTAGCCGGGCTCGGCGACCTCGACGACGACCGCCACCGGCTCGTCCGGGTCGGCGCCCGGCCGGCCCCGCACCTTCCCGTACGGGTCCGGCGCCGACTGCCCCACCTCCATCGGCGGCAGCGGCCCGCGTACGGGCTCGTCCGGCTGCTCAGGCACGCACCGACCTCCCGCTCACGCGCCGCCCAGCTTCTGCACCGCCCGGATCGCCTCGGCCGCGTCCACCCGACCCGCAGCCGTACCGGTCGTCCCAGCCGCCGGTGCCGGTCGGCGGGTCGCTCCGGCCGCTCTCGATGACGATGCGCCGCAGGCTAGCAGCGTCGAGCGTGACCCCGCGCGCCGCGGCCTCGGCCAGGACCAGACCGATCACCCCGGTGACCGCGGGCGCCGCCATGCTGGTGCCCGACTTCTGGGTCACCCCGGTGCCGGTGCGCGAGTGCGCGGCGAGGACGGCGTGGCCCGGCGCGCTGATCTCCGGCTTCTGCCGGCCGTCGCGGGTCGGGCCGGCGCTGGAGAAGAAGGACAGCGGCTTGCCCGGCTTGTGCGCGTCGTACGAGCCGACGACGATGCTCAGCTGGCCGCAGGACAGCGAGCCGAGGGTGTGGCCGGCGTCGTGCGGCTCCGCGAAGGAGGACTGGGACGCGTCGTTGCGCTCGATCCACGCGTGGTAGCCGCCCGCCGAGACCTGCTCGCCGTGCAGCCGGATCGTCCAGGTCCCGGCCGGCAGCCGGTCCTCGACGAAGATCCCGAGGTGGTTGTCGCCGTTGTTCGGGTCGGCCCGGCGGTGGCTGACGAACAGCAGGGTGGTGCCGTCGTCCGCCCGCACCCGCCCGTTCCCGCCCAGCGCGACCGAGCCGAGGCTCTGCCCGTCCGGGCTGATCAGCTCCGCCCGGAACCGGTCCGACCCGGCGTACCAGACCTCGAGCTCGCCCTGCGCGGAGATCGACTCCGGCAGCACCCAGCGCAGATCGGTCGACCCGCCGGCCGGGACCGTGCCGGCGGCGTGGATGCCGTCGTCGAAGGAGTTGGACGCGGCGATGACGACGGCGCGGCCGGGCCGCTCGGCGACCAGCGCGTCGATGCCCTTCTCCACCAGGCTGGAGCCGTCGTGCGGGCCGCCGTTGGTGCCGAGGCTGATGTTGATCACGCACGGCCGGTCGCCGGCCTCGTCGAACAGGAAGCGCAGGGCCTCGAGCATCTGCACCGAGTCGCCGAACGAGGAGCCGACGACGTCTTCACCCTCCCAGACGATGTCCGAGACGGCCGGGTCGACGAAGGCGAGGTCCGCTGCCGGGGCCACCCCGGGCACGCCGGAGCCCTGCCCGTTGCCGGCGGCGATGTCCATGACGTGGGTGCCGTGGCTGCCGCGGCGGGTGGGCGAGTCCGGTGCGGGGCCGTAGCCGAGGGCCACGTACGGGTCGGGCTGGGACAGGGCGAGGTCGACGTCCCGCGCGCTGTACCGCTTGCCGTAGCCGAACGGGCTGTCCGCCGTCGTCGGCCCGTCCTGGTGCCAGAGCGCGACCAGCCGGGTCGAGCCGTCCGGGCGCATCAGGTTGCGGTGCGCGATGTCCGCGCCCGAGTCGACGAAGCCGACCAGCACGCCGGCGCCCCCGGCGGCCAGCGTGCCCGCCGGCAGCGCGGCCGGCGCGGCCTCGATCTCCGGCACGGTCGCCTGGAGCTCCGGGTGCAGCGGCCGGGCCGCCTTCAGGCTGCGGACGCCGTCCGCCCGGCGGACCCGCTCCACCCGGGACAGCGGCACCCGGGCGGTGACCAGCCAGCCGCCGTCCACCTCGCCGACGACCGCCCCCGGCCGGACGTCGCTGCGGGCGACCCAGCCGGCGACGTCCTCGACCAGCGCGACCACGCCGATCTCGTCCGAGTCGCTGGAGGCGGTGGCGACCGTGCGCCAGCCGCGCCCGCGCCGGTCGAGCGCCTGCTGCAGGTGCGGGTCCATGTCGGGATAGATGTCAGCGTCGTCGAGGTACACCGGGTTCCCCCCTGTGTCGGTGATGTCACTCGCCAAGACGAGCACGGGTGCCGGAGGCCAGATACACCGCCGGGCTACGGTTCTGGCGGGCCGTCCAGCCGGTCGGACAGGGCGGCCTGCAGCACGCCGACCTGCCGGCTGACCGCGAACGCGTACTCGCCCAGCCAGGTCAGGGTGCGCCGCAGCTCGGCGGTGACGCCGGCCGGCTGGGACCGGAAGACCGAGCGGAAGGTGTCCACCGACTCCTCGAACCCGATCCGGCCGGCCACCTCGGCGTGCACCAGCACCTCCCGGGCCCGCCCCGGCTCGGGCGGGTCGTCCGCGGGCCGGTACGTCCCCGGGGTGGCCAGGTCGGCGTACCCCTCGGCGTTGCCGCCGATGGCGTCGAGCCGCTGCCGGACCTGGCTGGTCAGGTCGCCGGCGGTGGGCGGCGGACGGTCCGGGCGGACGTACGGGGCGGCGTCGACGTCCTCGGCCCGGGTCCGGTAGTAGCGCCGGAGCCGGTCGATCTCGGCCCGCAACGCCGCGCGTTCGGCCTCGTCGGTCTCGATCCAGCTCGCGACCCGGCCCAGGAAGGCCGTCACCTCCTCTTCGGAGTAGCCGCGCCACCCCACCGGCGACGGGCCGAAGCGCGCGGACCTGATCTCCGCCGCGCTCGGGCGCGTCGCCGGCTGCTCGGTGCGCGGCTTGCGGAGCGCCCGCATGGGCTTCCTCCTCGAGTCCGGGGAGCAGAGCAGATCCGGTGGATCTCCGGGACGCGGCGCGGGCTCGCCCGCGGGCGGCGGGTGCCGGGCGGTGCGGCGCGTCCGCTAGCCGGCAGCGGCATCGACCGACGCCCTGGTCGGCCGACCGGAGCCGGTGCCCGCCCGGGCCCTCGCCATCGCGACTGGCCAGGTCCCGTCGCCGTCTCGGTGCCACCCGACGCAGACCGCCAGCCCCGGGACCGTCTTCGCCCGGTACATGGCCGCGTCGGCGCGTTCGAGCACCTCGTCCAGCGTGGCCGGCCCCAGCACCGGGGCGATCCCGAGGGACGCGGTCACCGTCACGCTCCGGCCGGCCACCTGGACCGGGGCGGCCAGTGCCTCCGTCAGCCGGCAGCCCGCCGCGAGCAGCCAGCGCTCGTCCACGGGCCAGCCGAGCAGCGCGGCGAACTCGTCCCCGCCGAGCCGGCCGACCAGGCCGTCGCCGGCACAGGCGGCGAACCGGCGGCCGAGCGCGACCAGGACCTGGTCGCCGGCGGCGTGCCCGAGGGTGTCGTTGACGCGCTTGAAGTCGTCGAGGTCGAGCAGGATGGCGACCAGGGCGGGGCGGGTCGGGTCGGCGAGCAGCTCGGCGCCGAGCTGGTGGAAGCCGCGCCGGTTCGGCAGGCCGGTCAGCGGGTCGTGCGCGGCGGCGTGCCGCTCGGCCCGCAGCTCGTCGCGCAGCGTGGCCACCTCGTCCTCCGCCCGCCGGGCGCGGCGGCGCAGCTGCCAGCCGGCGCAGGCACCGGCTGCCGCGGCGACGCAGCTGGCGACCGTGCCGGGGTCCACGACGGTCCGTCCCTCCATCGCTCGAATGCGGCAGCCGCTCGTCCCCGGACCCGACCCGGCGGGACGGCGGCCGTGCGGACGGCGCACCCGTCCGCACCCGCAGGTGCACGTGCATTATCCTCTTCGAAGGACCGCGGCTGGCGCAAGAGCCGACGCGCGTGCGGTTTTCGGTTGGATCTCGGACAGCTGGGCTTTCGGCGACGCTTTCAGGAGAGAACTGGTATGCACCCCGCGTACAACGGCATGCCAGCCGGTCGGCTCCCAGCCGTGACCTGGCGCAAGAGCCGGCGCAGCAACCCGAGCGGCAACTGCGTCGAGATCGCCAGGCTGCCCGCGGGCGCCGGTGTCGCGGTGCGCAACTCGCGCGACCCGGACGGGCCGACGCTGGTCTACACGCTGGACGAGATGGCGGCCTTTCTCGGCGGAGCACGCGACGGCGAATTCGACGACTTGCTGTAGGAGCGTCACTGCGAGGCGTCGCCTCGAAACTTTCCGTGCGGCTTTTCGCCCATCGTGGCATGCTCGCGGTCAGATGCCGACTACTCGGTGGTCGGCTCGCCTCGAGCATGCGGAGGTCAGCGCGTGACGGCGGCTGGGGATGGGGCCGGGTCGAGCGGTGGACCGACGGTTCTGCGGATCCTGCTCGGAGCGCACCTGCGCCGGCTGCGGGAGGCGCAGGGCGTCAACCGCGAGGACGCCGGCTGGGAGATCCGCGCCTCCGAGTCCAAGATCAGCCGGATGGAGCTGGGTCGGGTCAGCTTCAAGGAACGCGACATCGCGGACCTGCTGACGCTCTACGGGGTGGACGACACCGAGGAACGGGACCGGCTGCTGTCGCTGGCCCACGACGCCAACACCCCCGGGTGGTGGCACCGTTTCGGTGACGTGCTGCCGAGCTGGTTCCAGTCGTACCTGGGGTTGGAAGCGGCGGCGTCGCTGATCCGCACGCTACGAGGTCCAGTTCGTGCCCGGCCTGCTGCAGACCGAGGACTACGCCCGCGCGGTCGTCCGGCTCGGCCACGGGCGCGCCTCGGCCGAGGAGATCGACCGCCGGGTCGGCCTGCGGATGCGGCGACAGGAGGTCCTCGGCCGGGCCGAGCCGCCGCAGCTCTGGGCGGTGCTCGACGAGGCGGTGCTGCGCCGCCCGATCGGGCTCCCGGAGGTGATGCGCGGCCAGCTCGAGGCGCTGGTCAAGGCGACCTCGCTGCCGAACGTCCGGCTCCAGGTGATCCCGTTCCGCGCCGGCGGGCACTCCGCGGCCGGCGGCGCCTTCAGCATCCTGCGGTTCCCGGACCAGGAGCTGCCCGACGTCGTCTACGTCGAGCAGCTCACCAGCGCGCTGTACCTGGACAAGCGCGACGACGTCGACCACTACGCCGCCGCCATGGAGCGGCTCTGCGTCGAGGCCGACCCGCCGGACCGCACCGCCGACATCCTCCGCCGGGTCCTCGGCGACACCGACCCGGCGCTGGACTGAGCGTCGCGGCCGGCTCGCGAGCGGGGGACACTGGCGGCATGGGCTACCAGCACCTGCTCGTCAAGCGCGAGGACACCGTCACGACGATCACCCTGAACCGGCCGGAGAAGCGCAACGCGCTCTCGCTGGAGGTGATGCGGGAGCTGATCGACGCCTTCACCGAGGTCGGCGGCACGGATGCGCTCGGCGTGGTGCTGGCCGCGAACGGCCCGGTCTTCTCCGCCGGGCACAACCTCGCCGAGCTGGCCGGCACGGCCTTGGACGCCGCTCAGCGCCTGTTCGAGACCTGCACCGAGCTGATGGACACGGTGCAGGCGATCCCGCAGCCGGTCTGCGCGAAGGTGCACGCGCTGGCGACCGCGGCGGGCTGCCAGCTGGTCGCCGCCTGCGACCTGGCGGTCGCGGCCGAGGACGCCGCCTTCGCGCTGCCCGGCGTGCGCATCGGCTTGTTCTGCCATACCCCGCTGGTCGCGGTCGCCCGGACCATCGGCCGGAAGCGGGCGCTGGAGATGGCGCTCACCGGCGACCCGATCGACGCCGCGACCGCCGCCGACTGGGGGCTGGTCAACAAGGTCGTGCCGGCCGTCGAGCTGGACGGGGCGACCTGGGACCTGATCACCCGGGCGACCAGCGGCTCGGCCGCATCCAGGGCCCTCGGCAAGCAGGGCTTCTACGCCCAGATCGGGTTGGACCAGGATGCCGCGTACCGGCAGGCGGTCACGCTGATGGCCAGCACGGCGGTCACCGCCGACGCCCAGGAAGGCTTCGCGGCCTTCCTGCAGAAGCGGCAGCCCGACTTCCGGCGCTGAGCCGGCCGGGACGCCCCGCGGGACCGTCGGCGCCGGTGGGTACCGTCGTGCGGTGCCGACTCGCTCCCGCCGTGCCGTGACCGCCGTGCTCGCCGCCGTGGGGCTGCTGGCGGCGGGGTGCGCCGACGGGGCGGAGCCGGTGCAGGGACAGCAGTCCAGCCGGCCGGCGTCGGCCGGCGCGACCAGCCTGGCCGGGACCTGCCCGGCGACCGTCGTGGTCCAGTCCAACTGGTGGCCGCAGGCCGAGGACGGCTCGGTCTACCGGCTGCTCGGCGGTGAGCTGACGGTCGACAAGGCGCGCAAGCGGGTCTCCGGCGCCCTGCTGGCCGAGGGCGTCGACACCGGGGTCCGGCTGGAGGTTCGCTCGGGCGGGCCGGCGACCGGCTTCGTCCCCGCGGTGAACACCCTGTTCACCGACCCCGCGGTGCTGCTCGGCACGGCCGACACCGACCAGATCGCACAGCTGTCCGGCACCCGGCGGGTGAAGGCCGTCGTCGCGCCGCTGGAGCGGTCGCCGGTCGTGCTCATGTTCGACCCGGCGCAGCACCCGGACTTCAAGACGATCGCCGACATCGGGCGGACGGACACCCGCGTCCTGTACTTCCAGGGCGCGACCTACATCGACTACCTCACCGGTGCCGGGCTGCTGCGACGCTCCCAGGTGGACGCCGGCTACGCGGGCACGCCGGACCGCTGGGTGGCCGCCCGCGGCGGCATCGTGCAGCAGGGCTTCCTGACCAACGAGCCGTACGCGTACGAGAAGGAGCTGCCGGCCTGGAACCGGAAGGTCGGCTGGCTGCTCGTCGCCGACTCCGGCTACCCGGTCTACCCGGAGACGCTGGCGGTCCGTACCGACCGGGAGACCGAGCTGGCGCCGTGCCTGCGCCGGCTGGTGCCGATCCTGCAGCGCTCGGCCGCCGGCTACCTCGCCGACCCGGCGGCCACCAACCAGCTCATCGTCCGGCTCGCGAAGGACTTCCAGGCCTACCCCTACTCCGCGGCGCGGGCCGCGTACGCGGTCTCCGTCATGCGGGACAACGAGATCGTCGGCAACGGTCCGAACGGGACGCTCGGGGACTTCGACACCGCCCGGCTGCGGCGGCTGCTGGACATCGTCCGGCCGGTCTTCGCCCGCTCCCGGCAGCCGCTGCCGGCCGGCCTGGACGCCGCCGACATCGCCACCAACGCCTACGTCGACCCGGCCATCGGCGCCGGCTGACTGCCCGCTGTCCGCCGTCGGCGGAATCCGGTTGCGGGCGTTGCGTGAAGGGTCTTAGCTCTTCTCGCGGGTACGAAACCGTTTCGTTCACCCGTCGTTCACGAAGGACCTCACAGTGTTAGCGGACGACGCCCTCGCCCCGCCGGGCGGCACAGCCGTGGGCCGCGGTGCGCCGCGCGAGTCGGCCATCTGCTCGGCCGCCCTCGAGCTGCTCGCCGAGGTCGGCTACGACCGGATGAGCATGGACTCGGTCGCCGCGCGGGCGCACGCCAGCAAGGCGACCATCTACCGGCGCTGGCCCGGCAAGCGGGAGCTGGTGCTGGACGCGGTCCGGTCCCGGGCCGCGGTGGACGTGATCCCGGCCGACACCGGCAGCCTGCGCGGCGACATCATCGCGACCCTGCGCGGGATGACGCACGGCATCGGCGGGCAGGACGCCGCGCTGATCGCCGGGGTCGTCCGCGCGATGCAGTCCGCGCCGGAACTGGCCGACTGCATGCGGTCCCATGTCATCGAGGACAAGCGCACCATCAGCCGGACCATCGTCGGCCGGGCGGTCGCCCGCGGCGAGCTCGGTCCGGACGCCGACCCCGGTGTCTTCCACGAGGTGGCGCCGGCGCTCATGTTCTTCCGGGCGCTCATGACGGGCCTGCCCGTCGACGACGGGTTCCTGGCACACGTCACGGACGACGTGCTCGTCCCGCTGCTGACCGGCAGCGGCACCCGGCCTACCAGACAGGAGAAGTCGTGACCAGCTCGACCGGCCCGGACGCCGTCGACACCCCGGCACCGCCCGAACAGGACTCCAAGCGCTGGCTTGCCCTGTGCGTCATCGGCGTCGCGCAGCTCATGGTCATCCTCGACGCGTCGATCGTGAACATCGCGCTGCCGTCGGCCCAGGCCGACCTCGGCATCACCGACGCCGACCGGCAGTGGGTGGTGACGGCCTACACGCTGGCCTTCGGCGGGCTGCTGCTGCTCGGCGGCCGGATCGCCGACTACACCGGCCGGAAGCGGACGTTCATCATCGGCCTGCTCGGCTTCGCGGGCGCGTCCGCGCTCGGCGGCCTCGCCACCAACGCCGGGCTGCTGTACGCCGCTCGGGGGCTGCAGGGCGCGTTCGGCGCGCTGCTGGCCCCGGCGGCGCTCTCGCTGATCACCGTCACCTTCGTCGAGCCGAAGGAACGGGCCCGCGCGTTCGGCGTGTTCGGTGCGATCGCCGGCGGCGGCGCCGCGATCGGACTGGTCGTCGGTGGCGTGCTGACCGAGTACGCGTCGTGGCGCTGGTGCCTGGGCGTCAACGTGCCGATCGCGATCCTGGCCGCGCTCGCCGCCGTCCCGATCGTCAAGGAGAGCCGCGCGTCCGGCAACACCCGCTACGACGTCGTCGGCGCGGTGCTGTCCACCACCGGCCTGGTCGCGCTGGTCTACGGCTTCACCGAGGCGGCGAAGCCGGACGTCGGCTGGGACGCCCCCAGCACGCTGGGGATCCTCGGCGCCGCCGTCGTGCTGCTGGTCGCGTTCGTGGTCTGGGAGTCCCGGGTCTCGAACCCGCTGCTGCCGCTGCGCATCGCGCTCGACCGCAACCGCGGCGGGTCGTTCCTGATCTTCCTGCTGGTCGGCGCGGGCATCTTCGCGATGTTCCTGTTCCTGACCTACTACTTCCAGGCGGTGCTGGGGTACAGCCCGCTGAAGTCGGGGTTCGCGTTCCTGCCCTTCAGCGGCGGCATCATCGTCGCGGCCGGGGTGGTCTCGCAGCTGCTGCCGAGGGTCGGGCCCAAGCCGCTGATGGTCATCGGCCTGGCGATGGCGGTGGCCAGCATGTTCTGGCTCACCCAGATCACGGCGACGACGAGCTACGCGGCGTACGTGCTGCCCGCGCAGATAGTGATGAGCGTCGGCCTGGCCGGCGTCTTCATCCCCGCGGCGAGCACCTCGCTGGTGGGGGTCGACAAGCACGACGCCGGCGTGGCCAGCGCGTTGCTGAACACCACCCAGCAGATCGGCGGCTCGCTGGGCCTGGCGTTGCTGAACACGCTGTACGCATCGGCGGTCGCCGCGTACCTGCTCGCGAACGTCCGCTCGCCGGCGGACGTGCCGCAGGTGCAGTTGGACGCCTTCATCCGCGGCTACCACGTGGCGTTCTTCTGGGCCGGCGTGATGCTGCTGGCGGCGCTGCTGGTGGCGGTCTTCATGATCAATGCGAAGAAGGACGACATCCCGGCCGAGCCGGCGCTCGCGGCGGCCTGAGGCGGTGCGCGGCCCGGTGCGACCAGCCGTCGCGATCGGCGTGCTCGGGGTCGCGGGCGCGCTGGCGTACCGCGGGCTGGTGTCCGGCGCGCTCGCGCTGGACACCGGCCGCGGCCGCCGGGTCCGGCCGCTCGGCCCGCTGGAGATCGAGGTGCGCGCGCCGCGGGACGTCGTCTTCGACGTGATCGCGGCGCCGTACCTCGGCCGGACCCCGAGGGCGATGGCGGACAAGCTCGAGGTGCTCGAGCGCGGATCGGACCTGGTGCTGGCGGCGCACCACACGCCGCTGCGCAACGGGCGGACGGCCACCACCGTGGAGACGGTCCGCTTCACCCGACCGTCGCGTGTGGACTTCCGGCTGGTGCGGGGACCGGTGCCGCACGTACTGGAGACCTTCGCGCTGGCCGAGACGGGCGGCACCACCCGGCTGGCCTACGCCGGCGAGCTCGGCACCGACTTCTGGGCGCTCGGCGGGTGGTGGGGCGAGCGGGTGGCGGCGGTCTGGGAGGCCGCGGTCCGGCAGTCCTTCGAGTCGGTCCGGACGGAGGCCGAGCGCCAGGCGGCCAGCCGCCCGCGGCGCGGCTGATCCACCGCCACGGCCCGCCCCGCCCCGTGCCGGCCGGGCCCCGCGCGCGGTCAGCAGCCGCCGCCTCCGCCGCGATGCCCGTGGACACGGGCGCGCCCGGTGTCCGGTTCAGCCCGCGGGCGCCGGACGGCGGGACGGGCCCGGTCCCGGGCGGGGCCGGGGTTAGGGTCCGGGCGTGGCCAGGACCGTGTACGTCGCCGCGCTGGAGCCGGACACCGGCAAGTCGGTGGTCGCGCTCGGCGTGATGGAGCTGCTCGCCGGCCGGGTCGACCGGGTCGGGTTCTTCCGGCCGGTCGTCGCGAACCGGAGCGGTCCGGACCGGTTGACCGAGCTGATGTGCGAGCGGTATCGGCTGCCGATCGACGCGGCCGAGCTGAGCGGGGTCGGTGCCGACGAAGCCCACGAGCTGACCGCGGCCGGCCGGACCGACGAGCTGGTCGGCCGGGTGGTCGAGCGGTTCCGGGCGGTCGAGCGGCGCTGCGACGCGGTGCTCTGCGTCGGCACCGACTTCACCTCGGCGGGGGCGTCGACCGAGTTCGCTCTCAACCTGCGCTTCGCGGACAACCTCGGCGCGCCGGTGCTCGCGGTCGTCACCGGCCACCGGCGGTCGGCGGACGAGGTGCTCGCCTCGGTCCGGTCCGCCCGCGGTGCGCTGGCCGCGGCCGGCAACCCGGTCGTCGCGGTGGTCGCCAACCGGGTCGACCCGGCCGAGGCGGACGGCGTCCGGGCCAGGCTCGCCGACGCCGACGCCGACGCCGACGGCGCCGCGCCGCCGACCTACCTGATCCCGTACGACGCGGTGCTGGTGGAGCCGACCGTCGCCGAGGTGGCGGCCGGGGTCGGCGCGCGGGCGCTGGTCGGCGACCCGGCCGCGCTCGACCGCGACGTCCGCGCGGTGGTCGTCGGAGCCGCCACGCTGCCGACCGTCCTGGAGCACCTGACCGACGGCGTGCTGGTGATCACGCCGGGGGACCGCGCGGACGTCGCGCTCGGCGTGCTCGCCGCGGCGGCGTCCGCGAGCGCCCCGCGGGTGAGCGGCCTGCTGCTGTGCACCGGCCTGCTGCCGGACCCGCGGGTGCAGCGGATCCTGGACGGCCTCGCGTACGCGCCCGTCCTGGCCGTGGACACCGACACGTTCACCACCGCCCAGGCCGTCGGCCGGGTGCAGGGACACCTGACCGCACGCAGCACCCGGAAGATCACCGCCGCGCTGGGCAGCGTGGAACGGCACGTCGACGTCGAGGAGCTGGCCCGCCGGGTCGAGCTGACCCGGTCCACCCGGGTCACCCCGCTGATGTTCTCCTACGACCTGGTCGAGCGGGCGCGGGCCGACCACCGGCGCATCGTGCTGCCGGAGGGCACCGACGAGCGGATCCTGCGGGCGGCCGAGATCGTCCTGCGGCGCGGCGTCGCCGGCCTCACCCTGCTCGGCCGGCCGGACGAGATACACGGCCGGGCCGCGGCGCTCGGCCTGGACCTGACCGGTGCCGCCGTGCTGGACCCGGCCGCGCTGGAGGCGGACGAGCTGCGGGAGCGCTTCGCCGCGACGTACGCCAAGGCCCGCGAGCACAAGGGGGTGACCCTGCAGCAGGCGCGGGACATCGTGACGGACGTGAGCTACTTCGGCACGCTGATGGTGCACGAGGAACTGGCGGACGGGATGGTGTCGGGCGCGCTGCACACGACGGCGCACACGATCCGGCCGGCGTTCGAGGTGATCCGCACGGTCCCGGGCGTCCGGACCGTGTCGAGCGTCTTCTTCATGTGCCTGCCCGACCGCGTCCTGGTCTACGGCGACTGCGCGATCATCCCGGACCCGGACGCCGGTCAGCTCGCCGACATCGCGGTGTCCGCCGCGGCCACCGCCCGCCGCTTCGGCGTCGACCCGCGGGTGGCGATGCTGTCGTACTCGACCGGCGAGTCCGGCTCCGGCGCCGACGTCGACAAGGTGCGGGAGGCGACCCGGCTGGTCCGGGAGCGGGAGCCGCTGCTGCCGGTCGAGGGGCCGATCCAGTACGACGCGGCGGTCGACGCGAGCGTCGCGCGCACCAAGCTGCCCGGCAGCGAGGTCGCCGGGCAGGCGACCGTCTTCGTCTTCCCCGACCTCAACACCGGCAACAACACGTACAAGGCGGTGCAGCGCTCGGCCGGGGCGATCGCGGTCGGGCCGGTCCTGCAGGGCCTGCGCCGCCCGGTCAACGACCTCAGCCGCGGCTGCACGGTCGCCGACATCGTCGACACCGTCGCCATCACCGCCATCCAGGCCCAGCGCGGCTAGCGCGGCCGACCGCCCCTCCCCGCCGCCCTCCCCGCCGACCCCTCCCCGCCGATCTTGACCTTACGGACTGCTTCCGCGGCGTGTCGGACTCCGTAAGGTCAAGATCGGCGGGAGAAGGTGGTCAGCGGGCCGGCTCGTCGAGCAACGGGGGCAGAGTCGGCCCGACCGCCGGGGCCCGCGGCTCAGGTGAGCAGCAGCCAGCAGCCGGCGGCGAGCGCGCCGAGGGTGAGCAGGCCGAAGAGGGCGACCCAGCCGGCCGCGGGGACGCCGGTGAGCCGGGCGAGCTGGTCCGCGTCGGTGCTGCCGGTCCGGCGCCGGCGGCGTTCCCGCCACAGCTCGGCCACCGGTCGCACCGCACCGATGAGCAGGAACCACGTCGCCGCGTGCCCGAAGGCCGCCTGCAGGTCCGGCGACGCGTACAGCGACACGACGACGACGACCGCGCCGGTCAGCAGCAGGGACAGCGCCCCGTACGCGTTGCGGACCATCACCAGCATGGCCAGCAGCACCGCCGAGGCGGCCCACAGCATGACGGTGACCTGCTCGGCCGCGAGCAGGCCGACGCCGGCGAGGCCCACCAGCGACGGGCTCAGGTAGCCGGCGGCGGTCGTCGCGACCATGCCCGGCCCGCTCGGCTTCCCGACCGAGAGGGTGAGCCCGGAGGTGTCCGAGTGCAGCCGGATCCCGGTCAGCCGCCGCCCGGTCAGCACCGCGGTCAGCGCGTGCCCGCCCTCGTGCACGATCGTCACGACGTTGCGGCTGACCCGCCAGACCCGGTCGACCGCGACCGCCAGCAGCGCGGCCGCGCCGGTCGCGAGCACCAGCCAGGACGCCGGGTCGAGCCGGTACGCCGTGATCGACTCGCCCAGCACGACCGTCAGCCTGTCACGATCCCGCCCCGGGCCCGCCGGCGGCTCGATCCGGCGGCACCTCGACGGCGATCTCGTCGCCCAGCCGGGCGCCGCCGGCCAGCTCGAGCCGGTCGCCGCTCCAGAAGCTGCCCGGGTCGTAGGAGCTCGGCCGGTGGTCGGCCGGCAGCAGCCCCATGCTCTGGTAGGTGACGGCGACCACCTCGGCGCAGTACGCGGTCTCCAGGTCGGCGTCGCCCGTCCGCCGGCGGATGGGCAGCCGGCCGCGCAGCCAGCGCGACGCGAGCCGGGCGGTGGACGGGAACGGGGTGCCGTCCAGCCGGGCGATGGTGCGCAGCAGCGCGTCCTCCATCTCCCGGGTGACCGGCTCGGTCAGCTGCCGGAGCCAGCCGTGCTGCCCGTACCGGTTCGCCCAGACGGTGACCGCCGCGCGCAGGTCGTGCAGCTGCACGCCGCGTTGGTGGCCGCCCGACCACAGGTCGGGCAGCGACCGGCCGAGCTCCGCGTGCCAGAGCAGTGGGGGCAGGTCGTCCAGCGCGACCGTCATGCCGACGTGGTTGACCGGGCTGTTGGTGCTCAGCCGGATCGCCCGGTCGGCCGCCGTGGTGCCGCGGAAGATCCAGATGTCGCCGGTGCGGGTGAGCTCGACGGCCGCGTCGAGGGTGATCGGCACCGCCGTAGCCTAGGGCGATGCAGTGGTGGAAGGTCGTGGGTCTGGCCGGACTCGTCGGTGTCGCCGCGTCCGGCGCGGTGATCGCGCGGGCCGAGCGGCGTCGCCGCTCGTACACCCCGGAGGAGGTACGCGACCGCCTGCACGCCCGGGCGGCCGAGGCGACGGCGCCCCCCGCCGAGTGAGAAGTTGGATCAGCGAGTGAGAAGTTGGATCACCTAGGCTACAACTTCTCACTCGTGATCGAACTTCTCACTGGTGGGCAGGGGAGTGAGGCGGGGGTGCGCTGGGCCCGGCCGGTCAGCCGAGCAGGCGGGTGAGGGCGGGGCCGACGTCGGCGAGGGTACGGACCGGCTGGGCGATCCCGCCGCCGCGGGCGGCCAGCGTGGCGGCGGCCCGCTCGGACTCGGCGGTCGGCAGCGGGCAGAGCACGTGCAGCCGGTCGATGCCGCCGAGCGCCGCGGCCGGGTCCCCTCCGGCGGTGTGCTGGCAGTCCGACAGCAGCACGACCACCCGCTCGTCGGCGCTCGCGCCTGCCAGCTGCGTCCCGGCGCCGCGCAGCGCGGCGGCCAGGTCGGTGCTGCCGTGCCCGCGCAGCCCGACCAGCTCGCCGACCAGCTCCTCCGGGGCCCGCCGGGTCCCCTGCGCCTGCAGCACCCGGACCTGCCCGCTGAACGCGAGCACGCCGGGGCGCAGCCGGTCGTCCGCGGCCAGCACCACGGCCGCGGCGGCGACCGCGGCGACCGCCACCGCCAACCCGGACATCGACCCGCTGCAGTCCACCACCAGGCAGACCGCCCGCCGGTGCCCGGCCCAGCCGCTGGTCACCAGGTCGTCCGCGGGCGGCGGCCACGGTCCGGACCAGCGCTCGACCGTGCGGTCCAGGTCGAGGTCGCCGGGCCCCCGCCCGGGCACCAGCCGGCGGGTGCCCCGGGCGCGCTGCCCACCGGTCCGGCCCATCCGCAGGAAGACCCGGGCCGCGAGCCGCCGGGCTGCTGCCCGCAGCTGCCGGTCGGTGGCCAGCGTCAGGTCCGCGAGCAGCGCCGCGGTCGCGTCCGGGTCCGCGGCCAGCAGCGCGTCCACCGCGTCCTGGTCCAGCTCGCCGACGTCGGGGGAGACGGCCCCGAACGCCTCGTACCGGGAGGCCAGCTCGGCCCGGCTGATGCTGCGCCGCGCGCTGCCACCTCTGCGGTCCCGCCGCAGCGTGGAGCGCGACTCGCCGGCCGGCGGCTCAGCCGGCCGGCCGCCGGCTTTTCCCCGGCCGGCCGGAGCGTCGTCCGCGCCGCCGGCGGGCAGCAGCCCGTCGAGCAACTCGTCGAGCACCGACTCCGGCGTACGGTCCACGCCGTCGGCGAGCTTGATCCGGCCGGACAGCGCCGCGTACGCCGCGTCCCGGGCGGTGTCGCGCGCCACGCCGGCCTCGCCGCGCAGCCGGCGCAGCCCGGTGACCAGGTGGACGCAGTCGATGGCGCCGCGGACCGACGAGCCCATCCGCACGTCCGGGTGCGTCCGGGTGGCCCGGGCGAGCGCGACCGCGAGCACCACGACCTCGCCGTCGACGCCCGTCACCGCGGTGGTGATCCGCTCCTCACCGGCCCGGTCCTGGTAGCCGAGCACCACCCGGCACATCCGGTCCGCGATGGCCTGGCTGACCCGGGCGGTCCCCACCGCGTCGAACGGGTTCATCGCCGCGACCATCCGGAAGCCCGGTTCGGCCGGTACGTGGCCCAGCCGCGGCACCGCGATCTCGCCCTCGGCCAGCACGGTGATCAGCACGTTCAGGGTCTCCTCGGGGACCCGGTTGAGCTCCTCGAGGTAGAGCAGGCCGCCGCCGCGCATCGCGGTCAGCAGCGGGCCGTCGGTGAAGGCGGACGGGACGTATCCCACGCTCAGGACCTGCGACGGGTCGTACTGGCCGACCAGCCGGGCCGGCGTCAGCTCCGCGTTGCCCTCGACGAAGACCACGTCCCGGCCGCTGTCGCGGGCGATCGCCCGCAGCAGGGTGGACTTGCCGGTGCCGGGCGGGCCCTCGATGACGACGTGCCGCCCGGTGTCCAGGGCGACGGTGAGCACCTCGCGCTCCCGGCGGAGGCCGACGACGGGCGCCGGCCGCCCGCCGGGAGCGGCGCTCACGCGGGCTCGTACTTGATGACCCCACGGATGTTCTTGCCGTCGAGCAGGTCCTGGTAGCCCTCGTTGACCTGGTCGAGCGTGTACGTGTTGGTGATCAGCTCGTCCAGCTTCAGGTCGCCGGACTGGTAGAGCTCGACCATCCGCGGGATGTCGTGGAACGGGTCGCCGGAGCCGAACAGGCTGCCCTGGATGCGCTTCTCGAACAGGGTGAGGATCGCGCCCGGGATCTGGATGGTGTTCTTCGACGGGTCGGCGAGCCCGGTGACGACCACCGTGCCGCCCTTGCGGATCGCGTTGAAGGCGCTGGTGACCACCTCGGACGTGACCACGTCCACGGTGACGATCGCCTTGTCCGCGCCGACGCCACCGGTGAGCTGCTGGATCAGCTCGTGCGCCTGCTCGGCGGTCTCCGCCGAGTGGGTGGCGCCGAGCTGCTCGGCGATCTCCCGCTTGTTCGGCAGCGGGTCGATCGCGACCACGTTGCGGGCGCCGGCCAGCGCGGCGCCCTGCACCGAGTTGATGCCGATGCCGCCGATGCCGTAGATCGCGATGGTGTCGCCGGGCTCGGTGGCGGCCGCGTGCACCGCCGAGCCGAAGCCGGTCGGCACGCCGCAGCCGATCAGCACCACCTTGTCCAGGGGCAGGTCCGGATCCACCTTGATGGCCGAGTTCTGGGAGATCACCGAGCGCTCGGAGAAGGTGCCGAGCATGCACATGCCGCCGTAGTCCTCGCCGCCGGAGTGGAACCGGTACGTCCCGTCGGGCAGCATCCCGTCGAGGATGGTGGCGCCCTGGTCGCACAGGTTCGACTTGCCGGTCGAGCACCACCTGCAGTGCCCGCAGACCGGCAGGAACGAGCAGATCACGTGGTCGCCGGCCTTGAGCCGGGTGACCCCGGCGCCGACCTCCTCGATGACGCCGGCACCCTCGTGACCGCCGACGAGCGGGAAGCGCGGCACGATGTCGCCGTGGCGCAGGTGCTCGTCGGAGTGGCAGAGCCCGGCGGCGACGTAGCGGATGAGGACCTCGCCCGCCTTGGGCGGGTCCAGGTCGAGCTCGGTGATCTCGAACGGCTGACCCACGCCACGGAGCACGGCGGCTTTGGTCTTCATCGACCCTCCTGGATCTCGGACGTCCGGGGACGCTGCCCATGCTCCGGCCTGCCGGCGCGCACCGCCACCCCCGGACGAGGGCGAGCCGCCCCGCCTACAGCGCCACCACGGTGACCGCGTGGATCGCGACGCCGGCGAGCGCCCCCACGACGGTGCCGTTGATCCGGATGAACTGCAGGTCCCGACCCACCTGCAGCTCGACCTTGCGGGCGGTCTCCGCGCCGTCCCAGCGGGCGACGGTGTCGGTGATGGTCCGGGTCAGCTCGTCCCGGTAGTGCACGACCACGTACGCCGCCGCGTCCGCGACCCAGCCGTCTACTTTGGACCGCAGCTCGGGGTCGGCGGCCAGCCGCCGGCCGAGCGCCGCCAGGCCGCCGGTGAGCCGGCTGCGCAGCTCGCTGGCCGGGTCGTCGATCAGCTCCAGCAGCAGCCGCCGGCCGGCCGCGATCAGGTCGCCGAGGGCACGCCGCACCTCGGGCTCGTCCAGCAGGGCGGCGAGCACGCTGCTCGCCTTCGCGATGGTCGCCGGGTCGTGCCGGAGGTCGTCGGCGAACCGGGCCAGCCACCGGTCCAGGGTGCCCCGCACCGGGTGCGCGGGGTCGTGGCGCACCTCGCCGGTGAGCCGGAGCAGCTCGGCATAGACCCGGGCAGCCACCCGGCGGTCGATGAACTCGGGCGACCAGGCCGGCGCCTGCCGGGCGACGACGTCGACGACCAGGTCCCGGTTGGCCCGCAGCCAGTCGTCCGCGGCCGCGGCGACGAGATCGACCAGGCGGTGGTGGGAGCCGTCGGCGACGATCTCGCCGAGCAGCCGGCCGAGCGTCGGCCCGACCGGCACCGCCGCCAGCCGGCGCCGGAGCACCGGCTCCAGGACCGCCTGCACGTCCTCGTCCCGGAGCACGGCGACGGCTCCGCGGACCAGGGTGGCCAGCTCGGCGGTGACCCGGTCCGCGTTCTCGTCGGCGGCGAGCCAGCGGCCCACCCGGGCGCCGACCTCCGCCTGCCCGAGCCGCTCGCGGATCACCTGCTCGGCGAGGAAGTTCGCCCCGACGAAGTCGGACAGGCTGCGGCCGAGGGCGTCCTTGCGGGTCGGGATGATCGCCGTGTGCGGGATCGGCAGCCCGAGCGGGTGACGGAACAGCGCCGTCACCGCGAACCAGTCCGCCAGCCCGCCGACCATGCCCGCCTCGGCGGCCGCCCGGACGAAGCCCACCCAGCCGGCGTCGTCGAGCCGGAAGGTCAGCGCGTAGACGGCCGCGGCGGCGAGCAGCAGCGCACCGGCATTCGTCTTCATCCGGACGAGCCCGCGCCGGCGTTGCTCGTCCGGGGTCGTCAGCGCAGTCACGGCCCGGATTCTGCCCGCCGCCGGCGGCTTGCCACCTCCGCCGCCCCGCCGACTTCTCCGCCGCCCCGCCGATCTTGACGTTACGGACTGCGACACGCCGCGGACGACGTCCGTAAGGTCAAGATCGGCGCGGGGGTGTGGGGTGGGCGGGGTCAGGCGACGGCGCCGGAGGCGCGGAGGGCGGCGACGGAGTCGGCGTCGCGGCCGAGCTCGGCGAGGATCGCGTCGGTGTGCTCGCCCGGGTGGGGCGGGGGCAGTCCGAGGGTGGCCGCCGTGCGGCTGAAGCGGGGCGCCGGCGCCGCCTGGGTGGCGCCGTGCGCGTCGACGAAGGTCCGGCGGGCGGCGAGGTGCGGGTACGCGGGGGCCTCGTCCCAGTCGAGCACCGGCGCCACGCAGGCGTCGCTGCCGGCGAAGACCGCCGCCCACTCGTCCCGGGTCCTGGTGGCGAACAGCTCCGCCCAGCGTTCCTTCGTCGCCGGCCACGTCGCGGGGTCGCCGCGCCGCTCCGCAGCCGCATCCCCACCGTCCATCCCGGACAGTCGCAGCAGCTCGGCGTAGAACCTGGGCTCGAGCGCGCCGACCGCGACCTCCCGCCCGTCCGCGCAGCGGTAGACCTCGTAGAACGGGGCTCCGGTGTCGAGCAGGTTGCCGCCGGCCGGGGCGTTCCACGCGCCCTGGTTGCGCAGGCCGAGGACGAAGTTCGCCAGCGCCGCCGTGCCGTCCACCACGGACGCGTCGACCACCTGTCCGAGCCCGGTGCGGGCGGTCTCCAGCAGCGCACAGGTGACGCCGAAGGCGAGGAACATCCCGCCGCCGCCCATGTCGCCGAGCAGGTTCATCGGCGGCACCGGGCGCTCGCCGGCCCGGCGGCTGCCGTTCAGGGCGCCGGTGACGGCGATGTAGCCGATGTCGTGGCCGGCGGTCGTCGCGAGTGGACCGTCCTGCCCCCAGCCGGTCATCCGGCCGTAGACCAGCCGCGCGTTGACCGCCCGGCAGTCGTCCGGCCCGAGCCCGAGCCGCTCGGTGACGCCGGGCCGGAACCCCTCGAGCAGCGCGTCCGAGCGGGCGGCCAGGTCGAGCACCAGCTGCCGGCCGTCCGGGTGCTTGAGGTCGACGGCGACCGAGCGCCGGCCGCGCAGCACCACGTCCGGGTGCGGGCCCGGCGGGTGGGCGCGGACGTCGGCGGCCCGGTCCACCCGGACCACCTCGGCACCCATGTCCGCCAGCATCATCGCCGCGAACGGGCCGGGGCCGATCCCGGCCAGCTCGACGACCCGCACCCCGGCGAGTGGTCCCGTCACGCCCGCGAGCCTAGCCAGCTGCCCGCGGCGGCCGGGGTTCAGAGCGCGAGGCCGCCGTCGACGGCGAGGGTCGCGCCGGTGACGGCGGCGGTGTCCTCGCCGGCCAGCCACACCAGCGTGGCGGCGATCTCGTCGGCGGCGAGCAGCCGGCCGGCCGGCTGCCGGGCGGCGAAGTCCCGCGCCGAGGCCAGGCCGTAGAGGCGGGCGCTCTCGGTCAGCATCGGCGTCCGCGTCGAGCCGGGGCTGACCGCGTTCGCGGTGACCCCGGTGCCGCCCAGCTCGACCGCGAGGGCCCGGACGAGGCCGGTGACGCCGGCCTTGGCGGCGCAGTACGCGGCGAGCCTCGGCAGGCCGCGGGTGGCGGCCGCGGAGGCGACCGCGATGAAGCGGCCCTGGCGGGGCTCCGGGCGCCGCAGCAACGCCGGCACGGCCACCCGGGCGAGCGCGAGCACGCCGCCGAGGTCGACGTCGAGCACCGCGTCGACCTGCTCCCGCGGCATCTCCCACAGCGGCTTCCCGCCGGCGATCACGCCGGCGACGGCGAAGGCGGCGTCCAGTCCGCCGAACGTCTGCTCGGCCCGGGTCACCGCCGCGCCGAGCGCCTCCTCGTCGGTGGTGTCGGCGACGACGGCACGGATCCGGTCCGGAGCGCCGGCCGCCACCGCGTCCAGCTCGACCCGGGTGCCGAGCCGGTACGGCAGCCGCGGGTCGTCCGCGGCCCGGTCCACCGCGACGACGGACCAGCCGCTCGCGGCGAGGGCCCGGACGGTGGCCGCGCCGATGCCGCGGGCGGCGCCGGTCACCAGCGCGACCCGGCTCACGGCCCGGCCCCGGTCGACCGACCGTCCGCTGTGGACGGCCGCGGGCCGGGCGGGGGAGCCGAACCCGGGACCCAGTCGGCGATCGTCGCGCACAGGTCCTCGGTCGCCGCCGCCAGCAGCCGCCGGCCCTCCGCGGCGGACGCGCCGGCCGGGTCGCCGAGCACACCGTTCGGGCTGACCGCCCGGACCCCGTCGCGTCTCAGCACGGGCATGAGTGTGCCCAGGTCGGCGGTGTTGCCCGCCGCGGCACGCCCGGCCCGGACGAGGGCCGGGTGCAACGCCAGCTGCACCGAGGTCTCCGTCCGGCCGGCGTGCGCGTCCCCGCCCCAGCGCGGCGACCAGGCCAGCACCTCCCGACCCTCCGCACGCAGCCGGCGCACGGCGCGGGCGACCGGCTCGGCGTTGCCACCGTGCGCCGAGACCAGCAGCAGCCGCCGGGCGGTGGCCGACGCCGACCGGCCCAGCTCGACGAGCAGCAGCTCGGTCGCCGCCGGCCCGACCGACAGCGTCCCGGGGAAGCCGGCGTGCTCGCCGCTGGAGCCGTACGCCACCGGCGGGGCCACCAGCACGTCGTTCCGCCGGCGGGCGAGGGCCTCGGCGAGCGCGACGGCGACGTCGGTGTCCGTGGACAGCGGCAGGTGCGGGCCGTGCTGCTCGGTCGAGCCGACCGGCACCGCCAGCACGAAGCCGCCCCGCCCGGCCGCCTCGGGCCAGCTGAGCCCGGCAAGGTGGGTCATCGGGCCGGTCAGCCGGCGCCCAGCCGGCGTCCGAAGCCGGGCGGGATCACGAGGTCGGCCGGTCCGAGGTCCTTCAGGCCGGAGTGGCCGAGACCGAGCAGCCCCGAGTCGATCCCGCTGCGGAGGATGTCGAGCACGTTCTCGACGCCGGCCTGGCCGTTGGCCGCCAGCCCCCACAGGTGGGCGCGCCCGATCAGCACCGCCCGCGCGCCCAGGGCGACCGCCTTGACCACGTCACTGCCCCGGCGGATGCCGCCGTCGAGCAGCACCTCGACCCGGTCGCCGACCGCCTCGACCACCGCCGGCAGCGCCCGGATGCTGGCCGGCGTGCCGTCCAGGTTGTTCCCGCCGTGGTTGGACACCGAGATCGCGCTCACGCCGGCGTCCACCGCGCGGCGGGCGTCGTCGACCCGCATCACGCCCTTGAGCATGAACGGGCCCTGCCACTGCTCCCGCAGCCAGCGCACGTCCTCCCAGGTCGGCATCGCCGAGCGCATCCACTCGCCGTACGCGCCGAAGAACGTCGGCGGGGGCTCGCCGGGCAGCGCCATGTTGGGCACGGTCAGGTCCGGCGGCCGGCCGGTCCTGGCCCAGCTGTAGAACCAGCGCGGCCGCACCGCGGCCTGCGGCGCGAACCGCAGCATCGTCGCGAGGTTCATCTGCTCGGGGATGCGGGGGCTGCCCCAGTCGCGGCCGTGCGAGAACGACCAGTCCAGCGTGACGATCAGCCCGACGGCGCCGGCGGCCCGGGCCCGTTCGACCCGCTGCAGGATCTGCTCCCGGGTGCCCGACCAGTACACCTGGAAGAACGTCCGCGGGTTGGCCGCCACGACCTCCTCGATCGGCTTGCTGGCCATGGAGCTCAGGCCCATCGCCGTGCCCCGGGACGCGGCGGCCCGCGCGACGGCCACTTCCCCGTCCGGGTGCACCGCCTGCGCACCCGTCGGCGAGATGAGCACCGGCAGCGAGAGCTGCTGCCCCATCACGCTGGTGCTCAGGTCACGCTCGGCGGACAGCCCGACGACGTGCGGCGCCAGGCCGAGCTCGCCGAACGCGGCGACGTTGTCCCGCAGCGTGAGCCCGTGCTCCGAGCCCGCGGCCACTGCCCTGTAGACGGACTCGGGAAGCCGCCGCCGGGCCCGCCGCCGCGCCTCGGCGACCGTCTCGAACCAGCCGTTGCCCATGTCAGCCTTCGCGCCTTCCGGTCGCGCCCGTAGACCCGGTCACCGCGAGCCTCCCGCGGCGCCGGCCGGGACGAAGCCGGCCAGCGGGCTCTCGGCGCAGGCCCGGTCCGGCGGCCCGCCGGCGACCTCGCCCGGCCGGCGGCCGATGGACACCGGCACGGGCCGCCGGGTGACGCGGTGGGAGTGGTCGTCCGCCGGTCGGGGGGCGTCGCCGGACACTGTGGACAGTGCCGCCGCGCCGAAGCCACGCACGCACTCCGGGTCCGGGCCGTCCAGCGGCAGCCCGGTGAAGAACTTCGCCGCCATGCAGCCACCCCGGCACGAGTCGTAGTGCCCGCACGACGAGCACGCGCCCGCGCTCTGCGGCTCGCGCAGCGAGGTGAACAGCGCCGACGTCCGCCAGACCGCGGTGAAGCCGCCCGGGTCGCGCACCGAGCCGGCCCGGAACGCGTCGTGGATCGCGAACGGGCAGGCGTACACGTCACCGACCGGGTCGATCAGGCAGACCACCCGGCCGGCACCGCAGAGGTTCAGCCCGGGCAGCGCCTGCCCGTACGCGGACAGGTGGAAGAACGAGTCGCCGGTCAGCACGCCCTCGCCGTGCGCGAGCAGCCAGTCGTAGAGCTGCCGCTGCTGCGCCGCGGTGGGGTGCAGCTCGTCCCAGACGTCCGCGCCACGCCCGGACGGGCGCAGCCGGGTCAGCCGCAGCTGCGCGCCGTACGAGTCCGCGAGCGTCTTGAGCTCGTCGAGCTGCCCGGCGTTGCGCCGGGTCAGCACGACCGAGACCTTGAACCCACGGACGCCGGCCGCCGCCAGCCGACCCATCGCCCGCAACGCCGTCGCGTACGACCCCGGGCCGCGGACGGCGTCGTTGACCGCGGCGGTGGCGCCGTCGACGGAGACCTGCACGTCCACGTAGTCGCTCGCGGCCAGGCGCGCCGCCACCGCCTCGGTGATCATGACGCCGTTGGTGGAGAACTTCACCCCGACCCGGTGCGCGGTGGCGTAGTCGAGCAGCTCCCAGAAGTCCGGCCGCACCGTCGGCTCGCCGCCGCCGATGTTGACGTAGAAGACCTGCATCCGCTCCAGCTCGTCGATGACCGCCTTCGCCGCGGCGGTGGACAGCTCCCGCGGGTCGCGGCGGCCGGAGCTGGACAGGCAGTGCACGCAGGACAGGTTGCAGGCGTACGTCAGCTCCCAGGTCAGGCAGATCGGCGCGTCCAGCCCGCGCTCGAAGTGCTCGACCAGCCGCGTCACGGTGCCTCCCCGGCAGCGCACAGCATGTCGGTGGCCACCAGCGTCTCCAGCGCCCGCCGGAACCGCGGCAGGTCCACATCGGACACCCCGGCGGCGGCACAGGCGGCGCGCGCGGTCGGCTGCGAGCCGAGCGCCTCGACGACCGCGAGCAGCCGCCGATCGGTCAGGAACGACAGCCGGCGGGTGCCGAAGTGGTAGAGCAGCGCCCCGAACGGCTCGGCCCGCACCGCGACCTGCGGGTGCAGCGCGTACGGCCGGTCGAGGTCGATCCCGGTCACCGGGCCGCTCAGTAGACGCCGCACATGCCGTCGATCGACACGTCCTCCACCAGCAGGTCACTGTCCACCAGGGCCTCCGGCGCCTCCTCGGCCGCGTCGGCGGGGGTGGGGGTCGGTTCGTCGCTCATGGGATGCTCCCTGACGTGAGGCGGGTCACCCTGCGGTCCCCCGCACGATAATGGCACCGAGTGCCGGCACCGAGCTGGAACGGCCGCGCCGCTGGCTGGACGACTGCGCGCCGGAGCGGCCGCTGACGGAGGCCGTGCCCCGGGCCGTGCTCGCCGTGAACCGGCTCGACCCGGCCGAGGTGCCGTGGCACCGGCGGCAGATGCAGCCGTGGACGGCTCGTGACGGACCCTGAGCGACCGCCCGCCCCAGCCGGGATGGGCCTGCTCGCCGACCCCCGGCTGCGGGTCGCCGACGGCGGGCGGCTGCTGGTCGGCGGCTACCCGGGCCGGCTGGTCCGGCTGACCCCGGCCGGCGCGGCGCTGGTCGGCCGGTGGCTGGCGGGGGAGCCGCTCGGGCCGGAGCCGGCGGCCGGCCGGCTCGCCCGCCGGCTCCTCGACGCGGCGATGCTGCACCCGCGCTGGGCGCCGGCCGCCGAGGTCCGGGACGTGACCGTGGTGGTGCCGACGCTGGACCGGGCGGGCGAGCTGGACCGGTGCCTGCGGGCGGTCCGGGCCGCGGACCCGTCGGTGCCCGTCCTGGTCGTCGACGACGGCTCGGCCGACCCGCGAGCCGTCGGGACGGTGGCGGCGCGACGCGGTGCGACCGTGCTGCGGCACCCGGCCCGCCGCGGCGCCGCCGCCGCCCGCAACACCGGCCTGCGGGTGGCCCGGACCGCCCTCGTCGCCTTCGTCGACTCCGACGTCGTCGTACCGCCCGACTGGCTCGCCCGCCTCCGGCCCTACTTCGCCGACCCGGTGGTGGCGGCGGTCGCCCCACGGGTCGCGGCCCACCAGCCGGGCCCCGGCTGGCTCGCGGCGTACGAGACGGCGCACTCGCCGCTGGACATGGGATCGCGGCCGGGGCAGGCGCGGCCCGGCTCGCCCGTCCCGTACGTCCCGACGGCGACCCTGCTGGTGCGCCGCGCCGCGGTCGGCCGCCCGTTCGACGAGGAGCTGCCGATCGGCGAGGACGTCGACCTGGAGTGGCGGCTGGTCGAGGCCGGCTGGACCGTGCACCACGTGCCCGAGGTGAGCGTCGCGCACGAGCACCGCGAGCGGCTCGGTCCGTTCGTCGCCCGCCGGAGGGTGTACGCCCGCTCGATCGGACTGCTGGACACCCGGCACCCCGGAGCGCTGCCGGCGGCCCGGCTCAGCCCGCCGCTCGCCGCCGCCTGGCTGCTGCTCGCGGCCCGCCGGCCGGTGCTGTCGGCGGCGGCCGCCGCGGTCGGCGTCGGCCTGCTCGCCCGGGCCCTGCGGGGTTCCGCCGACCACCCGGTCCGGCTCGCCGCCCGGCTGGCGGCGACCGCGCTGCCGGCGACCGGGGAGGGCCTGGCCCGGGCGGTGGAGCGGCTCTGGTGGCCGCCGCTCGCGGTGGCCGCCATCCCGGTCCGCGGCATCCGGGCGCCGCTGGCGGTCGCGCTCGCCGCCCCCGCGATCCTGGACTGGGTCCGGGCCGGTCGCCGCCCCTCGCCGCACCGGCAGCTGGCCGTGCGGGCGCTGGGCACGGTGGTCAGCACCGCCGGGACCTGGGAGGGCTGCTGGCGGGCGCGGACGGTGCGCCCGCTGCTGCCGGTGGCCGCGAGGCCACGGCGGGCCCGGCCGCGCTGACCTGTCCCCGGGGCCGCCGCGGCCGCGGGGCCGGGCACCCGCGTCGCGGCTCAGCCGGCGGCGCGGTCGGCCGCCGGCAGCCCGAAGCGCTCCCGCGCCCAGGCCGGCACCAGCTCCAGGTACTCCGGGTGCCGCTGCACGTAGCGCAGCACGAACGGGCAGTACGGCAGGACGCCCAGCCCCCGGGCCTTCGTCTCGTCCAGCGCTCCGCGCACGAGCACCGAGCCGAGGCCCTTCCCCTCGTACGAGGGGTCGATCTCGGTGTGGGTGAAGGCGTACTCCCGATCCAGCTCCCGATCCAGCGGGCGGTAGGCGGTGAAGCCGGCGACCTCGCCGCCCACCCGGATCTCGAAGCGGCTCTGGGCGGGGTTGTCGGCGACCGTGGTGTCCACGGCGCCCACGGTAGGCCCCGCCGCCGTTCCTCGACACCGACCCGGAGCGGTCACACGTCGTGACCGGCGGGCGCGCTGAGCCGCAGGAACCGCTCCACCGCTGTCCCGGCCTCGGCCCGCAGGCGGCGCCCGGTCGGCGGCGGCTCGCCCAGCAGGGCACGGATCTGCAGGTCTCGCAGCACCAGGCCGTAGAAGAGCTGGAACGCCTCGGCCGGGCTGTCGATCGCCAGCCGGCCGGCGGCCGCCTGCCGCGCCAGGTAGCGCTCGACCAGCGGGCCGGTGCGGTGCCGGCCGTTCTCCAGCAGCGCCGCGGCCAGGGCGGGGGAGGTCATGGCGGCCCGGTTGAGCGCGAGGGAGGTCTCGCCCAGCAGCAACCGCAGGAGGTTGGTGGCGATCCCGACGAGGGCGGTCCGCGGCTCGGCGTCCGGCCGCAGGGCGGCGTCGACCCGCTCGTTGACGCCCTCGGCCTGCTGCCGGATGACCGCCTCGACGATGCCCTGCTTGCTGCCGTACCAGGCGTAGAGGCTCTCCTTCGACGCACCCGCCCGGCGGGCGATGTCCAGCACGGTCACCGCCTCGTAGCCGCGCTCGGTGATCTCGGCCAGAGCCGCGTCCAGGGCGGCGCGTCGCCGCTGAGCCTGCTCCGCGGCCGGGGGACGGCCGCGGCGTCGCTCGGTGCTCACTTGACAAGCGTACCGGATGGTACGAATCTAAGAACCGTACCTATCAGTTCGATTAATGCGGAGGACCCGATGACCGTGCTGTCCGAAGTGCAGACCCGCAGCCGGGTCGAGAGCCTGCTCGTCGGGGCGTCCGCGCTTGCCACGGGCCTGATGGCCGGCTTCTTCTATGCGTACGCCTGCTCCGTGCTGGTCGGCCTGGCGCAGGTCGACGACCGGACCTTCGTCGCGACCATGCAGTCGATCAACGCGACCGTCCGGAACGCCGGCTTCGCGCCCAGCTTCTTCGGCGCCCTGCTGCTGCCGGCGGGGACCGCGCTCGTGCTCGCCCGCCGGCGCTCGCCGGCGACGCGCTGGGTCGTCGCGGCGCTCCTGCTGTACGCGGGTGCCTTCGCGGTGACCATGGGGTTGAGCGTGCCGCTGAACGACGAGCTCGCCGCCGCCGGCGACGTGGACGCGATCGCGGACCTCGGCGCCGTGCGGCGGGCGTACGAGCAGCCGTGGGTGTCCTGGAACCTGGTCCGCACCGTGCTGACCACGGCGGCCCTGGGTGCGCTGCTGCGTGCCCTGACGCTCACCGGCCGGCGCTGATCGCAGCCGGCCGGCCGGGCCCTGCAGCCCGCGTCCCGGCCTGACACCATCGGCCAGGTGACAGGAGTGCCGATGGCAGAGGTGGAGGCGGGCGTGACCCGCCGGGTGGTCACGCTGTTCACGCCGTACCGGGGCCGGCTGGCGTTGATCACGGTCGCGATCCTGGTCAGCTCGAGCCTCGGGGTGGTCAACCCGTTCCTCACCCGGGCCGTCTTCGACCAGGCGCTGTTCGTGCCCGGCGGCCCCCGGCTCGGGCTGCTCTACGTGCTGGTCGCGGCGATGATCGTGGTCCCGCTGGTGGCCGCGCTGATCGGGGTGGGCCAGACGTACCTGACCACGTCGCTCGGCAACCGGGTCATGCAGGACCTGCGCAACCGGCTCTTCGCGCACCTGCAGTCCATGCACCTCGGCTTCTTCACCGGCACCCGGACCGGGGACATCCAGTCCCGGCTGGGCAACGACGTCGGCGGCGTGCAGGCGGTGGTCACCGACACCGCCTCCTCGATCCTGTCCAACGTGGTCACGGTGGTCGCGTCGCTGGTCGGCATGCTGCTGCTGTCCTGGCAGCTCACGCTGATCGCCCTCGCGCTGCTGCCCGTCTTCGTGGTGCTGCAGATCCAGGTCGGCCGGGTCCGGCGCCGGGTGGCGGCGAGCACCCAGACCTCGCTGTCGGAGATGACGTCCATCACCCAGGAGTCGCTGTCGGTGTCCGGGGTGCTGCTGTCGAAGGTCTTCGACCGGCAGGTGTTCGAGACCGGGCGCTACCGGCGGGAGAACGAGAAGCAGGCCGCGTTGCAGGTGCGGCAGACCATGACCGGGCAGCGCTTCTTCGCGGTCGTGCAGACCTTCTTCGGGATCACCCCGGCGCTGGTCTACCTGGCGGCGGGCATCGGCGGTTCCCGCAGCGGCACCCTGCTGTCCGCCGGCACGCTGGTCGCCTTCACCACCCTGCAGACCCGGCTGCTCTTCCCGGTCGTCCAGCTGCTGCGGGTCGCGCTGGACGTGCAGACCTCGATGGCGCTGTTCTCCCGGATCTTCGAGTACCTGGACCTGGAGCCGTCCATAGTGGACGCCCCCGGCGCGCGCCGGCTGCCCACGCCCGAGGTGCGCGGCGAGGTGGCGTTCGAGCACGTCTGGTTCCGCTACCCGTCCACGCCGCCGACGCCCGCGCCGGCCGACGACGCACCCGGCTGGGCCCTGCGGGACGTCACCCTGACCGTCCGGCCGGGACAGCTGGCCGCCGTGGTCGGCCCGAGCGGGGCGGGCAAGACGACGCTGTCCTACCTGGTGCCCCGGCTCTACGACGTCGACCGCGGTCGGGTGCGGATCGACGGCACCGACGTCCGGGAGCTGACGCTGTCGTCGCTGGCCGAGGTGATCGGCATGGTGACCCAGGAGACGTACCTCTTCCACGCCACCGTCCGGGACAACCTCCGCTACGCCGACGAGGACGCGACCGAGGAGCAGCTGCGCGCCGCCGCCCGGGCCGCGAACATCGACGAGCGGATCATGAGCTTCCCGGACGGGTACGACACCGTGGTCGGCGAGCGGGGCTTCCGGCTGTCCGGCGGCGAGCGGCAGCGGCTCGCCATCGCCCGGGTCATCCTCAAGGACCCGCGTGTGCTGATCCTGGACGAGGCGACCTCGGCGCTCGACACCACCAGCGAGCGGCTGGTGCAGGAGGCGCTGGAACAGGTGATGGTCGGCCGGACCACGATCGCGATCGCGCACCGGCTGTCCACCATCCTGGCCGCGGACGTGATCTTCGCGGTGGACGGCGGCCGGCTGGTCGAGCAGGGCACCCACGACGAGCTGCTGGGCCGGGACGGGCTGTACGCGCGGCTCTACCGCGAGCAGTTCGGCGGCGGGACCGTGCAGGCGCGGTGCGAGGACGGGCTGGTCCTCGCGGACGGCAGCGTGATCCCGGCCCGCTGAGCGTCGCCCGGGGCGCCCAGCGGACCGGCGGACCGGCGGGCTCCGGCTCAGGCCAGCGCGGAGTCGTACCTGATCGGGGTCGCGGCCAGCGCCCGGCTGACCGGGCAGCTGCGCTGCGCGGTGCCGGCCAGCTCGGCGAAGCGGTCCGCGTCGAGACCCGGCACCGCCGCCCGCAGGGTGACCTCGATGCCGGTGATCTGCAGGCCGCCGCCGGTGCGGTCGACCGTCACCTCGGCGGTCACGTCGATGCTGTCGGCGGTGATGCCCGCCTTGCCCAGCACTCCGGAGAGGTTCATCGCGAGGCAGGACGACAGCGCGGCGGCCATCAGCTCCTCCGGGCTGGTCTGGCCGTCCGGATCGCCGGCCCGGGCCGGGAAGGAGACGTCGAACTGGCCCGTGTTGGACGAGTCGAGCGTGACGTGGCCCTTGCCGTCCTGCAGGCCACCGGTCCAGTGGGTGGTGGCGTCCCTGGTCGGCATGCGGCTCCTCCTCGAACGTCGGGGGCGCGACCCGGGTCGGCCCGGGTGCGGGTCCGACCCTGCTACCCCGCCGTCCGTCCGGCAACCCCGCCGGGTCAGCCGCCGACGGCGCGGGCGGCCTTTCGAACCGGAATCCGGACGCGGTCGCCGGCACCCCGCGCCTGCCGCCCGGTCCGGCACGTTCCGTAGGATCCTTCCCGTTCAGCTGCCGCCGCTCGGTGGAGGTCGGGTGTCCGCTGGCAATACCGCGCGACCAGAATGGGTGCCGGAGGACGTGGACCCGGGCCGCCCCGCGGCGGCCCGGATGTACGACTACCTGCTGGGCGGGTCGCACAACCTGCCGGCGGACCGGGACCTGGTCGAGCGCGCCCTCGCCGCCCGGCCGGACCTGGCCGCGCTGGCTCGCGCCAACCGGGCGTTCCTGCGCCGGGCGGTGCGCTTCGTCGCCGGCCGCGGGCTGCGCCAGTTCCTGGACCTGGGCTCGGGGATCCCCACCGAGGGCAACGTGCACGAGATCCTCCGCGAGGCCGCTCCACGGTCGCGGGTGGTCTACGTCGACGTGGACCCGGTGGCGGTGGCGCACGCCCGGGTGCTGCTGGCCGGCGAGCGGCGGGTCGCGGTCGTCGAGGGCGACCTGCGCCGGCCGCGGGAGGTGCTCGACGGCCCGGTCGGCGAGGGCTTGCTCGACCTGTCCGAGCCGGTCGCCGTGCTGCTCGTCTCGGTGCTGCAGTTCGTGACCGACACCGACGACCCGTGGGCGGTGCTGTCCCGGCTGCGGGAGACGGTGCCGTCCGGCAGCCACCTGGTGCTCGCGCACCCGGTGCTCACCGGTCGCAGCGCGCCGGACGACGCGCTGCTGGAGGTCTACCGCCGGGCCGGCATGCCGGTCGCGCTGCGCGACGTCGACGCGGTCCGGCGGTTCTTCGACGGCTGGCAGCTCGTCGAGCCGGGCCTGGTGCTGGTCGCGGACTGGCGGCCGGAGCCGGCCGAGGTGCCGGGAGCGGAGCCGGCGGACGCGGTGCCGGACCCGGCGTTCTACGCCGGCGTCGCGGTGAAGGCCTGATCTCGGTGCCGGCACGGGACTGGTCGGGCCCGCAACCCGACGAAGGGCACGGCAAGGCGCGGTTGGTGCGGGAGTGGGCCCGGGCGGTCACGCCGTACGCGGCGACCCTGCCCCGGGCCGAGATCGAGCTGCACCTGCGCGGGCACCTGGAGACGCTGCACGACGCGCTGCTCGCCGAGCCGGTCGACCGCGAGCGGGCGGCCGCGCTCGGAGCCGCTCTGGTGGAGCTGCGGCTGACTCGGCCCGAGGCGCTGGAGGCGACCGTGGTCGTGCTGGCCGACCGGCTGCTCGCCGACCTGGGCCTGGACGGCATGACCTTCGCCGGCCCGCTCAACCGGGTGCTCGGCGCGCTGGCCGCCGGCTACGCCGGTGCCCTCGTCGTCGCCGCCCGCGCCCCAGACGCCCCCGGTACCGGCCCTACCGTCACCGCCGGCCGCGATGACGCCGGGCGGGATTGACGCGGCCGACTCCAGGCGATGGCGGGCTCCGGTACGGAATCCGGCTCCGGCCGGGATCGTTGACCGGCTGCAGATGGCTGCCACCCTTGCCGAGCTGCGGGCCCGGCTACCCGAGCTGACGCTGCGCGACGAGCACCGCCTGCGGCGTCGGCTGGACGCTGCCCGGGCCGACGGCGCGGCCGCCCTGGCGGAGGTCGAGGCCGAGGTCGAGCGGGCCGCGCGCCGGGTCGAGCGCCGCCGGGCCGCGGTGCCGGAGATCGGCTACCCGGACGAGCTCCCGATCGTGGCGAGCAGACCCGACATCCTGGCCGCGGTCCGCGACCACCAGGTGGTGATCGTGGCCGGCGAGACCGGCTCCGGGAAGACGACCCAGCTGCCGAAGATGTGCCTCGAGCTCGGCCGCGGCGTCCGCGGGGCGATCGGGCACACCCAGCCGCGGCGGCTGGCCGCCCGGACCGTCGCCGAGCGCATCGCCGAGGAGCTCGACGTGCCGCTCGGCTCGAGCGTCGGCTACCAGGTCCGCTTCACCGACCGGGCCGGGGACGAGACCGCGGTCAAGCTGATGACCGACGGCATCCTGCTCGCCGAGATCCAGCACGACCGGATGCTGCGTCGCTACGACACGCTGATCCTCGACGAGGCGCACGAGCGCAGTCTCAACATCGACTTCCTGCTCGGCTACCTCAAGCAGCTGCTGCCGCGCCGCCCCGATCTCAAGCTCGTCATCACCTCGGCGACGATCGACCCGGAGCGCTTCTCCCGGCACTTCGACGACGCGCCGGTCATCGAGGTCTCCGGCCGCACCTTCCCGGTCGAGACGCGCTACCGCCCGCCGGCCGACGGAGTCGACCAGGTCCAGGCCATCTGCGACGCGGTCGACGAGCTCTGCCTGGCCGGGCCCGACGGCGACGTGCTGGTCTTCCTGTCGGGGGAGCGGGAGATCCGGGACGCGGCCGAGGCGCTGCGCAAGAGCCTGGCCGACCGGGTCGAGGTGCTGCCGCTGTACGCGCGGCTGTCCTCGGCCGAGCAGCACCGCGTCTTCCAGCCGCACCCCGGCCGCCGGGTCGTGCTCGCGACCAACGTCGCCGAGACCTCGCTCACCGTCCCCGGCATCAGGTACGTGGTCGACCCCGGCACCGCGCGGATCTCCCGCTACAGCCACCGGACGAAGGTGCAGCGGCTGCCGATCGAGCCGGTCTCCCGGGCCTCCGCGGACCAGCGCAAGGGCCGCTGCGGGCGTACCTCCGACGGCATCTGCATCCGGCTCTACGCCGAGGACGACTTCGAGGCCAGGCCGCGCTTCACCGAGCCCGAGGTGCTGCGGACCAACCTCGCCTCGGTGATCTTGCAGATGACCGCGCTCGGGCTCGGCGACGTCGGCGCGTTCCCGTTCGTCGACCCGCCGGACCGGCGGTCGGTCGCGGACGGCGTCGCGCTGCTGCACGAGCTGGGCGCGCTCGACCCGTCCGAGGCGGACCCGGGCAAGCGGCTCACCGCGCTCGGTCGGCAGCTCGCCCAGCTGCCGGTGGACCCGCGCCTCGGCCGGATGGTGCTCGCGGCGGACCACAACGGTTGCGTGCACGAGGTGCTGGTGATCACCGCGGCACTGTCCATCCAGGACCCGCGGGAGCGCCCGGTCGAGCAACAGGAGGCCGCCGACGCCGCGCACCGCCGCTTCGCCGAGCCCAGCTCCGACTTCCTGACCTACCTGACGCTGTGGGACCACCTGCAGGAACGCCAGGACGAGCTGTCCTCCAGCGCCTTCCGGCGGCTGTGCCGGGCGGAGTTCCTGCACTACCTGCGGGTCCGCGAGTGGCAGGACCTGTACGGCCAGCTGCGCCAGGTGGTGCGCTCGCTGGGCATCACGGTGAACACCGCCCCCGGCGACCCGAGGACGGTGCACCGCGCGCTGCTGGCCGGCCTGCTCTCGCACATCGGCATGCGGGAGGACACCGGCCCGCGCGGCCGGGAGTACGCGGGGGCGCGCGGCGCCCGCTTCGCGGTGTGGCCGGGCTCGGCGCTGGCGAAGACCGCGCCGCGCTGGGTGGTGGCGGCCGAGCTGGTCGAGACGTCCCGGCTGTGGGGCCGGACGCTGGCCCGGATCGAGCCGGAGTGGGCCGAGGCGCTCGCCGGCCACCTGGCCGTGCGGATCTACAGCGAGCCGCACTGGTCCAAGCGGCGGGCCGGGGTGGTGGCCACCGAGCGGGTGACGCTCTACGGGCTGCCCATCGTCGTCGGCCGCGCCGTCGACTACGCCGGGATCGACCCCGAGCTGGCCCGCGAGCTGTTCATCCGGCACGCGCTGGTGGAGGGCGACTGGGACACCCGGCACCGCTTCTTCACCGAGAACCGGGAGCTCGTGTCCGACGTGGAGGAGCTCGAGCACCGCACCCGGCGCCGGGACATCCTGGTCGACGACCAGGCGCTGTTCGACTTCTACGACCGGCGGGTGCCGGCCGAGGTGGTGTCGGGGCGGCACTTCGACCAGTGGTGGAAGCAGGCCCGCCGTTCGCAGCCGGACCTGCTGCGCTTCAGCCGCGAGCTGCTGCTCGCCCGTGCCGACGTCGACGACAGCGCGCATCCCACCGAGTGGCGGCAGGGTGGGCTGGCGCTGCCGCTGACCTACCGCTTCGAGCCCGGCGCGCCGGACGACGGGGTCGCGGTCGAGGTCCCGCTGTCCCGGCTGAACCAGCTCGGTGCGGGCGGCTTCGACTGGCAGGTCCCGGCGCTGCGCGAGGAGCTGGTGACCGCGCTGATCCGGTCGCTGCCCAAGCCGCTGCGCCGCCACTTCGTGCCCGCGCCGGACGTCGCCCGGGCGGTGCTGGCCCGCCTGGTCCCCGGCGAGGAGCCGCTGGTCGACGCGCTGGCGCGGGAGCTTCGCCGGGCCACCGGGGTGGAGGTGCCGCGCGAGGCCTGGCAGTGGGCGAAGGTGCCGGCGCACCTGCGGGCGACCTTCCGGGTGGTGGACGGCGAGCGGACGGTCGCCGAGGGCAAGGACCTCGAGGAGCTGCAGCGCCGGCTCGGCGGGACGGTGCGCGACGTCCTCGCCGAGGCGGCCGGCTCGCTGGAGCGCGGCGGCCTGACCGGGTGGACGGTGGGCCCGGTGCCGCGGACGTTCGAGGCCGGCGGCCTCGTCGGCTATCCCGCGCTCGTCGACGACGGCGACACCGTGGCGCTGCGGGTGCTGGCCTCGGAGGCCGAGCAGCAGGCGGCGATGTGGGCCGGCGTGCGCCGGCTGCTCCTGCTCTCGACGCCGGTGCCGCTGAAGCACGTCTCGTCCCGACTGGAGACCAACGCCAAGCTCGCGCTGACGCAGAACCCGCACGGCAGCCTGACCGCGTTGCTGGCGGACTGCTCGACGGCGGTCGCGGACGAGATGATCGCGGAGTCGGGCGGGCCGCCGTGGGACCCGGAGGGCTTCGGCAAGCTGGCGGACCGGGCCCGTTCCGAGCTGGCCGACCGGGTCCTGGCCACCCTGCTCGCGGTGCATCCCGTGCTCACCCTGGCCGCCGAGCTGCGGTCCCGGCTGGACGCGCCGGTCGCCCCGCCGCTCGCGCCGGCCGTCGAGGACCTGCGCGGGCAGCTCGCCGGCCTGGTGGGCCCGGGCTTCGTCGCCGCGGCCGGCCGCCGCCGGCTGCCGGACCTGCAACGCTACCTGCGCGCCGCCGCGCACCGGCTGGACCGGCTGCCGGGCGACGTCGCGCGGGACGCCGACCGGATGGCCCGCGTGCACGCCGTGCAGCGGGAGGTGCGCGACTTCCTCGACGGGCTGCCGCCGGCGCGGCGCGGGCAGGACCCGGTCCGGCAGCTGCGCTGGATGCTCGAGGAGCTGCGGGTCAGCGTCTTCGCCCAGTCGCTCGGCACCCCGTACCCGGTCTCGGAGCGGCGGATCTACCGCGCGATGGACCAGCTCGACTGATCCGGGCCGGCGGCGGTCGGTAGCCTCCCTACCGGGCTGGGGAGGTGGTCATGAGCGCAGCCGGCGCGGCGGCCGAGTCGGCGACGGCGCTGAACTCCGGAGCGGTCCACCTGCTGCGGGCGGTCCGCCGGGTGGACCGCGCGGCGGGGTTGCCGCCCGCCCAGCTCTCCGCGCTGTCCGTGCTCGTCTTCGGCGGGCCGTTGACGCTCGGTGCGCTGGCCGCCGCGGAGGACGTGGCCGGCCCGACGATGACCCGCATCGTGGACGGGCTCGTCGCCCGGGCCCTGGTCGAACGGCAGCGCGCCGAGGACCGCCGGCACGCGCGGCTGGTCGCGACCGCGGCCGGGCGGCGGCTGATGGAGCGCGCCCGCGGGCGCCGGGTCGAGGCGCTGGCCGCCGCGCTGGACGCGCTCCCCGCCGCCGACCGCCGCCGGCTGCACACGGTCGGCCCGCTGCTGGACCGGCTCGCCGCCGAGGTCCGCTCCCGGACCTAGTGCGTACGGCGGTCGACGGCGTCGCGGCCAGCGGCCCTGCGCTCGCCGCGGCCGGTGATCTTGCACCTGGCGGCAACCAGAGTGGCTGGTGTCCGGTTTGCGAGCCGCCAGGTGCAAGATCACGGGGGCGGGGCGGGGGCGTGCCGGCTGGCGACGCCGACGAGGTTGCCCTCGCTGTCCCGGAAGAAGCCCATCCACTCCTGGGCGCCGGGCTCGCCGAACGCGCCGTCGGTGTCGGTGTGGATCAGGCGGGCCGCGCCCTCGATCGGCACTCCCCGCTCGCGCAGCGACTCGAGGAATGCCCGCGCGTCGTCGACCCGCAGGTAGACCAGGGCGGACGGCGCCGCGCGCTCGAGCAGCAGCCGGACCCCGCCGAGGTCGAAGAACAGCAGGCCGGGCGGGTCGAAGCGGGCCACCGGCGCGGCGCCGAGCACGGTGCTGTAGAACTCCGCCGCCCGGTCGAGGTCGTCGGCGTGCTGGGCGACCTGGAGGAGCTGCACGGCGACCCTCCGCTCGATAGCAACCCTACGGATCTGGTGGAGCGTAGGCGTGTTCAGAGCGGGTGTCGAGTGGTAGGAACTGGCTCGACCGACGTCGACACGAGGAGGCACCACATGGCCGGTACGGTCGCCCGCGTCAGCGAGATCAGCGCGACCTCGGACACCAGCTTCGAGGATGCGATCAAGGTGGGCATCGACCGCGCGACGCAGACGCTGCGTGGCGTCAAGTCGGCCTGGGTGAAGGAGCAGGAGGTCCAGGTCGGCGACAACGGCATCACCGGCTACAAGGTGAACCTGCTGGTGACCTTCGTACTGGAGTAGCGGATCCCGCCTCAGCCGCGCGGGGGCAGGCCGACTGTGCTCTCCCGGATCTCGAGCACGTAGCCGGCCTGCACCTCGCGCGGCGGTCCGAGGCGGCCGTCGGCCATCCGGGACAGCAGGAACGACACGGCCAGCCGGGCGATCTCCTGCTTGTCCGGCCGGACGGTCGTCAGCGTCGGCGTGCTGAAGCGGCCGTCCTCGATGTCGTCGAAGCCGACCAGCGCGACGTCTCGGGGGATCTCGCGGCCGCCGGCCAGCAAGGTGCGCATCGCCCCGAGCGCGAGCAGGTCGCTGAAGCACAGCACGGCGTCCGGCGGCTCCGGGAGGGTGAGCAGCCGGGCCGTCGCAGTCGCGCCGTAGTCCCGGTGGTAGTAGTCCGCGGCAACGACCAGCCGCTCGTCGAACGGCAGCCCGGCCTCCGCCAGCGCCTGCCGGTAGCCGTCGAGCCGCAGGTGCGCCGTCCGGCCGGACGGGACGTGCCGCTGGTCGCCGATGGCGGCGATCCGCCGCCGGCCGAGCGCGAGCAGGTGGGCGGTGGCGTCCCGGGCAGCCGCGACGTTGTCGATCGCCACGTGGTCCGCCGGCCCGTCGAAGATCCGTTCGCCGAGCAGCACGAGCGGCGTGTCGTCACGGCGCCGGTCCAGCTCGTCGCGTCCCATCGCGATCGGGCTGAAGATCAGCCCGTCCAGGAGATGGCTGCGGATGCCCTCGCTGATCAGCCGCTCCCGCTCGAGCAGGCCGCTGGTCTGGTCGACCAGGACGGTGAACGACTGCTCCGCGGCGGCGTCGACGATCAGCGCCGCCAGCTCGGAGAAATACGGGATGCCGAGCTCCGGCACGGCGAGTCCGATGATGCCGGAGCGGCCCTTGCGCAGCGTCCTGGCCGCCGGGTTGGGCCGGTAGTTCAGCTCGGCGATGGCGCGCAGTACCCGCTCGCGGGTGGTCTCGGTGACGTGGATGTAGTCGTTGACCACGTTCGACACCGTCTTGACCGACACGCCGGCCAGCTTCGCGACGTCCCGCAGGCTGGTCCCCACCGGATCAGCCTCCCATCCGGAGCCCTTCGATGTCGTGCCGCTGCACCAGTGGCGAGAGGGTGTCGACGACGTGCGTGCAGCGCAGGTGCGCCCGCACGGGGACGGGCAACGCCTCCGCGTACGCGCGGGTCACCATGAGGTCGTGCGCACCGCTGGTGTCCACCCTCGGGCTGACCAGGCCGAGGACCAGCACCGGGCGGGCGGATGCCGACCGGTTGGGGGTGCCACGGTGCACGGCGAGCGCCGTGCGGAGCGAGGCGTCGCCGAGCCGAGGGAGCTTGGGCACCGCCCGGGCGGCGTAGCCGGCCGCTCGCCCGGGCGGCGGGAACATGCCGTGCTCGAAGTCGGCCCCGTCCTCCCAGTGGCTGCCCGGCACGATCTCGAACGGGCCGTTCTCGGCGGTGACGTCGACCGCGGTCACGTTGACCGCCAGCGACGTCAGCTCCCGCCGATCCCGGGTCTCCGGCGGCGTCCTGAAGTCGCGGTGCCACGGTTGGTGGACCGCCCCGGGCAGCGGTACGTCGAAGGCGACCTCCACCACCGTCCAGTCCGGACCGAGCATCCGCCCGGCCAGCTCGGTGATCCAGGGATGGGTGACAAGGTCCACGAAGCCGCGCAGCCGCTCGGGCGGGACGGCGAAGTAGTGCCGCTGCGGTCCGCGCCCGACGGTGCCACCGGGATGGGCGCGGGCCTCGGCGAACAGGACGTCGAAGTCCTCCCGCAGTCGGGCCGCCCAGCCCGGCTCGAAGGCGCCGGGCAGCCCGACGATGCCGTCCCGGTGCACGGCGCCGGCCGCGTCGCGGGCGTCGAGCGGCCTGAGCCGACTGGCGGCGGTCATCGAACCTCCGGTCATCCGATCGGGCAGTACGGCAGGTCGGCGGCGTCCCACTCCAGCGGCAGGATGCCGAACTGCCGCGGCCGGTCCGGGGCGGTACGGAAGTGGAAGCAGAGCACCTGCTGGCCGTCGGTCCCGAGCACGCTGCAGTGTCCCGGGCCGTACACGCCGCGCTCGGGGGAGGGCGCGAGCAGGCACTCGCCCGGCGTCGGGCTGAGGTCGACCCACCGCCCCGACCGGTCCTGCCGCAGCAACCCGATCCCGTAGAAGCCGGCGTAGTTGCCGCCGCTGTAGAGCAGGGTCGGCCGCCCGCCGGGGGAGACCAGGGCGACCGGCCCTTCCATCGTGTACCAGCGGACGGTGTCGCCCGCCGACCACCGCACCCGGTCGATGTCCTTCCAGGGCATCGACCGGGCCGCCTCGTAGAGCTGCCACTCCGCGCTCGGCCGGGCCAGCTGCCTCGGCGGCGAGGTGAGGCGGCGCAGGTCGGCGCTCAGCTCGGCCTCGGCGAGCCCGGTGCCGTACGGCGGGCGGTCGACGTAGTCGGTCGCGAAGGTGAGCACCGGGGCGCCGACCGGTCCGGTGTGGACGTCGGGGTCGATGGCGAAGTCGAGGTCGGCGGTGAGCACCTCGCCGGAGTCGACGAACGGTCCTTCCGGCCGCTCGCTGTCGGCCCGCCGGATGCGGTGGTCCCGGTGACCGTCCACGGCACCGGTCCCGCGGGCCCGCGAGTAGAGCATCACCCAGGGGCGGGCGGCGCCGGCCAGGTAGCTCACGCACGGCGCCCAGCACCAGGCGTCGACGTCGCTGTCCAGGCTGTCGCCGACCCGGGTCCAGCGCAGCAGGTCGTCCGAGCCGTAGACCGGGAATCCCGGGCCGGAGACGTACACGTGGTATCGGAAGCTGGCGCCGCTTCCCGGCGGGGAGGCGACCAGGTACGGGTCGCCTTGGTCAACGTCCGGCTCGGGGCACAGCGGAATGCCGAACCGCTCGACCAGAGCCTGCACGGTGCGCCTCCCGTCGATGGTCCCCTGGACGTCTTTACAACGTTGTACAGCACGCTTTACAGTCCGGGAACCCCGCATGTCGCGGACGTTTCAGGAGGTCAGCGATGACCCTGCGGCAGCTGCGCCGCCCCGGCCTGGTCCTCGTCGCCGCTCTGGCCGCCCTGCTCGGCACGGTATCGGTGCCGGCTGCGATGGCCGCGCCGGCCGGGACGCAAGAAGGGACGTACGTCAACCCGGTCAGCCGCGAGTTCGCGGACACCTACGCCGACCCGGCGGTGGTCCGCGGCCGGGACGGCTGGTGGTACGCGTACGCGACCACCGACCCGCTGCGCAGCGGCGAGGGGGTCTTCCACCGGATCCCGATGTCTCGCTCGCGGGACCTCGTCGACTGGGACTACATCGGCGACGCCTTCGGCCAGGGCGCGGCTGGACTGCCGTCGTGGGGAGCGCCGGACGCCGCGTTGTGGGCGCCGGACGTCCGCTACGTCGCCGGCCGTTGGGTCATCTACTACGTGGTGACCCAGACGACGGTCACCGACGAGCCCGAACGACAACGCGATCGGGGTGGCGACCGGGCCGACGCCGACCGGGCCGTGGACCGACGTCGGCGACTGCCCCGGTCGTCGGACCGCGGCCGTGGCGGCGCCGGCAACCCGGGACGACTTCCAGTGGACCTTCGACCCGGCGCACCTGGTCACTGCGACGGCCGGCAGTACCTGTACTACGGCTCCTACTACGGCGGCGTCTTCGCGGTCGAGCTGTCCGCAGACGGCACCCGCGCGGTCGGCGACGCCGACGATGGTCGCGATCGACAACCGGTACGAGGGCACGTACGTCGTGCCGCGGAACGGCTGGTACTACTTGTTCGCCTCGTCCAGCAACTGTTGCGCCGGCCCGGTGACCGGCTACAGCGTCTTCGTCGGCCGGTCCCGCAGCCCGCTCGGACCGTTCGTCGATCAGGAAGGGGATCTCGCTGACTGGCGTCCCGCACCGGCGGCAGCATCGTGATCAGTCCCGAACGGCAACCGCTGGGTCGGCACCGGCCACAACGCCGTGGTCACCGACCCGGCGGGCCAGGACTGGTTCGTCTACCACGCGATCGACCGCGAACGTGCCCGTACCTCGACGAGCCGTTCGGCATCAACCGCCGGCCGATGCTCATCGACCGGCTCGACTGGATCGACGGCTGGCCGACCGTCCGCGCCGGTGGGTGGGCCTCGGACGACGCCGAGCGGGCGCCGGCGACGACGGGCTCGCGGACGCCTTCGAGAGCGGCTTCTCCGGCTGTGGAAGGACACTCGCGGTTGGACGATCGCGGGCGGACCGGACGGCGGGTTCGCCCGGCGTGTCAGCACGGACTGCACGCCCGCGGCGCTGGCCGGCAAGACCGGGCTCGACGGGGACGTGCGCGTCCGGGCGGCCGTCCGGGTGGACGCCGCCGGCACCGCCGGCTTGGCCTTCGGCCGCCGCGGGTACGGCTGGGCCACCGAGGTCGCGGTGGCGGGCGGCACGCTGTCGGTCCGGTCCGGCGGACGGTCCCGGACGGTCGCGCTGCCCGGGGCGCTGAACCCGCGCGACTGGCACGAGCTGGCGGTCGAGGTGCGGGACGGGGTGCTGAGGGCGCAGTACGGCCCGTCCGGGCTGCCCGGCCACGAGGTCGTCACCGTGCGGCTCCGGGTCGGCAGCGGCGCGACCGCCGGGCACTTCGGCGTTCGTGCCGGATGCGGCGACGTGGACGACGTGACCGTCGCGCGGCTCTACCGTCCGGTCGAGGACCGGGCGCCGCTGCCGCAGGTGGGTCGGGTGGCGCCGGCGTACTCCGACACCTTCTCCGGCGGGCTCGAGCCGGAGTGGGCGTGGGTGCGCGAGCCGACCGGCGCCGACGCTGCCCGCGTCGAGAACGGCCAGCTGCTGTGGCCCACCCAGCGCGGCGACCTGACCGGGGACTCGGACAACGCCTCGGTGCTGCTGCGGGATGCGCCGGCCGGCGACTACACGGTCGAGATCAAGGTGACGCTGACGCTCGGCGAGAACGACGTGCGCAACTTCCAGCAGGCCGGGCTCGTGGTCTACAGCGACGACGACGACTTCCTCCGGTTCACCCACGTGGCGATCTGGAACACCCGGACCACCGAGTACGGCAAGGAGCAGGTCTTCGCGGACCGGCCGGCGTACGGCTCGATGCTCGTCGCCCCGCCGTCGGACACGACTTGGTTGCGGTTGAGTCACCGGGTCTTCGCCGGGACCGGTGAGCACGCATACCGGGCAGCAGTGAGCACCGACGGCGTGCATTGGACCTGGGGCGGCACCTGGACGTTGCCGGTCGGCACGACGCCGCGCATCGGGCTGGTCTCGCACGGAGCGGGCGGCCGGCCGCGGAGCAGGTGCCGCCCGCCACCGCCGTGTTCGACTACTTCCGTGTCAACCGACCCTGACTCTCCTCCCCGCCGCCCGAAGGAGCGCGCGATGACCGCCATCTCAACCTCCGGCTTCTCCCGCCGGAACTTCCTCGGCCTGTCCGCCGCGGTCGGCGCGGCCGGCTTCGCTGCCGCGTGCGGCGGCGGCACCTCCGGGCCCGCCCGGGACGCAGCAGGACGGCGGCGGAGGCGAGTTCACCGGCACGTACGACGGCCCGAACGTCGCCCTCGCGTACTGGAACGGCTTCACCGGTGGCGACGGCCCGTACATGAAGAAGCTGGTGGAGGACTTCAACGCCGAGCACCAGAACATCAAGGTGACGATGACCACGATCCGCTGGCAGGACTACTACCAGAAGGTGCCGGCGGCGGTGCTGTCCGGGCAAGGGCCCGGACGTCGGCGTCGCGCACCAGGACAACCTCGGCACCCTCGCCGCCCGGCGCTCGATCGTGCCGCTCGACGACATCGCCGCCGATCTGAAGCTGGAGGAGTCCGACTTCATCCCGGCGGTGTGGAAGGGCGGCATCTACCAGGACAAGCGGTACGGCATCCCGCTCGACGTGCACTCGCTCGCCCAGTACTGGAACTCCGACCAGCTGATCGAAGGCGGGCCTGCAGGCACCGCCGGCGACACAAGGAGGAGTTCGAGCAGGCGACCGCGAAGCTGAAGTCGGCGGGCGTCCAGTACCCGTTCTGGATGCCGTCGCTGTGGCCGGCGCACCTGGTCTTCTACTCGCTGATCTGGCAGAACGGCGGCACGCCGTACTCGGAGGACGGCCAGACCGCGACCTTCAACTCGCCGAGCAGGGCGTGGAGGCGCTGACCTGGATGGTAGACCAGATCAAGGCCGGCACCAGCCCGCGCAACGTCGCGATCGACACCCAGTACAACGCGTTCAAGTCCGGGAGGAACGCCGGCACCTTCGACGGCATCTGGCAGATCAACGACCTCAAGACCACGGCGACGAAGCTGGAGTGGTCGATGGCGGCGGTGCCGCAGATCTTCGGCGCAGAAGGCGGTCTGGTCGAACGGGCACAACTTCGTGCTGATGACCCAGCGCAAGCCCGACGACAACAAGCAGCAGGCGTCCAAGGTGTTCATCGACTACATCAGCAAGAAGTCGGCGGAGTGGGCCGAATTCCGGCATGATCCCGGCCCGGAACTCGGCCCGCGAGGACGCCTCCTTCGCGAAGCAGAGCCAGGCCGTGGTGGCGAAGGACGTGGACTCGTTCCGCTTCCTGCCATCGGTGCCGGGAATCGGCGACGTCGGCTTCCAGGGTATCGAGCAGGCGGTGAACAAGGCGACGTTGCTGCAGCAGGAGCCGAAGCAGGCGCTCGACGCCTCGGCGGCCGTCGCGAACAAGCTGCTGGAGGAAAACCGCAAGAAGTTCGGCGGCTGAGGTGGCCGGAGTGGACACCGAGGTCCTCGCCACCGGCACGGACACGCTCCGGCCGGTGCAGCGGGTCCCGAGGCGCGCCTCCCGGTACGGCGGCGGCTGGGTGCCGTACCTATTCCTGCTGCCGTATCTCGTGCTGTTCACCACGTTCGTACTGGTGCCGGTCGGTCTCGGCATCTGGATCAGCTTGCACACCTGGGACTTCACCCTCCCGAACAAGCCGTGGGCGGGGCTCGACCAACTACCGGGACCTCTTCGACTCCAACTCGGTGGTCGGCCCGGACTTCATCCGCGCGATGCGGGCGACCGCGATCTTCACGGTGGCCAGCGTCCCGCTGCTGGTCGTCGTCCCGCTCGCGGTCGCGCTGCTGATGAACGCGCAGTTCCGCGGGCGCAACGTCTTCCGGGCCGTCTACTTCGCACCGTACGTGCTCGGCGTCGCCGTGATCGGCGTGCTGTGGCGCTACATCCTGGACAACAACATCGGCCTGCTCAACTACTATCTCGGCGTCCTCGGCCTGCCGGACGACATCGCCTGGACGACGTCGACGCCGGCCGCCTGGGTGGCCCTGGTCGGCGTCACGGTGTGGTGGACGCTCGGCTTCAACGCGGTGATCTACCTGGCCGGCCTGCAGGACATTTCGCCCGAGCTCTACGAGGCGGCGAAGATCGACGGCGCGAACGGCTGGCAGCGATTCCGGCATGTGACCCTGCCCGGCCTCCGGCCGGTCCTGATGTTCGTCGTGATCACGACGATCATCGCGTCCGCGAACATGTTCGGGCAGTCGTACCTGATGACCCAGGGCGCGCCGGGCAACGAGACCCGCACGGCCATCTACTACATCGCCGAGACCGGGCTGAAGAACTTCGACATGGGCCGGGCGGCGGCGATGAGCTTCGTGCTCACGCTGGCGCTGCTGCTGCTCAGTGGCGTCGTGCTGCTCGCGTTCCGCGAGCGCAAGGTGGAAGGGGTGGCACGGGTGACTTCCGCGAGTCGACCGGGCAGTGGGCCTCGCAGACGTCCTTCGGGCGCCGGGGAGCCGAGCGAGCCGGGAGAGGCGCGATGACGGCGGTCGTCGAGGGAACGCCGCCGCTCGCCCCAGAGCGGCCGGATACCGCCCGGCCGCGCCCGGGCGGGGCGAAGCGGGTCCTGCAGTACGTGGTCCTGGTGGCGCTGAGCATCGTGTTCCTCAGCCCGCTGGTGTGGATGGCGGTCACCTCGTTCAAGACGCAGGCCGACGCCATCGCGCCGACTCCACAGTGGATACCGGCGAACCCGACGACATCCGCGTACGACGCGATGCTCGGCTCGTCGGACACACCGGTGCTGCGCTGGTTCGTCAACAGCGTGCTGGCGGCGACGGCACAGGCGGTCCTCGTCGTCGCGACCGCCGCGCTGGCTGCGTACGCGCTGGCCAGGATGGACTTCCGGGGCAAGCGGCTGATCTTCGGCACGATCGTGTCGACGCTCTTCGTGCCGGCCGTGATCCTGATCATCCCGAACTACATCATCGTGTCGCGCTTCGCCTGGCTGGACAGCCTGACCGCGGTGATCGTGCCGGGCGCGGCGAGCGCGTTCGGCGTGTTCTTCCTTCGGCAGTTCTTCCTGTCCCTGCCGGTGGAGCTGGAGGAGGCCGCGTACGTCGACGGCGCCGGACCGCTGCGGATCTTCCTCGTCGGTGGTGCTGCCGCTGTCCAAACCGGCGCTCGCCACGCTCATGCTGCTGGCGTTCCTGACCAACTGGAACGACTTCCTCTGGCCGCTCTACGTGCTCTTCAGCGCGGAGCAGCAGACCCTGCCGGCCGGGCTCGCCACCCTGCAGAACGCCAACGCGGTCCGGTACGACTTGCTGATGGCCGGCGCGATGATCGCCGCGATCCCGGTGCTGCTGCTCTACCTGGTCGCGCAGCGCTTCGTGATCGAGGGGGTCTCCCGCACCGGCCTGAAGGGGTAGGGCCCGCGGGTCAGCCGGCCGGGCGTAGCGGAAGCTCCGCCCAGACCGTCTTGCCGCGACCCGGGCGACGCCCGCCAGCCCCAGGCGGCGGCCAGCCGGATGACCACGCTGAGCCCCCGCCCGGTCTCGGCCTCCGGCGGCACCCGGTTGGTGTGCGGTGAGGCGTCGCTCGCCCCGTCGGTCACCTCCACCCGGACCCGCTGCGGCGCCCGGACCACCGTCACCACGATCGGCTCGGCGCCGTGCAGCACCGCGTTGGTCACCAGCTCGCTGACCACGAGCAGCAGATCCTCCCGGTCCGCGTCGGCACACCCCCAGGCGTCCAGGATCGCGGTCAGCGCGTGCCGGCCGCGCGCCGGGGCGTCCGGGTCGCCGTCCAGCTCGATGACCTCGGTCCCCCCGGACCCGTCCACCCACTGCGAGCCATCCACGCTCTTCCTCTGCCCGCACGGCACCGCAGAGACTCCCGAACGGGGGTACGGATTTAGCCGGGTCTCCCGACCGCGCCCCATAGCGGGGTCGCGACCGCGTCGACGGCGGCGGCCCGGGCGGGTCGCGCCGGCGCATCCTGTCGGTCCCGGCGACTAGCGTCCGGTCCGGCAGGAAGGGGTTGTGGTGGCCAGAAGGATGCGCCGCGGCAGACCGCGGCCCAGCGTCCGCGGGTGGCTGCTGATCGCGGTCGCGGTGCTGGTCGCGGCCGGCGTGCTGGCCGGGCTGGTCGACCGGCTGGGCGGGTGAGCGGGGTGCTGCTGCGCGATCTCGCGGACACCTCGGACGCGGTGGCGGCCACCGCGGCCCGGCTCGGCAAGGTCGAGCGGCTCGCCGGGGCGCTGTCCCGGGCGGGGCCGGGGGAGGTGGCGGTGGCGGTGGCCTTCCTCTCCGGGGAGCTGCGGCAGCGTCAGATCGGGGTGGGCTGGGCGTCGCTGCGCGACGTCCCGGCGCCGGCCGCGGAGCCGTCGCTCGGCGTGGCCGAGGTGGACGCGGCGTTCGAGCGGATCGGCCGGCAGGGCGGCGCCGGGTCGCAGGCGGAGCGCCGCCGGCTGCTCACCGGGGTCTTCGCCCGGGCCACCGCGCCGGAGCAGCGCTTCCTGCGCCAGCTGCTCGTCGGCGAGCTTCGCCAGGGCGCGCTGGCGGGCGTGATGGTCGACGCCGTCACCCGGGCGGCGGGGCTGAAGCCGTACGACGTCCGCAGAGCGGTGATGCTCCGCGGTGACCTGGGCGCGGTCGCGGCGGCCGCGTTGTCCGGCGGCGCCGCCGCCCTGGCCGCGTTCCGGCTCGAGGTCGGCCGACCGGTGCTGCCGATGCTGGCGCAGCCGGCGCAGAGCGTCGCCGAGGCGCTCGACCGGGTCAGTCCGGCCGCGGTGGAGTGGAAGCTGGACGGCGCCCGGGTCCAGGTGCACCGGGCCGGCACCGAGGTCGGCGTCTTCACCCGCAGCCTGGACGACATCACCGCCCGGGTGCCGGAGGTGGTCGAGGCCGCCCTGGCGCTGCCGGTCACCTCCGCGGTGCTCGACGGAGAGGTGATCGCGCTGCGCCCGGACGGCCGGCCGCACCCCTTCCAGGTCACCGCGAGCCGGGTCGGCAGCAGGAGCGACCCGGGCACGCTGCGGGCCACGATGCCGCTCTCGGTGGTCCTGTTCGACCTGCTGCACCTGGACGGCCGGGACCTGCTCGACGAGCCGGGCCGGGTCCGGCACGAGGCGCTCGCCGCCGCGGTGCCGGAGAGCCTGCGGGTGCCCAGGGTGGTGACCGGCGAGGCCACCGGCGCCGCGGCGCAGCTCGCGGCGGCGCTGGCGCACGGTCACGAGGGCATCGTGGTCAAGTCGCTGGACGCCCGGTACGAGGCGGGACGTCGGGGCACCAGCTGGCTGAAGGTGAAGCCGAGACACACCCTCGACCTGGTCGTGCTCGCCGTCGAGCACGGGCACGGGCGGCGGCGCGGCTGGCTGTCCAACCTGCACCTCGGCGCGCTCGACCCGGCGACCGGCGGCTTCGTCATGCTCGGCAAGACATTCAAGGGCCTGACCGACGCGCTGCTGAGCTGGCAGACCGAGCGGCTCGGCGAGCTGGCGGTGGCGGACGACGGCTGGGTGGTGCGGGTCCGACCCGAGCTGGTCGTCGAGATCGCCTTCGACGGCGTGCAGGCGAGCCCCCGCTACCCGGGCGGCGTCGCGCTGCGCTTCGCCCGGGTGCTGCGCTACCGGGAGGACAAGACGGCGGCCGAGGCGGACACCATCGACACGGTCCTGGCCATCCACGCCGGCACCCACGCTCCGGCCTGAGCCCGGCCCGCGCGGAAGGCCCGGTCGCCTGGGCGGCCGGGCCTTCCGGGAAGGGTTCCCCCGTGCGGGTGTGCTCAGATGCGGCGGCTCACCCCGCCACGCCGGCTGACCGCACGGTAGACGAGCAGCGCGATGATCGCGCCGATGATCGAGCCGATGATGCCGGACGCCTGCAGGGCGCCCTCGTCGAGGTCGTTGCCGAACAGCGCCCAGCCGAGGAAGCCGCCGATGAACGATCCGACGATCCCCAGCACGATCGTGGCGCCGATGCCCATCGGGTCCTTGCCGGGCACCAGGGCGCGGGCGATGAAGCCGGCGATGGCACCGATGATGATGAGCGAGATGATGAACCAGAGCACGGGATCCTCCACTGTGTCGTGACGGCCCCACACCGCCACATCGGGTCACCCGACCAACTACCCCCCCTCGCTTCACTCCAACCTCACACCGGCAACCTGACGGCGGCGAAAACGCCCGGGCCGCCCGGCTCGTGGCGGCCGGAGCCGGGGACTATTCTTTCGGTGCTCGCCGCAGCAGCCGGTCCCCGGCCGTCGCGGTGCTGTCGACCAGCCGGAGGCCCCGAGTGACTCTCACCGCTCCCTCGCCGATCGTCAGCCGCCCGGACCCGGTGCGGTCGACCACCCGGGGGTCGGTCTTCCTCGACCTGCTGCGGACGACCGACCACAAGACGATCGGCAAGATGTACCTGGTCACGTCGTTCGTCTTCTTCCTGGTCGGCGGGCTGATGGCGCTGCTGATGCGCGGCGAGCTGGCCCGGCCCGGGATGCAGTTCCTCAGCCTCGAGCAGTACAACCAGCTCTTCACGATGCACGGCACGATCATGCTGCTGTTCTTCGCGACGCCGATGGTCTTCGCGTTCGCGAACCTCGTGCTGCCGCTGCAGATCGGCGCGCCCGACGTCAGCTTCCCGCGACTGAACGCCTTCTCCTACTGGCTGTTCCTGTTCGGCGGGCTGACCGCGATGGCCGGTTTCCTCACCCCGGGCGGCGCGGCCGACTTCGGCTGGTACGCCTACTCGCCGCTGACCGACTCGATCAACTCGCCGGGCGCCGGGGCCGACCTGTGGTTCGTCGGGCTTGCGGTGGCCGGTCTCGGCACCATCCTCGGCGCGGTCAACATGATCACCACGGTGATCACGTTGCGGGCGCCCGGCATGACGATGTTCCGGATGCCGATCTTCACCTGGAACATCCTGGTGACGAGCGTGCTGGCGCTGCTGGCGTTCCCGATCCTGACCGCCGCGATCTTCGGCGTGCTCGCCGACCGCAAGCTCGGCGCCCAGGTCTTCGTCGCGGAGAACGGCGGGGCGATCCTCTGGCAGCACCTGTTCTGGTTCTTCGGGCACCCCGAGGTCTACATCGTGGCGCTGCCGTTCTTCGGCATCGTCACCGAGATCTTCCCGGTGTTCGCCCGCAAGCCGATCTTCGGCTACAAGGGCCTGGTCGGGGCGACGATCGCGATCGGCGCGCTGTCGATGACGGTGTGGGCGCACCACATGTTCGCCACCGGAGCCGTGCTGCTGCCGTTCTTCTCGTTCCTGACCTACCTGATCGCCGTCCCGACCGGGATCAAGTTCTTCAACTGGATCGGCACCCTGTGGCGCGGCTCGATCAGCTTCGAGACGCCGATGCTGTGGGCGCTGGGCTTCCTGGTGACCTTCCTGGCCGGCGGCCTGACCGGGGTGCTGCTCGGCTCGCCGCCGATCGACTTCCAGCTCAACGACACGTACTTCGTGGTGGCGCACTTCCACTACGTGCTGTTCGGCACCATCGTGTTCGCCGTCTTCGCCGGGGTCTACTTCTGGTTCCCGAAGTTCACCGGCCGCTACCTGGACGAGAAGCTCGGCAAGCTGCACTTCTGGGGCACCTTCATCGGCTTCCACGTGACGTTCCTGGTGCAGCACTGGCTCGGCGCCGAGGGCATGCCGCGCCGCTACGCCGACTACCTGCCGACCGACGGCTTCACCCTGCTCAACACGATCTCCTCCGTCGGCGCCTTCCTGCTCGGCATCTCGACCGTGCCGTTCCTGTGGAACGTCTACCGCTCGTACCGGTTCGGTGAGGTGGTCACCGCGGACGACCCGTGGGGGCACGGCAACTCGCTGGAGTGGGCGACCTCTTGCCCGCCGCCCCGGCACAACTTCACCAGGATGCCGCGGATCCGGTCGGAGCGGCCCGCCTTCGAGATGCACTACCCGCAGCTGATGGACCGGCTCGAGGTCGAGGCCCACTCCGGCAGCGGCCCGACCGGCCCAGAGGGCGTGGGCGGCCCCGGCACCGGCCCGCGACAGGGGGCGAAGGACCCGGACCCGGCCTGATCCGGCCGGCGCGGCGCGGCCACGTCACCCGGGAGGGCGCTGTGACCACTCGTGCCCGACTGATACCGTAGCGTGATTCACGTCCGATCGGACACCGCGTCCGCCGGGCGGCTCCCCGCAGTGACACCCTCCTCATGCATCCACACTCCGTACTCGTCACCGTCACCGGCTACGACCGTCCCGGCGTGACCTCGGCCCTGTTCGCCGCTCTCGCCGCGCACGACGTCGAGGTGCTGGACGTCGAGCAGGTGGTGATCAGCGACCGGCTCGTGCTCGGCGTCGTGCTCGCCCTGCACGGTGACCCGGCGCCGCTGCGCCGGGCGGTCACGCACGCCGCCGAGGCGCTCGGCACCCAGGTCGAGGTGACGATCACCGAGGACCCGGACGACGTGCCGACCCGCGTCCCGCCCCGGCACCACGTGCTGGTGCTCGGCCGGCCGCTGCGGGCCGGCGCGGTGGGGGAGATGACCCGCCGGATCGCCGAGCTCGGCGGCAACATCGACTCCATCGTCCGGCTGAGCCAGCGGCCGGTCACGGCCCTCGAGCTGGTCGTCTCGGGCGCCGACCCGCGCCGGCTGGGCGTCGGGCTGGTGGCCGGCGCCGCGGCCGCCGGGGTGGACGTCGCGGTCGAGCGGGCCGGGCTGCAGCGCCGGGCCAAGCGGCTGCTGCTGCTCGACCTGGACGCCACCGTGGCCGGGGCGGATCCGTTCGCTGCGCTCGCCGACGTGGTGGACCGCGGTACCGAGTCGCGCCTGCTGCTGGCCGAGGCCGGCGGACGACCGACCGCCGAGGTGGTCCGGGCCCGCGCCGCGCTGCTCGCCGGCGTACCGGCCCGGTGCCTGGATGCCCTGCAGGGGCGGATGCAGTGGGCCCACGGGTCGCGGGCGCTGCTCGGCACCGTCCGCCGCGCCGGCTACCGCGTCGGCGTCGTGACCGGCGGCGTGGCCCAGCTCGCCGAGCGGCTGGTGGACGGGCTGGGGCTGGACTTCCTGGCCGCCAACCGGCTGGAGGTCGCCGGCGGCCGGCTGACCGGCCGGATCGTCGGCGAGGTGGTCGATCGTGGCGGCCGGGCGCGGGCGCTGGTCCGCTTCGCCGAGTGCTACGGGGTGCCGCTGAGCCAGACCGTCGGCGTCGGCAGCGGGTCCGGCGCGGCCGAGCTGATGGGCCTGGCCGGGCTCGGGGTCGCCGTGGACGCGACCCGGTCGCCGGCCGAGGGCGAGCCCACCCGGGCGGCCCACCTCGACGCGCTGCTGTTCGTGCTCGGGATGCGTACCGACGACCCGGACGAGGCCGCCCCGCGCCGGCCCGAGGCGCTCGCCGCCTCGCTCGACCGCTGACGCCCGGCTTCGCGCCGATCTCGAGGCTGGGTGCGCCGCTCCCCGGCGTGTCGCGGCGCGCAACCTCGAGATCGCCGGGAACCGGGGTCAGCGGGGGTGGACCACCGGGGCGCCGATCAGGGTGACGCCGGCCTGCCGCATCCGGCCGACCGCCGCGTCGGTGGTGGCGCTCAGGACCCCGGCGGTCAGGTCGAGGCGGACCGTGACCGCGAAGCCCTCCGTGACCGCGTCCAGCGCCGTGGTCACCACGCAGTGGTCGGTCGCGATGCCCATGATCTCGACCGCGTCCACGCCGGCGCCGTGCAGCCAGTCGGCGAGGCTCGACCCGTCGGGGCCGCGGCCCTCGAAGCCCGAGTACGCCGCCGCGTGCTCACCCTTGTCGAAGACCGCCTCGAACCGGGACCGGTCCAGCGCCGGGTGCAGCTGCTCACCGCCGGACCCGACCACGCAGTGCGGCGGCCAGCTGTCGACGAAGTCGGGCGTCGCGGAGAAGTGCGCGCCGGGGTCGATGTGGTGGTCGCGGGTGGCGACGACGTGGTCGTAGCCGCCCTCGGCGAGGCGGGCGTCGATCGCGGCGGCGACCGCCGCGCCGCCGGCCACGGCCAGCGAGCCGCCCTCGGTGAAGTCCTCCTGCACGTCGACCACCAGCGCCGCGAGCGTCATACCACGCCTCCGTCTCGTGCCGATCTTGGTCGACTCAACGCTTGCGACCCGTCGACACGGTGAGTCAACCAAGATCGGCGGGAAGGATGACCGTCGGCAGGGCGGGCTCGCCGCGGGACAGCTTCAGGCCCTCCCACGGGACGGTGCGCAGCACCCGGCGCAGGTGGTCCCGGGCGGCCTCGAGCGCCGGCCCGCCGGACCGGCCGCCGACCCGGGACCCGTCCCGGACCAGCGGCACCTGCAGCAGCCGGTCGTGCTCGCCGAGCTCCGGCGTGCCGCCGGGGACGAGCACCTCCTCGGTCGCGGTGCCGGTCGGCCGGTGCCGGCGCAGCGCGGTCTTCCGGCCGCCGTGCGTCGCCTTGTGCTCCGACCGCTTGGCCACCGGCCGGCCCTCGACCTCGACCAGCTTGTAGACCATGCCGGCGGTCGGCGCGCCGGAGCCGGTCACCACCGAGGTGCCCACGCCGTACACGTCGACCGGGGCGGCTCCGAGCCCGGCGATGGCCCACTCGTCCAGGTCGCCGGACAGCACGATCCGCGTCCCCGTCGCGCCGAGCGAGTCGAGCTGCTCGCGTGCCTGGCGGGCCAGCACGACCAGGTCACCGGAGTCGATCCGGACCGCACCCAGCCCCGGGCCGGCCACCTCGACCGCGGTGCGGATCCCGGCCGCGATGTCGTAGGTGTCCACCAGCAGCGTGGTGCCGGTGCCGAGCGCGTCGAGCTGGGCCCGGAACGCGCCCGCCTCGGTGTCGTGCAGCAGCGTGAACGCGTGCGCGGCGGTGCCGGAGGTCGGGATGCCGTAGCGGCGGCCCGCCTCCAGGTTGGAGGTCGAGGAGAAGCCGGCGAGGTACGCGGCGCGCGCGGCGGCCACCGCCGCCTGCTCGTGGGTGCGCCGGGACCCCATCTCGATCAGCGGCCGGTCGCCGGCCGCGGCCACCATCCGGGCCGCGGCCGACGCGACCGCGCAGTCGTGGTTGAGCACCGAGAGCACCAGCGTCTCCAGCAGCACGGCCTCGCCGAAGCTGCCGGTCACGGTGAGCACCGGGGAGCCGGGGAAGTAGACCTCGCCCTCCGGGTAGCCGTCGACGTCGCCGGTGAAGCGCCAGCCGGCCAGCGCGTCCAGAGTGGCCGCGTCGATGCCGGCCCGCCGCAGCGCGGCCAGCTCCCCGTCCCCGAAGCGGAACGACTCCAGGGCGTCCAGCAGCCGGGCGGTCCCCGCGACCACCCCGTACCGCCGGCCGTCGGGCAGCCGCCGGGCGAACGCCTCGAAGACACACCGGCGCCGCGCGGAGCCGTCCCGCAGCGCCGAGGCGAGCATCGTCAGCTCGTACCGGTCGGTGAGCAGGGCGGTCGACGGCACGAGCCGAGCTTAGGAGGCCGGATCCACGGCCGGATCCCCGGCTGGCGGGTCCGCCGACCGTGACACCATGGTCGGGTGAGCGGCACGATCTCCCCCGAGCGGGTCGAGGGAACCGACACCGACAGCGTGGTCGACCCCGCACTGCCCTGGGTGACTCTGGTCTGGAACGACCCGATCAACCTGATGTCGTACGTGACGCACGTGCTCCAGAAGCTGTTCGGGTACGACCGGGAGAAGGCGACCAAGCTGATGCTCGACGTGCACCGCCGGGGCAGGGCGGTGGTCAGCAACGGGACCCGGGAGCAGATGGAGCACGACGTGGCCCGGCTGCACGCGTACGGCCTGTGGGCCACCCTGCAGCGACAGTGACCGGGGTGCGGCGGACCCGCAAGGGGATGGTGGTGTCCTTCGACGAGGTCGAGGCGTCCCTGCTCCGGCACCTCGTCGGCGAGGTCCGCGAGCTGCTCGCCGAGGACGGCCACGAGCCCGCGGGAGCCTCCTCGCCGGTCCCGACCGACGCCGAGCTGGTGGCCCTGACCGGGCTCGGCGACGGCGCCGACCGGGCGGCCCCGGACGACCCGGTGCTGGGCCGGCTGCTCCCGGACGGCTACCGGGACGACCCGGCCGCGGCGGGGGAGTTCCGCCGGCTCACCGAGGCCTCGCTGCGCCGGGACAAGGTCGCCGCGGCCGAGCGGATGCTCGCGGCGCTGCCCGGGGACGGCCCGGGCGAGGTGCGGCTGGACCCGGAGACGACCGAGACGTGGCTGAGCACGATCAACGACGTCCGGCTGGCGCTCGGCACCCGGCTCGAGGTGACCGAGCAGATGGCCGAGCCGGACCCGGACGACCCGGACGCGCCGGCGTACGTGGTCTACCTCTGGCTGACCGAGCTGCAGGGCGTGCTGATCGAGATCGCGGATGCTTGACCGGGGCCGGCGACGTCGCTGCCGAGGTGACCACGGTGTCCGAGGCTCGGTTCGCCGTGCCAAGCCAGCGGGGTCCCCGCCCCCGGCGGGGCTCGGTGGGTGAGCCCGGTGCTCAGAGTGACCAGCCAGCGGGGGCGCTCGCCCGGGTCCGGGGCCGCCCCGGGGTCACTCAAATCACCGAGCCGCGGTGCGGGTCCCAGTACTCCAGCCCGGCCTCCTCGAAGCGCTGCTCCAGCGCCTCCAGACCGTGCTCGGCCGCGTACGCCCGCTCCTCGCCGGTGATCGGGATCACCCACCGGAAGTGCACCTGGCGGCCGGGCAGCGAGAGGGTCCACAGCTCGTCGGCGAGCAGGTACGGCGCGCTGACCAGCAGGTGGCCGCAGGCGGAGCCCGGCAGCCACGGCTCGCCGACCGAGACGGTGTCGCCGACGGCCAGCTCCTGCACGCCGTGGAAGTAGACGACCATCGCCAGCAGCTCCACCGCCCGCAGCGTCTTGAACGGCGTGACCAGCACGAACTCCGACCCGGCCGGCCCGGTCGCGGCCACGCCGGGCGCCGGCACCGAGGCGCCGCTGCTCACGTGCAGCCAGAGCCCGCCGCGCGTCTCCGGGTCGACCCGGAGCACCCGCACGTGCGGCGCGGACATCGCGTCGGTGCGCCAGCCCTGCACGACCACCCGCTGGCCGGGGAAGCCGTGCCGGAGGTGCGCCTCGATCGCGGCCTGCGCATCGACCCCGGTCGTCGGCCCCACGACCGCGACTCTACGGAAGTGTGCCGGGCGTGGCGGCGGTAACCTGCTCGGCGTGCTGACGATCGAGCGCCGGGTCCGGGACGCGATCGTCGCGCATGCCCGCCGCGACCATCCGGACGAGGCCTGCGGCCTGGTCGCCGGCCCCGCCGGCAGCGGGCGGCCGGAGCGGGTCGTCCCGATGACGAACGCGCTGCGGTCGATGACGCAGTACGACTTCGAGCCGGGCGAGAAGCTGCGCGCGTACCGGGAGCTGGACGACAGGGACGAGGAGGTGGTGGTGGTCTACCACTCGCACACCGCCACCGAGGCGTACCCGTCCCGCACGGATGTCCGGTTCGCCAGCCAGCCGGAGGCCCACTACGTCCTCGTGTCCACCCGCGACCCGGACGACGTCGAGTTCCGCTCGTTCCGGATCGTGGACGAGACCGTCACCGAGGAAGAGGTCTGCGTCCTCGAGCCCGCCGCCGTGGACTGACGGAATCCCCGATCCCGATCGCCGGTTCGCACTGGCGACGACACCCCACGCAGGAGAGTCCATGGCCATCGAGGTGCGCATCCCGACGATCCTCCGCCAGTACACGGGCGGTGCGAAGGCGGTGACCGCCGAGGGTGGCTCGTTGAGCACGCTGATCGACGACCTGGACGCTCAGCATCCCGGCATCAAGGCCCGGTTGGTCACCGGGGACGGGGCGCTGCACCGGTTCGTCAACGTCTACGTCAACGACGAGGACGTCCGCTTCACCGGCGCCCTGGACACCGGGCTGTCCGACGGCGACTCGGTCACGATCCTCCCGGCCGTGGCCGGCGGCTGATGACCCGGTACGGCTCGCTGCTGGAGGCCTTCGGCGACACCCCGCTGGTGGGGCTGCCGCGGCTGTCGCCGGCGGAGGACGTCCGGCTGTGGGCCAAGCTGGAGGACCGCAACCCGACCGGGTCGCTGAAGGACCGGGCCGCGCTCTACATGGTGCAGGCGGCGGAGAAGGACGGGCTGCTGCACCCCGGCTCCACCATCCTGGAGTCCACCAGCGGCAACACCGGGATCTCGCTGGCCATGATCGCCCGGCTGCGCGGCTACCGGCTGGTCGCGGTGATGCCCGCCAACACCTCGACCGAGCGCCGGCAGCTGCTGGAGATCCACGGCGCCGAGATCGTGCCGTCGCCGGCGGAGGGCGGCTCCAACGAGGCCATCAAGGTCGCCGACCGGCTCGGCGCCGAGCACCCCGACTGGGTCCGGCTGTTCCAGTACGGCAACCCGGCGAACGCGCAGGCGCACTACGAGACGACCGGGCCGGAGATCCTCCGGGACCTGCCGACCGTCACCCACTTCGTCGCGGGCCTCGGCACCACCGGCACGCTGATGGGCGCCGGCCGCTTCCTGCGCGAGCAGGTGCCGGGGGTGCAGGTGGTCGCGGCGGAGCCCCGCTACGGCGAGCTGGTGTACGGGCTGCGCAACATCGACGAGGGTTTCGTGCCGGAGCTCTACGACGACTCGGTGCTGACGACGCGCTTCTCGGTCGGCTCCCGGGAGGCGATCCGGCGGACCCGCGAGCTGATCGAGACCGAGGGGATCTTCGCCGGCATCTCGACCGGCGCGATCCTGCACGCGGCGCTCGGCGTCGCGGACCGGGCGGTCGCCGCGGGCGAGCGGGCGGACATCGCCTTCCTGGTCTGCGACGGCGGCTGGAAGTACCTGTCGACCGGGGTGTACGCAGGCACCCTGGAGGAGGCCGAGCACGCCCTCGAGGGCCAGCTCTGGGCATAGCTGCTGCCGTCGCCGGGCCTGGATGATCCAGTGCGGACGGCGCCGGACGGAGCAGTGCTCTCGGCCCGTAGGGTGGGTCCGAGATCCCATGGCCGACATCAACGACCGCCTGGAGCGGCTGCAGCGGCGCGACGAGCTGACCCGTCGCGTGCTGGCGCAGCGCACCGTCCCGGAGCCCGTGGCCGAGGTGGGCGAGGACTTCGTGGAGATCGTCGAGGCGGTGGCCCAGGTGGTCCGCCGGCACGCCGGGATGTCGATCATGATAGCGCCCGCCGACGGGCGGCAGGGCAGCGCGGTGATCCGGATCACCGAGCAGGACGGCGAGGTGGACGTCTCGGTGGTCCGCAGCGGGGCGGCCCGGCCGTCGTCGGACCCGCTCTGAGGGTCCGCCGAGCGGTCGGGGTCGAGCGGCGGCTGGTCAGCTCGGCGACGACGCCGGCACCGCGCAGCCCAGGTCCGGAGCCGGCGTGCAGACGTACGGCCCCGGGTCGGTCACCGGCTCGCCCACCGGCCGGCCGCCGGCGGCGAAGGCGGTCACGCTCCTGACCCCGACCCGCCGGTCGACCACCAGCGCGAAGAAGCGCGCGTCCGGGTCGGTGCGGGTGCGCCTCGCCGCCACCCGGACCGTCCGGCCGTCGGACAGCGCCACGGCGACCTCGGCGGCCGGGGGTGGCGCCACCCCGAGCACCGCCGTCACCGTCCCGCCGTCCGGCCGGCGGACGAGCTGCGCGCTCCAGGTCGCCGCCGCCCCCGCCGTCCACCCGTCGAAGCAGGCGTTGTGTCGGACGAAGGGGCCGCCGGTGGCGAGCAGGCAACGCCCGGCCGCGTCACTCAGCGAGGTGGAGCCGACCCGCCAGCGGGCTCCGGCGACCACCCCCGACGCGACCGGGTGGACGACCGGCTCCGGGACGGGGGTGGCCGGGCGGCCGGTGGGCGCCGGCGGGGCGGCCGGGGGACGCGCCGCACTGACCGGTGCCGCCGGCTGCAGGGCGGCCAGCACCACCGGGGCGAGCGCGGCGACCGCGGCGGCGGTGGCCGCGGACCCGACGGTCAGCCAGGCCCGGCGGCGGCCGCGGCGGCGGCGGATGCTGGCGCCCACCCGCGGCACCGGGTCGACCGGACCGCGGTAGTCCGGGATCAGGTCGCGCAGCGACTCGCGCAGGCCGACGAGATCCCGGGCCTCGCCCGGATCGCCGCTCACGACGCCCTCGCGTCGGCCGCGACCGGCCCGGTCACCGCTGGCTCCGGGGGGTGGCGGTGCCGGGACGGTCCGGATGGATCGCGCCGCGCAGCCGGGCCAGCCCCCGGGAGGCGTGCGTCTTGACCGTGCCGGTGCTCACCCCGAGCAGCTCGGCCACCTGCCGCTCGCTGAGGTCCTCCGCGTACCGCAGCACCACGACCGCGCGCTGCAGCACGGACAACGCCGCCAGCTCGCGGCGGATCCAGTCCCGCTCGTCCACCGCGTCCGGCTCCGCGCCGGAGCCCGGCTCCGGCAGCTCCGGCACGTCCCAGCGTGGTTCCTCGCTCCGCCACCGCCGGCGGGAGGCCGAGATCGCACCGTTGACGATCGTGCGCCGGACGTACGCCTCCGGGCTGCCGTCCCGGACCCGCGGCCAGACGAACCACAGCTTGGCCAGCGACTCCTGCACCAGGTCCTCGGCCCGGCCCAGGTCGAGGGTGAGCGAGTAGGCCAGCCGGACCAGGCGCCCCCACCGGCTCCGCACGAAGTCGGCGAAGCTGTCGTCCCGGTCGGGCACCCACCGGCTCCCTCCTCACCTCGTCTCCTCGGCGAACGCGGCCGGAGCCGGTGCCGGTTGACGCGGTGAGCTCAGTTGAACGTGATGGAGCTTGCCTGGTCGTTCGCCGCGGCCCCCACGTAGGACATGGAGGTGACGATGTGGGTCAGCGCGCCGCCGGAGAAGTTACCGCCGCGGAACAGCTGCTGGGCGCAGTTGGAGTAGCTGCGGAAGCTGGAGATCCGGTCGTTCCAGGAGGCGGACAGGCTGGGGAAGCGCCAGTCCACGTCCAGGCTGTTGTCGCATCCGCGGGCGGCGGTGAGCGTCAGCGAGGAGCCGCCGTAGTTGAGGTTCGCGTACTCGATGCCGACCACGGCGGCGGCGGCGGCAACCGGGGCGGCCTCGAGCGCGGCGGTGAAGCTGGCATCCCGGGCGGCCGCGGCCGGGGAGGCCGGGGCGTCGGTCACCCGACCCCCGGTCGCGTGCGCCACCGCCGAGGGGAAGTCGGCGAAGCAGCGTTCCCTGGCGCCGGAGCCGGCCGCCAGCACGCAGTGCCGGCCAGCGGCTGCCGGCGGCCGGGCGGCCGCGGTGGCGGCCTCGTCGGTCGGCCCCGCGGGGGCCGCGGCGGGTGCGGCCGGGGCGCCGCCCACCGGCGCCGCCGCGGCGGGTGCGGCCAGGGCGACGCAGCCGAGGAACGACGCCATGACGATCGACAGCGCCGGGCCGAGCCGGCGGGGCCGGTGCGGGCGGGCGGGCGGTGCGGGGAGACCGGGTGAGGCGGATCCGGGCGGATGTGCCGGGCTGTGAGCCGCGAGTGGCATCGCAGCACTCCTTCCCGCCGGCCACGGGGTCTGCCGGCGTACCGGCAGACTATCTCCGGTCGGTGACAGCCTCGTCACGGTCCGCGGATGATGGCGGCCCCGCGGGTGGTCCGGTGGGCTCCAGCTGCCCTGGCGTACGGCTGTAGCACCTTGCGGTGCCGTGTCTTCGGCTACTGTGCCGGAGTCGGGCGGGTGGTGTCCGCACGCGCAGCAACCGGGGGAGAAGCAGGAAGGCCGAATGTCGGAGAGCCCCACGTCGCCAGCCCCGGGTCAGCGCGCCACACGCGCCGCGGTCGCCGCCGCGGTCGCGGTCGCCCTGCTCGCGCCGGTCGCTTTCCTGTTCGCCCAGGTGTGGTCGAGCACCGGCGACACGCTGTCGTTCAACGAGTCCGAGCGGCGCGGCGTCGCCTACCTCGCCCCGCTGACCGAGCTGCTCAGCGTCGCCACCGAGGCGCAGTCGACCGCCGTGCGCGGCGACCGGGTGGACGTCCGCGCGGTGCAGTCGGCGATCGCCGCCGTCGACGAGGTCGACCGGCGGCTGGGCGCCGACCTGCGCACGACCGAGCGGTGGACCGCGATCCGGCAGACCGTGCAGGACCGCATCTCCCGCAGCTGGCCGGACCCGTCCGTCGCGTACAACCAGTACAGCGACCTGGTGACCAGCCTGACCGAGCTGAACCGCAAGGTCGGCGACACGTCCAACCTGATCCTCGACCCGGAGCTGGACGCGTACTACGTGATGAACGCGTCGCTGCTGCGGATCCCGCAGATCCTGGTCGACTCGGGCCGGTACACGGACCTGACCGTGCTGGCCGCCGCGGGTCGCGAGGATGCCCCCGGCGCGGCGGCGCTGACCGCCGCCCGCAACCGGATCGCCACCGACGCCACCGATCTCGGCGACGGTCTGGTGAAGGCGTTCGCGGGGACCCGCAGCGAGACTCTCGGCCCCGGCCTGACCCGTCAGCTCGACGAGTTCCGGACCGCGGTCGATGCCGTCGCACCCTCCGACTCGCTGCTGGCCCCGTCACCCCAGCGCTCGCTGCTGACCCTGGCGGACGACCAGGACGAGCTGCAGCGTGCCGGGCTCGCCCTGCAGCGCGCCGCGCTGGCCGAGCTGGACGTGCTGCTGCGGGAACGGAAGGCGGCCACGGACCGGACCCGCCTGTTCGCCATGATCGCTCTCGCACTGGCGGTGCTGGTTGTCGTCGCCGCGGCGGTCGGGCTGAGGCCGGCCTGGTCCACCGCCGACGACCGGGCAGACGACTGGGACGGGTCGGATGCCGACCCGGGCGCCGGTGCCGGCGCCGCCGAGCCGCAAGGGGGCGAGCTGGTGGGAGCGGGTCACGAGGGCCGGGGAGGCACCCGTGCTGCTCGGTAGGCTCCGGGTCCGGCAGAAGCTGCTGCTGCTGGTGCTGCCGCTGCTGGTGCTGGTCGTCATCGGTGCGGTGCCGCTGGTCACCGCGCGGATCGACGCCGCGGAGAAGTCGAGCGAGACGGCCCGCGTGGTCGAGCGCGCGGTCCGGATCGGCGAGCTGGTGCAGGAGCTGCAGCAGGAACGGCTCGCGACGTTGGGCTACCTCGCGCTCGACGTCGGCCGCGAGCGGCTGGTGGCGCGCTCCGCCCGGGTGCTCGACCTGGCCGAGCAGCTCGCCGCCGACTACGGCGACGGGCAGGACGACAAGATCGCCGCGCTGCTGCGCAGCGTCGGCCTGCGCTCCGGCCTCGGCGGGCTGCGGATCCAGGTCCTGCGCCAGGACGTCACCGGGCTGGCCGCCTACACCGGCTACACCGAGGCCATCAACGGCCTGGTCGACGCCCTCGGCCTGACCAGCGACGCGGACCTGAGCACGCCGGTCGGCCGGCAGGAGCTGGCGCTGGACTCGATCATCCGGCACGACGAGGCGACCAGCGCGGCCGGCGCGGCGCTGTTCGTCGAACGCTCCCGGAAGGTCACCCCCGCCGTGCTCGCCCTGATCAGCGCCGCGATGGCGGTCGAGGACCGGGAGGAGCGGGTGTTCAAGCCGCTGGCCGGCGCCGAGACGGTCGAGCTGTACGAGCTGGTCGAGGAGGGACCGTCCCGGCAGGCCGTGAGCGACCTGCTCGACCAGCTGCAGCGCTCGCCCGGCGCGGTCAGCGGCGTCACCGTCGCGCCGGGCCTGCTGCCGAAGGTGGAGGCGCTGACCTCGCTGGCCCGGCTGGTGGAGACCCGGGTCGCCGGGCAGGCGGCGAGCGGCGCCGCCGACTCCGCCACCCGGGACCGCTGGCTGGCCGCTCTCGGCGTCGGCATCGCGCTGCTGGTGCTGATCGGCGCGGTGGTGCTCAGCGTCCTGATCACCCGGTCCATCTCGCGCCCGCTGCGCCGGCTCACCGCGTCCGCGGACGAGGTCGCCGGGGTCGCGCGGGACGAGCTGGTCCGGGTCGTCGACACCGAGGACGCGCACGCCGCGGCACCGCGGCTGCGGCCGGTCCGGGTCGGCACGGCCGACGAGCTCGGCGAGCTGGCGGCCGCGTTCAACCGCGTCCAGCAGGTCGCGGCCGACCTGGTCGAGCGGCAGGTGGTGAGCCGGCGGAACGTGGCGACCATGTTCGGCAACGTCGGCCGGCGCACCCAGAACCTGGTCGGCCGCCAGCTCGCCATGATCGACTCGCTGGAGCGCAACGAGCAGGACCCGGCGCTGCTGGACCGGCTCTACCGGCTCGACCACGTCTCCACCCGGCTGCGCCGCAACGCCAACAGCCTCGTGGTGCTGTCCGGCGCCCCCGACCAGGAGCTGACCGGCGAGCCGCTGTCCGTCGCCGACACCATCCGCTCCGCGCTCGGCGAGATCGAGGGCTTCCAGCGGGTCCGGCTCGGCGACGTCGACGACGCGCTGCTCACGCCGCACGTCACCCCGGACGTGACCCTGCTGCTCGCCGAGCTGCTGGAGAACGGGACCTCGTTCTCGCCGCCGCACACCGAGGTGGACGTGGGCGCGACCACGGGCGCGGACGGCGACGTGCTGGTCCGGATCGTCGACCACGGGCTCGGCATGACGGCCGAGCAGCTCGCCGCGGAGAACGCGCGGCTGGTCGAGCGGGAGCGGCTGGACCTGGCGCCGACGGACGTGCTCGGGTTGTTCGTGGTGGGGCGGCTGGCCCGGCGGCACGGCATCCGGGTCCGGCTGCGGCCCACCCCCGGCACCGGGGTGACGGCGGAGGTGCTGATCCCGGTCCGGCAGGTGGTCCGGCGGGAGCGGTCGGCGCCGGTGCAGGTGTCCGAATCGGTGTCCGGGCCGTTCGCGGAGCCGGCCCAGGCGTGGCCGGCCGGCGTGGCGGTGTCCGCGTCGAGCGGTGCCGCGGCCGGCCGCGGCGCGAGTCCCGGGGCCGGGGCGCAGGCGCCGGGGCGGGACTGGTGGGAGCCGGCCGCGGAGGTGGCGGCGGGACCGTCCGTCGAGGCGCCGCCGGTGCCCGAGACCGGCCCGGGCGGGATCGTCCGCCGGGTGCGCGGCGCGCAGCTGCCGGACACCGGTGACCGGGTCGGCCGCCCGCGGCCGGAGCCGGCGGCAGAGCCGGCGGCGGGGTCGCCGGACGAGGCGCGGCGGGCCATCGAGGACTTCGAGGAGGGCGTACGGCGGGCGCTGCAGGAGTCGGCGGCCGCCCGCGCGGACGGCGACGAGCCGGCGCGGCTGAACGGGCACGTCCGGCTCGCGGGCTCGGCGCTGTCCCGGCCGCTGCCGACTCGGCCGCTGCCGACCCCGCCGCTGCCGCCGCCGGCCCGCGCGGGCGATCCAGCCGACCCGACCCGAGCGCTGGTCGAGGAGTTCGAGGACGGCGTGCGGCGGGCGCTGGCGAGGCTGGACGCGGTGAGCCGGCGCCCCGGCGCGCCCACCAACGGTTCCCGGCCGGACTCCGGGGCGAGCGTCTTCGAGCGCCCGGACCTGCCGCCGCCGGCCGGCGATCCCGGCGAGCACTCCCGCGCCCCGTCCGCGCCGCCCGGCCGGGCCGGGTCGGGGCAGGTGGGGTCGGCGCAGGCCGTACCTGAGCAAGCCGAGGAGCCGAGCCCGGCCGGGTCCGCCGGGAGCGGGCGGTCCGGCGCCGAGGGGTCCACCGAGCGCCAGTCCGGCATCGGGCAGCCCCTGGGCGGGCAGCCCGGCGCGGAGGGGTCCACGGAGCGGCAGTCCGGGCAGTCCGGGGGCGGGCAGTCCGGGACGGCGACCGAGTCCGCCGTCGCCGGACCCACCGAGGACTCCGCGGAGGTCCCCGCGGCGGCGGTGGCCGACGGCAACGGCAGCCGGCCGGACGGTCCGCGTCCGGGCACCGGCCCCGGCCCCGAGGCCGTGCCGGCCCCCGACGATCCGCCGCAGCCGCGCGACGCGGCCCCGCAGCTGGCCGCCGCGGCCGGGAACGGCCTGCATCCGCTGGTGCGCCGGGTCCCCGGCGCGCAGCTTCCGGTCGGCGCCCGGGCCGCTCGACCGCCGGCTGAGCCGGCCCGGCCGGAGGGCGACGGCGGCACCGGCGCGCCCGACCCGGCCGACGCCGCCGCGAGGGACGCGGCGGCCGCGCGTGAGCTGGTGGAGGAGTTCGAGGCGGGGGTGGAGCGCGCGTTGCGGGCCGGTGAGCGCGGGACGGGTTCGACGAACGAGGATGGTGCCGGGTGAACCACACCGCGTACGGCCTGAGCGCCGAGGCGCAGAACTTCAACTGGCTGCTCGGGAAGTTCGCCGCGGAGACCGCCGGGGTGCTGGAGGCGATCGCCGTCTCCTCGGACGGGCTGCTGATGGCCATGTCCGCCGGCCAGGAGCGGGCCGGCGCGGACCGGCTCGCCGCGATCACCTCGGGCATCACCAGCCTGGCCGGCGGCGCGGCGCGGGCGTACCAGCTCGGCCACCTCAACAAGGTGATCGTCGACATGGCGCACGGCTACCTGCTCGTCTCCTCGATCAGCAGCGGCTCCGTCCTCGGCGTGATCGCCGCCAAGACCGCGAACCTGGGCAACATCGCGTACGAGATGACGCTGTTCGCCACCCGCGCCGGCGCCGCCCTCACCCCGCAGCTCATCAACGAGCTGAAGAACTCCCTCGGCGACTGACAGCCGACCCCGGACCCGTGGACCTCGACCTGCCCGACGAGCCGGCACCCCCCGCCGGGGCGCTGATCCGGCCGTTCCTCGACACCGGAGCCGAGACCGCCGGCCCCGACGGCGACGCCGACGCGGCCGGCCCGATCCTGCGCCCGTTCCTGCTCACCGCCGGCCGGGTCGCCGGGCAGGACTCGATCGCCATCGAGACCCAGGTGGTCGCCACCGACCAGGGACACACCGAGGGGGCCGGGCTCGGCTTCGAGCGCCGGGACATCGTCGCGCTCTGCGGCGACCCGCTGTCCGTCGCGGAGATCGCCGCCCGGCTCTCGCTGCACCTCGGGGTGGTACGGGTTCTCGTCGGCGACCTGGCCGGCGAGGGGCACCTGTCCGTCTACCTGCCGAACGCCGACGCCGCGGACGACGTCGACACGCTGCTGAGGGTGATCCGTGGTCTCCGCGCAATCGGCTGACCGGCCGCGGGTGCACCGCCGCCCGCCGCTGCCGGTCAAGATCGTCGTCGCCGGCGGCTTCGGCGTCGGCAAGACCACCACGGTGGCGAGCATCTCCGAGATCAGCCCGCTGACCACCGAGGCGGAGATGACCTCCGCGTCGGTCGGCATCGACGACTCCAGCCAGGTGCCGCGGAAGCGGACGACGACCGTCGCGCTGGACTTCGGCTGCATCACCGTCGACGAGAGCCTCAAGCTCTACCTGTTCGGCACGCCCGGGCAGGACCGCTTCGGCTTCATGTGGGACGACCTGGCCGTCGGCGCGCTCGGTGCGCTGGTCATCGTGGACAGCCGCCGGCTGGACGACTGCTACCCGGCGGTGGACTACTTCGAGCGGCTGCGGCTGCCGTTCGTCGTCGCCGTGAACCGGTTCGACGGGCTGGTGGCGCACGAGCTGGCCTCGATCCGGTGGGCGCTGGCGATCGATGACGACATCCCGCTGATCACGTTCGACGCTCGTGACAAGCTGTCCGTACGGGACGCGCTCCTGGTGGTGCTCGACCGGGCGCTGGAGCGGGCCCGACGCGGTGCGCAGGCGCGGACGTGACCTTGTCCGGACCCTGACCAAGGCCCGGAAGGGGGGACGACATGGCGGACATCAACGACCGGCTGGACCGGTTGCACCGGCGGGAGGAGTTCCACCGCCGGGTGTGGCAGCCTGCCCGCGAGCCGTCGCCGCCGGGTCCTGCTGCCGGGACGGACGACGGTGTCGCCGAGGTGCTCGACGCGGTCGCCAGGGTGGTGCAGCGCCACTCCGGCCTGTCGGTGATGGTCGCGATCGGGGACGGGCGGGCCGGCCGGCCGGTGGTCCGGGTGACCGAGCGGGACGGTGCCGTGGAGACGGTCGTCGTGGCCGGCCCGGGATCGGCCGCGCGGCCGGCGGCGTCCCGGCTGCCGGCGCCAGCGCCGGCCACACCGTCCCCGCCGCCCACTCCGCCGGCCGCACCGCTGCCGCCACTGCCGGCGCCGTCCTCGCCACTGCCGGCGCCGTCCCCGCCGCCGGCGGTGCCGGCAGCGCCGATCCCGCTGCCTGCCCCGCCACCCGCGGCGCCCGTCCCGGCCGGCTCACCGCACCGTGCCGGCCCCGACCCGGCCGACCCGCTCGAGCCGGCCCCGCGCGCGAACGGCCGGCACGCGGCGGAGGCCCGGTTCCCGCCCGGCCGGTCGCGCGGTCCGGACGCCGAACGCTCCGATCCGGACGGGCCCGGGCCCGGCGGGTGGGAGACCGAGGGCTCCGGGGCCGGCGGACCCGACGCCGGGGAGCGGGAGCCCAGCGAGGTGGTGTCGGACCTCGCCCGGCTGCTCCGGGAGAACCCGACCCTCGCCTCCACCTGGGGCCGGGACGCCCAGGAGAGCTGACCCCGGCGGACGGGCCTATATTCGGCTGTCGTGACCCCAGCCGACGCCCCGATCGGGATCTTCGACTCCGGGGTCGGCGGCCTCACCGTGGCCCGCGCCGTGCTCGACCAGCTCCCGGACGAGCCGCTGTACTACGTCGGCGACACCGCGCGCGGGCCGTACGGTCCGCTCCCGATCGCCGAGGTCCGCCGCACCGCCCTGGACGTCATGGACCACCTGGTGGCGGCCGGCGTGAAGATGCTCGTGATCGCCTGCAACACGGCCAGCGCCGCCTGCCTGGCCGACGCCCGCGAGCGGTACGGGGTCCCGGTGGTGGAGGTGGTCCGGCCGGCGGTCCGGCGTGCCGCCGCCGCCACCCGCTCCGGCCGGGTCGGCGTCATCGGCACCACCGCCACGGTGGCCAGCGGCGCGTACCAGGACGCCTTCGCCGCCGCCCCGCACGTGACGGTCACCGCGGCCGCCTGCCCGCGCTTCGTCGACTTCGTCGAGCGGGGCCACACCAGCGGGCGGCAGGTGCTCGGGCTCGCCCAGTCCTACCTGGCGCCGCTCGCCGCCGCGGACGTCGACACGCTGGTCCTCGGCTGCACGCACTACCCGCTGCTCACCGGCGTCATCCAGCTGACGATGGGGGACGGGGTGACGCTGGTGTCCAGCGCGGAGGAGACGGCGAAGGACGTCTACCGGGTGCTCACCGAGAGCGGGCTGGCCCGGGACCCGGACCGGTCGCCGCCGCGGCACCGCTTCGCCGCGACCGGTGACGCGGAGCCGTTCCGCCGGCTCGGCCGGCGCTTCCTCGGCCCGGAGATCGCCGTCGTCGAGACGGCGGGGGTCAGCGCGTGAGGCTCACCGTGCTGGGCTGCTCCGGCAGCGTCCCCGGCCCGGACGGCCCGGCGTCGGCGTACCTGGTGGAGCACGCCGGCTTCCGCCTGCTGCTCGACCTCGGCAGCGGCGCCTTCGGCGCCCTGCAGCGTCACCTCGACCCGGCGGCGGTCGACGCGGTGGTGCTGTCCCACCTGCACCCGGACCACTGCCTGGACCTGTGCCCGTACGTGGTGTGGCGGCGGTACGGCCGGGACGAGCGGCCGGCCCGCATCCCGGTGCTCGGGCCCGCCGGCAGCCACGACCGGCTGGCCGCCGCGTACGACCCCGCGGCCCGGTCGGGGCTCCGCGACGTGTTCGACTTCGGCGCCGTCACCGCCGGGGAGCGGGAGCTCGGACCGTTCCGGTTGCGCTTCGAGCGGGTCAACCACCCGGTCGAGGCGTACGCGGTCCGGGTCGAGGCGGATGGGCGGGCGCTCACCTACTCCGGCGACACGGCGCCGAGCGACGCGCTGGTCCGGCTCGCCGCGGGCAGCGACCTGCTGCTGTGCGAGGCGTCGTACCCGGACGGCCAGCCGTACCCGCCGAACCTGCACCTGAGCGGCCGCGAGGCCGGCGAGCACGCGGCGAAGGCGGGCGTCGGGCGGCTGCTCGTCACACACGTGCCGCCGTGGGCCGAGCGCGCCCGGATCGGCGCCGAGGCGGCCACCGCCTTTCCCGGGCCGACCGAGCTCGCCGTCCCCGACGCCGGCTACGCCGTCTAGCGGCTGCCCTGCCGTGCCGGCTCGCGCGGGCGGTCCCGGTTCCGCCAGCGCACGCCGGAGATGGCGTCGAGCAACGGTCCGGTCATGGTGGTGGTCGCGAGGGCCATCACGACCATGAGCGAGTACAGCCGCTGGTCGAGGATGCCGGCCCGCAGGCCGATCGTGAGGATGACGATCTCGGTGAGGCCGCGGGTGTTCATCAGCACGGCGAGCGTGCAGGCCTGCTGTCGCGGCAGGCCGTGGGCGGCGGCGGCGAGGTAGACGCCCGCGAGCTTGCCGCCGACGGCGACCGCGAGGATCGCGGCGAGCTCACCCAGGCCGGCCAGGCCCAGGCCGGTCAGGTCCAGCCCGAACCCGGCGACGACGAAGAACACCGGCAGCAGGTGACCGCCGACAGCGGTCATCCGGTCGACGACCTCGGTCCGTAGCTCGGGCAGGTCGCGCGGACAGATCGCGCCGAACAGGAACGCGCCGAAGATGACGTGCAGTCCCAGCAGGTCCGTCGCCGCGGCCGAGAGCAGGAGGCCGGCGGCCAGCACGGGCAGGGCGGCGCGGCCGGTGCGGCGCCGCAGCACGGCGGCGAGGAGGGGACGGACCAGCAGGATCATGACCAGTGCGGCGGGTGCCCCGAGCAGCGTCAACCAGGCCGGCTTCCCGCTGGCCATGCCGACCACGACGGCGAGCGCCGACCATGCGGCGACGTCCCCGACGGCGGCGCTGGACAGCGCTAGGGCACCGACCTGGGTGCGGGCGATGCCGCGATCGACGACGATCCGGGCCAGCACGGGGAACGCGGTGATCGACATGGCGATGCCGACGAACAGGACGAAGACGACCGGCCGGGAGTGCTGGTGCCGGGTCACCAGCCAGCCGGCCAACCCGGCACCGAGGACGAAGGACGGCAGCGTCGAGCCGGCGGCGACCCAGACCGCCGCCGGCTTCCTGATCAGCCGGTGGTCCAGTTCGTAGCCGACGCCGAACATGAACAGGATCAGTCCGAGGTCGGCCAGCGGTCCCAGCGCGAGCCGCACGTCGACAGGGAACAGCGCGCCGGCGAGGGACGGACCGAGCACCGCCGGGCCGAGCAGGACTCCGACGGCGATCTCGCCGACCACCGCGGGCTGGCCGATCCTGCGCGCCGCGGCGCCGGCCAGCCGTGCGCAGGCGAGGATCAGGGCGAGGTCGATCAGGAGCATGCCCGCTCACCTCGGCGACTGCGATAGGAGTCGTAGCGGAGCTGCCGGGTGCCGACCTTCAGGACGCTGCCCGGCACCAGGGTCACCGCGGCGCCCGCTTGCACCGCCGACCAGCCGCGGCCGCCCGGCGGGCACACAGCGGTCCCGTTCGACGAGCCGGCGTCGGTCAGGACGACGTCCCACCCGGCCAGCAGCACCCGGGCGTGCACCCGGGAGACGGTGCGATCCGCCAGCGGCAGCGGCCGGGCCCGCCCGGACAGCACCAGGTCGTCCCGGTCCGGGATCCGGCCCAGCACGTAGCCCCGCTCGAGCGGGTAGCCGACGCCGTCGTCGAGGGTCAGCACACCCAGCGGCGGGCGTGCTCCGGGCGCCGGGACGCGGGTCGTCTGGATCATCGAGATCCCGCACACCGAGCAGTACGGCACGTCCGGATCGTCGAAGTGCCCGTTCTTGCAGCGCACGCCGATGACCACGCTGGTGGCCGCGGCGGTGCCGGTCACCGGAATCTCCCACCGTGGAACCGCCAGCGGACGCAGGGCACCCGCAGCGGACCGTTCGCCACCGCCCAGACCACCAGCCACACGGTGAGCAGATGGACGGCGAACGCCGCGGGCGGGACGGAGGTCGGCAGGCCCGGCAGGGCGCCGGCCCGGTTCACCCACCACACCGCGGCTCCCTCGGGCACGACGGTGAGCAGGCCGAACAGGGTCGGCCAGTCCTTCTCCCAGCGCCACTGCATGAGGAAGTGGTAGATCAGCTCCCAGCCGAGCCCGAGCAGCGCGACGCTCGCGAGCACGAGGTAGGCGGCGCGGTACCGGTCGGCCAGCGGCGCGGCCACCGGCAGCACCGGCCCCAGCGCTGCCGTGACGACGCCGCCGACGACCGCGAGCAGCACCAGCCGGGTCTGCAGCCGGCCGATGAGCGTAGGCACCATGACTGAACCCCCCGTTCCGTCGGTGTGGTCAGATCTCGCGATCCGTCATCCACTTGAGCCACTGCACGATCGAGCGCACCGTTCCGATCCGGCGGCACATCCCGCGCCGGGCCAGGTCGTCGGCGATCTCCTGGGCGGCGATCTGCAGGCCGAGGAAGGTGTCCACGCCGGGGAAGTAGCCGCCGAGGGCGGCCGCGCCGGACAGGTAGAGCCGGCCGTTCCCGCTGGCCGTCCCGCGCAACTCGAAGGTGCGCTCCACCTCGAGGCGGCCGAGCGGGTTGCGGCCGGCGCCGCCGTGCCGGAGCAGGTCCGCGAGCACCCGGTGCTCGGAGACGTCGGCCTCCAGGCCGGTGCAGTCGATGACGAAGTCGGCCGCGACCTCGACCGGTCCCTCGTCGGACGCGATCCGCAGCAGCATCGGCTCCGGCCCCCGCGACCGCATCTGCTCGATCGTCCCGGTGGCCGTGCGGTACCACCCGGCGCGGCGTCCCTCGGCGAGCTGCCGTTGCCAGTCGCGCCGGAACGCCGTGGTGGTGCCACCCATCGCGGCGTACGCCTTCGCCCGCCGGTCGCCGTCGAGGCGCCGCATCCGGGCCTTGTGCTGACCGCCCCACACCGACTTCGGGTAGTTGAAGCCCTGGTAGGCGAAGCCGTTCCCGCCGCGGCGACGTGACCACGGATGCGGCCCGTGCGAGCCGTCCACGTGGTTGCGCAGCAGGTGGACGATCCGAGTTGGCAGGCCGTACTCGACCCGGTCCCGGATCAGCCGCTCCAGGATCCGGGAGGCGACGATCCCGCCGCCCCGGACCAGGACCGTGCCCGGGCGGCGCCGCAGCGTGGCGTAGACGTGCTCGTGGTCCTCGTACGCGTTCACCGCGTGGAAGAAGTCCCCGTGCTCCGTCCGGAACCGCTGCAGGTCCGGCAGGAACTTCAGCCCGGGGTAGCCGACGGCGATGTGCACGTCCCGGGACCGGAACGCGATCCGCTTGACTGACGACGTGCCGGGCCTCGGGGTGAGCACGGTGAAGTAGCCGCCGCCGACCCGGCGGCGGACCATCCGCACCTCACCGTTCACCACCGTGTCCCGGTAGCCGATCCGGTGCGCCTCCCGCTCGACGCCGGCGAGCACCGTGCCCAGCCGCGGGCTGTAGAAGTCGGCGAACACCGGCTCCACGAGCACCTGCCACAGCGGCGAGACCGTGCGGTCGCGAACCGCCTCCTGCAGCGCGTAGGAGGGGAAGCCCCAGATGTTGTCCGGCCTGGACGCGGAGTCCGATCGGATCCGCTCGGTCCGCGGGATCTGCGACACCCGGGTGAGGTACTCGTACGTCTGCCACGGGTGGCTGAGGTTCGTCAGCACCCGGATGCTCGAGCTCGGCATCCCGGCGATGCGCAGGTAGTCCACGGTCACGAACGAGCCGATCCCACCGCCGACGGAGACGAACGGTACGTCCCGGACCGGGATGCCGGCCGCGGCCACCGCCTCGTCGGTCCACCAGTCGGCCGCGGCCAGCTCTGGCGTCAACTCCCCGCGCTTCGCCGCGGCAGGCGAGCACCGACTCGTCATCACACACCCCCCGGACCGGCGCCCGCGGCGCCAGCAGTTGTTGGTCGTGAGACGCCGACGGCCGTTCCGGAGTTGTGACCGGCCGCCGGCCGTGCGTCATCGGGCACCGCTGACGACGACCGCCGGCCGCACCCGGACCGCCGGAGTGCAGCACCCCGGGCGATCGGCCCGGCTAGCCCGGCAGGAAGGAGAGGCGCACCTGGCGCTCGGGGTTGTCGCCGTTCGGGTCGACCAGGCAGACCGACTGCCAGGTGCCGAGCGCCAGCCGGCCGCCGAGCACCGGGACCGTCGCGTACGGCGGGACCAGGGCGGGCAGCACGTGGTCGCGCCCGTGCCCGCGGCTGCCGTGCCGGTGCCGCCACCGGTCGTCGGCGGGCAGCAGGTCGTCCAGCGCGGCGAGCAGGTCGTCGTCGCTGCCCGCCCCGGTCTCCAGCACCGCCAGGCCCGCGGTGGCGTGCGGCACGAAGACGTGCAGCAGGCCGTCGCCGAGGCCGGACACGAAGCGGGCGCACTCGGCGGTGATGTCCCGGACGGCCGGCGTGGAGCCGGTCCTGATGCTCAACGTCTCCGTGCGCACGCTGTCAGTCTGCCTGTGGCCGCGGCCCGATCGTGGCCTAGGGTGGCGCGCGTGACCCGACCGGACGGACGGAAGGCCGACGAGCTGCGGCCGGTGCAGATCGTCCGGGGCTGGCAGCGCTACGCCGAGGGCTCGGCGCTCGTCTCCTTCGGCGAGACGAAGGTGCTGTGCGCGGCGAGCGTGACCGAGGGCGTGCCGCGCTGGCGCAAGGGCAGCGGGCTGGGCTGGGTGACGGCCGAGTACGCGATGCTCCCGCGGGCGACCCACACCCGCTCGGACCGCGAGTCGGTGCGCGGGCGGATCGGCGGCCGCACGCACGAGATCAGCCGGCTGATCGGCCGCTCGCTGCGGGCCTGCATCGACCTGAAGGCGCTCGGGGAGAACACGATCGCGGTCGACTGCGACGTGCTGCAGGCCGACGGCGGCACCCGGACCGCCGCGATCACCGGCTCGTACGTGGCGCTCGCCGACGCCGTGTCCTGGCTGCGCGAGCGGAAGGCGCTGGCCCGGCCGGATCCGCTGTCCACCTCCGTCGCCGCGGTCAGTGTCGGCGTGCTCGACGGGGAGCCGCGGCTGGACCTGGCCTACGACGAGGACGTGGCCGCGGACACGGACATGAACGTGGTGTGCACCGGCTCGGGCGAGTTCGTCGAGGTGCAGGGGACCGCGGAGGGCGACCCGTTCGACCGGGCCACCCTGGACGCGCTGCTGGACCTCGCGGTGGCCGGCTGCGCGCGGCTGACCGAGATCCAGCAGGCTGCGCTGTCGCCGTGAGGCGACAGGGCCGTGAGCATCGCAGGGCCCCCTCGGGGCCCGAGGAGCGGAGCGGGCCTGGAGGCGAACCATCGACATCGTGAGGCTGCTGCTGGCGACCCGCAACGAGGCGAAGCTGGTCGAGCTGCGCCGGATCCTGGCGCCGCTGCTGGACGCCGAGGTCGTCGGTCTCGGCGACGTCCCGCCCTACGACGAGGTGCCCGAGACCGGCGTCACCTTCGCGGAGAACGCGCTGCTCAAGGCACGGGAGGCGGTCCGGCGCACCGGGTTGCCGGCGGTGGCCGACGACTCCGGGCTGTCCGTCGACGCGCTGAACGGGATGCCGGGCGTGCTGTCCGCGCGCTGGGCCGGCCGCGGCCGGGACGACGGGGCGAACCTCCGGCTGGTGCTCGACCAGGTCGCGGACGTGCCGGACGAGCGCCGCGGGGCGGCCTTCCTCTGCGCCGCCGCGCTGGTCACCCCGGACGAGGTCGAGGAGGTGGTCTACGGCCGGCTGGACGGGGTGCTCACCCGGGCGCCGCGCGGGACCGGCGGCTTCGGCTACGACCCGGTCTTCCAGCCGGACGGCGACACCCGGACCACGGCCGAGCTGCCCGCGGCCGAGAAGGACGCGATCAGCCACCGCGGCCGCGCCTTCCGCGCCCTGGCCCCGCTGATCGCGGCCGCCCTCACCGGCTGAGTGCGGGAGGGGGGACTCGAACCCCCACGCCCGAGGGCACCAGGACCTAAACCTGACGCGGCTGCCTGTTACGCCACTCCCGCTGCCCACCGAGCTTATGCGTTCGGGGCTCTGACCCGCCTGACCCTCCGTCCGTGAGATTCGGGACCGCCGGCACGGCGTGTCCTGCACGGACGCAGGGTCAAGCGGGGTCTGCTAGACCGCGAGCTTCTTGCGCAGCGCGGCGACGTGTCCGGTCGCCCTGACGTTGTAGAGCGCCTCGGCGACCTTGCCGGACTCGTCCACCACGAAGGTGGACCTCAGCACGCCGGTCACCTGCTTGCCGTACAGGGTCTTCTCCCCGTACGCGCCCCAGGCGGTCAGCACCGAGCGGTCCTCGTCGGCCAGCAGGGGAAAGGTCAGGCCCTCGGCGTCGCGGAACGCGGCCAGCTTCGCCGGCGGGTCCGGCGAGACACCGAGCACCTGGAAGCCGGCGTCGTTGAGCTCGCCGAGGTTGTCCCGGAAGTCGCACGCCTCCTTGGTGCAGCCCGGCGTGCTGGCGGCCGGGTAGAAGTAGACGACCACCTTGCGGCCGCGGTAGTCGGCCAGCGCGACGGGCTTGCCGTCCGCGTCCGGGAGGGTGAAGTCGGGGGCCTGGTCGCCGGGGGACAGTTGCTCGGTCATGGCTCGCAGGGTAGTGCGCGAGGGGTTGCGAACGGCATGGGCTCACCCGCTAAGGTAAGGCTCGCCTAAGTCGTCGTCCGAAGGAGCCTCCGTGCGCCGGTCGCTGGCCGCCCTAGCACTCGCCGTCCCGCTCGGCCTGCTCGCCGGCTGCTCGGACGACGGCGGCACGGTCCGCTCCGACGGCGGCACCGGCTCGGCGGGCTCCGGCTCCGGCGGCTCCGGCTCCGGGCTGTCCGGCTCGGACCTCGGCACCCAGAGCGCCGACAAGGACGTCACCGCCGCGGTCGCGTCGTACCGGGCGTACGTGCTGGCCGAGACGGCGACGCTGCGCAAGCAGAACAAGCTGTTCACCGATGCCGTCCGGGCGGCCGACGTCGCCGAGGCCAAGGCGCAGTACGCGCCGAGCCGGGTCAGCTGGGAGCGGATCGAGCCGATCGCCGGGCTGGTCGAGCAGATCGACGGTGCGGTCGACGCGCGGGTCGACGACTTCGCCAGCGTGGACGATCCGAAGTGGACCGGCTGGCACAAGCTGGAGCACCTGCTCTGGGTCAAGAACACCGCCGCCGGCGGCAAGCCGCTGGCCGACAAGCTGGACGCCGACCTCGGCACCCTGGAGCGGCAGCTCAAGACGGTCGAGATCACCCCGCGGGCGGTCGCGCTCGGCGCCGGTGAGCTGATCGAGGAGGTCTCCAAGGGCAAGATCACCGGTGAGGAGGACCGCTACTCGCGCACCGACCTGTGGGACTTCGCGGCGAACGTCGAGGGCGCCAAGGCCGCGTACGGCGTGTTCAAGCCGGTGCTGGGGACGAAGGACGCGGCGCTGGCCAAGACGCTGGACGCCCGCTTCGCCGCGGTCGAGGCGTCGCTGGAGCCGTACGAGGCCGACGGCGGCGGCTACCAGCCGTACACGGCGCTCAAGGCCGCGGACAAGGCCCGCATGCAGGCGCAGCTCGCCGCGCTGTCGGAGGAGCTGGCCAAGCTGCCCGCCGCCCTGGGCGTCGGATGAGCACTGACCCCACCGCACCACCCCCGACCGCCGGGCCCGGCGCGGGTCCGGGGGGTTCCGGGCCGGCGCGCCGCGGCGCCCTGTCGCGGCGCGCCTTCCTGGGCAGCGCCGCCATCGGGACCGCTGTCGTCGGGGGTGCCGCGGTGGGCGGGGCGGCTCTCGCCGGCGCCCGGGAGCCCCCGCGGCCGGCGCCAGCCCAGGCAGCGGCACGGGGGTTCCGCGGCGAGCACCAGGCGGGGGTGCTGGAGGCACCCGCGCCGCACGGGCTGCTCGCCGCGTTCCGCTGCGTCGACCCCGACCGGGCCGCCCTCGCGCTGACGATGCGCGAGCTGTCGAACGAGCTCGAGGCGCTCATGTCCGGCCGGGCACCGGCGCCGACCGCCGCGGCGCTGCCGCCGGCCGACAACGGCGTCCTCGACGAGGTCAGCGACCCCGGGCTCGTCGGCACCGTCTCCGTCGGCGCCTCCCTGTTCGACGGGCGGTACGGCCTCGCGGCGCGCAAGCCCCGGGAGCTGGTCACGATGCCGTTCCTGGCGAACGACCGGCTCGACCCGCAGCGCTCGCACGGCGACCTGCTGCTGGTGCTGCAGGGCCGGGAGCCGGACGTCTGCCTGCACGCGCTGCGCCGGGTGATGCGCCGCACCCGGGCCGGGCTGGTGCTGCACTGGACGCTGGAGGCGTTCACCCGGCCGGACGCGAAGCCGCGGGTCGGCCAGACCCAGAGCCGCAACCTGATGGGGTTCAAGGACGGCACCGCCAACCCGGATGCCGCGAACGCGTCCCTGATGGACGATCTGGTGTGGACGTCCACAGCGGACGGCTCGGCCGAGCCCGCCTGGGCGGCCGGCGGGACGTACCAGGCGGTCCGGGTGATCCGGATGTTCGTCGAGCACTGGGACCGGACCTCGCTGGGCGAGCAGGAGTCGATCATGGGCCGGCACAAGGTGTCCGGCGCGCCGCTGGGAGCGGCTGCCGAGACCGACCCGCCGGTCTACGAAGACGACCCGGCCGGCAAGCGGGTCCCGCTGGACGCGCACATCCGGCTCGCCAACCCCCGCACCCCGCAGACGTCCGGAACGCTGCTGCTGCGCCGCGGGTTCAGCTACTCCCGCGGCGTGGACGGGTCGGGTCAGCTGGACCAGGGGCTCGCGTTCATCAGCTACCAGCGGCGGCTCGCGCACTTCCTCGACGCCACCGAGCGGCTCAAGGGCGAGCGGCTGGAGGAGTACATCCAGCCGGAGGGCGGCGGCTTCTTCTTCGTGCTGCCGGCCGTCACCCGCGCCGGCGACTGGCTCGGCCAGTCCCTGCTCGCCGAGTAGATCCACTACGCTCCGGGCGTGAGCGTGAGCCGGGACCCGGAGACCATCCAGCGGGAGATCGAGTCGTCGCGCGCGCAGCTGGCGGCGACCCTCGACCGACTCGCAGAGCGCACCAGCCCGCAACGGCTGGCCGGGGTGGCCCGGGACCGGGCCACCACGTTCGCCGCCTCGCCGCCCGGGATGGCGATCCTCGGCGCGGTGGCGCTGCTGGTCGCGCTGCGCGTCGCCCGCGCCGCCCGCAACCGCCGCAAGCCCGACTGACCGACCGGCGGTGCCCGGCCGTCCCCGGCCGTCCCGGTTGGCCGGCCGCGGGGCGGCGGGTGAGGATGGACGGGTGCTCGGCAGGCAGCGGGTCCAGCCCGGCCCCGGCCAGGAATCGGTGTGGGACTACCCGCGGCCGCCGCGGCTGGAGCGATCGCACCGGCACGTCGTGGTCCGCCTCGGCGGGGAGGTGGTCGCGGAGAGCTCCTCGGCGTGGCGGGTGCTGGAGACCAGCCATCCGCCGGTCTGGTACGTCCCCCGCGCCGACGTCGCGCCCGGCGCCCTGCTGGCGAGCCGGCGCCGGTCGTACTGCGAGTTCAAGGGCGAGGCCGAGTACTGGACGGTGACCGGCGGCGGCGCGACCCGGCCGGACGCCGCCTGGTCGTACCCCCGCCCGTCGCCCGGGTTCGAGCCGATGGCGGACGCGGTCGCCTTCTATCCGGCCGGGATGGACGAGTGCGCGGTCGACGGCGAGCCGGTGCGCCCGCAGGCCGGCGGCTTCTACGGCGGCTGGATCACCGACGACGTGGTCGGCCCGTTCAAGGGCGAGCCGGGCACCTGGGGTTGGTGATGCCCGCCTGCCCGGCCGCGGTCAGCTCGGGTCGGCGGTCACCGCCGACGGCTCGGTGTTGCCGCCGCAGACCACCGCCGCCACCCGCTCGCCCGGCTCCGGCAGGTAACCGCCGGTCAGCAGCGGCGCGAGCGCCGCCGCCCCGCCGTACTCGGCGAGCACCCGCAGCTCCTCCCACAGCCGGCGCCGGACCCGCGCCACCGCGTCGTCCGGCACCAGCACCGAGCGCAGCCCCGTCTCCCGGGCCACCGCCCAGCACACGGCACCGATCCGCCGGGCGCCGAGCGAGTCCGCGGCGATCCCGCCCACCTCGACGTCCACCGGGCGGCCCGCGGCGAGCGCGGCGTGCAGGGTCGGGCAGCCCTCCGGCTCCACGCCCACCACCCGGGCCCGGCCCGCCAGCGCCGCCGCGACACCGGCGACCAGCCCACCGCCGCCCACCGCGACCAGCACGGTGTCGACCGGCCCGACCTGCTCGACCAGCTCCAGCGCGAGCGTCCCGTTCCCGGCCGCGACCTCCGGCTGGTCGTACGCGTGCACCAGCGCGGCGCCGGTCTCCGCGGCCCGCGCCGCCGCCACCGCGGCCGCGTCCGCGTAGAAGGCGCCGGCCCGGGTGACCGCCGCGCCCAGCCGGCGCAGCCGGTCCAGCTTCACCGCCGGCGTCGATGTCGGCACCACGACCTCCGCGACCAGGTCGAGCTCGCGGGCCGCGTACGCCACCGCCAGGCCGGCGTTGCCGCCCGACGCGGCGACCACCCGGCTGCCCGGCGGCGGCGCGACCGCGAGCAGCCGGTGCAGCATGCCGCGGGCCTTGAACGAGCCGGTGTGCTGCAGCAGCTCCAGCTTCAGCGCCACCGGGTGGCCGAAGGGGCGGGCGTCCACCACCACGGCCGGTGTCCGCCGCACCCGCCAGCCGAGCAGGTCGGCGGCCGCCGCCACGTCGGCCCGCCCGAGCGCGGCGTCGATCACCGCGGCGGGGAGCCCGGCGGCTCACCCGGCGGCCCGGTCCAGCGCCGGGTCGGCTCACCCGCGCCGGCGCGGTACGGGTCCTGCTCGGGCGGGCCGGCGCGGTTGGGGTCCTGGTCGGCCGGGCCGGCGCGGTACGGGTCCTGCTCCGCCGTGCCGGCCCGGTACGGGCCTTGGTCGGCCGGGCCGGCCGGCCGGAAGGACACCGGCTCCCCGGCGTCCGGCCGGAACGGTGGCTGGCCGCCCGGCGGCGGCGCCTGTCCCGGCCACCAGGGCTCGTCGTCGCGCCGGTAGGCCGGCCGGTCGAAGGTGCCGGTCCCGTAGGGCGTGTAGGCCTCGGTCGAGTACGGGTCGGGCGCCGGTTCCGGCTCCGCGTCGTCCGCGTCGTCCGCGTCGTCGCCACCCAGCCGCGGAGACCCGGCCGCCTCGACCAGCCGGCCGACCATCAGGCCGACCACGATCGCGCCGCCCAGCAGCGCCGGCCGGGTCCACGCCTCCGCGTCGACCAGCCCCAGCCACAGCGCCGCGAGCTGCAGGAAGGCGGCCGCGAGCGCCGTGCCGAACACCCCGCCCCGGCGGCCGTACGCGCTCGTCCCGCCGAGCAGGGCCGCGGCCGCGGCCGCGGCGAGCAGGGTCACCCCGTCGTCCGGGATCACCGCGCCGGCCCGCAGCGCGAGCAGCAGTCCGGCGCCCGCGGCGAGCACGGTCGAGCCGACCAGCGCCCCGGCGGCGACGAAGCCGGCGCGGCTGCCCCGCCCGGCGGCGGGATCCCGGTCCGGGCGGTAGCTGCCGACGGTGTCCCGCACTCCCGGCAGCAGGCCCAGCGCGCCGCCGCCGACCGACAGCAGCAGCGCGCCGCCGACGATCGGCCAGGCCCATGGGCGCAGGTCCGGCGCACCGGGGACCGGCAGCGACTGGCCGCCGGCGAGGGCGAGCACCGCCGCATAGAGGCCGAGCGCCGCACCGAGTCCGGCCGCCCACGCGGGCGAGCGGAAGCCGACCACCACGACCGTCAGCGCGAGGCCGAGCGCGACCGCCGTACCGAGGGTGAGGAGCGCGCCGGTGAGCAGCGGGTAGTCGCGCTCGGTGACCAGCCACCCGGTCAGCGCGCCGCCGGCGACCGCGGTCGCGCCGACCGCGAGGTTGGGCACCGCCGCGCGCAGGCTGAGCGCGAACGCCGTGCCGAGCAGCACGCCGACGGCCACCGTGAGCAGCAGGTCACGCAGGCTGTCGCCGCCGAACGCCGCCGCGTCCTCGGCCCGCACCGCGAGCGCGGCGAGCACCACCGCACCGGCGAGCAGGACCTCCCAGACCAGGTGCACCCAGACCCGGTCCCGCGGGCGCCGCGTGCCGGCCGTACGCCCGCCCCCGCGCACCCGGTGCTCCGCCGTCGGGACCCGCTCCGGCTCCTCCGGCTCCATGGCCGGTCACCGTACCCCGCCACGCGCCGCCGGGTCCGGCGCGCTCAGCCCGGCTCGGCGACGGGATCCTGGCCGGTGCCCGGGACCGCGGCGTCCCGGGCCGCCGGGGCGGCGCCCGCGGCCGAGACGGCGCCGGCTGCCGGGACGGTGCCGGCTGCCGGACGGTGCCGGCGCCGGACGTGCCGCGGCCGAGACGGTGCCGGCTGCCGAGGCGGTGCCGGCTGCCGAGGCGGTGCCCGCGGCCGGGGCGGTGCCGGCTGCCGGGACGGTGCCGGCTGCCGGGGCGAGCTCCTGCTCGAGCTCGCCGAGCAGCTCCCGGGTGACCAGCCCGCGCAGCGTGATGTGCCGGTCCGGGTCGGTGGCGGCCCGCCGGCGCTCGATCCGGACGTCCCGCTCGTCGGTCAGCGACCGGCCCCAGCGACCGACCGCCGCCAGCACCAGCCGCTCCGGGCTCACCCCCAGCCGGCGGGCGGCGTTGCGCTCGGCGTCGCCGATGCGGGCCAGCGCCCTCCCCACCTCGGCCGGGCCGCGCACCCCGAACCGGCGGGCGGCGTGCACCAGCGCGTCCGGCGGCGCCGGCCGGCCGGCGGCGGCGCCGCGGGTGGCGGGCACGTCCAGCGCCTCCGGCGGCAGCGACCGCAGTGCCTCGCCGTCGTCGCCCAGCACCGCGCGGACCGCCTGCGCCGGCATTCGGGCCGCCGCGGTCAGCTCGACCTGGTCGGCGGCCGCGCCGACCCCGTCGCCGGCTCGCCGCCCGGCTCCGCCGGCCGGCCGGGCGCCGCCGGCCAGCCAGGCCAGCCGCTGCGAGCCCCCGTCGGCGAGGGCGCCGGGACCCGCCAGCCCGGCCAGCTCCAGGACGCTGACCCGGTACGCGGCGCAGAGCAGCAGCAGCTCCTCGACGGCGAGCGGCCGGACACCGGCCTCCACCTGGGACACCGTGCCGCCCTGCCAGCCGGTCAGCCCGTACGAGCGGAGCAGCTCGGCGGCCGCCTCGTCGCCGAGCCCGCGCTCCCTGCGCACCCGGGCGGCGCCGGCACCGAGCACCTGCCGGAGCGAGCGCGGCCTGTCCGTCACCCGGGCAGCCTAGCGGCGGGCCCGTCGGCACCGTCTGCGGATCGCGCGACCGGCAGTCAGCGTCGCGGGGGTCGATCGGCGGGCCGGTCGGTCAGCGGGGCGTGTACCGGGCGAGCTCGCGGCGGGCGATGGTCGCTCGGTCAGCGGGGCGTGTACCGGGCGAGCTCGCGGCGGGCGATGGTCGCCTTGTGCACCTCGTCCGGGCCGTCCGCGAGGTGCAGCGTGCGCATCTGCGCGGCCAGCTGGGCGAGCGGGAAGTCGCCGGAGACCCCGCCGCCGCCGTGTACCTGGATCGCCCGGTCCAGCACCCAGGACGCCATCTCCGGCACCGCGACCTTGATCGCCGCGATCTCCACCCGGGCGCCCTTGTTGCCGACCGTGTCCATCAGCCAGGCCGCCTTCAGGACCAGCAGCCGGGCCTGCTCGATCCGGATCCGCGCCTCGGCGATCCAGTCCTGCACCACGCCCTGCTGCGCCACCGCCTTGCCGAAGGCCACCCGGGACACCGCCCGCCGGCAGCTGAGCTCCAGCGCCCGCTCGGCCACCCCGATCGCCCGCATGCAGTGGTGGATCCGCCCCGGGCCGAGCCGCTCCTGCGCGATCCGGAAGCCCTCGCCCTCGCCGAGCAGCACGTTCGCGACCGGGACGCGGACATCGGAGAAGGACACCTCGGCGTGGCCGCCGTGCGCCGCGTCGTCGTACCCGAAGACCGTCAGCGGCCGGACGACCGTGACGCCCTGGGTGTCCCGCGGGACCAGCACCATCGACTGCCGCCGGTACGGGTCGGCGTCCGGGTCGGTCACCCCCATCACGATGAGGATCCGGCACTCCGGCGCCATCGCCCCGGTCGACCACCACTTCCGTCCATTGAGGACATACGAGTCGCCGTCGCGCCGGATGGCCAGCTGGATGTTGCGGGCGTCGGAGGAGGCGACGTCCGGCTCGGTCATGCAGAACGCGGACCGGATCTGCGCGTCCAGCAGCGGCCGCAGCCACCGCTCCTGCTGCTCGGGCGAGCCGAACTGGGCCAGCACCTCCATGTTGCCGGTGTCCGGGGCGGAGCAGTTGAGCGCCTCCGGCGCGAGGCCGGGGGAGCGGCCGGTGATCTCGGCCAGCGGCGCGTACTGCAGGGTCGACAGGCCGGCGCCGTGCTCCGAGTGCGGCAGGAAGAGGTTCCACAGGCCGCGGGAGCGGGCCTCCGCCTGCAGCCGCTTGAGCACCGGCGGCCGGGACCAGTGCTCGGCCCCCTCTCGGACCGCGTGGTACTCCGCCTCCGCCGGATAGACGTGGCTGTCCATGAAGTCGAGCAGCCGCTTGCGCAGGTCCTCGGTCTCGGCGTCGAAGGCGAAGTCCACGTCCGGACCCTACTCGGGAGTAGAGGGGTCTTCCGCTGCCTGCCCGTCCGGTGTCAGGATCACTGTCCCTCGATGTGGAGGTATCGCGATGACGCGACGGTCCGGCGTGCTCTCGGTGCTTGCCGCCACCCTGCTGCTGCTGACCGGCGCGCCCGCGGTGGCGACCGCGGCGCCCGCCGCTCCGGTCGCGACCGGCGTACCCGAGGATCCGGCGCCGACAGGCCCGGAGTGCACCACCACGCCCTCGTCCACGCAGCCCGGGTACGCCGTTGCCGACCCGCGCTGCGAGTTCTCCGGCGCCGCCTACACCGGCGCCCGCTTCACGCCGACGACCGACGCCGCCGGCCGGCCGGTCACCCGCACGTACACCGGCATCGTCCGCGGCGCCGGCTACCGCATCGAGGTGCCGAAGCGCTGGAACGGCGAGCTGGTCCTGTACGCGCACGGCTACCGCGGGACCGGCACCACGGTCTGGGTCAACAACCCGACCCTGCGGGCCTACTACGTGCAGCGCGGCTTCGCCTGGGCGGCGTCGAGCTACGCGACGAACGGCTACGACGTCGGCCAGGGGGTACGCGACACGCAGGCGCTGATCGGTCTCTTCCGCGGCACGATCCGCAAGGCCCGGTCGGTCTACCTGACCGGCGAGTCGATGGGCGGGCACGTCACCGCCGTCGCCATCGAGCGCTACCGGGGCGACTTCGTCGGCGCGATGCCGTACTGCGGGGTGCTCGGCGACAAGGAGCTGTTCGACTACTTCCTGGACGCCAACGTCACGGCGGCCGCGCTCACCGGGACCGACATCCGCTTCCCGGAGTCGCTGGCGGCTGGGCAGGCGTACGCGCCGACGTACGCCGGACAGGTCCTCGCCGAGCTGCCCGCGCTGGGGAGCGGCTTCAACTCCGGCAACCCGGCGGCCGTGTCGCTGACCGCGCTGGGCACCGCGTGGGCGGGCACGGTGCAGCAGCGCAGCGGCGGGACGCGGCCCGGCTTCGCCAGCGCCTTCGCGTTCTGGAGCAGCTTCGGCTATCGCGCCGCTGACGAACGTCCCGTTCCTGTTCGGGGTCTATCCGGGACTGACCGGCGGCACGATCGGGATCGCCGACGGCAACGTGACCGGCAACCGGCGGACCGTCTACCGGATCGAGGACGGGTACGGGCGGCTCACCCCGGCCGAGCGGGCGCTGAACCGGTCCGTGCTGCGGGTGACACCGACCACCGCGCCCTCGCGCGGGCTGGCCGGGATCCCGAAGGTCTTCGGCGACCCGCGGATCCCGGTGCTGTCGCTGCACGACATCGGGGACCTGTTCGTGCCGTTCTCGATGGAGCAGGTGTACGCCGCGCGGGCCTGGTGGCGCGGGCAGTCCCGGCTGTTCGTCTCCCGGGCGATCCGCGGCGTCGGGCACTGCGACTTCACCCAGGCCGAGCTGCGGGCGGGGTTCTCGGACCTGGTGGCGTGGGTGCGGCACGGCGCCCGGCCGGCGGGTGACCGGATCCTCGACCCGCGGGTCGTCGCCCGGCCGAGCTTCGGCTGCCGCTTCACCGACCCGACCCCGGGTGCGCACCCCGGATTCGTCGCCGAGCCAGCCTGTCCCGCCGGCTGAGCCATCCAAAGGCCTGTGGATGAGGATTCACCCTGTGGACGAAGGAGATCAGGGGTTCTCGGACCGATAGCATCGAACGCATGTTCGACTCGACGGGTCCGGCGCTGGCAGGGGAGCTGGCGGCTGCCGATCCCGGGTCCCTCGAGGACGAGGCGCTGGTCGACGCGATCTGCGGGTGGGAGCGGCTGGCGTCGTGGGTGGCGGCCGGGCAGCTGGCGGCGATCGCCGAGCTGGCCCGCCGGCGACGGCCGCTGGACCGCGACGGTGCGGACCGGGGCGGCGGGGTTCGGGGCGGCGGCGACCCGGGGCATCCGGGGCTGCCGGCGGTCAGCGAGTTCGCCGTGGACGAGCTCGCGGCGGCGTTGCGGCTGAGCCGGTGCGCCGCCGGCACCCGGTTGCTCGTCGCGGTCGAGCTGGCGGAGCGGCTGCCCGAGGCGGCCGCCGCTCTCCGCGCTGGTGAGCTTGATGCCCTCAAGGCGCGACGGATCGTAGAGGCGACGACACGGCTGCCGGACTCCGCTGCCTCCGCTGTCGAGCGGCGGGTGCTGCCGCGGGCGGGCGAGCAGACCGTGAGCCAGCTGCGGACCAGCCTGTCGCGGGCGGTCCTGGCGGTCGACCCGGCGGACGCCGAGGTGCGCCACCAGCGGGCTGTGGCGGACCGGCGGGTCTGCATCACCCCGCAGGAGGACGGGATGGCGGAGCTGTGGGCGCTGCTCCCCGCCGATGGCGCGGCCGCCATCCGCGGCACCCTCGACCTGCTCGCCCGTCGAGGCCCCAGCAGCGATGGGCGGACCATGGACAACCGCCGCGCCGACGCGCTCGTCCACCTCGCCCTCGACGCCCTCGATCGGACTCGCGTCCCCGCCGCCCCGCGCCGCGCCGCCAGTTCGGCCGGCGCGGCTGCCGGCTCGCCGGTGCCGGTCGCCGGCGCGGTTCGGCCGGGCTGCCGGCCGGCTGCGGCTCGGCGCGGGCTGCCGGTTCGGCCGGGCTGCCGGCTCGGCCGGGCTGCCGGTTCGGCGGCGCTGCCGGCTCGTCGGTGCTGCCGGTTCGGCCGGCGCTGCCGGCTCGGCTGGCGCCGCCGGCGAGGCTCCGCCGAGCACCGGCTGGTCGCCGCGGCCTCGGGCGGACGTGCACGTCACCGTCCCGGCCGGGACCCTGCTCGGGCTCTCCGACGAGCCGGCGGAGCTGGCCGGCCATGGTCCGATCCCCACCTCGATGGCTCGCCGCCTCGCCGGTGACGGCACCTGGCGCCGGGTCCTCACCGACCCGGCCAGCGGCGCGATCCTCGACGTCGGCCGGCGCAGCTACGCAGCACCCGCCGCGCTCGCCGAGCATGTGATGGCACGAGACCGGACCTGCCGGTTCCCCGGCTGCCGGCAGCCCGCCCGGCGCTGCGACCTGGACCACACCGTGCCCTACCCGCACGGACCGACCAGTGACGGCAATCTCGCTGCCCTCTGTCGTCACCACCACCGTCTCAAGCACCTCGCGGGCTGGCAGGTCGAGCAGCCCGCACCCGGTGTGCTGCTCTGGACCAGCCCGTCGGGTCACCGATACCGCACAGACCCTCCCGCCGCCTGAGCTGCTCCCCGACCCGCCCGGATCATGCCCCGAGCGCCGACTCCAGGGCGGCGCGATGTGCCCCGGTCCAGCCGCGGCGTTCCAGGTGGTCGAGCAGCGCGTGCACGGGGTCGGCCCGCTCGGCCGCGCGGCGGACGGTGTCGCCGACCCGGTGCACGGCAGTGACGAGGCCGCCGCGGATCGGCTCTCCGGTCACCACGTGGTGCGCCAGACCCGCCAGAGGGCGGCCGGGTCCGACAGCGGGTCGCCGTGCACGAGCACGAAGTCCGCCGGCCCGCCCTCGCGCAGCCGGCCGGCTTCGGGCTCGCCGAGGACCCGACCGCCGTTCACCGTCGCCGCGGCCAGCGCTGCGGCCGGCGGCAGGCCCGCGACGACGAGGGTCTGCACCTCCCAGGCGAGCTGGTTGGCGCGGAGCGAGCCGCCGCCGAAGTCGGTGCCGGCGGCGATCAGCACGCCCGCCCGGTGTGCCAGCCGCACCGACTCGTGTGCCCGCTCCCGCCGCTCCATGACCGCCGCGCGGCCCTCGGCGGACGCATAGCGCGGGATCGTGGTCGTCGCCGCAAAGGTCCGCCACGACTCCAGCACCGCCAGCGTCGCCACCAGCGCCACGCCGCCGGCCGCCATCGCCGCCGCGGTGTCCGCGTCCAGCGTGAAGCCGTGCTCCATGCAGTCGACCCGCGCTTCGGCGGCAACCCGGGCACCGGGCAGCAGCCCGCTGTGCGCGGTGACCGTGGCCCCCCGCGCGTGGACCGCCTCGACGACGCGGCCCACCTCGTGGGCGGTGAACGGGGAGGTCTCGGCGTCCGGCCCGTCCAGGTAGAGCTTCACCAGGTCCGCGCCGTTGTCGAGCTGCCGGTGCGCGGCGGCCAGCAGCGCGTCGCCGTCCTCTGCCTCGACCAGCAGGCCCGCCGGCGGGGTCCCGGCGCGGGCCAGCCAGGTGCCGGCCGCCCGGACGTGCGGGTACTCGCGGCGGCCCCGCCACGCGTCCCGCACCTCGAGCGACAGCGCCCGACCGTCCCGCTCCGGCGAGCCGACGTCGCGGGCCCACCGCACCCCGGCCTGCCGGAGCAGCCGTGCGTTGTCCTCCGCCACCGCGAGCAGCGCCTCGGTCGGGTCGGCTCCCCGCTCGATCCAGTGCGACCCGCCCGGCATGGTCAGGTGACTGTGCGCGTCGACCATCCCGGGCACCGCAGTGGCACCGCCGGCGTCGACGACGGCCACCTCGGCCCCGAGCGGACCCTCCTGGCCCGTCGGCCGGATCCAGCGCACCCTCTCGCCGTCGACCAGCACGCTGGTGCCAGGCCGGAGCACGCCCGCGTCGACGTCCAGCAGGGCGCAGTCACGATAGAGGACGCTCGTCACCCGGCGACCGTAGCCCGATCACCAGATCACCCGGCCACTCAGATCACCCGGTCACCCGGGTCACCCGGCACCCAGGTCCACCCGGCTCACGCCAGATCACCCGGGTCACGCCAGATCACCGGGTCACCGGATCACCCGATCACCGGGCCACCGGATCGACGCCCGGTCACCCGGTCACCCGGGTCACCAGATCGCCGGGTCACCGGGTCACCGGGTCCGCCAGATCACCGGTCACCCGGTCACCCGGCCGCCAGATCGCCGGGTCACCCGGTCACCCCGGCCGCCAGATCACCGGGTCACCAGATCACCGGGCCACCCGGTCACCCGGTCACCCGATGACGCGGAACTCGTGTCCCTCCGGGTCCGCCAGCACCACCTGGTGCGGCCGGCCCTGCCAGTCGTCCTGCCGCAGCACGGTCGCACCTGCCGCCGTGAGCCGCCGAACGGTCTCGGTCACCTCGGCCCACCGCTGCTCCGCCGGCACGTCACGACCGACGGTGACGATCCAGGTGCAGCCGGTTCTTCCCCGCCTTCGACTCCGGCATCGTCACTTGCCAGCCGGCAGCCATCCGCGCCCTCCCGTCGCGGCGGACCGTACGCGGGCGAGCTGACGCTTCCGGCGTCCGACCACGGGACGGTCGGGGCGATCGGCGCGAGGCTAGGGTCGGCCTCTCCCGGGATGCCGGCACGGCAGCCGCCCTCCCAGCGTGGGCGGACATTGGAGCGACGGATGACGGCGACGGTGCGGGTGGAGCGGGTCACGCCGGACAACGTGCTCGCGGCGTGCCGGCTGGCGGTCCGGCCGGAGCAGGAGCGGTACGTCGCGCCGGTCGCGGTGTCGCTGGCAGAGGCGTACGCCCGGCCCAGGACGGCATGGACCCGGGTCCTGGTCGATGACGGCCGGGTCGTCGCCTTCGTCATGGCAGCGTTCGACCCGGGCAACTCGGCCGACGCCTTCCGCTGCCGGCTGTGGCGACTGGCGGTCGGGGCGGCCGACCAGGGACGGGGGTACGGCCGGGCGGCGGTCGACGCGGTGCTGGCCGAGGCGCGGCGACGGGGCCAGCCGCGGGTGACCGTCCTGTGGGTGCCGGGCGAGGACGGGCCGGAGGGCTTCCACCTCCGGCTCGGCTTCCGGCCGACCGGTCGGACCGTGGGCCCGCGGGTGGTCGGCTCGCTGGACCTCGATCCGGTCACCAGCAGCCTCGCCGCCCGCGGCCGCGCGGCCGGCATGCTGCGGGACGCGGCCGAGCGGCTCGACCGGGCGGCCGGACACTGCCGGATGGCGGCCGAGCACATGGACGACGACGACGTGCCGAGGATGGGCATTCACGCCTGGGCGGCCCGCGGCGACCTGCTCGGCGCCACCGCGCACCTCGACGAGGCGGCCCGCCAGCAGGCCGTCCGGTCGATGCTGCCCGGCGACCCCACCGCACCCTGAGCAGTCGCCGATCGTCGCCGGGACGACGTGGGCTCAGCGCCGGTGCGAGCGGGGAGACGCTCCGCGGGCGCGGCGGCGGCCGGACGTCGGCGCGGCGACCCCCCGGCCGCCCGCGCCGCGGCGTGGCACGGGAGGGCCCTGGGCTAGGCCGACAGCGGCGGCCGGCGTCCGGGAGCCGCGGCCGGGCGGCTTCCACGGCGTGACCAGGGCGCCCCGCGTGCGTACGGTCATCCAGCCGGCGGCCGCCTGGGCGATCAGCCCGAGCAGGCCGAGCGGCAGGCCGATCCCCGGCCCGACGGACAGCACCGGAAACGTCTCGACCACCGGCAGTGCGAAGGGGAAGAAGCCGGCCCGCCCGAAGACCACCGCGTCCAGGCTGGCCGCCACCGCGACCGCGCCGATCCCGCCCACCGCGGCCGTGAGCGCGGCGACCCCGGTGGGCACCGGCCGGCTGGGCAGCAGCAGCACCCAGAGCCCGCCGAGCGTCACCCCACCGAGCAGCGGCAGCGCCCAGGCGGGCGAGCCGGTCCAGGCCGTCGCCTCGGCCATGCCGCAGCCGGCGACGGTGCAGATCCGGTCGCGCTGCCAGGGCAGGACACCGGCGAGCAGCAGCATCGGGACCGAGGCGGCCACCAGGACGTCGGCACGCAGCCGGGACACGGCGGCAGCCTAGCCGGACCGCCCCCACAGCCAGGCGTCCGGGCACCCACGGACGCCGATTGGCAGGGACGCCTGGCTGGGCCCGGCCGCGGCGCCTGGCCGGCGCTCCGTCAGGCCGGCGCTCGCAGCGCCTCAGGCCGGCGCTCCGTCAGGCCGGCGCTCCGTCAGGCCGGCGTACGCGGCGCCGTGCCGGGTCGACCGACCGAACCGGCCGGCGCCGTCCCGCGGGTCGTGACCTCGGCACCCACTGGCCGGTTCGGCTGCCGGTCGCGCGGTCCGGTTCCCGAGTGCGCAGCTGGACGCCGGCTCGCGCTCGCGGCCCGCGCGCCGAACCACGCGCCCGAGGGCACCGGCGCCGTTCACGGGCGCCGGCTACCGGACCGCCTGGAGGCGCCGTTGCTCGGTGCCGGTCGGGAGCGGGGCAGCGACCGGGGTCGGCACCGGGACCTCGACCGGCGGCCTGGCTGGCGCGGGCAACGGCTCGGTGAGCAGCGTCCGGCAGGCGAGGTTGAACGCCCGGGGCGCGTTCACCGCCACTACCCCGGCCAGCCGCCCGCGCTGCAGGTAGCTGGCCACCACGCCCGCCCGGGCGGTGTCCCGCCGGCCCGGCCGCAGCTCGGTCAGCACCACCTCGGCCGTGCGGTCGAGCCGGCCGCAGACCTGGATGCGCAGCCCGTTCTGGTCGGACCAGAAGCGGGGGAGCAGCGCGACCGGCGGCACCTCCCGGTTGCCGGCGAGCAGCGTGCGGGCAGCACCCTGGCCCTGCTCCACCGCGCTGATCCACTGGCCGACCCGGCCGGGCGTCGTGCCGTACCGCCGGTTCGGCCACCGGGCCAGCGCGCCCGCCGCGACCACCCCGTCCACGCCGGTAACCCGCAGCGTCTCGTCGCAGAGCACGCCGTCGGTCCGGTCGACCGGCGTGCCGGCCAGCCACTCGACGTCGGGCCGTTCCCCGGCCGCGACGACGACGACGTCGGCCCGCACCGTCTCGCCGCTGTCCAGCAGCAGCCGCCAGCCGTCCCGCCGGCGCTCCGCCAGCGTGACCGACCGGCCGAGCCGCAGCTGGACGCCGGCGGCGCGGTGTGCCGCGGTGACCAGGGTGCCGACCTGCTCGCCGACCGAGCGCGGCATCACGTGCGGCGCGGCGTTGACCAGGACGGCCTCCCGCGCCATCGCGACCACCGTGCAGGCCACCTCGCAGCCGGTCAGTCCACCGCCGATGATCGCCACCCGGCGCGCCCTGGTCAGCGCCTCGCGCAGCGTCCAGGCGTCGGACAGGGTGTGCAGCATGTGCAGGCCCGGCTGGCCGGCGGGCCAGTCCGCCGGCAGCACGGCCCGGGTCCCGGTCGCGATGACCAGCCCGTCGTAGCCGAGCGCCTCGCCCGTGCTCAGCCCGACCCGCCGGGCGTACGGGTCGAGTGACTCGGCCCGGACGCCGGACCGCCACCGCACGTTCGGGCAGCCCCGCAGGTCGAGCATCGTGTCCTGCGGGCGCTGGTGCCCGTCGAGCATGCCCTTCGAGCAGGCCGTGCGGTCGTACGGCGGGACCGGCTCGGCGCTGAGCACCGTGACGTCGCCGGTGAAGCCCTGCCGGCGCAGCTCGCCCGCCGCGGCCCATCCGGCCGCGCCGCCGCCGACGATCACGACCCGGTCCCGCGGACCGTACGTCGGCCGAACCGGACGGACCACATGGAGGCTCATGGCCGCCCTCCCCGTCCGGTCGCCGGCCGCTGCCCGGCGGGCCGGCTCCGGTGCTGACCGTCGGCGTCACGCCGGGGACGGGGACGGGGACGGCTCCCGCGCGGGCTCATCGCCGGCCCCCCGTCCGGCCGCCGCCGACCCCGCGCAGCGGCCGGAGGTGGTGCCGGCCGGTGTCCTCGAGCTCGGACGGCGGCTCGGCGGGGGGATGGTGCGGCGGCGACCCCGGCGGCTGCCGCACCATCCCCGGCTGGGACCGCGCCGCCGCGGGGTGCAGTCGCACGGCGGCGGGCTGCTGGAACACCGGCCCGGAGTGGTCCGGGACCGCCTTGGGCCGCTGGAAGACCGGAGCCGGCCGCGGCGGTGGGCTCTGCTGTGGGCCCTGCGGCTGGCCCTTCGGCTGGCCCTGGGCCGGGCTCGGCGCCTGCCCAGGTGGTGGGCTCTGCCGGGGCGGCGGTGGGCTCTGCGGCTCGCTGTACGCCGGGCCCCGCGCCGGGCTCTGCGCAGGGCTCTGCAGCCAGGGCTCTGCACGGAACCCTGCGGGACGTCGTTCCCGGCCGGCTCGGCCGCGTCGGACCGGGCGACGACGACCGCGGTGGGCAGCCGGCCGAGCGTGATGGCGCGCGCCGGGCAGACGACGGCGGCCCGCATCGCGGCCTCCGCCTGGTCGCTGGGAGCAACCGACTTGTACGCCAGCCGCTGGTCGCTGCGCAGCGAGAAGATCCCCGGCGCCTCGTGCTCGCAGAAGCCGAACGACGCGCACCGGCCCGGGTCCACGCTGACCGTGATCTCCTCCGCCCGGCGCCGGCTGCTGGCGCGGTCGAGCAGCAGCCGCGGCAGCCGCGCGACCGGCGCGAGAGTCATGGCGCCGGCCACGACGACGACTGCCCAGGCGACCGCCACGGCGACCCGCGGGCCGGCCGCGGCGAGCTCCGATCCGGACACCAGGATGTGCGCTGCCACCAGGGTGAATGCGAGGTAGCCGAGCGAGTGCAGGGCCCGCCAGCGGTGGTAGCCGAGCCGCCGCTGCACCAGTACGGACAGGCCGGAGGCCAGCAGCATCTCCAGCGCCAGCACGCCCATCCCGACGCCGACGGGATCGGCCCGGTTCGCGAACGGCACCACCACGTCCAGGCCGCTGACCTTGCCGTGCGGGTCCGCGAGCTGCGCCAGCCCGTGCACGATCCCGAGCCAGAGACCGAAGAGCGTGACGTGCATGTGGATGCCGTGGACGGTGGCGTGCCGGATCCGGGACCGGGCCCAGCCGCTGCGCAGCACGGTGCCCCACAGGGTGCCCACCCAGAGGGCGGCGAACGAGGTGAAGCCGGCGACGGCGGCGATCAGGTGCACGCTCTCCTGCGCTGTCCGCATCGGGGCGGGACCACTCCTTCTCGGGTACCGGGGGGCGGGGGCGGCCCCGGTCAGCACGGTCGGGCCGCCCCCGCGGTGCAGGTCGCTCAGTAGTCGCCGCCGCCGGACGGCGGCGCGACGGGCGCGGGCACCCCCTTGGGGATGCAGGTCAGGTTCTTCGCGCCGCTCGGTGCGGCCACCCACCAGGTGCCGGAGACGCCCTGGCCCTTCCACGCGCCGGGCTTCGGGTCGCCGGCGTACCGGTAGAGCGGCCAGCCGCTCAGCGTGAGCTGCTTCCGGCCGTCCGCCCAGGTGATCGTGTCCACCTTGGCCGGGTCGACCCCGGTCAGCCGGGGCTTGCCGTCGGTCCAGGCCGGCGGCCAGACCTTGGCGCAGGTGCCGGCGCAGGCCGACTTGGCGGCGGCCTTGGTGTCCTTGTCGAAGCGGTAGAGCACCCAGCCCTTGGCGTCGGTCACGACCGTGCCCATCTTGGGGATCGTCTTGGCTACCAGCGCTCCCGGGGCGGCCGCGGGGGCCGCTGCCGGGTCGGGCGTCGCCGAGGCCGCGGGCGCTCCGTAGCCGTCACCGGCGTCCCCTGCCGCCGGCTGCTCGGCCGCGGCCTCTCCATAACCGCCATCCCCGGCCGTGGTGGTGTAGCCGCCGCACGCCGACGCCAGCGCGAGCGCTCCGCACGCGGCGACGGCGAGTGCCGCCCGGCGCATGATTGTAGTCACGTCGAATCCTCTCTCGATTCGGGAGATCGGCGGGAAATCGGCCGCCGACCCTTTTCCACGAAATGCGCCGCGGTCCGGTTCATGACCCCGTCGAGAATTGCTCGCAGCATTTCCCGCGACTTTGTACGGCGTACCACCGCGGGCGCCCGCGGTGGTACGCCGCCCCGCGCCGCGACGCACCGCGGCGCAAGTCCTGCGGCTGCCGGCCTCAGCAGCGGCGGCCGGAATTGATGCACTCGACGGCCCGGCGCATCAGCGACTCCGGCATCACGTTCGTGAAGTCGTTGTGGTCGGTGACGGCCTTCCGCAGCTGCTCCGGGAAGGTGTCGAGGGCGAACGACCGGCCGGGCGCGACCAGGTAGCTCAGCGTGATCCTCAGCTGCGGGATCGCGACCGTACCCTCCGGGCACGCGCCGGTCTCCCGGTCGGCGAATGCCACATGCGTCCGGTGGTTGAGGCTGTCGTTGTTGGCGCCGTCCCAGCAGCCCGGGAAGTCGCTGACGCGCTGTACCAGCTGACCGCGCGGGCACAGCGGGTATTGCGTCGAGCTGACCTTGCCGCGGGTGCCGGAGCAGGTCCACTGGGCTCGGGCATTGGGTGCATTCGGGCCGTTGGTGATGGCCTTCGCATCCCCGGTGATGATTCGCAGCAGAGGCGCCATCTCGACGACCTTGGCCTGCGCGTTGCCGCGGAACTGCAGCGAGACCCGGACCGGGGTGAGGATCCGGCCGAGGTTGCCGTCCAGGCCGCCGCCCGGCTGGTCGGCGTCGGCGCCCTGCCGCCGGATGTCGCGTACCACCGGCCAGAAGTAGGTGGACTTGTCGCCGAGCCGGCAGGTGGTGCCGGCGGCGGAGAGGGACTCGTCGGTCGAGTTGCCGTCGGTCGAGAGGTTTCCGACGTAGTCGTGCACGTGGTGCGCGGCGTTGGTCACCCCCGGCGAGGTGATGAAGTTGTCCGAGTTGCGGTGCCCGTTGAGGTTGCGGCCGCAGCGTGAGGTGAACGAGCCGGTGGACGCGTCCGGACCGGCCGCCGGCGCCGCGGCGGCGTCCGGCGCGTCCGCGATCCGGACGTAGTCCTCGGGATTGGTGGTCGGGTGGTTGCGGTGGTCCGTGCTGCCGGTGCCGTCGGCGCGCTCGAGCGTCGCCTGCACGGTCACCGGATCCTCGGCGGCGGAGGCCAGCCGCACCCCCAGCCCGGTGGCGCCGCCGAGGGCGACCACCGCGAAGACGGCGGCCATTCTCCGCCTCCTGCGGACTGTTTTCTGGTCCGGCATGATGCTCCCTTCTCGGTGTTTCAAGACAGGTCGGACTCCGCGGCGAACCCGCGAGGTCCTTCTCGTGCCAGCCGGCCGGTCCACGGTGGCGGCCGGTGCCGGGCGGCGGGATTCGGTGGCATGTCGCCGCTCAGCTCCACGACCGGCGGGCGGCGACGGCGAGGTTGGCGATCGCCACCAGGCCCACGAGGGTCACCACCAGGGGTGTCGTGATCGGTCCGCGCGGTGCCGGCGGGGCGAGCGTGTGCGCCTCCGTCGGTGCGACCAGGCCGGTGCTCTCCAGCAGCGACATGTGCCGCATCACCACCTCCACGGCGGTCTCCGCGAACGGCCGGACGGCGGTGTTCCGCGTCGTCGCCCGCGCCTCGGACACGACGCTGAACACCCGGCCGTGCGCGACCCGCAATCGGTTCGCGAACGCGACGTCGAAGTCGCTGCCCCGCAGCTCGGAGAGCTCGGCCATCCAGCTCCGCTGGTCGGAGTTGGGCTGGTCGGGGAGTGGGACCTGCAGCTTGCGAGCGAGCTGGCGAACCTGCTCGTCGAGCCGCCGGTGGTCGGCGGCCAGCAGCCGGCCCACCTCCTTGACCCGCCGGTTGCCCGCGTGGGTCTGTGCCTGATCGCCCGTCGGGATCTCCCAGAGACCGGCCAGTCGGACGCGCACCAGCAGGTCCCGGTCACTCGCCGTGAGCGGCCCCCAGGAGGTGTCGGACGTCACGTCTGGTGCGGCAGCCGCCACGCCCGGGCCCAGCGGCGTGTCCTGGCCGGGGCCGGACAGCCAGCCCACCGTCAGGACGGCCACTGTGCCGGTCACCAGCAGGTTTCCGAGCCGGAGCCACCGGTGGCGCCTTTCCCGCCGAGCGGAAAGGGCCGGTCGGGCCGGCCGCCGCGACGCACATGCGGCGGGACAATCCTCGGGCATCCATCCTCCGGGTCTATTTCCCGTGTCCGTCGGGTGGTGCGACGACTAATGTGAGCACCGATGCGTCGGTGCTCCGGTTGGCGGTCGGCGGTCGGGCGACCACGGGGGCGGTGCGTCGCGCCCCGGCTGGGTCCCGGCCGGCGGATAACTCCGCCGCCTCGTGCTGAGCGGGGATCAACCTGGCAGCCGTTCGGCCCAGAATCAATACCCCTCACGAAATTCGTAATGGTTAACTTCGGAACGTTACTTAGCCCATCTGAGTGACGGAGGGCGCTTGCGACCGGCGCGGTCGTGCGGCAGAATCGAACATGTGTTCGACTCCGGAGGTGGCCGTGCCGAGCCGCCCGCTCACCCGCGACCGGGCCGCCGAGGTGCGGCTGCACACCTGGGCAGGCACCCACGCGAGCAAGGTCGTGAAGCGGACGATGAGCCGCGCGGCGGCGGTCGCCGTGCTCTCGCTGATCGCGCCGTGCCGGCCGGAGCTGGTGCGGCTGGTGATCGACCGGATCGCCTCCGGGAGCCCGACGGCCGCGGACTGGCCACCGCGGTCCGTGCAGCTCGACCTGCTCCGCTCGGCCGAACGGGTGGCACTGGGTCTCGTGCCTCTCGCCGGGCCGGAGGGCGTGTCCGTGGAGCAGGTCACCTACGCGGACAAGCTCGGCTACCGCCGCCGCGTGCTGCGGTTGCGCCGGCACGGCGTCGTCGTCGGCGACTACGGCACCGTCGAGGAGCTCTCCCGGCACGTCGACCTCGCCGCGTTGCGTGAGGACGACGGCCACCCGCCCGACTGACGGGGTTGCGGCCTGGAGTTGACTGTCCGGCATGAGCGTCGTCATCGCCGTGGGCACCCGGAAGGGACTGTGGGTCGCCAGGTCCGATGCCGAGGGGGAGTGGGCCCTCGCCGGACCGAGCCTGCCGATGCGGGAGGTGCCGGCGCTCGCGTTCCTGCCTGATCCCGCCGGCGGGGTGCCGGAGCTGCTCGCCGGCGTCCGCAGCGAGCACTGGGGCCCGACGGTCGCCCGCTCCGCGGACCTGGGCGACACCTGGCAGGAGACCGAGCAGGCAGCGGTGCGCTTTCCCGCGGAGACCGGGGCCGCGCTGGAGCGGATCTGGCAGGTGCAGCCCGACCCGGCCCGCCCCGACGTGGTGTGGGCCGGCTGCGAGCCGACGTCGCTGTGGCGCAGTGGCGACGGCGGCCGGAGCTTCACGCTGGTCGAGGGCCTGTGGGAGCACCCGCACCGGGCGAGCTGGCTCCCCGGCGCCGGCGGCGCGGCCGTGCACACGATCGTCCCGGACCCGGCGGACGCCGACCGGGTGCTGGTCGCGATGAGCACCGGCGGGGTGTACGCGAGCGGCGACGGCGGCGCGAGCTGGGAGCCGCGCAACCGGGGCATCCGGGCCGGGTTCCTGCCCGAGCCGGAGCCGGAGCACGGCCAGTGCGTGCACAAGATCGCGGCCGACGCCGGCGGCCCGCAGCGGTTGTACGCGCAGAACCACGGCGGCGTCTACCGCACCGACGACGCCGGCCGGCGCTGGACCTCGATCGACGCCGGCCTGCCGGCGGACTTCGGCTTCCCCGTGCTCGCCCACCCCGGGCGGCCCGGGGTCGCCTGGGTCGTGCCGCTGGTCGCGGACGAGCACCGGCTCCCGCCGGGTGGCCGGCTGCGGCTGCACCGCACCGAGGACGCGGGCGAGTCCTGGCGCGAGGTGGGACGCGGCCTTCCGGACCAGTCGTGGACCGTCGTGCTCCGCGACGCCGCCTGCGTGCTGGCGCCCGACCCGGCCGCGCCCGACGGGCCGGCCGTGCTCGCCCTCGGCACCCGGGACGGCTGCGTGTACCTGAGCGCCGACTCCGGGGACTCGTTCGTGCAGGTCGCGGCGCACCTGCCCGACGTGCTCTGCGTACGGGCGGCTGCGGTGCCGTGACCGGGGACAGCGACCCCGGCGTGGCCGGGCTGGGCGGCGCGCCCGCCGGAGTGGCACAGCCGTGAGCAGGATCGTGGTGCGGTTGCCGGCGGTGCTGGCCGAGCACGCGGAGGGCCGGCGCTCGGTCGAGGTCGAGGTGGCGGCGGGCGGCACGGTGGGGCAGGTCCTCGACGCGCTCACCGGGCCCCGGCCTCGGCTGGCCTGGCGGATGCGGGACGAGACCGGCGCCCTGCGCCGCCACGTCAACGTGTACGTCGGCGAGGACGACATCCGGGCCGCCGCCGGGCTCGGCACCCCGGTGTCGGACGGCGACGTCGTCACCGTGCTCCCGTCCGTCGCCGGCGGCTGATCCCGGCGCTGGTCCCGGCGGCTGGTCCGGCGCTGGTCCGGGCGGCTGGTTCCGGCGGCTGGTCCGGGTGGCTGGGTCCGGGCGGCTGGCCCCGCACCGTGCCGGGGGTGGACGATCACCGCACGGCTTCCACGGCCTAGGGGGTGAGCCGTGACGGCAGCGGACCGGGCACCGCGCCGGCTCGCGCGCTCCGGCGCGCTCCGGCTGGTGCTGTCCGTCGTGCTGGCCGTCGTGCTCGTCTGGTTCGTCGCCACCAAGGTGGACCTCGCCAGCGCGCTGGCGGCGATACGGGCGATGAGCTGGCTCGAGCTCGCCACGATCGCCGCCGTCACCGCCTGGAACCTGGTGACCTACTGGGTGCTGTGGATCGCGGCGACCCCGGGACTGCACTGGCCGCAGGCGGTGACGCTGGCCCAGTCCGGCACGGCGCTGACCAACACGGTGCCGGGCGGGTCGGCGCTCGGCGTGCGGCTGGCGTACGAGATGCTCGACTCCTGGGGCTTCTCCCGGGGGCGCAGCAGTCAGGCGGTGCTGGTGACCGGTGCGTGGAACATGGCGATCAAGCTGAGCCTGCCCGTCCTCGCCGTGGCGTTGCTGGCCCTGCAGGGCGATGCGACCGGGACCCGATTGACGGCCGGGATCGTCGCGACCGGCGTGCTCGCGGTGGCGGCGGGCCTGGCCGGCCTGGTGTTCCGCGGGGACGGCACGGCCCGGCGGCTGGGTGCGACGGCCGGGCTGGTGGTCAGCCGGGCCTGCCGGCCCGTCGGCCTCCACCCGACCGTCTCCCGCTGGGGACAGTCGACAGTGGACTTCCGCGCCAAGACGGTCGAGCTGCTGCGGCGTCGCTGGGCGCCGATCACCGCGGCCGCCGCCGTCAGCCATCTGTCGCTCTATCTCGTGCTGCTGGTGACCCTGCGGCACGTCGGGGTGACCGACGCGGCGGTGGGCTGGGCCGAGGTGCTCTTCGTCTTCGCCACCACCCGCGCCCTCACCGCGGTCCGGATCACGCCCGGCGGCGCCGGCGTGGTCGAGGCACTGCTGATCGGCGGGCTCACCGCGGCCGGCGGCGTCGCGGCCACCGTGACGGCCGCGGTGCTGGTCTACCGTGCCCTCACCTGGCTGCTGCCGGTGCCGCTGGGCGGGCTGACCTGGCTCGGCTGGCGGCTGAGCAAGGCCCGGCGGGACGGGGTCGCCGGCGCGGCTCCGGCCGAGGCGACCCGGGTGGCCGGCGCGTGACGGCACCCGGAAGCTGGCCGCTGGTCCTCTGTGGACCGATGCTCCGCCGGGTGGAACCCGGCGCGGTCAGCGTCTTCGTCGCCTGCGCGCACGCCCGCACGGTGAGCCTGTCCGTCTACGACGGAGCGGTGGCGGACCCGACCCGGCTGCTGCACGTCGAGCAGGACCGCACCCGACCGCTGGGCCGCTTCCTCCACGCCGTCGTGGTGACCGCGCGACCGGCGGTCCCGTTCCCGGCCGGCCGGATCCTCGGCTACGACCTCGCCTTCGGGCTCCCGGCCGGGACCGCGGGCGGTCCGGCCGGCCCCGCCGGCCCCGCCGGCACCGAGGGCACCGCCGGCACCGCTGGCAGCGAGGGCACCGGCGGCACCGGCGGCACCGGCAGCGAGCGGCACCGCCGGCAGCGAGGGCACCGGCGGTCCCCGGGACGCGGACCTCGGCTCGCTCGGCCTGCTGGACGGCCCCGGCGGGCTCGGCTACGCCGACGGCCGGCTGCCGGCGGCCGTGGTGCCGCCGGAGCGGCTGGCCGACGTCCGGATCGCGCACGGGTCGTGCCGCAAGCCGCACGCGCAGCGGCGGGACGCGCTGGCCACCCTGGACCGGATCCTCCGCGCCTCGCACGGCGCGGCGCCCGCGCGGCCGCAGCAGCTCTTCCTCACCGGCGACCAGATCTACGCCGACGACGTCGAGCCCTCGGTGCTGGCCCTGGCCGGCCGGGTCGGGTCGGCGGCGCTCGGCTGGGAGCGGCCGGAGGCGCTGCCGGGCGTGCCGGACGGCGACTTCGCGCTCGCGCCCGGCCGGCGGACCCTGCTGATGCGGCGGCGGGCCGGCTTCACCGCACCGGTCCTGCACTCGCACCTGGTGTCGCTGGCCGAGTTCGTCGGCATGTACCTGCTCACGTGGAGCGAGCTGCTGTGGCCCATCGACGCCGCCGGTCGCCGGGGACCCCTCGAGCACGGAGCCGCGTTCGACGATCCGCGCTGGGCGGACCCGGCCCACCGGGGCAGCTACCGCGCGGCGGTGGCGCTCGCCCGCCGCAACCGCGACGATGTCGCCGGGTTCGTCCAGGGCCTGCCGCAGGTGCGGCGGGCCCTGGCCAACGTCGCGACGTACATGATCCTGGACGACCACGACGTGACCGACGACTGGAACCTGCACCGGCAGTGGACGCGGACCGTGCACGGCCGCCCGCTCGGCCGTCGGGTCGTACAGAACGCGCTGGCCGCGTACGCGGTCTTCCAGGGCTGGGGCAACGAGCCGGACCGGTACGCGCCCGGCGAGCCGGGCGGCCGGCTGCTGGCCGCGCTGGGCCGGTGGCGCGGCGCCGCGGACCCGACCGCGGAGGCGATCGCGGCGGCCGTCGGGTTGCCGTCCGCCGACCCGTCGCCGCGGATCGACTGGGACTACGCCGTCGACACCCCGGCGTACCAGGTGATCGTCCTCGACACCCGGACCCGGCGGGGCTTCCGCGCCGGTGGCACCGGGCGCGCCGCCCCGGCCCTGCTCAGCGACGAGGCGCGGGAGGCGCAGCTGACCCGCCGGCTGCGCGCGCGGCGCCGGGAGGTGCCGCTGACGGTCGTCGTCTCGGCGGCACCGGTCTTCGGGCACCCGCTCGTCGAGGTGTGGCTGCAGCTGAAGAAGATCAAGGCCATCGAGTGGATCCCCGGCGCGCCGGCCGCGGTGGACCGGGAGGCGTGGTCGCTGGACCCGACCGCGTACGAGGCGCTGCTCGCCACCCTGGTGCCGTTCCGCCGGGTGGTGATCCTGTCCGGCGACGTGCACTACGGCTTCGCCGGCGCGGTGGACTACCGGGACCTCCGCGGCGGGGAACGGGCCCGCTTCGTGCAGCTCACCTCCAGCCCGCTGCGCAACGAGGAGCTGCGCTCCCGACTGCTCGGCGGGGTGCCGACCGTGTCCAGGGTGCCGGCCGTGCTGGGCAGCCGGGTCGAGCGGCTGGTGAGAAGGGTCACCACCCCACCGTCGGTCTCCTGGTCGGGGTGGCCGGCCGCGCGGCGGCGGTGGCCTCGGAGCACGGCCCCGCTCGTGCTGGCGCGGACGCTCGCCGGGGTGCCCGCCCGGCTCGGCGAGCCGGACTGGGCGTACACGGTGGACTTCGGCTCGGACCGGCGGGCCGGGGCGCCGGTGTCGGGCCGGTCCGACCCGGAGCACGAGCGCGCGGCGGCGCTGCGAGGCCAGCACTCGTGGGCCTTCATGACCGTCCTCGTGGGCCGCAACAACATCGGCGACGTCGAGTTCCTCGCCCCGGGTCCGGACGGGACACCGGGCGTGGTGCGGCAGTCGCTGTGGTTCGACAAGAGCTCGATCCGCGCCGGCGACGAGCCGGAGCGGCTGCCGTACACCGTCTACGACCTGCCGCTCGACCTCCCCGAGGAGGAGTGACGATGGCCTCGCTGCCCGCGTGGGTACGTTCGGAGCTGCGTTGGAAGCTGCTGCTGGCCCGGCTGGTGGTCAGCGTCCTCGCCGTGGTGGTGACCGTGGTGCTCGTTCCCGGCCTGTCGATCGACGGCGACTTCTGGCCCTGGGCGCTCGTCCTCGGCGCCGTCTTCGGCGTGCTGAACGGCGTGGTCAAGCCCATCCTGCAGGTGCTGACCATCCGCTACCTCTTCCTGTCCTGGGGGCTGGTGCTGCTGGCCATCAACATCGCCACCCTCTGGCTGCTCGAGGCGCTGGTCAGCCCGCTGGACATCGACGGCGCCCTCAGCCTGGTGTTCGGCGGCCTGGTGCTCGGCCTGCTGGTGCCGGTGCTGGAGACGCTCATCGGCCTCGGCCGGCCGATCGTCGAGCGGGCGACCCCGTCCGCCGGCGCGGGAGCGCGCTGATGCCCGCCGGGCCCGGAGCCGCCGCGTTGGAGAGCGTCCGGCTCGCCCAGGTCTACAACGTGGTCCTGCGCTACGCGCTGGACGCGGCGGTCGACCACGGCCCGCTGGCCGGCGCCCGGCGGCGGCTGCAGTTCTGGCTGCACGACGTCCATCAGGAGCCGGTCGCGCTGGGCACCGCCACCAAGGCGCGGCTGCTGCTGCAGGAGCTCGGCCCGACGTACGTCAAGGTCGGCCAGCTGGTGTCCAGCCAGTCGCAGGTGCTGCCGGACGACTGGGAGCGCGAGCTGGCCCGGCTGCGGCAGGACGTCGCGACGTTCCCGTACGAGGACGTCCGCCGGATCGTCACCGAGGACCTGGGGGCGCCGCCGGAACAGCTCTACGAGCGGTTCGACGAGACTCCGCTGGCGGCCGCCTCGCTCGGGCAGGTGCACCGCGCCCGGGTGGACGGCGCGGAGGTCGTGGTCAAGGTCCGGCGCCCGGGCGCGGCCCGCCGGGTGCGCGCCGACCTGGGCATCATGCGCAACCTGACCCGGTTCCTGGAGCGGCAGGCAGCCTGGGCGCGGGAGGTCGGGCTGGCCGGGGTGGTCGACGAGTTCGGCCGGAACGTGCTGTCCGAGCTGGACTACAACGGCGAGGCGTACAACGCCCGCAGGCTGGCGGCGGCCGTGCGGGACGTGCCCGGCGTGGACGTCCCGGGGATCCACCGGGAGCTGTCCTCGACCCGGGTGCTGACGATGGACTTCGTCGACGGGGTGACGATCACCGACCTCGAGCGCGTCCGCCGCGCCGGCGTGGACCTCGAGACACTGTCCGAGCGCTTCCTCACCGCGGCCGTGCAGCAGCTGCTCGTGGACGGCTTCTTCCACGGCGACCCGCACCCCGGCAACGTGCTGGTCGACCTCGGCACGTCCAATGTCTGCCTGATCGACCTCGGCATGTGCGGGCAGCTCTCGCTGCAGCAGCGCTTCACGCTGATCCAGCTCGTCGTCGTCGCCCGCCGCCAGGACGTCGCCGCGATGGCGCACGTCATGCGCGGCCTGAGCACGCCGTTCCGGCCGGTCGACGAGACCGGCTACCGGCGGGACTTCGAGCGCCGGGTCGGCCGCTTCCTCGACCCGGCAGCGAACGCTCCGCTCGCGGACGCGATGAGCATCGGCTTCGACGTGCTGCGGGACAACGGGCTGCGGCTGGACCCGTCCTTCACGCTGGCCGTCAAGGCGATGGTCCAGGCCGAGGTCATCGCGACCGCGCTGCAGCCTTCCGGCGGGATCCTCAGCCGCGGGTACGAGATCGCCGAGCGGCTGCTGCGGGAGCGGCTCGCGGGCGAGGAGCTCGGCAGGGCGGGCGCCCGCGGCGCGGAGGCAGCCCTGCTGGATCTGGTTCGCGAGGCGCCGGTCCTGCAGGTCGTGGCGCAGCACCTCGGACAGTCCGGCACGTCGGCGCCAGCGGCGCCCGCGACGGTGGTCGTCCCCGCCGCTCGCGAGCAGTCAGCGCACCTCGTCGCGGCCATCGTGCTGGTCGGGCTGCTGGTCGGTACCGGCATCGTGGCCGCCGCCGGGGCGATCGCGCCCGGCTGGGACTGGATCAGGACCGCCGCCGCCGTGGGCTTCCTCGGGGCGGTGGCCGGCGCCGCGGCTGCTGCTGCTCGGCGCGGCCCGCCGCATCATCCGCGACCGGGGCCGCTGAGGCGCGCACCGGCGCAGGGCGCCCGGGACCGGCGTCGGCCGCGAGGCGGCTACTGGTCCAGCTCGAGCCGGCCGTCGCTCGCCTCCCGGACCTGCCGGGCCACGCTGTCCCGGCTGACGAAGCCGAGCGACTCCGAGACCGCCGCCACCGCCTCGGCCCGGGTGCTGCCGTGCAGGTCGAAGCGGTACGTCACGCAGCCGCCGCTGAACGTGTAGTACCGCTCGCCGCCGTACCCGGCGCTGACCCGGGTGACCCGCTCGTAGCGGCGCATCTCCGGCTGCTCGCTGGGCACCTCGGTCGCGCCGCTGATGTCGCAGGACGGTCTCAGGAAGATCGTCAGGGCGTGCACGCCCTCCCGGTCGGAGTTGAACGTGATGATCGTCTCGCCGTCCCTGGCGCCGAGCCCGCTGAAGGTCCAGCCGACCGGGACCTGCCGCACGCACGGCAGCCAGGCCGCGGTGGGCACCGACTGGGCGAACAGCACCGTCCCGCCGCGCACCGTGTCCGTCGTCGGCGCGCACAGCGGGCAGCCCGGCGGCCGTGCCGACGACCTCCACGTCGCCGCCACACCCGCTCGCCGCTCCGGCAGCGAGCCCGAGCGCGAGCAGCGCGAGGGCCCGTCGGGACGGCCTCACAGCGGGCTCTCCAGCAGCTCGATGACCAGCGTGAGCACCACCAGTCCGGCGACCAGCACGGCCAGCAGCAGCCCGATCCGGCGGACGGTCCAGCGCTGGATCCGGATCGGGGTCGGCCGCTCCGGCAGCAGGTCCAGGAACTCCTCGTGCAGGTCCCGCCCGTGCTGCCGGATCAGCCGGCGCAGCTGCGAGGGCATCGTGAGCCCGCGGGTGGCGGCGAAGGCCTCCGCGATCTCCTCCTCGGAGAACTGCCGCAGCGCCCGGTCGTACACGGTCCGCGCGTCGCTGCGCAGCGCCAGGACCAGCATCATGTTGGCCAGGTCGACCGCCTGCCGCCACGGCGACGGGCGCACCTCGGCGAAGGCGGTGTCGATGAGCTTGACCTGGCCGTCGAGCACCATCACGTTCGCCGGCTTGATGTCGCGGTGCGCGATGCCCGATGTCCCACAGCTGCCGCACGACGAGCAGTCCCTGGTCGATCATCGACTCGTCGACGTCGACCTCGCCGATCTCCTTCGCCCCGTCGAACAGCGCGGTGACCAGCAGGTACTCCCGCTCCGGGGTGATCTCGACGATGCCGTACGGCTCCGGCACCGGCAGCCCGCGCCGCGTGCATCAGGTGCAGCACGTAGTCCTCGTACTGGACCAGCCGGCGGACCGTGTTGAACGGCTTCTCGTCCTCCAGCCGGCCGTAGAGCAGGGTGCGGCCGAGCTTGTACCAGCGGTCCGAGCGCAGGTGGGTGACCGCGTAGAGCTTCGCGAACAGGTACGTCTCCGGCTCGCCCTTGACCGTGATGCGCAGCGGGGTGGACCCGCCCGAACCCTCCAGGCCGAACGGCTTGACCTCGGTGACGACGACGCCGAGCTGGTCGTTCAGCGCCCGGACCACGGCCTCGCCGCGGCGGCCGGTCACGTCCAGGTGGGCCGCCCGGCCGCGCCGGTAGGTGACGGGGAAGACGTCGTTCGGGACCAGCAGCCGCCAGCCGGCCAGCGGGAATCGCGACCCCGAGCACGATGGCGACGAGGTCGTCGCTGACGTGGTCGACGCCCAGGTAGAGCCGGGCCAGCACCACCAGCGCGAGCAGGCCGGTGACGACCCACTTGCCGCGGTCCCGCAGCCGGCCGTGCGGGACCAGCGCGTACAGGACGTTCACCAGGGTGGCGGCCAGCACGGCGACCGGCTTCGACGGCATCGCGAAGCCCTGCCAGTGGCCGATGATCTCGACGCCGAGCGGGCGGGGCCGCTGGATCAGCCCGATGGCCAGGCTGGCGAGGTTGCTGACCAGGAACATGGTGCCGATGTAGACGAACAGGTGCCGCCACCGCCGCCAGATCACCATCACCAGCAGGCTCGCCCACCAGGTGAGCAGGATCACCGGGCTGACCGCGTTGTTGACGGCCCGGAAGACCGCCGTCATCGGGGCGGTGCGCAGCCGCTCGAGCAGCTGCAGCGGGACGGCCTCCAGCGTGTCCAGCCGCACCGTGGTCACACCGCTGACCCCGATCAGGATCAGGACGGCCAGCACCGCGCCGGCCAGCGTGAGCCAGAAGCGGCCAGACCTGTTGAGCTGGCGGGGCAGCGGCGGCGCCTCGCCGGACGGCCGGCGCCGGCGCCGCCCGCGACCCGGCTCGGAGACGGCCCGCGACCGGGCGGCGTCCCCGGTCGAGACCGTGTCTGAGGTCATGGACCCGCCTCACCGGGAGGAGTGCAGCCTCCCGATGCTATCGGCCGCGCCGCCGCCGCTACTAACATGATCCCGCCGGCTGCGCCAGCCCGGGGGAGGCATCGGATGCGGGTTCTCCGGGTCGCCGCCGGTTGTCTGGTCGCCGTGCTGCTCGCCGCCGGCTGTGCCGGCGGCCGGCCGACGGTCGAGCAGCGGGCTCCGGACGTGCTGCGGGTGGCATCCTTCGACTTCCCGGAGAGCCGGCTGGTCGCGGAGCTGTACGGGGAGCACCTGCGCCGGTCCGGCTTCCAGGTGGAGGTGCTGGCCGGCCTCGGCACCCGCGACGTCGTGGCGCCGGCACTGCAGCAGGGCCTCGTCGACGTGGTGGTCGACTACACCGGCAGCCTGCTCGACCACCTCGGCGGCAGCGTCGCCGAGACGCACGGCCCGCCGGACCAGGTCTACGGGCTGCTCCGAGGAGCGGCTCGCGCCGCGCGGCCTGACCGCCTTGCGGTACGCGGCCGCCGAGGACGCGAACGGGTTCGCGGTCCGGGTCGCCTTCGCCCGGGAGAAGCGGCTGGCCCGGCTCAGCGACCTGCGCGAGCTGGCCGGCCAGCTGACCTTCGGCGGCCCGCCGGAGTGCCAGGCCCGCCGCTACTGCCTGCTCGGCCTGCAGGAGACGTACCGGCTGCGCTTCGCGGCCTTCCGCCCGCAGCCGAGCCGGGCGGCGACGGCGACCGCGCTGGAGTCCGGGGAGATCGACGTGGGCATGCTGGAGACCACCTACGGCCGGCTGGGCGACCGGCGGGTGACGCTGCTGGTCGACGACCGCAGCCTGCAGCCGCGGGAGAACCTGGTGCCGGTCGTCCGGACCGACCTGGTGCGCCGGCTGGGGTCACGGTTCACCGGGGCCATGGACGGGCTGAGCGCCCGCCTCGACACGTCCGACCTGATCCGGCTGAACCGGCTGGGCGCCGTCGATTCCCGAGGCCCGGCGGACGTCGCGGCGAGCTACCTCGACGACCTCTAGGACCTCGGCCGGACCGCGGCCGGACCTCGGCCGGACCGCGGCCGGACCTCGGCCGGACCTCGGCCGGACCTCGGCCGGACCTCGGCCGGACCTCGGCCGGACCTCGGCCGAGGCCGCGGCGCCTCGGCCTGGCGGGTGGTGTTCCGCTGATCGTCGCCCGCCGTCATGATCCGCTCGCCGGCGATCGTCCGGCAGGGTCCGCGCCCCGCGGTCGGGTGCTGCCGGAACCCGGTCGTCGCCGCCGGGGCGGTCACCGGCGTGGGGCCCGGCGCCGCGCGATGCGGTCGGCCGCGGCGTCGACGAGCCGCGGGGCGGCGAGCGCGTAGCCGGTGCCGAGGGCGAAGCCGCCGACGATGTCGGAGAGCCAGTGGGCGTTGAGGTAGGTGCGGCTGAGCGCGGTGGCGCCGGCCAGCGGGATCGCGACGGCCAGGCCGGCCCGTCGGCCCGGTCCGGGCGGGACGAGCGCCAGCACGATGCCGGGGGCTGTCGTCGCGGCGGCCAGGGCGTGGCCGGACGGGTAGGACATCATCGAGGTGGTCGTCCGCGGGTCGGGCGGGCGGATCCGGTCCACGAACGCCTTGAGCGGGCCGACCGACACCTCGCCGAGCACGACGGTCGCCACCCAGCGCTCAGCGCGGCCCAGCGCCGGCGGCGGACCAGCTGAGCGGTCACCGCCGCCCGGACCGACCAGTCGACCGTGGTGCCGAAGCCGACGTCCAGCGTCCTCGCCGCCGCGGTGAGCGGGGCGGACCGCGATCGCTGGACCAGTGCGTACCAGCGGTCGTCCAGCCGCTGCACGGCGGCGCGGGTCCGCGGCACGTGCACCAGGACGGTGATCCCGGCAGCCCGACCCCGAGCAGGCCTGCCGCGGCAGCGTGGTCGATCGGCATCCCGGCGGACCGCGCCCAGGACAGCCGAGATCGTCCCAGCAGTCCAGCCGCGCCGGCCACCGGGTCGGCCGGGCCGGCCGCCCGGGAGCCAGGCGGCGCGCTCCGAGCCGGGGTCAGGGCCGTCGGTGGCCGACGAGGGGGAGCACCGGCCCGGCGCCCGCGTCCCCGAGCAGCGCGCCGGCGACGGTCAGGGTCCAGCCGGTGCGCGCGACGTCGTCGACAAGCAGCACCGGCCCCGCCGGCAGCGGCTGCCCCGGGTCGTGGCTGAACGTGTCGAGCAGCTGCCGGACCCGGGTCGCCGAGGCGACGTCGTCCGGCGGCGGCCGACCGCCGACCCGCAGCGCGTCGATCAGCGGGAGTCGGCCGACCTCGGCCAGGTGCTCGGCCATCCCGCGCACCCGGCGCGGCCGGGACCGGCTGGGCACCGCCACGACCGACGCCGGCCGCTCGTCCCACTCCTTCGACCACCGGCGCAGCACCTCGACCAGCGCGCCGCGCAGCTCCTCGCTGGGCTCGGCGTCGGACCGGCCCAGCTCGTCGGTCAGCGCCGGCCAGGCCGGGTCGTCCGCGAACGCCACCGCCCGGCCCGGCGCGATGCCGGCGATCCGGCCCCGGCGGGGGGTCCCGGCCGGCCACTGCCGGCGCGGCTCCAGCACGTGCCGCCGCGCACGCAGGTGCCGGCGGGCCGCGGCGACCCGCGCCTCGCGCCGGCCGCGGGCCGGGCGGGGGCAGTCGGCCGGTGCAGACCGAGCAACGCCCGCACGGGCCCGGCGGACGGGTCGTCGAGCGCCTCGGTCAGCACCTGCATCAGGCACCGGCTGCCGGCCGCGTACGTCCGCATCAGGTCGGCCTCCGCCCGCCGCGCCGCCACCACCCGCCGGTACTTCTCCGCGTCGTAGTGCCACTCCCGCCCGGTCGCGACCCAGCCCGAGCCGACCCGCTCGACCGCGCCGTCGACCCGCAGTGTCTTCAGCAGCGCGTCGAGCCGGCCGCGGCGCAGGCCGGTCTCCGCCTCGATCGCCGGGCCGGTCGCGCCGCCGGACTCCCCGTCGCGCGGCAGCAGCGCGAGCACCCGGCGGGCCGCGTCGGGGTCGGGGATCGTCGCGGTGGCGAAGTAGTCCCAGATCCGCGGGTCGCTCTCCGCCGCGGGCAGCAGCACCCCGACCGCCTCGGCCAGGGCACGGCCGGCCCGGCCGACCTGCTGGTAGTACGCCACCGGAGAGTCCGGTGAGCCGACGTGCAGGCAGAAACCGAGGTCAGGCTTGTCGTAGCCCATCCCGAGCGCGGAGGTGGCCACCACCGCCTTGAGCCGGTTGTCCCGCAGCGCGGCCTCGATCCGGGCGCGCTCGTCGGGCTCGGTCTGTCCGGTGTACGCGGCGACGTCGTGGCCCTGACCGCGCAGGAACTCGGCCAGCGAGGTCGTCTGGTCGACCGTCAGCGCGTACACGATCCCCGAGCCGGGCAACCGGTCGAGCGCGTCCGCGACCCAGGCGAAGCGCTCGACCCCGTCCAGCCCCGGCGCCACCGCGAGCTGCAGGCTGGCGCGGGCGAGCGGGCCGCGCAGGACCAGGGTGTCCTGGCCGAGCTGGTCGGCCACGTCCGCGGTGACCCGCTGCGTTGGCGGTCGCCGTGGTGGCGAGCACCGGGCTGCCGGCGGTGGTCCGGGACAGCAGGTGGGTCAGCCGCTGGTAGTCGGGGCGGAAGTCGAAGCCCCAGTCGGAGATGCAGTGCGCCTCGTCCACGACCAGCAGCCCGGCCTTGGCCAGCAGCGGCAACGCCCGGTCGGCGAAGCGCGGGTTGGCCAGCCGCTCGGGTGAGACCAGCAGGACGTCGACCGTGTCCGCGCCGAGCGCGTCGAAGACCTCCTGCCAGTCGTCCACATTGGACGAGTTGACCGTGGCCGCGCGCAGCCCGGACCGGCCGGCCGCGGCGACCTGGTCGCGCATCAGCGCCAGCAGCGGGGAGATGACCAGCGTCGGCCCGCGCCCGGCCGCGCGCAGCGCCGCGGTCGCCGCCCAGTACACCGCCGACTTGCCCCAGCCGGTCGCCTGGACCAGCAGCACCCGGCGCCCGTCGACGAGCGCCTCGACCGCCTCGACCTGGTCCGGCCGCGGCCGCGCGCCCGGGCCAGCCGTCGCCGCCAGCACCCGGTCCAGGTGCGCCCCCGCTCCGTCGCTCATGACCCGGACTCTGCCACCGCCTCCCGACAGAAACGCGGCCGCCCGTCCGTCCGACGGGTGATGTACTGGGTGTGCTCGAGCGGCTGGAGGCGGAGAAGTCGGCACGCGGTGAGGCGACCGATCGCGAGCTGATGAGCGCGAGGCTCGACCGCGCCCGCCGGCTGCTGGACGAGGTCCAGGACGCGCTGGAGCGAGGCCGCTGAGCCGCCACCGCCGCCGGCTGCTCAGACGTGCCGCTGCCAGCCGGCGGCGGTGGCGACCACCTCGTAGCCGAGGATCTCGTTCACCCGGATCATGTGCTGGTTCGAGGCCGCGTTCCAGGTGTCGATCATCCGCAGCTGCGGCTCCGCCTCCCCGAGCCAGCCCAGCATCGACGCCTTCAGCAGCAGCCCGAGCCGGTGGCCGCGGTGCGCCCGCAGCACGCTGGTGTCGTACTGCCACGCCCGCGCCGGGCGCTCGGCGTCCACCACGACCATGGTGTGGCCGGCCAGCACGCCGGTGGCGCGCTCCCGGGCGACCAGCCGGTAGACCCGGCGACGCTGGGCGAGCTGGGTCCGCTCGAAGGACCGGATCCGGTCCGCGGTGAAGACCTCGTCCTCGATCTCCAGCGCGTCCGTCGGCGCGTCGTTGATCGCCCCGGTCATCCGGGCCACGTCCGCGAGCATGTCCTCCGGCGTCGCGCCCGAGATGCGGACCAGCTCGTAGGCCGCCGCACGGTCGAGGGCGGCCGAGCGCTCGTCCTCGAGCCGCTTGCGGTCCAGGGTCACCAGGTGCTGCCGGCGCTGGACGTCCTCGGACGCCCGCTCCAGGCCCATCGCCAGCAGGAACGGCACGCCCGCCGTCGCGTCGAAGCACTCGGCGACGACCAGCGTCCGCCCGGCGGCCCGCACCCGCTCCACGCCGAGGTCGAACAGCCGCCGGCCGAGCCCCTGCCGGCGCTCGACCGGGTCGACCGTGATGTCGATCTCGGCGAGGTGGGTGTTGTCCCAGCGGGGTAGCGACAGCTCCAGCACACCGGTGATGCGGTCGTGCTCGTCGCGGACGACCGCCGTCAGGGGCGGGTCGCCGTCCCAGCCGAGCGCCAGGTGCGCGGCCACGGTCGGCGCGAGCGGCGCCGGCAGGTGCGGCGTGTCCACCGCGCGGGCGGCCTCGAGCAGCGCCGCGACCCCGGCGACGTCCCGCGGGTCGAGCCGCTCCGGATCGAGCCAGGCCACGTCCACGCGCACCAGGAAAGCGTGGTCCGTCCGTCGCCGCGACCCATTTTCGGCCCGACCCGGGGCACTGGCTGGAGGAGGGCTGGACGTGTGCAAGGGCCGGCTGGTGAGGATGCGTCTGTGCGGCATGGGACAACCGGGCCGCGCGAGGAGTACGAGATGACCTCGCGTCTGGCGAATCCACGCGTCACAACGGGCGCAGGTGCTCGATCGTGACGCGGTGCTGCTCGGTCAGCCGCTGGGCGATCAGCGAGCGGTGGCAGGCCTCTGGGTCGCGCTCGACACAGAGCAGCGCTGCGGTCCCACTGCTCGACAGCGCCGACACGATCGGCGTGAGGTCGGCGCGGTCGAGGATCTCGGTGGTGTAGCGGCGGGTGTACTCGACCGCCAGCTCGCGGCGCGAGCGCTTGCCGACCCCGCGGCGGTCGTCCTCGGCGTACTGGAGCTGGCGTAGCTCGGTGGATGGGGCGAGTTCGGGGTGGTGCTCGTAGGCGATCCGGGCCTGGGCGAGGGCCGCCTGTAGCCGGAGTGAGTTCGCCCAGGCGTACTCGGGTCCGCGGACACCGCGGCGCTGGCGTACGTCGAGTAGCAGGCGGACGTCCGCGTGCCGCAGTCGTTGCAGGAAGGACTCGCCGTCGAAGCCATAGACGCCGATTGTCACCATTCGGAGCATCGGAAATCACCCACCTGCCTGCTGGCCGCCGCGACCTCTACCGCTTCGCACGCTGGCCAGGGCATGGTCGACGTCACGAACGTCCCGCCCCGCAACCACTAGCTGTCCGTGACGGTGATCAGCACCTTCCCGACCGCCGCGGCCTCCACCGCCGCATGCGCCTCCGCGGCGTCGGCCAGCGCGAAGTAGTGCAGCGGCAGCCCGGCCTCCGCGCCGACCCGGACCGCACCGTCGACGACCGCCGCGTTGACGTCCTCGACGCCGGCGGCCTTGGCGGCGGGCGGCTCGGTGTAGACGAGCACGAACTGCCAGCGCGCGTTCGGAGCCATCAGCGCCCCGACCGGCAGCGTCAGCGCCGCCTCGTCGCTCGAGTACGCGGCGACCGCGCCGTAGCGACCGATGACCGCGGCGTCGACCGCGGCGTTCCGGCCCGGCGCCACCTCGACGATCGCGTCGACGCCGTGCGGCACGATCTTGCGCACCTCCGCGGCGACGTCCTGCCGCCGGTAGTCGAGCACGTGCGTGGCGCCGGCCAGGGCGGCGAGCTGCGCCTTGGCCGGGCCGCTGACGGTGGCGATGACCGTCGCCTCCGCCCACCGCGCGAGCTGGATGGCGGCGTTGCCGACCGCGCCGGCCCCGCCCTGGACCAGCACGGTGCGCCCGGTCAGCGCGCCGCTGTCCAGCCGGTCCGGCATCGCCTCGCCGACGGTGAGGCAGCGGTGCGCGGTCAGGAACGGGATGCCGAGGCTCGCGCCGAGGTCGTCCGAGCCGGCCGGCGGGAGCAGCACGGCCTGCCGGGCGGGCACGACCGTGTACTCGGCGGCCGTGCCCCAGGGCCGCTGCCAGGCCGCCTCCCACATCCACACCGCCTCGCCGATGAGCACCGGGTCGACGCCGTTCCCCACCGCCGTGACCACGCCGGAGCCGTCCTGGCCGGGGATCTGCCAGCCGGCCGGGGGCGCGCCGCCGGAGCCGGAGCCCTTGCGGGCCTTCCAGTCCGTCGGGTTCACGCCGGAGACCGCGACCCGGACCAGGACCTCGCCGGGGCCCGGCTCGGGGACCGGCCGGTCGACGAGCTCCAGCACGCCCGGCTCGCCGGTACGGGTGTAGACGATCGCTCGCACGGCTGCTCCTCGTCGGCCGCGTCCGGAGGCGGCCAGCGCCGACCGTACCGTCGCTCAGCGGGTGAGACCGCCGGCGACCGCCGGGTCGTCCGCGTCCGCGAGCGCCCGCAGCAGCGCGAGCACGTCGTCGACGGCCCCGCGCAGGACCGGCACCCGGCCGAGGCCGATCAGCTTGACCACCAGCGGGACGGCACCCTCGACCAGCAGCCGGGTCTTCGCCGCGCCGGGGGAGCGGTCGTGCACCCAGTAGAGGATCACGCCCATGTGGAAGAGCCACAGCAGCCCAGGCAGCTCCTCCCGCAGCGCGGCCGGGATCTTCGCTCCGGACCCGTCCAGCACCGTCGCGAAGAAGCGGGTCGCCTCGTCCCGGGCCGGCCCGCTCTGGCCACTGAACGGGGACAGCGGGCTGGCCGGGTCGGCCGCGACCTTGAAGAAGCTGCCGGCGAAGGCGTGGTACGGCTCGATGACGTCGACGTGCGCGAGCAGCACGACGCGCAGCCGGTCGGCGAGGTCGCGGCGACCGGCCAGCCGCCGCTCCGCCAGCGCCCGGTGGGCCCGGCCGATGTCGTCGTAGAACGCCTGGATCAGGTCTTCCTTGGAGCGGAAGTAGTAGTACGCGTTGCCCACCGAGACCCCGGCGGCGGCGGCGATCGCCCGCATCGTGGTGGCGTCGTAGCCCTGGTCGCGGAACATGCCCAGCGCGGTGGCGAGGATGCGCGACCGGGTCTGCTCGCCCCGGGCCGACCGCGGCTCCGGTCCCGGACCGGGTGGCTCCGCGGAGCCACCGGCGCCCCCAGCGGCCGCGAGGCCGGACGCCGGGTCGGTCACGGGGTCGAGCGTAGCCATCCGTCGCGCCGACGGCGGCTCAACGCGGCGACGCCGGGTGCTGGTAGACCGGCGCGGCCGCGAACAGGTGCGCGTCCTGCCGCTGCCGGCGCACCTTGCTGAGCACCAGCACGTTGAACAGGTGCAGCAGGCCGATGGTGACCAGGACCAGCCCCAGCTTCCGGCTCAGTGCCTCGATGGCCTCGGTCGCGGTGGCGACCGGCGCCTCGGTCCGCAGCGCGAGCGAGACCAGCCCGAGGTTCACCAGGTAGAAGCCGACCACGAGCAGGTGGTTGACGCTGCGGGCGAGGTCGGTCCGGCCGTCGAAGACGTCGGCGAGGAAGACCGACCCGTTGGTGAACAGCGTCCGGGCCACCCACAGCGTGAGGCCCACGCTGAGGGCCAGGTAGAGCAGGTACATCGCCGTCTTCCAGTCCACCGGAGGTCCTCCTTTGAACGCGTTCAGAATTGCTCGCCCGGAGCATACTGAACGCGTTCAAATTACGGAAGGGGGTCAATGCCGCCCCGGAGCGGCGAACGGACCCGGGATGAGGGAGGCTGGGATGCGTGGCCGGCACCGGTCTGGACGGGGTGACGGTGGTGCGGGACGGCGCCACCGCGCTCCGCGACGTCACCCTGTCCGCCGAGGACGGGGAGCTGCTCGCCGTGCTCGGCCCGTCCGGCTGCGGCAAGTCCACCCTGCTGCGGGTGATCGCGGGTCTCACCCCGGTGCGCACCGGCGAGGTCTACATCGGCGGCCGGAGGGTGACCGCGGTGCCGACCCAGCAGCGCGGTGTCGCCATGGTCTTCGAGTCCACCACGCTGGTGCCCTTCCTCGACGTCGCGCACAACCTGGGCTGGGGGCTGCGGGCCCGGCACACGCCGGAGGCCGAGGTGTCCGAGCGGGTGGCCGGACGGGCCCGGCAGCTGCGGCTGAGCGGGCTGCTGTCGCGGATGCCGAACGCGCTGTCCGCGGGCGAGCGCGGCGTCGTCGGGGTCGGCCGGGCGCTGGTGCGGGCGCCGGACGTCTTCCTGCTCGACGAGCCGCTCGCGCACCTCGACGCCACCCAACGGCTCTCGGTACGCCGCCAGATCGTCGAGGTGGTCAGGTCCCTCGGCGTCACCACGTTCTACGTCACCCACGACCCGGTCGAGGCGCTGGCGGTGGCCGACCGGGTCGCGCTGATGAACGACGGCGTCCTCGTCCAGGTCGGCACGCCGCGGGAGGTCTACCGGGAGCCGGCGGACCTGTTCGTGGCCGGGTTCGTCGGCTTCCCACCGCCCGGCCTGCTGGCCGCGCGGCTGGTGGTGGACGCCGGCGCGGCCGGCTTCCAGGTCGGCGCCCGCACGCTGCCGCTGTGGGCACCGGTCCCGCCCGAGCTGCGCGACCGGATCGGCGGTGAGGTGGTGCTCGCCCTGCGCGCGCAGGACGTCGGCGACGCGTCCCGGCCGTACGACCCGGCGCTGGTGACGCTGGCCGGCACGGTGATCCGCAGCGAGTTCACCGGCCCGCACCGGGTCGTGGCGATCGCCGTGGACGGGCCGGCGGTGACCGCGCCGGGCGCCGAGTTCTCCGTGGGCGGCGGCCCGGGCTCGCTGCTGCGGGCGCTCCTCCCGCCGCGCACCGACGTGCGGCTCGGCGACTCGGTCCGGGTCGCCGTCGACGCCACCCGGGCGCACGTCTTCGACCCGGCGACCGGGCGGGCGCTGTGGCACCCGCCGGAGGACGACTGAGCGCGCCGGCGCTCAGTGCCCGCGGAAGGCCTCCTCCAGCCACCACGCGCCGCCGCGCGCGGTGACCTTCGCGTCCACCACCACCGGCGTGTCCCGCGGACCGTCCAGCCAGGCCGAGACCGCCGTCAGGTCCGCCGGCTTGCGGACGGTCACGCCGGTGCAGCCGAAGCCGCGGCCGATGGCGGCGATGTCGGTGTCCGGGAAGCGCACGGTGTCCAGCGGGTGGCCGTCGGGCCCGAAGTGGTGCACCTCCGCGCCGTACGCGGCGTCGTCGTAGACCACCACCACCATCGGGATGCCGAGCCGGACCACCGTGTCCAGCTCGGCGATGCCCATCAGCGCGCCGCCGTCCCCGAGGGCCGCGACCGGCAGCCGGTCCGGCCGGGCCAGCGCGGCGCCGGTCGCCGTCGCCAGCCCGAGGCCGATCGACTGGAACGCCTGGGTGAAGCAGAAGCCGTGCTCGTCCGGCACGGACAGGTACGCGCTGGGGTAGCCCATGAAGTTGCCGGAGTCGACGGCGACCACCCGCTGCGCGGGCAGCAGGTCGTCCAGCGCGATCGACAGCGTCCGCGGGTCGATCCGGTCGCCGTCGGAGTCGTCGTCGTACGGCACGTCCCGCCAGCGGACGCCGGCCGCGAGCCGCGCCCGCAGCGGTGCCGTGCGGTATCCGGTCGCGGTGTGCCCGCGGGCGGCCAGCTCCGCGGCGACGTCCGCGGCCGCCTGCGCGGTGTCGCCGACGATCCCGAGCCGCACCGGCTGGTTCGCCCCGAGCGCGTCGGGGTCGAGGTCGACCTGCGCCACCGCGGCGTCCGGGCCGACGAGCCGGCCGTGCCGCAGCGTCCACATGTTCAGCGCGCAGCCCCAGCCGACCAGCACGTCGGCCCCGGCGACCAGCTCGGCGGCGAGCGGCGAGGAGAACCCGCCGGAGACGTCGAGCGACCACGGGTGCCCGTGGAAGAGCCCGCGCGCCACCGCCGAGGTGGCCAGCAGCGCGCCGCACCGCTCGGCCAGCCCGGCGATCTGGCGGCCCGCGTGCCGGGCACCGCGGCCGGCGAGGAAGACCGGCCGGCGGGCGCCGGCGAGCAGGTCGGCCAGCTCGGAGACCGCCGTCGCGGCCGGGCGGGGCAGGGCCGGCACGGTGACCGCCGGTGCCGGACCGGGCTCCGTCTCGGCGGCCTGGACGTCGAGCGGAAGGTTCAGCAGCACGGTCCGGCGCTCCACCACGGCCCGCCGGTACGCGCGGAGCGTGTCCTCGACCGCCGAGGCCGGTGCGGACACCCGCTCCGGCACCGCGCCGACCGCGGCGGCCAGGGCCGGCTGGTCGACCCGGAAGTTGGACCGCACCGCGCCGGCCGCCGTCTCCGCGGCCAGCACGACCAGCGGCGTGCGGCTCTTCGCCGCCTCGGTGATGCCGGTCATGGCGTTGGTCAGCCCGCAGCCCTGGTGCACGGACAGCACCCCGACCCGCCCGCTGACCCGCGCGTACGCGTCCGCCATGGTGGCCGCGCCGCCCTCGTGCCGGGTCGCGACGAACCGGGCGCCACCGGCGACCAGCGCGTTCGTCACGTGGAAGTTGCCGCTGCCGACCACGCCGAAGACGTGCCCGACGCCGAGCCCGGCGAGGGTCCGGCCGACTGCCTCGGCGACCAGCATCTCAGCGCTCGACCAGGGCGAGCACCCGCGCCGGGCTGCCCGAGCCGCCCGCGATCGGCAGCGGCGCCGCGACCAGGACCGCCCCGGTCGGCGGCAGCAGCGCGAGGTTCTGCAGCTGGGTCAGGCCGTACTTGCCGGCGCCGAGCAGGAAGGTGTGGCAGGGGAACGGCGGGTCGAAGGAGTGCGCGGCGCCGGCGTCGGTGCCGACCGTCTCCACCCCGACGCCCTGCACCGGCGCCTCCTCGGCGAGCCAGCGGGCACACTCGACGGACATGCCGGGGGTGTGCGGGCCGTCCTCGCCGGCGTTCAGGAACTCCGCCTGGTCGTGCGAGCGGCGGTCCCAGCCGGTCCGGTAGAGCAGCCAGCCGCCGGCCGGCAGCGGGCCGTGCTCGGACTCCCAGGCCCGCACGTGCTCGATCTCGAGCAGGAAGTCCGGGTCCGCGGCGGCCGGCCCGGTGCAGTCGAGCACGGCGGCGGGCGCGACCAGCCGCCGCACCGGCACCTGGGACACGTCCTCGCCGTCCTTCGCGGTCACCCAGTGCACCGGCGCGTCGAAGTGGGTGCCGGTGTGCTCGCCGGTGGAGATGTTGTTCCAGTACCACGCCGGCCCGCGCTCGTCGTACCGGCTGATCTCCTCGAGCTGGAAGGTCCGGGTGTTTCCGAACGGCTCCGGCAGCCGCAGGATCGGGGTGGTGGCCTCCAGCGGCGCGGTCAGGTCGATGACCTCGACCCGGCCGCCGGCGACGGCGGCGAGCAGCTCCTGCAGCACTGGCATCGTCTCTCCTCAGGGGTTGGCGGGCGGCCGCCAGCGGGCGTGGCGCGTGCCTTGCGTCCCGCTCCGGATCAGCTGCAGCCGCGGCTTGGGGCCGTCGGTGCGGCCGGTCGGCGGCCGGCGGCTGCCCGCCTGGAACGGCAGCGGCCAGCGGACGCCGGGCCCCCGGTAGTCCTGCTCGGCCGCCGCGTGCAGAGTCCACTGTGGATCGTAGAGGTGCGCCCGGCCGAGCGCGCAGAGGTCGGCCCGCCCGGCCAGGATGACCGAGTTGACGTCGTCCCATGAGGACAGTGCGCCGACGGCGATGACGGCGAGGTCGAAGAAGCGGGCCACCTCGTTGCGGATCCGGTCGGCGAAGGGCATCTGGTACGACCGGCCGAAGGACGGCCGTTCCTCCTTGACCACCTGACCGGTCGACACGTCGACGGCGTCCACGCCGTGCTCGGCGAAGGCGCGGGCGATCAGCACCGCCTCGTCCGCGTCCACCCCGCCGTCGTACCAGTCGGTGGCGGAGATGCGGACGCTCATCGGGCGGTCCGCCGGCCACACCGCGCGGACCGCGTCGAAGACCTCCAGCGGGTAGCGCAGCCGGTTCGGCAACGACCCGCCGTACGAGTCGGTGCGCCGGTTGGTCAGCGGCGACAGGAAGGACGAGAGCAGGTAGCCGTGCGCGCAGTGCAGCTCGAGCAGGTCGAAGCCGGCCCGAGCGCCCCGCCCGGCGGCGTCGACGAACTGGTCCCGGATCGACGCCATCTCGGTGCGGGAGAGCTCCCGCGGCACCTGGTTGGCGGGGGAGTACGGCAGCGCGGAGGGCCCGCAGACCTCCCAGTTCCCGTCCGGCAGCGGCTCGTCGATGGCCTCCCACATCAGCTGGGTGGACCCCTTGCGGCCGGAGTGGCCGAGCTGCAGGCCGATCGCGGCGGCGGAGCTGCCGTGCACGAACTCGACGATCCGCCGGTACGCGGCCTCCTGCTCGTCGCTGTAGAGGCCGGTGCAGCCCGGGGTGATCCGCCCGGTGGGGGAGACGCAGACCATCTCGGTCATCACCAGCCCGGCCCCGCCGAGCGCCTTGCCGCCGAGGTGGACGAGGTGGAAGTCGGTCGGGTCGCCGTCCACCGCGGAGTACATGTCCATCGGCGAGACGACCACCCGGTTGGCCAGCTCCAGCCCCCGCAGCCGCAGCGGCTGGAACATCGGCGGGGCGTCGGTCGCCTGTGGACTGCCGGCACGCTCGGCCGCGGCCCGGGCGAACCAGCCGTCCACGCCGGCCACGAACTCAGGGTCCCGCAGCCGCAGGTTGTCGTGGGTCACCCGGCGGCTGCGGGTCAGCAGGTTGAAGGCGAACTGCGGCGGCTCCTGGTGCACGTACTGCCCGAGGTTCTCGAACCACTCCAGGCTGGCCTGCGCCGCGCGCTGGGTGGACAGCACCACCGGCCGCCGCTCCGCGTCGTACGCGGCCAGCGCGCGGTCGACCGTCGGGTGCTCGTGCAGGCTGGCGGCGAGCGCCAGCGCGTCCTCCATCGCCAGCTTGGTCCCGGAGCCGATGGAGAAGTGCGCGGTGTGCGCGGCGTCGCCGAGCAGCACGACGTTGCCGTGCCGCCAGGACTCGCAGCGCACCGTGGTGAAGGTGATCCAGCGGGAGTTGTTCGCCAGCAGCGGGTGCCCGTCGAGCAGGTCGCCGAGCAGCTCGCCGATCCCGGCGACCGACTCGGAGTCGCTCTCGCCGGGCGCGAAGACCCGCGCCGCCGAGCGGTCGAAGCCGGCCCGCCGCCACACCGAGTCGTGCATCTCCACGATGAACGTGCTGCCACCCGCGTCGTACGGGTACGCGTGCACCTGCACCACCCCGTACGGGGTCCGCCGGACGTCGAAGGTGAACGCCTCGAAGACCTTGGTGGTGCCGAGCCACATGTACTTCGAGCGCCGCACGTCCAGGACCGGGCGGAAGCTGTCGGCGTACTTCGAGCGGGTCGCCGAGTTCAGCCCGTCCCCGGCCACCACCAGCTCGTGCGTGCGGCTCAGCTCGTCCGGGTCGGGAGCCTCGGCTCCGAAGTGGACGATGACGCCGAGCGCCCGGCAGCGCTCCTGCAGGATCCGCAGCAGCCGGCGCCGGCTCATCGCGGCGAAGCCGTGGCCGCCGGAGGTGAGCACCGGACCGGCCGGCCGGTCGTCCGGCCGGTAGTGGATGTCGATGTCGTCCCAGCGCGCGAACTCCCGCTCCATCGCGGCGTAGACGGCCCGGTCCGCGTGCTCGATGCCGCCGACCGTCTCGTCCGAGAAGACCACCCCGAAGCCGAACGTGTCGTCCGCGGCGTTGCGCTCCCACACGGTGATCTCGTGCCCGCCCAGCTGCCGGGCGAGCAGCGCGAAGTACAGCCCGCCCGGACCGCCGCCGACGACCGCGATGCGCACGGCTACCGCTGCCGGGCCAGCTCGCGCAGCTTGAACCGCTGCAGCTTCCCGGTCGGGGTGTGCGGCAGCTCGGCGACGAACTCGACCACCCTCGGATACTTGTACGGCGCGATCTCGCGCTTGCAGAACTCCTGCAGCGCGGCGGCCGTCGCCGCGTCGCCGGCCACGCCGGCACGCAGCACGACGTAGGCGGCGACCACCTCGCCGCGCGCCACGTCCGGCATCCCCACCACACCGCACTCCACCACGTCGACGTGGCGGAGCAGAGCGTTCTCCACCTCGGGTCCGGCGATGTTGTAGCCCGCGGAGACGATCATGTCGTCGCTGCGCGCGAGGTACCAGAAGTAGCCGTCCTCGTCGCGCCGGTAGGTGTCGCCGGTGACGTTCCAGCCGCCCTGGACGTACGCCTGCTGCCGCGGGTCGGCGAGGTAGCGGCACCCGGTCGGGCCGCGCACGGCGAGCCGACCGGCGACCCCGTCCGGCACCGGCCGCCCGGCCGGGTCGAGGACGGCTGCCTCGTAGCCGGGCACCGGGCGGCCGGTCGACCCGGGCCGGATCTCGTCGTCCGCCGAGCCGATGAAGATGTGCAGCAGCTCGGTCGAGCCGATCCCGTCGATGATCCGCAGTCCGGTCGCCTCGTGGAAGCGATCCCAGACCGCGCGGGGGAGGGTCTCGCCGGCGGACACGCAGCGGCGCAGGCTGCGCAGCGCCGGCGCCCTGCCGGCCGCCACCATCGCCCGGTACGCGGTCGGCGCGGTGGACAGCACGGTGGCGCCGTGCTCGGCGATCGCGTCCGCGAGCAGCTCCGGCGTCGCCCGCTCCAGCAGCAGGCTCGCCGCGCCGGCGCGCAGCGGGAAGATCAGCAGCGCGCCCAGCCCGAAGGTGAACGCCAGCGGCGGGGTGCCGACGAACAGGTCGTCCGCCGTCGGCTTCAGCACGTGCGCGGAGAACGTGTCCGCGACCGCGAGCACGTCGCGGTGGAAGTGCATGGTCGCCTTCGGCTGGCCGGTGGTGCCGGAGGTGAAGGCGAGCAGCACCACGTCGTCGGCGGCCGTCTGGACGGCCGGGAACGGCTCGCGGTGCGCGGCGGCCCGGGCCGTCAGGTCGTCGTCGGCCGCGCCGCCGTAGAGCACCGTGCGCAGGCCGGGGATCTCGGCCGCCGCCAGGTCGTCGGCGAACCGGGCGTCGCACAGCGCGAGCCGGGGCCGCGCGATGGCGGCGATGGTCCGCAGCTCGCCCGCGCGGAGCATCGGCATCGTCGTCACCGCGACGCCGCCGGCCTTGACCACCCCGAACCAGCAGGCCAGCAGCCACGGCGCGTTCGGCCCGCGGATCAGCACCCGCTCGCCGGCGACCAGCCCGAGCTCGTCGACGAGCACCCGCGCGATCCCGTCCGCCCGCTCGCGCAGCTGCCCGTACGACCACTCGCCGCCCGGCCAGACCAGGCAGCGGCGGTCCGGGCCGCGCTCGGCGATCGTCGCGTCGAGCAGCGCCTCCGCGCAGTTGAGCCGCGCCGGGTAGCCCAGCTCGGGGAGAGTGAACAGGAACTCGGGCCACTGCTCCGGCGGCGGGAGCGAGTCCCGGCAGAAGGTGTCGACATGGGCCGACGGGCTCAGCTCGACCCGGCCAGGCTGCGCGAGGCCCAACGGCGCAGGTTGCGCGGCATCCATGGCGCGCACCCCCTCTCGATGCGGCCAGTATGCCGAGCGCGGCCGGCCGCTGGCGACGCTCAGGGCAGCACGGCCCAGCCCTGGACCTCGACCAGCGCCGCCGCGTCCCACAGCCGGGCGACTCCGATGCCGGCCATCGCGGGGTAGTCGCGGCCGACCAGCCGCCGCCAGACCGCACCGATGTCCCGGGCGCGGCGGCGGTAGTCGTCCATGTCCACGATGTAGACGGTCAGCGACGCCAGCTGCTGCGGCGTGCCGCCGGCGGCGGCGAGGGCGGCCAGCAGGTTGCCGAGCGCCCGCTCGAACTGCTCGACGACGTCGCCGCCGACCAGCCTGCCGTCCGCGTCCAGCGCGGTCTGCCCGGCGAGGAAGACCAGGCGGGAGCCTTCGGCGACGACCGCGTGCGAGAAGCCGGACGGCCGCGCCAGCCCCTCGGGGTTGATCCGCTGCACGCGGCGACCTTGTCAAGGCACGGCGACGGCGGTCAACATCCTTGGTCCATGAGCCAGTGGCTGGAGGACCTCACCGACGTCCGGTACGCGGTCACCGACGGCTGCGCCGTCGTGACCATCGACCGGCCCGACCGGATGAACGCCTTCCGCGGCCGCACGGTCGACGAGCTGATCAGCGCGTTCAAGCACGCCTGGGCGGACCCGGCGGTGGCCTGCGTGGTGCTGACCGGCGCCGGTGAGCGCGCGTTCTGCGCCGGCGGCGACGTCAAGGAGCGCGCCGAGACCGGCGGCTACGGCGAGACCGAGTGGGGGACCTTCGAGATCGAGCGGCTGCACCGGATCATCCGGGACGTCCCCAAGCCGGTGATCGCCGCGGTCAACGGCGTCGCGATCGGCGGCGGGCACGTGCTGCACGTGCTGTGCGACCTCACCGTCGCGGCAGCGCACGCGCCGCTTCGGCCAGTCGGGGCCCCGGGTCGGGTCCTTCGACGCCGGCTTCGGCTCGGCGTACCTGGCCCGGGTGGTGGGGGAGAAGCGGGCGCGGCAGCTGTGGTTCCTGCTGGACACGATCGACGCGCAGACCGCCGAGCGGTGGGGGCTGGTCAACGCCGTCGTGCCGGCCGAGGAGGTGCTGCCGACCGCGCTCGGGTGGGGCCGCCGCATCGGCGGCTACTCGCCGACGGCGCTGCGGTTCCTCAAGCACTCGTTCAACGCGGACACCGACCACCTCGGCGGGCTGTCCCACCTCGCCTTCGACGGGCTGGAGCTGTTCTCGCGCACCGAGGAGGGGATGGAGGGCGCCCGCGCCTTCGCCGAGCGGCGGGATCCCGACTTCTCCCGCTTCCGCCGGCCCTGACCCGCCGGACCGTCCGGACCGCCCCGGAGCAGATGGTGTGCGCCGGCGGCTGCGGGAGCATACTGGTGCTGCCGTCGATATTCCGCGCATCGTCATGCAGGGCGGTGTCGTCTTCGGTTCTCGATGAACCGGGCTCACCCCTGGATTGGCCGTGCGCCATGACCGGCCTCGCCGGATCCACGCAGACGAGCCACGCTCCGGTCGACCTGGTCGAGGCGTTCGGCATGCTGCAGTCGCTGCTGCTGACCGTGCAGAGCGTCGACGACTTCCTGACCGAGTTGGCGAAGCTCTCTGCCGACGTCGTGCGGCCCCCGGGGTCGTGCGGCATCACCGTCCGCCGGGACGGGCGCCCGCTCACCGTCGCCAGCAGCGACGAGCGGGCGGAGCGGCTCGACGAGGTGCAGTACGCCGGCGGGCACGGTCCCTGCCTGGAGACGCTGGAGACCGGCGCCGTGATCGACGTCCCGGACCTCGCCGCCGACACCCGCTGGGAGGACTACCGCCCGCATGCGCTGAAGCAGGGGGTGCGCTCGTCGGTGTCGATCCCGCTGACGGTGGACGGCGGCACCGTCGGGGCCCTGAACCTCTACGGCTTCAGCCCGCACGCCTTCGACGCCTCGGCCCGCCAGCAGACCGAGATCTTCGCCTCGCAGGCCGCCGCCGCGCTCACGCTGGTCCTGCGCAACGCGACCCTCGCCGAGAACAGCCAGCAACTGGAGCGGGCGTTGACCTCCCGCACCGTCATCGACCAGGCGCTCGGCATCCTGATGGCACAGCAGCGCTGCACCGCCGACGAGGCGTTCGCGCTGCTGCGCGCGCACTCCCAGAACAACAACCGCAAGCTGCGCGACCTCGCCGCCGAGCTGGTCACCCGGGTCAGCGGCCAGGCACCCGTCCCCGGCCGCGGCTTCGACAACCAGCACCCGCCGGTGGTCGGCTGACCCGCGGGGACGTGCCACCATCGGCAGGTGAGCTCGGCGCTGATCGGAGCGGGCGTGGCCGCCCTGCGGGCCGGTGATCGCGGCCGCCGCCCGCCGGGCGTTCGAGTCGGCCGTCGGCGAGGTCGCCTCGGGGGAGGCGCTCGAGGGTCTCGCCCAGGCGCTCTACTTCGAACGGGAGTACCCGGCGTCGGCGGCCTGCTACGAGCGCGCCTACGCCGCCTACCGCGGCGAAGGCCAGACCATGGCGGCGGGTCGGGCGGCGCGCACGGTCGCCTGGATCACCGGGAGTGTCCTCGGCGACTGGGCGGTCCAGAACGGATGGCTCGCCCGGGCCCGCACCGTCCTGGACGAGGCGGGCGCGGACCGGGCGGAGCGCGGCTGGGTGCTGATCATCGAGTCGTTCTCGGAGCCGGACCCGCAGGCTCGCGAGTCGCTGCTGCGCGAGGCCATCGCGATCGGGCGCCGGTTCGGCGATCCCGACGTCGAGTTCGACGCGCTGTCGTACCTCGGCGGCCTGCTCGTGCTGACCGACCGGGTCGCTGACGGCCTTGTCCTCTTCGACGAGGCCCTGGCCGCCGCCTGTGCCGGCGAGCTGACGGACCTGGCCTCGGTGGACTCGATGTTCTGCGGGTTCTTCTGGGCCTGCGAGCTGGTCAACGACGTTCCCCGCGCCGACCAGTGGATGCGCGCGGCCGCGGGCCGCATGCAGCGCAGCAGCGTCGTCGCCGCGTTCTGCCGCGCCCACTACGGCGGGATCCTCACCGCGGCCGGGCGGTGGACCGAGGCGGAGACCGAGCTCGTCGAGGCCGCCCGGCAGTTCGACCGGGGCGTCTCGGCGCGGCGCGCCGCCGCGGTCATCCGCCTCGCCGCCCTGCGCGTGCGGCAGGGCCGGCTGGAGGAGGCCGGCCAGCTCCTGGCGGGACTGGAGCAGCACCCGGACGTCGTCCCCACGCTCGCCGCCCTGCACCTGGCCCGCGGCGACACGGCGCTGGCGCGGGACCTGCTGGAGCGGGCCACCGAACGCCGTGACGACGAGGTCCCGACAACCGGGGACTCGGTCATGGTTGGACCGCTGCTGTCCCTGCTCGTCGACGTCCACCTGGCGGAGGGGAGCGTCGAGGACGCCGCCCGCGCCGCGGAGCGCCTGGGTCGGATCGCCGCGGCGCAGCGGGGGCCGTACCTGCACGCCGCCGCGGCGCTCGCGAGGGGACGGGTCTGCATCGCCAGCGGGCACCCGGACGCGCGCGCCTGCCTGCACGAGGCACTGGCGGGATTCGCGCGGGCACAGCTGCCCATGGAGCTCGCCCGGACGCGCCTGGAGATGGCCCTGGCGCTCGCCGACCGCTCGCCGGAGGTCGCCATCGCGGAGGCGAAGGCGGCGCTCGAGGACTTCGAGCGGCTCGCCGCCGCCCGGCACGCCGATGCGGCCGGGGCGCTGCTGCGGTCGCTCGGCGCGCCGGTCCGGACCGGTGCCAAGGGGGTCGGCGTCCTGACGAAGCGGGAGGCCGAGGTCCTCCTGCTGCTCGGCGCCGGGCTGTCGAACCCGGAGATCGCAGATCGCCTCTACATCACCCGCAAGACCGTCGAGACCCACGTCGGGAACCTGCTGGCGAAGCTCGGCCTGCGGAACCGGGCCGAGGCGGCGGCCTACGCGATGCGGGAGAAGATCAGCGGGTAGGTCGGGGACCTCCCCGATACTTCCCCGCCGGCCGCGTGGAGATGCTGCCGCCATGGCTGACAACTCGTACGACGCGATCGTGGTGGGCGCGCGCTGCGCCGGCTCCCCGACCGCGATGCTGCTCGCCCGCAAGGGCTACCGGGTCCTGGTCGTCGACCGGGCCGCATTCCCCAGCGACACGCTGTCCACCCACCTCGTCCATCCGCCGGGCGCGGCAGCGCTGGCCAGGTGGGGCCTGCTCGACCGGCTGGTCGCGTCGGGATGCCCGCCCATCCACACCTACGTGTTCGACTTCGGTCCACTGGTCGTCTCCGGGGCGCCGGGGACCGAGGACGCTCCGGTCGCGTACGGGCCGCGCCGGACCGTGCTGGACAAGCTGCTCGTGGACGCCGCGTCCGAGTCGGGAGCGGAGATCCGGGAGGAGTTCGTCGTCGACGAGGTCGTCGTCTCCGACGGTCGGGTCACCGGCGTCCGCGGCCACGGCAAGGGCGGCCGGAGCGTCACCGAGCAGGCCCGGGTGGTCGTCGGGGCCGACGGCCGGCACTCGCTGGTCGCCGGGGCGGTGCGTCCCGAGCAGTACCACGAGAAGCCGCGGCTGCTGGCCGGCTACTACTCCTACTTCAGCGGCCTGCCGATGGACGGCCGCTTCGAGAACTACATCCGGCCGGACCGGGCGGTCGCGGCGTGGCCCACGAACGACGACCTGACGCTGGTCGTCGGCGGCTGGCCGTACGCGGAGATGGAGGCCAACCGGGGGGACATCGAGGGAAACTTCCTGGCGATGCTCGAGCTGGCGCCGCCGTTCGCCGAGCGGATCCGGGCCGCCACCCGGGAGGCCCGCTACGTCGGCACGGCGGTGCCGAACTACTTCCGCAAGCCGTACGGGCCGGGCTGGGCGCTGGTCGGGGACGCCGGCTACAACAAGGACTTCATCACCGCGCAGGGGATCCAGGACGCCTTCCGGGACGCCGAGCTGTGCGTCGCGGCGCTGGACGAGACCTTCTCCGGGCAGCGCCCGTTCGACGTCGCCATGAAGGAGTACCAGTCCGCGCGGGACCAGCAGGTGCTGCCGATGTACGAGCTCACCACCGAGCTCGCGACGCTCGAGCCGCCGCCGCCCGAGCTGCAGCAGCTGCTGGGCGCCATGCCCGGCGACCAGGACGCCATGGACGGCTTCGCCCGGATGATCGCCGGAGTGACGTCACCGGCCGAGTTCCTCTCCCCGGAGAACGCCGGGCGGATCATCTCGCAGGCCGCCGGCCGGGGTCGACGCGACCCCGAGTGACCGGCGGAGGGTGATTCGGCTGCGTCGGACTGTGCACCGGGCTGCCGCGCCCGTCAGGCCAGCACCACGAAACCCGGACATCCGGCGCTTCTCACCAAGATGCGACGCTCCCGGACGTAGATGAGCCACAGTGGTCGCATGGAACAGAGCCGATCCGTCGTGTTGCTGCTGGCCGGGGTGGTGGTCGTCTCGGCCGCCGTCATCGTGGCCACCAGCGGTGAGTCGATAGCCGTCCGCTACCTGACCGTGTTGGTCGCGCTCGACATCGCGACCCGCCTCGTGCTCTCCACCCGGCGCCGCAGCTCGGACCGGTGACTCGTCCCGGCCGAACCGAGCCGGTCTCCGAGCAGCGCGAGGCGTCGACGACGGTCACCGATCCGGCCGGACCAGGTGCGGACACCGGAGGCGGCGACGGCAACGCCGGCTACCGCCGGTCGCCGCGGGATCTGCTGCGCCTCGTCGTCTACCTCGGCCTGCTCCTGGTGGCCGCGCTGCCCACCCTGTACGCCGAGGACTCGGTGCTGGGACTGGAAGAGGACATCCTGCGCCTCTTCGACCGGCTGCCGGTCGGCGTCGAGCGGGTGTTCGTGGGACTGCTGCAGCTCACGGTGGTCCTGGTCGCGGCCATCGTCCTGGTCGGCGTGCCGCTCGTGACCCGCCGCCTGCGCCTGGTCTGGATGGTGCTGGTCGGTGGCCTGGCGGCCGACCTGGCGGTGCGGGGCCTGGCGTGGTGGCTGGAGCGGCGGAACCCGCCCAGCCTGGTCGTCGAGCTGGCGAGCCGGGGTGGCATCGCCTCCCGACACTTCCCGTCCGCCGCCACGCTCGGGGCGATGGCGGCGGTGCTGGTCATCGCCGGTCCGTTCGTGTCCCGGCGATGGCGGCGGGCGGGGGCCATTGTCCTCGCGCTGGTGACGCTGTGCCGGCTCCTGGCGGCGGCCACGCTGCCCGCCGACCTGTTCGTCGCGCTCGCCGCCGGGGCCGTCGTCGGTACCGCGGTCCTGCTGGCGTTCGGCCGGCCCGATCGCCGGGCCCCGGCGGCGGCGATCAGCGCCGCTCTCATCCGCGCCGGGCTGCCGGTCGTCTCGCTCCGGCCCGCCAGCGTGGACGCGCGAGGATCGACGCCCTACTTCGGGTCGCTCGCCGACGGCCGGTCGGTGTTCGTCAAGCTGCTGGGCAGCGAGGAGAGAAGCGCTGACCTCCTCTTCCGCCTCTACCGCTTCGTGCGCCTGGAGCACGTCGGCGACGAGCGACCGTTCTCGTCCCTGCGCCGCGAGGTCGAGCACGAGGCGCTGGTGTCCCTGCGGGCCCGCGACATCGGCGTCCGCACCCCCCGATTCGAGGGCCTGGCTACGGTCGACGACGACTCGATGGTGCTCGCGTACGAGGGGATCGCCGGGCGTTCGCTCGACAAGGTGGACCCGGAGTCGCTCACCGACGACGTCCTCCGCCAGATCTGGGAACAGGTCGGGATCCTCCGTCATCGCCGGATAGCCCACCGCGACCTGCGGCTGGCCAACGTCTTCCTCGACGACCAGGACCTCGCCTGGTTGATCGACTTCGGCTTCAGCGAGCTCGCCGCTCAGGACGGCCAGCTCAATGGCGACGTGGCGGAGCTGCTCACCTCGACGTCGCTCAAGGTCGGGCCGGCCCGGGCGGTGGACGCGGCGGTCAGCGTGCTGGGACCGGCGGCGGTGGCGTCGTCGATGGGCCGCCTGCAGCCGAATGCGCTGAGCGGCGCCACCCGCCGGGGCCTGAAGGAGCGCAAGGGCCTGCTCACCGAGCTGCGCGACACGGTCAGCGCGGGCACCGGCACGCCACCACCGCCACTGGAGCACCTGGAGCGGATCAGCGGGCGCACCGTCCTCCTGGTCCTGATGTGCGGCGCCGCGCTGTACTTCCTCCTGCCGCAGATCGGCAGCGTCGACGAGATGTGGCGGCGGGTCCAGGCGGCGGACTGGAGGTGGCTGCCGGCGATCCTCGCCATGTCCGCGCTCACGTACGTCGGCGCGACGGTGAGCATGTTCGGGGCGGTGCCGATTCGGCTGCGGGCCCTGCCCACGCTGCTGGCGCAGACCGCGTCGTCGTTCGTGAACCGGGTGACCCCCGCCAACGTCGGGGGGATGGCGTTGAACGCCCGCTTCCTGCAGAAGTGCGGCCTCGACTCCGCCACCGCCGTCGCCGGCGTCGGTCTGAACTCGGTCGGCGGTGCCGTGGTCCACCTGGTGCTGACGGCACTGTTCCTCGTGTGGGCCGGGCAGTCGGCCTTCCGGTCCTTACCGCTGCCGTCGCCGCGCACGGTGCTCCTCGGTGTGGCGGTCGTGGCGGTCGTGACCGTGGGCGCGTTCCTCGTGCCCGCTGTCCGGCATGCCGTGGTGCACAAGGTCGGGCGGTTCCTGAGCCGCTCGCTGACCGGCGCCGTCCAGGTGGTGCGGCGGCCGGGCAAGGTCGCGCTGCTGCTCGGCGGTTCGGCCATCGTCACCACGACCTACATCCTCGGCCTCTACTACTCGTCGCTGGCCTTCGGTGCACAGCTGAGCCTGGTCACGGTGGGTGCCGTGTATCTCGCCGGATCGGCCATCGCCTCGGCCGCTCCCACCCCGGGCGGACTCGGTGCGGTTGAGGCCGTGCTGATCGGCGGCCTCATCGGAGCGGGGATGCCGAGCGCGGTCGCCGTTCCCGCCGTGCTGCTGTTCAGGCTTGCCACGTTCTGGCTGCCGGTGCTGCCGGGCTGGCTTGTCGTTTCGCGCTACCTGCGGCGGGCCGACATGGACGGCTGCGGTCGCCGGATGACGCCGGCGTCCCGGCCGGTCCCTGGAGCGCCGCGTCGCTGAGGGCACCAGGAAGGCGCGCAGCGCCCGGACCAGCTCCTCCGGCGCGTCCTCGGCGATGTGGTGGCCGGACTCGATGCGCTGGCCGCGCAGGTCGTCCGCCCACCCGCTCCAGACGGTCAGCGGGTCGCCGTAGAGCTCCTCCATGTCGTCCCGGGTGGACCACAGGACCAGGACCGGGCAGCCGAGCCGGCGGCCGGCCCGGCGGTCGGCCTCGTCGTGGGCGCGGTCGACGCCGAGACCGGCCCGGTAGTCCTCGAGCATCGCGTGCACGGTGTCGGGGTCGTGGATGGCCCGCCGGTAGTCCTCGTACGCCTCGGCGCCCATGGCCTCGGCGCTGCCGCCGTACCAGGCGTCGGGGTCGGCGTTGATGGCGCGCTCGGGCTTGTCCGGCTGGGCGAAGAAGAACCAGTGCCACCACGCCGTGGCGAACTTCTCGCCGCACCGGTCCAGGGCCGCGCCGATCGGGACGCTGTCGAGCACGGCGAGGTGGCTGACCGCGCCGGGGTGATCGAGGGCCAGCCGGAAGGCGACGTAGCTGCCGCGGTCGTGCCCGGCGACCGCGAACCTCGGGTGTCCCAGGTGCCGCATCACGGCGAGCACGTCCCCGGCCATGGCGCGCTTGGAGTAGGGCGAGTGGTCCGCGGTGGTCGCCGGCTTCGAGGACCGGCCGTAGCCGCGCAGGTCCGGGCAGACGACGGTGTGCCCGGCCGCGACCAGCGGCGGGGCGACTCGGTGCCAGGTGGCGGACGTGCGCGGGTGGCCGTGCAGCAGCAGCACGGCCGGGCCGGTGCCGGCGTGCCGTACCCGCAGCGTCGCCTCGCCGACGTCCACCGACTCGGTCGTGAATCCCTCGAACACGCCGCCCAACCTGCCACAGCCCGGCCGCAAGAGGGCGGGCACAGCGGCGGCGGGGTTTGGGGTCACCCCAGTCGGCTAGGACGGACTAGACGGGTGCACAGATGCGTCCGCGAGCGGAGGGAGCGTTTCCATGGCCGGAAACAAGGCGGTCGCCTACATGGGACCGGGCCGGGTCGAGGTGCAGACCATCGACTACCCGACGCTGGAGTTGCAGGACGGGCCGGGGGTGAACCCGGCGAACGTCGGCCGCAAGCTCCCGCATGCGGCGATTCTGAAGAACGTCGCGACCAACATCTGCGGCAGCGACCAGCATATGGTCCGCGGCCGCACCACCGCACCGACCGGCCTGGTGCTCGGCCATGAGATCACCGGCGAGGTGGCCGAGGTGGGCCCGGGGGTGGAGTACATCAAGGTCGGCGACGTGTGCTCGGTCCCGTTCAACATCTCCTGTGGACGGTGCCGCAACTGCAAGGAGGGCAAGACCGGCATCTGCCTGAATGTCAACCCGGACCGTCCCGGCTCCGCGTACGGCTACGTGGACATGGGCGGCTGGGTCGGCGGGCAGGCCGAGTACGTGCTGGTCCCGTACGCCGACTGGAACCTGCTGAAGTTCCCCGACAAGGACCAGGCGATGGCGAAGATCCTGGACCTGACGATGCTGTCGGACATCTTCCCGACCGGGTACCACGGCTGCGTCTCCGCCGGCGTCGGCACCGGCTCGACCGTCTACGTGGCCGGCGCCGGCCCGGTCGGGCTGGCCGCGGCCGCGTCGGCGTACCTGCTGGGCGCCGCCGCAGTCATCGTCGGCGACCTGAACGCCGACCGGCTCGCCCAGGCGCGCAGCTTCGGCTGCGAGACCGTCGATGTGTCCAAGGGCGACCCCGGCGAGCAGATCGAGCAGATCCTCGGCGAGCCGGAAGTGGACTGCGGGGTCGACGCGGTCGGCTTCGAGGCCCGCGGGCACGGCGCGGACGCGCAGACCGAGCGGCCGGCGACCGTGCTGAACTCGCTGATGACCATCACCCGGGCCGGCGGCGCGCTCGGCATCCCGGGCCTCTATGTCACCGGCGACCCGGGCGCCGCCGACGACGCGGCGAAGGAGGGCTCGCTGTCGATCCGGCTCGGGCTCGGCTGGGCGAAGTCGCACGCGTTCTACACCGGCCAGTGCCCGGTGATGCGCTACAACCGGCAGCTGATGATGGCGATCCTGCACGACCGGGTGCAGATCGCCAAGGCCGTCAACGCGACACCGATCCCCCTCGACCAGGCGCCACAGGGGTACGCGGAGTTCGACCAGGGCGCCGCCCGCAAGTACGTACTCGACCCGCACGGCATGGTCGCCGCACGGAACTGAGCTCAGGCCTCGCAGCCTGCCCGCGCGAGGTGGCACGATGGCCGCGCGCGGGCGGGGCTGACGAGGGGGACGCCATGACGGAGCGGACCAAGATCCTGCTGGACGAGGCGTCGATGCCGACGCGGTGGTACAACCTCGTGCCCGACCTGCCCGCGCCGCCTCCGCCGCCGCTGCACCCGGGCACCCACCAGCCGGTGGGACCCGAGGACCTCGCCCCGCTCTTCCCGATGGCGCTGATCGCGCAGGAGGTCTCGGCGGAGCGCTACGTCGACATCCCCGAGCCGGTCCAGGAGGTCTACCGGCTCTGGCGGCCGTCCCCGCTCTACCGGGCGCACCGGCTGGAGAAGGCGCTCGGGACGCCGGCGCGGATCTACTACAAGTACGAGGGGGTGAGCCCCGCCGGCTCGCACAAGCCCAACACGGCCGTCCCGCAGGCCTACTACAACGCCGCGGAGGGCGTGCGGCGCCTGACCACCGAGACCGGCGCCGGGCAGTGGGGCAGCGCGCTGGCGTTCGCCTGCAGCCAGTTCGGGCTGGAGTGCGAGGTCTGGATGGTCGCCGCCTCGTACCGGCAGAAACCGTACCGGCGCTCGATGATGGAGACCTGGGGTGCGACGGTCCACCCCAGCCCGTCCCCGCTGACGCAGTCCGGCCGGGCGGTGCTCGCCGAGGACCCCGACAGCCCCGGCAGCCTGGGCATCGCGATCAGCGAGGCGGTGGAGATGGCCGCCCAGGCCCCGGACAGCCACTACGCCCTGGGCAGCGTCCTCAACCACGTCCTGCTGCACCAGACGGTGATCGGCGAGGAGGCGATCGCCCAGCTCGCGGTGGTGGGTGAGAGCCCCGACGTCATCGTCGGCTGCACCGGCGGCGGGTCGAACTTCGGCGGGCTCGCCTTCCCGTTCCTGCGCGAGAAGCTGGCCGGCCGGATCGACCCGGTCATCCGGTGCGTCGAGCCGGCGGCCTGCCCCAGCCTCACCAAGGGGGAGTACCGCTACGACTACGGCGACACCGCGGGCCTCGCGCCGATGGTGAAGATGCACACGCTGGGCCACGACTTCATCCCGGACCCCATCCACGCGGGCGGGCTGCGCTACCACGGCATGTCGCCGCTGCTCAGCCACGTCTACGAGCTGGGCCTGGTCGAGGCCGAGGCCATCGGCCAGACCGAGTGCTTCGAGGCCGGTGTCCGCTTCGCCCGCACCGAGGGGATAGTCCCGGCCCCCGAGCCGACGCACGCGGTCGCGGCGGCCATCCGCGAGGCCCGGCACTGCGCGGAGACGGGCGAGGCCAAGGTCATCCTCACCGCGCTGTGCGGGCACGGCCACTTCGACATGGCCGCCTACGACGCGTACTTCCGCGGCGAGCTGTCCGACCTCGACTACCCCGTCGAGCGCGTCCGCGCCTCGATGGCCCGGGTGCCGGTGATCGCCTAGCTCTGAGCCGCTGCGAGGGCGGTGACCCGGATGTCGCGGAAGGCGGTCGTCGCGGAGCGGTCCGAATAGGACTGCAGGCCGACGAAGGTCGCCGCGTCCGGCCGGAACCGCCCCCGGTCGGGATCGGGGTTGGTGTAGCGGGCGGTGTCGACGCCGTTGAGGCTGACCGTGAACAGATCGCCCCGCACCTCGACCCGGAGCTGGTTCCAGGCGAGCACCCGGGCGTCCCGGGGGCGTACGAAGTCGCCGGGCGTCGGCGGGAGTGTTCCCGGCGGCGCCGGCTCTCCGGGGTAGTTGACGTCGTAGACGGCTCCGGTCCGGTGCTTCGGGCTCGCCGGCAGCCCGTCCCGCGCGCCGCCGGTGTTGTCGATCTGGACCTCGAAGCCGGACCGCACGGCCGACCACGCCGGGTTGTAGAAGCCGGCGAGCTCGGGGTTGGCGAAACGCAGGAAGACCCCGCTGTTGGTGCCGTTCGCACGGATGCGGAACTCCAGCTCCAGCCGGTAGTCGCGGGGCATCGGAACGGTGCACCAGAGCAGGCCGAGGTCGAAGCCCGGGACCGACTGGAGCGCGCCGTCGATCGCGTGGAAGGTGCCACGACCGGCCATCCGCCAGTTGGCGAGGCTCTCGCCGTCGAAGAGCCGCAGCACCGTCCCCGGCGTCGGGTCCGGTGCCGGCCCGATCCGCGGGAACGTCCGGGGCTCCCGACCGCTCTCCTTGCCGCCCACGCCGTCGCCCTCCGGCACCAGCCTCTTGGCCAGCCGCCGCCGCAGCGCGATGCCGTTCATGACCGGGTTGGCCGAGCCGCAGGTCGGCAGCACCGAGGCGTCGCCGGCGTAGAGGTTGGTGACGGCGTGGAACTGCCCGTCCGGGTCGACCACCGAGGTGGCCGGCCGCTCACCCATCCGCAGCGTGCCCGCCTCGTGGAACGAGGTTCCCAGCCCGTCGGCGGGCGGGATGTCCACCGGTCCCGCGGTGCCGAAGACGTACCGGGCCAGGTGCTGGATCACCTCGTCCAGCTGCCGCTGCAGCTCCCCGTCCTCCGGTCCCCGCCGCAGCGCGACCGACGCGCGCGGGACGCCGTACTCGTCCAGGTCCGCGGGCGTCCGGGGCACGGTGACGGCGTTGACGTCCGGCGCCGGCACCATCTCGCCGAGGGCCCGGACGAAGACGTCGACCTTGCCGGGCCGAAGCTCCTTCAGCCGCCGGATGTTGTCGAGGTCCGGCACGTTCTGGAACAGGAAGGCGTCGGCCTGGCTGCCCGGGAACTCGGGCACCGCCGAGGCGGTGATCTGCAGGTGGAAGTGCACCGGGGTCCGGTCGCCGGCGACGTCGATCTCGGTCCGGCAGCGGACGAGCAGCGCGGCCACCTCGCCGTCGCCGAGCTGCAGGCCGGGTGGCGCCGGGACGGTGAAGCCGACGTTCTTGCGTAGGTGCGCCATCAGGTTGCTGCCGGCGATGGCCGCGCCGGGGACGCCGGGCGTGCTGACCAGGGCCATCCGGGCGCTCTCGATGGCACCCATGGCCAGCACGACGACCGGTCTGCGGTGCGGGTCGCCGGCGATCGGCGCCGTCAGGTCCAGCGACCCGGCGGCCGTCTCGATGCCGGTCACCTCCTCGACGGTCGCGCCGGTGGCGAGCGTGTACGGCCGGGTGAGCAGCCGCTTGACGTGGCAGTTGGGGACGATCATCAGGCGCTTGGCCGCGTCCGTGGCACCCGCGGCCTCGTCGGCGGCGGCGCGGGCACCGGTGATCGCCAGCGGGACGCTGCTGAACTTGCTGAACGGGAAGAACCCGGGCCGGGCCTGGACCTGGACGGCCAGCGGGGCGTCGAGCCGCGTGCTGTCCGCGAAGCCGGCGTACGGGGGGTCGGCCAGCTGGGCCCGCAGCCGCGGCCCGGCGAACGGGGTGTAGTCGGGCAGCTCCGCCAGCGGGACGACGTACGGGACGTCGGCGTAGCCCCGGAAGAGCAGCCGGCGGTAGTGGTCCTGCAGGGCGCCGTTGAGGAAGTCGTTGGACGTGGCGACGCCGGTCTCCTCCTCGGCCTCGGCGAAGAAGCCCTGCTCGAGGTCCTGGACGGTCGCGGCCGGCCAGAGCGTCCGGGCCGTGATCGCCCCGGCCGGCTCGACGTGCATCTCGGTCTCGAGATACCGGGGCGACCAGCCGCCCCAGTAGAGGGACATGCCGCCGAGGCAGTACGCGAGCCCGGAGAACGGCTCGGCCGAGTTCCACGGCAGGCCCCAGTTCTCCAGGCTCGGCCGCCCGTCCGCGCCTTCGGCGAGGAGCTGGGCCCGGGTGGCGGGCAGGCCGCCGGCGGGGTGCCCGGTGCCGGGTGCGAACAGGCCGAGATTAGGGATGTCCTGCACGTGGGTCGGGAGCACGAACGGCCCGGCTTCCAGCACGAGGACCCGGAAGTTCGCCGGTTTCAGCACGTCGTCCGCGACCGCGCCGGGGCCGGAGTCGAAGCGCTTCGCCCGGAAGAACACGTCCTGGGCGAGCGCGAGACCGAACGTGCCACCGCCGATGACGACGACGTCGAACGGCCCGCTCGCCGCCGCCTCCGCGAAGGTGTTGCACACGTAGCGCCCGAGGACGTCCCGGCTGAAGATCGTTTCCGGCGTCGCCATCGACGACCAGCTCCCTCCCGGCGGCGCACGACGTCCGCCGGCGGCAGCGGGGTCGCCGCAATGCCGACGATGTACGGACTTGATCAGTCTGGCATCCGCCCCGGGCCCGCGGCGACGAGATCACCGGATCGGCAGGGGATCCCGGTCCGCTCAGCGGATGACGTCGCGGCCGCCGCTGCTGCCGTCCAGACCCCAGGACACGACCCGCTCCGGGTGGATGCGGATCCGTGGCTCGGGGTCGGTCAGCGCCTCGGCCCGGCCGCGGACCTCGACGCCCGCGCACCAGCCAGGGGTTCACGCTCGCCAGGTCGTCGATCACGATCGCGGCCCGGCCGGACCGGGCCACGTCGCGGAACTTCTTGGTGCGAGCCGGGTCGTGGCCGCCGACGTCGATCACCGTGTCGGCCTCGGCGAGGGTCCAGCCGACCGGCGTCACGTGCGGCATGCCGTCCGCGCCGACGGTCGCGATGCGGGCCAGCCGCCGCTCGGAGCGCAGGTAGGCCAGCTCGGCCTCGGTGAAGACGGTCACGGGCGCGCCCGCGGCAGCGCCGGGATAAGCACCGCGGCGACCACCACGTGCATCATGGCGAGCGTCACCCGGGTGCCGGTGTCGATGCCCTCGGTGAGCAGCGGCGGGGCGAACGACACCAGGAGGGCCAGCGCCGCCACCGCTCTCCAGACGGCCGCCGCCCGGCGGGTCACCACCCGTTCCAGGACCTCGAGCAGACCCCAACCGGCCAGCGACGCGACGAGCGCCGTCCCCACCACGAGGGGAAGGGTGATCTCCATCGGGTCGCGGTCGCCACGTCCCGGCACCAGCAGGTCGTGGCCGAGCACCGGCACGGCCACCACCCACACCAGTGCCGCCGCGACGGTCGCTACCGCCGTCACGGCGGCGCGCCACCGCAGCCGACCCGCCGCCCGGGTCTCGGTGCCGGATGCTCCGCCGGCAGAGGACGTCATCGCTGCCACCTCCAGTTTCCTACACGCCATGTGTACTTCCTACGGAGGGTTAAGCTACACGAGCCGGGTACTTCTTCCCAAGGACGGTAGGTCGGCATGCCGAGCCCGATCGGAGCGCCGGAGAACGCCCGCAGCAGGCGCACCAGGGCGGCGCTGCTCGACGCGACCCGGACGCTGCTCGAGGAAGGCGGCTCGGAGGCGTTGACCATGACCGCGGTCGCCGCGCGGGCCGGCGTGACCCGGCGCGCGGTCTACCTGCACTTCCCGTCGCGGACCGAGTTGCTGGTCGCCCTGTTCGACCACGTCAACGAGGTCGAGGGCCTGTCGACCTCGCTGGGCGCGGTCTGGACGGCACCCGACGCTCCGGCCGCGCTCGAGGAGTGGGCGCGACACGTCGAGCGATTCCACCCGCGGGTCCTGGCGGTGGCGACCGCCGTCAAGCACGCCCGGCGCGTCGACCCGGACGCCGAGGCGCACTGGCGGGTGGTGGTGCGCGACCAGCAGTCGGCCTGCCGGCGACTGGCTCGGTGGCTGCACCGGGAGGGACGCCTCGCGCCGCCCTGGTCCCCGTCCAGCGCCGCCGACATGCTCTGGGCGCTGACGTCCTTCGACCTGCTGGAGGAGCTCACCGTCGACCGTGGCTGGTCGACCCGGCGCTACGGCCGGCACCTCGCCGCCGTGCTCCGGGCCACCTTCGTCCGGTAACGGCCCGCCGTCGTCGGTTGGCCGGCCACGCGGCGACCTGCCCGCCGCGGTCCCCTCGGGTGATCTTGCACTTGCCCGCTCGCGAACCGGACATTGGTCCCACTGGTGGCCGGGAAGTGCAAGATCACGGGTCAGGCGAAGGGCACCCACTCGCGGTCGGAGAGGTCGTCGACCGAGGTGGCCATCGCGCCGGCCCGGGAGACCGTCCAGAGCGTGTCACCCGCGACGAGCGAGCGGCGGACCTGGCCGTCGCCGGGACCGGCGTCGAGCGGATGGCTCAGGACGCCGAGCCGGTCGAGGCGCTGGCCGTCCAGCCGGAGCACCAGCGCGCCGCCCACCGCTGGACGCGGCCCCGCCGGCCCCGGCTGCTCGTACGGCGCGATCACCGGCACGACGAGGAGGCCGGAGGCGGGCCAGAAGAGGAACGCGTGCGGGTCGTGCTCGACCTCCGACTGCCCGGATCCGACCTGCTGCTGGGCGATCCGGCGCGGCCGGGCGGGGTCGCCGACGTCGAACACCGACACCTGGGTGCCGAGCTGCCGGCCCTCGGCGGTGGCCTCCTGGCCGACGCCGAGCAGCCTTCCCTCGCCGGCGGGGTGCAGGTACGCCGAGTAGCCGGTGATCTTCAGCTCGCCGACCGCGCGTGGCCGCGTCGGGTCCGACAGGTCCAGCGTGTAGAGCGGGTCGGTCTGCCGGAACGTCACGACGTAGCCGACCGGCCCGAGGAACCGCACCGCGTAGATCCGCTCACCCCGGCCGAGACCGCCGATCCGGCCGACCCGCACCAGCCGGGTCCCGCGCTCGGCGAGGACGGTGACCACGCTCTCCGACCGGGAAGCCGGCGCGCAGCAGCCGTCGATCGTGGTGGCGACCCGCAGCCGCCCCTCGTGCTCGGACAGTGCGTACTGGTTCAACAGCAGTCCGTCGACCAACCCGGAGGCGGCGTAGCGGGGCCGCCCCGGTCCGGTCGTGTCGAACCGGTGTACCTCGGTGCGCCGGACCCGGTCCGGCGCCGGGAGCGGCGAGCCGTCGGCCTGCAGCGGCTCCGGCTGGCCGCGGTGGTCGTCGGCGACGTACAGGCTCGACCCGGTGCCGTAGACGGTGTTGCCGTCGGCGACGACGGACACCGGGTCGCCGGTGCCGAGCGGGCCGCGGAGATCCAGGCTGAGCACGGTGAGCATGGCGGTGCCCGAGTACGCCGCCGGGCGGCTGACCCGCTCGCAGTCGACGAGCCGCCCCTCCCGGTGCTCGCCGCCCTGCTCCAGCTCGTACCGCGGCAGCCAGTCCTCGATGGACGACTCCTCGACGACGCGCCGGTTCTGCCGTCGCGCCGCGGCGTCGGAGCGCCGGCCGTCCGGCTGGACGAACCGCAGCCTCGGGCCGGACCGGACCACCACCCGCGCCACCGCGCCGACCTGCCGGCCGTCGAGGTAGGCGCCGTCCACGGTGAGCGTCTCGAGGACCCGCCCGGACCCGGTGATGTCGACGAGGACCAGCCGGACACCGTCCGGTCTGGCGGGCCGGTCGGCGAAAGGCGTTCCCGGCACCCACCGGCCGGCTCCACCGGGGACGACGAGCAGTGCCCGGTCGCCGTGCTGCAGCAGGTGCTCCGCCTGGCCGGGTACGGCGAGCGTCGCGGTCACCCGCCGGCTGGCGAGGTCGAGGACCCGCAGCCGGCCGTCCACCACCGAGAGCAGCCGCCGGCCGTCGGTCTTGACCAGGTCCGGCTCGTCGACGCCGGCCTCGTGGACGGTGGTCGTGGAGTGCTCGGGTGCGGTGGCCTCCGCCGCGCCCGCCGCGCCCGCCGCGTCCGCCGCGAGGAGCGGACCGTCCCGCCCCACGGCTACGCCGACCCGAGTGCCGCCCGGGTCGGGCAGCCCGTAGGGCCCCACGTACGGGGCGGCAGCGCGGGTGAGCCCGTGCAACGCCGCACCGCACGAGTCGAACGCGGCCAGCATGGCCGCCCCGGCCGGGCCCGGAGGGGGTCCCGGCGGAGAGTCCGGCGACCTCCCGGCGGTGGACCAGACCACGCCGGCGACGGCCAGCGCGATCACCAGCGCGAGGCCGACGAGAGTCCCGGTGCCCGTCCACGCGGCTCGGCCGGCGGTGGGCCGCATCCTGTTCGGCAGCATTCCCGTTCGACGCAGGCCGCGGCGCGCGGTTCCGTCGAGTTCGGCCGGTGTCGCCGGCGCCCTAGGACTCGGCCAGCGCGGCGAGGCGGGGCGCGGAGCTCTCCCGTATCCGCAGCTCGGTGGGCAGGGTGACCAGCGACGGCGCCCGGGCGGGGGAGGAGATCCGCTCCAGCAGCAGCAGCGCGGCGGTCCGGCCCAGCTCGTACGTCGGCTGCACGACGGTGGTCAGCGACGGCCGGACCAGGTCGGCCCAGGGGATGTCGTCGAAGCCGACGATGCCGATGTCCTCGGGCACCCGCAGGCCCCGGGCGGCCAGGCACTCCAGCGCGCCGACGGCCATCAGGTTGTTCGCCACGAACACCGCGGCCGGCACCCGGTCGCCGTCGAGCAACGACTCCATGGCGGCGTAGCCACCGGCCTCACGGAAGTCCGCGTACCGGACCAGGGCGTGCTCGAACGGGATCCCGGCCTCGCGCAGCGCCCGCCGGTAGCCGCTGAGCCGACCGGCCGCGGTGCTGACCCGGCGCGGGCCGGTGATGCAGGCGATCCGCTCGTACCGGCCGGCGACGAGGTGGCTGGTCGCCTCCGCCGAGCCGAGCTCGTTGTCGACCAGCACCGTGTCGACCCGGACGCCCTCGACGCGGCGGTCGATCAGCACCACCGGCGTGCCGGCCTCCTGCAGCGGCGACACGCTCTCCGCCTGCCCGGACGGCGAGATGATCACTCCGGCGATCTTCTCGCTCAGCAACGCGGTCACGTAGGCCGACTCCTTGACCGGGTCCTCGTCGCTGTTGCAGAGCAGCACCGAGTAGCCCGCGGCCTGGGCGACGTCCTCGACGCCGCGGACCAGCGAGGTGAAGAACGGGTTCTCGATGTCGGAGATCACCACCGCCCACAGGGTGGTGCTGGCGCGGCGCAGGTTACGGGCCACCGCGTTCGGCCGGTAGCCGAGCTCCTCCGCCGCGGCCCGCACCCGGGCGGCCAGCTCGGCGTCGACCCGGCGGCGTCCGGTCAGCGCCCGCGAGACGGTCGAGGTCGACACGCCCGCGACACGGGCGACGTCGTAGATGGTCGCCATCGGCCTCCCCGGTCCGCGCCTGCGACGGGCCGCGGAGGTGGGCCGCGGCCGGTTCGGGCCCGCCTCGGCCCGTCACGCAGGGAAATCGATTGCCACCGTACGGAGACGGGTTGCCACTGTCAACGCGTTGCACGACAAGGATTCGGTGGCTGGCACTTGACGGCCAGCCGGGCCGGTCGTACGTTGCGGGAAATCGATTGCCCGTTGGTCGTGGGGAAGCTCGCACCGGCCGCAGGCCGGACTCCGGCACCCGGACTCGTCCTGGAGGGCGCAGTGCTGTCAGACCCAGTCCCGGGCCCGGGCCCGGCCCGCTCCACCCCCGCCGCCGCCGAGTCCGCCCGCCTCGCCGCGACCAGCGACCTCAGCCGCCGTGGCTTCCTGTTCGGGGCCGGCGGTGCGGTGCTCGCCGCCGCGACGGCGGGCTCCGCGATGTCGCTGCTGGCCGCCTGCGGTGGCGACGACGCCGCCGGCGGCAACACGAACCAGCTGAGCTTCTGGAACTTCTACGGGCCGGCGGACGAGCCGAACCCGCAGAGCAAGTGGTTCACCGACCTCGCCGCGAAGTGGAACGCCGAGAACGAGGCCAAGGTCAACCTGCGCTACCTGCCGGTCTCGGAGTACCTGGCCGGCACCGCGCTGCAGACCGCCTTCTCGGCCGGGCAGGGGCCGGACATCTTCATCATCAGCCCCGGCGACTTCCTCCGCTACTACAACGGCGGCGTGCTGGCGGACCTCACCCCGCACCTGTCCGCCGAGGCCAGGGCCGACTACGTCGACGGCGTGCTGGACACCCGCACGGTGGACGACAAGGTGTACGGCCTGCCGATGGAGATCGAGCCGCTGGCGATGTACTACAGCGTCAAGGCATTCGAGTCGGCCGGCCTGTCGGAGGCCGACCTGCCCAAGACCTGGGACCAGCTGCTCGGCGTCGCGGACCGGCTGACCACGGGCAAGCGGTTCGGGGTGCTGTTCGAGACGATCCCCGGCTACTACCAGAACTTCACCTGGTACCCGTTCATGTGGATGGGCGGGGGCACCGCGGTCCAGGACAACAAGAGCACGTTCGACTCACCGGCCACCGTGCAGGCGCTGAAGTTCTGGCAGGACGCCGTCAAGACCGGGGTGGCGCCGAAGAAGCCCCAGGGCGACGGCGCCGGCAACGTCACCGCCAACCTGGTCGCCGGGTACTGCGCCATGCAGCAGACCGGGATCTGGTCGGTCTCCGACTTCAGCCAGAACCACAAGAACTTCCAGTACGGCGTCTTTCCGCTGCCGACGCCGCCCGGCGGCACGTACACGACGGACCTGGGCGGCTGGGCTTTCGTCGCGAACGCCAAGGGCAAGAACCCGGAGGCGGCGGCCAGGTTCATCGCCTGGGCACTGGGGTCGACCTCCGCGGACGGCGTCGAGCGGCACCGGCAGTGGAACACGGTGGTGAAGACCAACGTGCCGCCGCGCAAGTCGGTCCAGCAGGCGGCCGAGTCGCGGGGCGCCTTCTCCCGCGGCGCGATGGCCACCTTCGCCAAGCAGATCGCCCCGGCCGGCCGCGGCGAGCCGCGCTACACCCCCGAGGTCTACCAGGCGATCTCGGACGCCATCCAGGCCTGCCAGCTGAACAACGCCGACCCGGCCAAGGCGGCGGCGGACGCCTCGGAGCGGATCGACGGCTTCCTGCAGACCTACCGGGGCGCGGCGATCCTCTAGGCGGTCACACCCATGGTCACCACCGAGGCCACCCGGGCCGAGCCGGCAGCCACCGACGTCGCACGGCCGCGGAAGCGGTCGCGGGCGCGGCGGCGGAAGGAGGCGCTGGCCGCGTACCTCTTCCTCGCCCCGGACGCGATCGGGCTGCTGGTCTTCGTCGTCGCGCCGATGCTGCTGGCACTCGGCGTGTCCCTGTACGAAGTGGACGGTTTCGGCAACTACACCTACGTCGGGCTGGACAACTTCCGGCAGATGGCCGACGACCCGCTGCTCGCGCAGAGCGTGTGGGTCACGGTGAAGTACGTGCTGGCGTTCGTCCCGCTGTCCTTCGTGGTGGCCCTCGGGCTGGCGATGCTGGTCCGCGACCAGTTCCCGGGCGTCGGCTGGATGCGCACCGCGTTCTTCGTGCCGCACGTGATCAGCCTGGTGGTGATCGGCCTGCTCTGGCAGTTCCTGCTGGTCGACAAGCAGGGCGCGGTGCCGACCGTGCTGCGCCCGGTCGGGCTCGGCGACGTCTCGCTGCTCGGCAGCCCGACGCTGGCGTTCGCGACCTACGTGGCGATCAGCGTGTGGTTCCTGATGGGCTACTTCATGCTGATCTTCCTGGCCGGCCTGAAGGACATCCCGCCCGAGTACGAGGACGCGGCGCGCGTCGACGGGGCGAACGCGTGGCAGCGGTTCCGGCACGTCACCTGGCCGCTGCTGCGCCCCACCAGCTTCTTCGTGGTGGTGACCTCCACGGTCGGCGCGGTGGCCGGGCTGCAGGCCTTCGACCTCGTCTACGTGCTGACCCGGGGCGGGCCGGCCAACGCGACCTCGACCTTCGTGTTCTACGTCTACAAGCAGGCCTTCACCTTCAGCAACTACGGCTACGCCGCCGCCCTGACCACCGTGATGGTCGGTTTCCTGGTCGTGGTGACCGGCACGATGTTCCTGGTGACCCGCGGAGGGCGCTTCGATGTCGGCTGACGTCGCGGTCCGCAGGCGCCGGCGGCGGAGACCGGTGCTGCGCCCGCTGCTGGCCTACCTGCTGGCCGGCATCACCGTGCTGCCGCTGCTGTGGCTGCTGCTGTCCGCGCTCAAGCCGGCCGAGGAGGTCTTCCAGTCCGGGCTGCCGTCCCGCCTCACCCTGGACAACCTCTGGTACGCGCTGACCGAGTTCCCGCTGCCGCGGTTCCTGTTCAACAGCGCCCTGGTCGCGGTCGCGGTCACCGGCATCGCGCTGATCACCCACTCGATGGCCGCGTACGCCCTGGCCCGGCTGCAGTTCCCCGGCCGCGGCCTGATCTTCTCGCTGATCATCTCGACCCTGCTGGTCTCGCTGCCGGTGATCCTGGTGCCGCTGTTCCTGATCGCCCGGGAGCTGGGCATCCTGGACAGCTACGCCGGGCTGATCATCCCGAGCATCTTCCACGCCTTCGGCATCTTCCTGCTCCGGCAGTACTACCTGAGCATCCCGAAGGAGCTGGAGGAGGCGGCCGAGATCGACGGCTGCGGCTACTGGCGGCGGTACTGGAACATCATCCTGCCGCTGAGCCGGCCGGCCCTGGCCTCGCTGTCGGTGCTGTTCTTCCTGGCCAACTGGAACGCGTTCCTGTGGCCGCTGACCATCACCCGTGACCCGAACCTGCGGGTGGTGCAGCTGGGCATCTCCGGCCTGCAGGGCCAGTACAGCTCGGCCTGGAACCTCATCCTGGCGGCCTCGGTGATCGCGGCCGTCCCCACCGTGGTGGTGTTCCTGCTCGGCCAGCGCCGGCTGGTCGACGCGATGAAGACCACCGGCCTGAACTGACCGGCGCCGATGCGGCACCGGCCGAACGAGAGGAGCGCAGTGACCTACGGCGAGTTCGGCAGCAGCCTGCGGGACCTGCCCAGGCTGCGGACCTCGCGCCGGCGGCGGGCGTCGAGCTGGGACCGCTCCGGCGGCAACGACGACCGGCTCACCGTCCAACCGGGACAGACCGCGGTCCTCGCCGACGTCGACGGCCCGGGCTCGATCAACCACATCTGGTGCACGGTCGCCACCGCCGGCGGGCCCGGCCCGGACGAGGCCGAGGCCGACTACCTGCGCCGGCTGGTGCTCCGGATCAGCTGGGACGACCAGGAGCACCCCAGCGTGCTGGTCCCGCTCGGCGACTTCTTCGGCGTCGGGCACGGCCGCACCGTCAACTTCAGCTCGGCCCCGCTGCAGATGAGCCCGCAGGACGGCAAGGGCTTCAACTGCTGGTTCCACATGCCCTTCGCCGGGCATGCCCGGGTCGAGCTGGTCAGCGAGATGGCCGAGCTGCCGGTCTTCTTCTACTACTACGTCGACTACGAGCTCTTCGACTCCCTGGACGCCGAGCTCGGCTACTTCCACGCCCAGTGGCGCCGGGAGAACCCGACCGACGGGCAGCCGCAGGGCGCCGAGAGCACCCGGCAGTTCCTGGTCGAGGGCACCAACCTCACCGGGGACGGCAACTACGTGATCCTCGACGCCGCCGGCCGCGGCCACTACGTCGGCTGTGTCCTGAACGTCCGCAACCTGCGTGAGCACAGCGACTGGAACTGGTACGGCGAGGGCGACGACATGATCTTCATCGACGGCGAGCCGTTCCCGCCGTCGCTGCACGGCACCGGCACCGAGGACTACTTCGACACCGCCTGGTGCCCGACCCAGCCGTACCACGCGCCGTACCACGGGATCACCCTGCCGGGCGGGCCGAACTGGTCCGGCGAGGTCTCGCTCTACCGCTTCCACATCGAGGACCCGGTCACCTTCTCCTCCTCGATCCGGGTGACCATCGAGCACGGCCACGCGAACAAGCGGTCCGACGACGTCTCGTCGGTCGCGTACTGGTACCAGACCCTGCCGCACCGGCCGTTCGAGCTGGCGCCGGTGGAGCAACGCCTGCCGTTCCCGCCCGCAGACCCGCGCGTCACGCCCGAAGGAGGACCGCGATGACCGGCTCGCGTTCACACCGCCGGCGCCACTCGCTCTCGACGTTGGGGACAGCTCTCGCGGCCGCCGCCCTGGTCGTTGCCGCTGCCGTGCCGGCCGGGTCGGCGGCCGCGGCGCCGGCGCCCGGGCCGGCGGTCCTCCCGGACGCGCCGGTGAGCACCTTCTTCGGCACCGCCGCGATCGAGGAGGCGGAGAGCGTCGGGACCGACAGCGACGGCGACCTGTGGCCGTCCTGCTGGTCGGACGACGGCCACCTGTACTCCACGAACGGAGACGGCAAGGGCTTCAGCCTGGACGGCCCGTTCTCCGACATCGCGGTGAACCGGATCGAGGGCGTCCCGCCCACCCTGACCGGCGAGACGCTGGCCCGCGGCGACGAGGTCGGCACCATCTGGAGCGGGCCGACGTACAACCGCAAGCCGACCGGGATGGTGTGCGTGGACGGCACCATCTACCTGGCCGTGCAGGACCTGGCCCTGGACTTCAACGACGTGCCGGCGGCCACCATCGTCAAGTCCACCGACCACGGCCGGACCTGGACCTGGGACCGCAGCCGGCCGATGTTCGACGACCACGTCTTCACCACGATCTGGTTCGCCGACTTCGGCAAGGACAGCGCCTGGGCGCCGGACCGCTACGTCTACGCGTACGGGCTGGACAACAACTGGCGGGACTCGTTCGACGACACCGTGCCCGACCCGACCGACGTCTACCTGGCCCGGGTGCCCAGGCAGCGGGTGCAGAACCGGGCCGCGTGGGAGTTCTACGCCGGCCTGCGCGGCAACGGGAACCCGCGGTGGAGCCGGGACATCGGCGCCCGGCAGCCGGTGCTGCACGACGGCCGGCACCTCTACCAGCAGACCTACGACCCCACCCGGGTCAGCAACCTGACCGTGATCAGCCAGGGCGGCGTCACCTACAACAAGCCGCTGCGGCGCTACCTCTACTTCTCCTGGACCGAGTACACGTTCGAGTTCTACGAGTCCCCGACCCCGTGGGGCCCGTGGAAGCGATTCCTCAGCAAGGACTTCGGCGGCTACCCCTGGACGGCGACCAAGCACGGCGGCTACGCCACCACCGCCCCGTCGAAGTTCCTCAGCGCGGACGGGCGCACCCTGTGGGTGCAGTCGAACGTCTGCCCCTGCGGCGGCGGCGGTTCGGTCTACCGCTACAGCCTGCGCAAGCTGCAGCTGACCCGGCCGGAGCCGGGCGCGCCGGCGAACCCGCCGGACGCCTCGGTCAACCTGGCCGCCCCGTCCACCGGCGCGGTGCCGATCTCCAAGTCGGCGCACTTCGGGCGGCTGCAGATCCTCAACGACGGCCAGCGCACCGGCAACGAGGACGACTTCGACGACGAGGTGAAGTCGGCCAGCTGGTGGGGCTACACCTGGCCGCGCCGCTACCACGTCAACCGGGTCGACTTCACCACCGGGGACGTCTTCGGTGACGGCGGCTGGTTCGTCGGCCGGCCGCGGGTACAGCTGCGGCAGGACGGGGTGTGGGTGGACGCGACCGCGCAGACGGTCAGCCCGGCGTACCCGGGCGACGCCACCGCCGGCGCCCACCGCACGTACACGATCACCTTCCTGCCAGCGGATGCGGACGGCGTGCGCGTGTACGGGACCCCGGGCGGCAACCGGACGTTCACCTCGGCGTCCGAGGTCGCCGTGCACTACGCGACCCAGGTCGCCGACGGCGGGTTCGAGGCGCCGGCCGGCGGTCCGGCGGCGTGGGGCTTCGAGGGCACCGCGAACCACGGCGTCGACCGCGGGCTCGGCTTCGCCCGCTCCGGCACCAACAACGGCTGGATCCGCACCTCCGGCACCGGCTGGAGCGCGCTCACCCAGCGGGTGCCGGTGACCCCGGGCGGGACGTACACCTTCAGCACCTGGGTGCGGTCCTCGCCGAGCCTCACCGACGGCCGCTTCGGCGTGCGGCTCGGCGAGCTGGGCGGCACGATCCTGGGGGAGGCCCGCTTCGGGGCGACGCCGGACTACACCCGCCAGGAGGTCACCGTGACGGTACCCGCCGGTGTCAGCGCAGTGACCGTCTACACGGGATTCGTGGCACCCGGCACCGATACCTGGATCCAGGTCGACGACGTCACCGTGGGCTGAGGAGGACCGATGGCTCGAATCGGCGTGATCAGCATGTCCGACGGCCGTGACTACGTGCACGGCGACGTGGTCGAGTTCGTCCGCACGACCGAGAAGCGGCTGGTGCAGGCACTGACCAGGGCCGGGCACGAGGTGGTGACCGGCCGGGAGCCGGTGTGGACCAACGAGATGGCGACCTCGGTGGCGCGGGAGGTCGCCGCGTCGTCCCCGGACGTGACCGTCCTGCACTACGCGGTCTGGGCGTTCCCGCACTTCTCCATGCTGGCGGCCGGCGCGACGCCGGGCCCGCTGGTGCTGTTGTCGAACATCGACCCGGTGTACCCGGGGATGGTCGGGATGCTGGCGGCCGGCGGTGCGCTGGACCAGATCGGCCGGGCGCACCGGCGGCTGTGGGGCGACCCCGGGTCGGATCCCGGGCTGGTGGCGGCGATCGGCGTGCAGGCGCGGGCGGCGGCGGCGGTGGCCGGGCTGCGCGGGTCGACGTTCGGCCGGATCGGTGGCCGGCCGATGGGGATGAACACGGCGACCGCGAACACCGACCAGTGGCAGAAGCTGTTCGGCGTCGACGTGGAGGAGATCGACCAGTGGGAGATCGTCCGCCGGGCCGAGCTGGCGGACGCGGCCGAGGCGGACAAGGGCCGGGCCTGGCTGGAGGACCTGGCGACGGTCCACTACGACGGGAACCGGCTGACCCCGGAGATCCTGGACCGGCAGGTGCGCTCGTACCTGGCGATGCGGGAGCTGGTCGAGGAGTGGCGGCTGGACTTCACCGGGATCAAGGGCCAGCCGGAGCTGACCCAGTACTTCGCCACCATGGACGTGACCGAGGCGTTGCTCAACGACCCGTACGACTGGGACCGGGCCGAAGCCGACCACGGTGTGCGCGACCGAGGCGGACATGGACGGCGCGCTGACCATGCAGCTGCTGAAGCTGGTCTCCGGCGGCACGCCGGTGCTCTTCGCCGACGTGCGGCACTACCACGCCGACAAGGACGTGTGGGACCTGTGCAACTCCGGCCAGCACGCCACCTGGTACGCGGCCCGGTCCGACGACCCGGCCGAGAACCTCGCGAGGGTGCACCTGTACCCGGAGGTGTTCTACTTCCCGCCGGCGGCGCCTCGGTCCACCACCTGGCCGCACCCGGCCGGATGACCCTGGCCCGGCTGACCCGCCGCGACGGGAACTACCGGATGCACCTGATGGCCGGCGAGTTCGAGTCCTACGACGACGAGACGAACGAGGCGATGATGCGGCAGTCCACGTACGAGTGGCCGCACGCCTTCGCCCGCCTCGACGCGCCCGCGGAGGACTTCCTCGCCCGCTTCGGTGCCAACCACATCCACGCGATCCCGGGCGACCACCGCGCCGAGCTGCGCGCCACCTGCGAGCTACTCGGCCTCGAGCTGGACGAGTTCACCCGCCGATGACCGGGCTCCTGGTCGGCGTCGACATCGGCACCGCGAGCTCCAAGGGTGTCCTGGTCGGCCCGGACGGCGAGATCGTCGCGCGCGCTGACCGTCCACATCGGACCTCCCAGCCGCGACCGGGCTGGGTGGAGCACGACGCGGAGCTGGTCTGGTGGGCCGACTTCACCACCATCTGCGGCCAGCTGCTCGCTGCCGCCGGCAGCCGGCCGCTGGCCGGGCTCGCCGTGAGCGGCATCGGGCCGTGCCTGCTGCCCGCGGACGGCGCCGGCCGGCCGCTGCGCCCGGCGATCCTGTACGGGGTCGACACCCGGGCGACCGCCGAGATCGCCGAGCTGACCGAGGAGCTCGGCGAGCAGGCGGTGCTCGAGAGCTGCGGGATGCCGCTGACCTCCCAGGCGGTCGGGCCGAAGCTGCGCTGGCTCGCCCGGCACGAGCCGGAGGTCTACGCCCGGACCCGGATGCTGCTGATGGCGAGCTCCTACCTGGTGTACCGGCTGACCGGCCGGTACGTGCTCGACCACCACTCGGCCAGCCAGTGCGCGCCGATGTACGACCTGGCCGGGACGCGGTGGCGGCCGGACTGGGCCGAGCTGGTGGCGCCCGGCCTTCCGCTGCCGGAGCTGGCCTGGGCGGGCGACGTGGTCGGAGCGGTGACGCGCGGACGCCGCCGAGGCCACCGGGCTGCCGGCCGGCCTGCCGGTCACGGCAGGCACCGTCGACGCCTGGGCGGAGGCGGTGAGCGTCGGCGTCCGGGAGCCCGGCGAGGTCATGGTCATGTACGGCAGCACGATGTTCTGTGTCCAGGTGGTGGAGGGCATCCGCCCGCACCCCGGGCTGTGGGGAACGGTGGGCACGCTGCCCGGCACATACTCGGTGGCCGCCGGCATGGCGACCTCCGGTGCGCTCACCGACTGGCTGCGGGACCTGGTCGGCGGCGACTTCGACGGCCTCACCGCGGCGGCGGCCGGCGTGCCGGCCGGTAGTCGCGGCCTGCTGGTGCTGCCGTACTTCGCCGGGGAGCGCACGCCGCTGTTCGACCCCCGCGCCCGCGGCGTGCTCGCCGGGCTGACCACCCGGCACGGCGCGGCCGAGCTCTACCGGGCGGTGCTGGAGGGCACCGCCTACGGGCTGCGCCACAACCTGGAGGCGATGGCGGAGGCGGGCGGGCCGCCCAGCCGGCTGGTCGCGGTCGGCGGCGGCACCCGGGGCGGGGTCTGGACCCGGATCGTCTCGGACGTCACCGGCCGGCCGCAGCAACTGCCGGCGCACACCGTCGGCGCCTGCTTCGGCGACGCCATGCTCGCCGCGCTGGCCACCGGCAGCGGCGCCGATGCTTGGTCCTGGAACCCGGTCGTCGGCACCGTCGAGCCGGACCCGGCGAACGTCGACCGGTACGCCGCCTACTACGAGCGGTACCGGCAGCTGTACCCCGCGACCCGGGACATCGCGCACTTCCTGGCCGACCAGCAGCAGGAGTCCACCCCGGACTGACGGGTGGTCGGGCGGGGGCGAGCGGCTCCCGGCCTGGTGGGATCCTCGGCCCCGGTCCGAGGGTCAGCCCGGTCGGGAGCTTCCCCGCACCACCAGCCGGGTGGACAGGATGACCGTGCTGGGTCGGTCCGCGGTGCCGCTCACCCGCTCGGCGAGCCGCCGGCCGGCGGCCTGGCCGATCTCGTACGCGGGCTGGGCGACGACCGTCATCGGCGGGTCGACCAGGCCTGCCCACGGCGGGTCGTCGAAGGCGACGAGGCCCAGGTCGCGGCCCGGGCGCAGGCCGAGCGCCGCCGCCGTCTCCAGCACGCCGACCGCCATCAGGCTGTTGGCGACGAACAGCGCGTCCGGCCGGTGGCGCTGGGCGAGCAGCTGCGCGGCGGCCTGCCGGCCGCCGGCGACCTTGAAGTCCGCGTACCGGACCAGCGAGCGGGCCGGGCGCCGGCGGCCGGCCCGCAGCGCGTCCAGGTAGCCGGCGAGCCGGTCCTCCGCGGTGGAGACCTGGGCCGGGCCGGTGACGCAGCCGATCCGCTGGTAGCCCTGCTCCAGCAGGTGCGCGGTGGCCCCGGCGGCGCCGCGGCGCGAGCCGACGAGCACCGTGTCGGTGCCCGCACCGGACAGCGGCCGGTCGATGGCGACCACCGGGATGCCGGTCTCGGCGAGCCCGGCGACGTCGGAGCCGGCCGAGGTCGGCGAGAGGATCACCCCGGCGACCCGCTCCTGCACGGCCACCTGCAGGTAGCGGTCCTCCTTGGCCGGGTCCTCGTCCGAGTTGCACAGCACCACGGAGAACCCGGCGGCGCTGGCGACGTCCTCGACCCCGCGGGCGATCGAGGTGAAGAACGGGTTCTCGATGTCGGAGATGATCAGCGCCCAGACCGCCGTGACCTGGCGGCGCAGGTTGCGGGCCGGTCCGTTCGGCCGGTAGTCCAGCGCGCGCGCGGCGACCTGCACCCGCTGCACCAGGCCCGGGTCGACGTTCTGCTTGCCGTTGAGCGCCCGGGACACCGTCGCGGTGGAGACCTGGGCGTGCCGCGCCACGTCGTGGATCGTCGCCACCGGCTGCCCGCCTCCGATCGCCGGGCCCGCCCCTGCGCCGGTCCCGCGCTGCCGCGTCCGAGGGTACGGCCTGCGCGCGCCTGGCACCGGTGGTCCGACGGACCGTAGGAAACGTTTGCTGAGCGCCACCGGGCGACCCGGCTCGGTCACTCGGACGGCGTAGTGCCGCCTGCTGGCCGAGATGCTACGGTTCGGGTAAACGATTTCTACCAGACAATCGCCACGACTCGCCGGTAAACGATTCCCGAGCTCCCAGCGACCGAATCTCACCCGAGGACCGACGCCATGAAGCCGACCCTCCCGCACCGCCTGGTCCGTGGCCTGCTCGTCGCCGCCGTGGTGATCCTCGGCAGCGCCCTGGTGTCGCCGCCTGCCGCGAACGCGGCGTGGCGGGGCGTGTATCTCGGCAACCAGTTGAGTGCGGACTGCCTGGACGCGCACAACGGCACCTGGTTCAGCAACGGCGGCAAGGTGCAGAACTGGCGCTGCATGACCATTCCCGGCGGGGGCACTCCCTGGTGGAACCAGGTGTGGTACGCGGAGTGGGACCGGGGCCTGGACACCACGATCCGGACACCCGGTCCGCCGGTCGGCCCCGCCAAGTGCCTCGACGCGTGGCCCGCGCCCGGCTACCTGTGGGGCTACAAGGTGTCGGTCTGGGACTGCAACGGGCAGTCGCAGCAGCTGTGGGACACCGGCAACCTGTTCGGGCTGATCCGCAACGTCCGCTGGAACCTGTGCCTCGACCTCGCCCTCCCGGCCGGCAACGGCAGCTACGTCGGGCTCTACCCGTGCCGCACGAACGGCATCCCGCAGGCGCCCGACAGCCAGGTCTGGGTCAGGCGATCGCCCTGACCCCCGGCCTTGCCCGGTCGCCGGCCCGGACCCACCCCCACTGACGCCCCGCTCTGGAGGCACCGTGAGAAGGATCGGCTCCGTTCTCGCCCTCACCCTGCTCAGTGCGTTGCTCGTCCCCACGGCGCCGGCGTACGCCGCGCCGCCGTCCCGACCGGGGGTGGCGGTGTCCCCGCTGGGCACCGGCGCGGGCTGCATCATCCAGAGCAGCTTCGGCACCGAGCACGGCAAGCCCGGCAACTTCGAGGTCGTGGTCCTGGAGGGCAACGAGCTCGTGCACTACTGGCACCCGAACTCCGACACCCGGCTGGCCTGGCGGCGCGGCCTGGTCGTGTCCCGCACCGCCACCGGCCCCGGCTGCATCATCCAGAGCAGCTTCGGCACCGAGTTCGGCCGGCCGGGCAACCTCGAGGTCGTGGTGCAGGAGGGCAGCAGGCTCGTGCACTACTGGAAGGACGGCAGCGTGGCCCGCAGCCCGTGGGTGCGCGGGCAGACCTTCGGCACCGGCGTCACCAGCGGGCCGTCGTTCATCCAGAGCAGTCTGAAGGCGCCGGGCGCGATCCACGGCAACTTCGAGGTGGTGGTCCGCGAGGGCAACAGCCTGGTGCACTACTGGCACGACAACCGCAACCCGGCGAACCCGTGGGCCCGCGGAGCGACGATCGCGACCACCGCCACCGGGGGCGGGTCCATCTACCAGAGCAGCATCACCCCGGCGCCGGGCGCGCCAGGCAACTTCGAGGTCGTGTTCCAGGAAGGCAGCCGTCGTCGCGCACTACTGGCACGACAACCGCAACCCGAACAACCCGTGGGCCCGGGTCGGGCACCTTCGCCTCCGGCGTCACCGGGGCGCCGTCGATGATCCAGAGCACGTTCGGCACGGAGCTCGGGCATCCGGGCAACCTCGAGGCCGTCGTGCGGCAGGGCTCCCAGCTGAGGCACTGGTTCAAGGGCAACGGGCCGGGCGGCAGCCCGTGGCAACCGGGCCAGTTCATCCCCTACGGGGTCAACTCCGCCGGGTCGATCATCCAGAGCACCATGAAGGCGCCGGGCGCGATCCATGGCAACTTCGAGGTCGTCGCCCTCTCCGGTGCGGCGCCCGGGCTGCCCGACAGCGTCGTGGAGGGCGGCGTCGTCGATTACACCCTCAGCCACTTCTTCCACGAGAACAACAATCCCGCCAACGCCTGGGGGCGCGGCCAGGCCGTCACGTACCGGGGCCGCAGCGAGAAGATCTGCCAGCTCACCGGCGGTGCGGACCGGGAGACGTTCGCCCCGACCCGGAACGACACCGCCGGCCGCTTCGACCTCGGCAAGACCGACCTCGGCTACCCGGTCGACGACGGCAGCACGCTGAAGCTGTACTTCGGCGACTCCCGCAACCGGGCCGGCGGCGGACTGCCGAGCGAGTGGGGATGGGACGACACGGTCGGCATCAGCACCCAGACCACGCTGCCGAACCCGATCGACTGCGTGGGCATGACGGTGCCGATCTCGGGTCAGACCTTCGCCACGCTGCGGGTCAACCAGCTGCCCACACCGCCCAACATGAGGCTGTTCCAGGGCCTGTTCAACGTGCCGGCGAGCGGTTTCACGGTGGGATCGACCGCGTACACGACGTTCTGGACGAACCACTGCCCGTTCGTCGCGGGACAGCCGTGCCCGAACCGGTCCGGGACGCTGGACGAGGTCAACGCCTTCGGCCGCGGGACGCTGACCCGCAACACCGGCACCACCACGTTCCAGGAACTGTTCAGCCTGCCGCCGAACTTCCGGTACACGGCCGCGCTCAACTCCGACACCGTCGCCGGGATCCCGGCCAACCAGCGGCTCGGCGTCTACGTGTGGGGCGTCCCCGGCTACCGGGGTGACGTCCCCCTCGCCGAGGGCGGCTACCCGCGGCTGGCGTACGTGCCGACCGGCCAGGTGGAGAACCCGGCCGCCTGGCGCTACCTGTCCGGCCTCGACGCCAACGAGGCGCCGATCTGGACGCACGAACCCGAACGTGCGCGCCGATGTTCAGCAGCCGGCGACCCCACCGCTCCCAAACAGAATCCGGTGCTCAACACCGGCTGCGTCGGCGAGTTCTCCGTGTCGTGGGAGGCCCCGCTGGGCCGCTGGCTGATGCTCTACAACTGCCAGACCCCTGGCCGGGCGGCGGGCGAGGTACGGGCCCGCTTCGCCACCGCGCCGTGGGGCCCCTGGTCGGCTCCGACCGAGATCTTCTACCCGGAGACTGACAAGGCCTGGTGCCGCTACATGCACAACGACGGCCGGATAGCGGACTGCATCGACGAGTCCGGTGGCGACAACTTCGACGATGTCGGTCAGGCGCCCGGCACGCCGTACGCGCCGTACGCGCTGTCCCGGTACACCCGGGCCACCCCGCAGGGGGCGGAGATCTACTACCTGCTCTCTACCTGGAACCCGTACCAGGTGGTGGTCATGCGGGCGAATCTCAGGCTGAGCCCGTAGCGGGTCAGCGCCGAGGGGCCGGACCGGGACGCTCCCGGTCCGGCCCCGCAGCGCGCATGATGCGGCAGTGACGAGTTCCGCCCCGGACGGCGCCTTCGCGGCGATGGAGCAGGCCGGCTGGGAACGGGCGGCCGCCGGCTACGACTTCTTCGGTCAGGCCACCCGGGTGGTCGTGCCGGCCGTCCTGCGGGCCGCGCGGGTGCGGGAGGGCGCCCTGGTCCTCGACGTCGCCAGCGGACCCGGCTACCTGGCTGCCGCTGCGGTACGGCAGGGCGCCCGGGCTGTCGCGGTGGATCGGTCGATGGCGATGACCCGACGCCTGCGTGGGTCGCCGGTCGAGCTGCCCGTCGTCCGGGCCGACGGCATGAGACTGCCGTTCCGCACCGGGGTCTTCGACAGCTGCGTCGCCGGCTTCTACCTCAACCACCTCGACGATGCGGCGGCCGGGCTGCGGGAGCTGGCCAGGGTGACCCGCCGGGGAGGGTGGGTCGCGACGTCCATCTGGGACGGTCCGGAGCGGGCTCGCCACACCGGGCTCGTCGCCGAGGCCGTCGACCGGGTCGCCGGAGACCGCCCGCCGATCCCGGAGCCCGCCAGCCCGCTGCCGGCCACCGGCGACGGGCTGCGCGGGCTGCTCGCGGGGGCGGGTCTGGCCGATCCCGAGGTGACCCAGGTGGCGGGCAGCCTGGTCGTCACCGACTCCGACGAGCTGCTCGCCGGCCTCACCCACTCGACGGTGCGGACCGCCGCGCTCCTGGACCGCCAGCCGCATCGCGGGCAGCAGCGCATCCGCGACGAGCTGCGGGAGCTGTGCGAGCCGTACCGGCGTGGCCCGTCCGAACTGCACATCCCGGTCGCAGCCCTCGTGCTGTCCGGTCGGCGGTAGCCCGGCGGCGCGTCCGCCGGGGGGAGCCGGGTACCCGCCCGCGGGTCAGCAGGTCGGCCGTCGCCCGCCCCACACCGCGCCCTGGTCCCGCGGATCGTAGGTGGTCCGCTCCCGCCCGCACCGGCGGCAGTCCTCGTACAGCGCGTCCCGGCCGCCCATCTCGGAGTTGCGCCGCAGCGCCCACCGGTGGATCCCCGACCGGCACAGCACCCACGACCGCCAGCGGTACCCGGCCCGGACCAGCCGCTCCCACCGCCCGATCACGTCCGCTCCGTCCCGCACACGCCGACGGTCCGATCCCGCCGCCCGCCTGTCAAGCCGGAGCCGGGCCGCGGCCGCTGCGTGGAACTACCCATCGTCCCGGGTCCCGGTTTGGGTGGTTCTCCCGAAGCCGCCGGACCCCACCGCCGCCTTAGCGTCGGAGCACACCACCACACGGGAGGTCACCCGGCGATGCGGCGGCTGCGATCAGACGACGCCGACAGGGAGCGCGAGCTGCTTCCGGTCGGTGACCACGCGGTGGTCCTCGGGGCCGGCATTGCCGGGCTGCTCGCTGCCCGGGTGCTGGCCGACGCGTACCGGCGGGTCACGGTCATCGACCGCGACGCGCTCCCGGCGACGCCCGGGAGCCGGCGGGGGGTCCCGCAGGGCCGGCACGCCCACCTGCTGGTGTCCGGAGGGACGCAGCTCCTCGACGAGCTCTTTCCGGGGCTGCTCGACGACCTGGCGGCCGGGGGCGTGCCGGTGGTCCGGGACTTCGCGGAGTTCCGGTTCTCCCCGGGCGGCCACCTGCTCCGCCTCACCGGCCGGCCCGCGGAGCCGGTCAGCTGCCAGGCCAGCAGGCCCTACCTGGAAGGCCACCTCCGCGCTCGGGTCGCCGCGGTGCCGACGGTCGAGTTCGTCGACCGGTGCGAGGCCGTCGGTCTGGCCACCGATGCGGCCCGGGACCGCGTCACCGGGGTGCGGGTCCTGCGCCCCGGCGGTGGCGCCGAGCAGACCGTGGACGCCGACCTGGTCCTCGACGCCACCGGGCGCGGCGGCCGGATGTCGGCCTGGCTGGCGACGATCGGCTACGACCAACCGCCCGAGGAGCGGCTCACGGTCGACGTGAAGTACGCCACCCGACACCTCCGCCTGCCCCCCGGGGCGCTGGGCGGCGCGAAGATGGTCGCCATCGGTGCCGAGCCGGGCCGGCCCACCGGTCTCGTGCTGATCGCGCAGGAGGAGGACCGGTGGGTGCTGACGGCGATGGGGTACGACGGGCACCACCCACCGACCGACCCCGACGGGTTCCTCGGCTTCGTCGGGAGCATCGGCCCGCCGGACGTCGTCGCCGCGGTCCGGGACGCCGAGCCGCTCGACGGCATCCTCGCCTACCGGTTCCCGGCCAACGTCCGCCGGCGCTACGAGCGGCTGCGCCGGTTCCCGGCCGGGTTGCTCGTCCTCGGCGACGCGATCTGCAGCACGAACCCGGCGTACGCACTGGGCATGTCGGCGGCCGCGCTGCAGGCGGCCGCCCTGCGGGACACGCTGGCCGCCGGCGAGCGCGACCTGGCCCCGCGGTTCTTCCGGGCCGCCGCGAGGCCGGTCGACATGGCGTGGCAGCTGACGGTCGGCGCCGACCTGGCCCTGCCCCAGGTGCAGGGACCGCGGCCGCTGCCGGTCCGGGTCATCGGCGCGTACGTCGACCGGGTGCAGGCCGCGGCCGAGCACGACCCGACCGTGGCCGGGCAGTTCCTCCGGACGGCCGGGCTGCAGGACCCACCCGCCCGGTTGTTCCGGCCCGCCATCGCCCTGCGCGTCCTGGTCGGCACCCTGCGCCGGCGCCCGGCGCCGATGACCGAGGCCACGACGGCCCGGGTCTGATCGAGCGGCCCGCGTCGTCGCGGCGACCAGGTAGCGTCGCTCGCGATGCCGACGGCAACGCCGGGTAGCGAGGACCTCAGCG
>CAWATS010000015.1:0-30425 GCA_963785005.1 uncultured Actinomycetota bacterium
GTCCTCGCGTGATCTTGCGGTTTCCGGCAACGGCTGTGACTCGTGTCCGTTTTGCGAGCGGCCAAGTGCAAGATCACGCGGGAGGACGGCGTGGGGCCGCCGGATGGGGCCGGGGGAGGGGAGGCGGTCAGCCGGTGTTGCGCAGGCCGGCGGCGATGCCGTTGACGGTGAGCAGCAGGGCGCGGCGCAGCTGCGGGTCCACCTCGTCCTCGGTGGCCTCGCGGAGCCGGTGCAGCAGCGCGACCTGCAGGTAGGAGATCGGGTCGAGGTAGGCGTCCCGGACCGCGAGGGTCCGCTTCAGCGACGGCTGGGTGTCCAGCACCTCCCGCTCGCCGGTGACCCGCAGCACCTCGGCCACCGTGCGGTCGTGCTCGGCGCGGACCCGGTCGAAGACGTGCGGCAGCTCGGGGCGGCACCAGCGACTCGACGTAGTGCGCGGCGATGCCGAGGTCGGTCTTCGCCAGCGTCATCTCCACGTTGGACACGAAGGCGCGGAAGAAGTGCCAGTCGGCGAACATCTCGTCCAGCTCGTCGCCGAGCCCGGCCGACCGCGCGGCCGCCAGCCCGGACCCGACGCCGAACCAGCCCGGCACGATCTGCCGCGACTGGGTCCAGCCGAAGACCCAGGGGATCGCCCGCAGCCCGGCCAGCCCGGCGCCGCTGTCCGGGCGCCGGGACGGCCGGGACCCGATGTTCATCCAGCCCAGCTGCTCCACCGGCGTCGAGGCGAGGAAGTACGCCGGCAGGTCGGGGTCGTCGACGAGCGACCGGTACGCCGCCTGCGCGCCGGCCGAGACGGTCTCCATCGCGGCGTCCCAGCGGGCCAGCCGGTCCGCCGGCTGGCGGGAGGTCAGGTGCAGCACGGACGCCCGCAGCACCGCGGCGACGGTCAGCTCGAGGTTCTCCCGGGCCAGCGCGGCAGCGAGTACTTGTCCGAGATGACCTCGCCCTGCTCGGTGAGCTTCATCTCGCCGTCGAGCGTCCCGTACGGCTGGGCCAGGATCGCGTCGTGGGTGGGCCCGCCGCCGCGCCCGACCGTCCCGCCGCGACCGTGGAACAGTCGCAACCGGACACCCGTGCGCGCGCGGCGACGTCCCGAAGCCGTCGCTGCGCCTTGTGGATCTCCCACTGCGAGGTGGCGATCCCGGCCTCCTTGGTGGAGTCGGAGTAGCCGAGCATCACCTCCTGCACGTCGCCGCGCAGCCGGACCAGCTCGCGGTACGTCGGGTCCGCCAGCAGCCCGCCGACCAGGCCGTCCGCGGCGCGCAGCTCGTCGACGGTCTCCAGCAGCGGCACGAAGCCGATGCGGGCCATTCCACTGTGCACGTCGACCAGCCCGGCCTCCCGGGCGAGCACCACCGCGGCGAGCACGTCGTCCGGACCCCGGGTCATCGAGATGACGTAGGACTCGATCACCTCGGGACCGAAGCGGTCGAGCGCGGCCCGGATCGTGGTGAAGACGGCGAGGGTCTGCTCGCCCGCCTCGTCCAGCCGCGGCGGGTACGGGGAGAGCGGCCGGCGGCCGGCGAGCTCCCGGGACAGCAGCCGGTGCCGGTACTGGCGGGGGAGGTCGGCGTACCGCCACGACTCGACCCCGAGCCGGTCGACCAGCTGGCCCACCGCGTGGTGGTGCGCGTCGGAGTGCTCCCGTACGTCCATCGTGGCCAGGTGCAGCCCGAAGGTCGCGACCGTCCGCTCCAGGTCGGCGAGTGGACCGTCGGCGACCAGCCCGCCGCGGTGCGCGTGCAGCGAGGCGCGGACCAACCGCAGCTCGGCCAGCAGCCCGGCGCTGCCGAGGTAGTCCCGGCCGGGCACGTGCGCGGTCCCGGCGGCCAGCCTGGCCCGGGTGGCCACCAGCTTGGCCCGGATCGCGCTCAGCTTCAGCCGGTACGGCTCCTCGGCGTTGATCCGCAGCAGCCGCGGGTCCAGCCCGGGGACGGTGTCCAGGTCGGCGTCGATCGAGGCGCGCAGCTCGGCCGAGATCTCGACCACCTTCGACGACGAGGACAGCTCGCCGATCAGCCGGTCGACCGCGCGCGACCAGCACGCCGATCCCGTGCCCGTGCTGCAGGACCAGCACCTGGTCGGTCACCGCCGGGGTCACGTTGGGGTTGCCGTCCCGGTCGCCGCCGGTCCAGGTGCCGAAGCTGAGCGGCCGCGCCTGCGGGTCGAGCGTGCCGCCGCGCGCGGTCACCTCGTCGGCCAGGTCGCGCCAGCAGCTCCGGGACGGTCCGGCCGGCGAGGTCGTCCAGGTAGTAGGTGGCGTTGCGGGCCTCGTCCACCGGGTCGGGCCGGTCCAGCCGCAGCTCGTCGGTCTGCCAGACCAGGTCCACGATCGCCGCCAGCCGGCGGTCCTGCCGCCGCCGGGTCGCCTCGCTCAGCGCGTCGTCGGACAGCAGCACGTCGCCGACGGCCCGCAGCTTGTCCAGGATCGAGCGGCGGCTGGCCTCGGTCGGGTGCGCGGTGAACACCGGCCGGACGGCGAGCGCCCGCAACGCCCCGGTCAGGCCGTCCGGGCCGGCGGCGGCGCCGACGTCCGCCACCGCCTCGGCCAGCCAGCCCCGCTCCGGCGGGCGGTCGGCGAGCCGGCGCACGCGGTGCACCTGCTCGGCCAGGTTCGCCAGGTGGAAGTACGCCGAGAAGGCGCGGACCAGGCTGATCGCGGTCGGCAGCGGCGCATCGCCGAGCAGCCGGCGCAGCTCGTCCAGCGCGCCGGGCTCGTCCGACTTGGCCGACTTGGTCAGCCCGCGAACCCGCTCCACCAGCTCGAGCAGCTGCTCGCCCTCCTGCCGGACCAGCGACTCGCCGAGCAGCGCCCCGACCCGCCGCACGTCCGCCCGCAGCGCCGCGTCCGAGTCCCCGTCGTCCCCCGCCGCGCGGTCCGCCTCGAGGATCCCGTCCGGCGCCCGGCGGGCGCGCGTCGAGCTGCCGTCGGCGTCGCTCGGCCCGCGCGCGGTCCGTCGTGCCGCCGTCGGCGGCCTCCGCGCCGCGCGTCGGGGCGCGCGGCAGCGGCCGGCGGGCCACGCGGCCTCCGGCGCGCGCTCGCCGTCGACCCGCACCGCCACATCCTCGCCCGCACGCCCGGGATCCGTACGACCCGAGGACGCAGCCGTGACGGTCCGTGCCGTGGCTGTGCACTGTCGACCCGCCGGGCCGTGCCGTCACCAGGCTCGCCGGACGATCCGCGGGGATCACGGGGAGTACGACAGTAAGCGCTTCTCGCCCGGTGACAGCTACGCAGAGTGAGCGGATCAGAGCCGTCAAGGTCGTCTAGGACTCGTAACCTCAAGTTTTTCGCAGTTTACTAACCGACAGTGACCGACTGCGCTAGGGTTCGACCTCGGACTTCCCGGGGGAGACCGGCTCGGTGACACCGGTGAGACGTGCATCGCCGAGCGGTCGGGGAGCTCTGAAGGACCGGGGCCGAGCGGGAGAGCGGCACCGGCGGTGCCGTGGGGGTGGGTGGGAAGCATGGCGTTACACGAGGTGATCGCGCCCGTCGACGACGGAGTCCGCACGCGCGGGATCCACGGCACCGGCGGCCGGGGACGTGGCTTCGCCGCTACGTCGCGGCGCTGGTGGTCATCGACGCGGCGGCGGCCAGCCTGGCGGCGGTGATCGCGTACCTGGTGCGGTTCACCGAGGGCTCGGGCGGCTACCTCGGCGTTCAGCCTGGCGTTGCCGGCCCTGTGGGTGGCGATGGTCGCCCTGTTCGACTGCTACGAGTCGCGCGTGCTGGGGCTCGGGTCGGAGGAGTTCCAGCGGGTGCTGCGCGCCTTCGTCGGCCTCGACGGCGGTGCGTCGGCTTCGTGTCGTACGCGTCGAAGGTCGAGGTCGCCCGCGGCTACGTGGTGCTCGCCCTGCCGCTGACCGACGGTGCTGACCTTGCTGGGCCACTACGCGGCCCGCAAGTGGCTGCACCGGCGCCGGCGGGCCGGGCGCATACCTGCACACCGTGATCGCGGTGGGCGGGAGCAGGCGTCGCCGACCTGGTGACCCAGCTGCGCCGGACCAGTACAGCGGGATGCGGGTGGTGGGCGCCTGCCTGTGCGCCGGCGACGGCGCCCAGCTCGTCGGTCTCGGCGTGCCGCTGCTCGGCGGCGTCGACGACGTCGCCGACGGTGGTCCGGGCGACCGGCGCCGACACGGTCGCGGTGACCAGCCGGCGCCGGCGTCGACCCGCCCGGCTGCGCCGGCTGTCCTGGGAGCTGGAGGGCACCGACACCGACCTGGTGGTCGCGCCCGGCGCTGATCGAGGTCGCCGGTCCCCGGCTGCACATCCGGCCGGTGACCGGGCTGCCGCTGCTGCACGTCGAGGAGCCGCAGTTCACCGGCTGTCCGCCGGCTGCTCAAGGGCGCCTTCGACCGGGTGGCCGCCACCGCGGTGCTGCTGCTGCTGGCGCCGCTGCTGCTCGTCATCACCGTCGGGGTGCGGCTGACCAGCCCCGGGCCGGCGATCTTCAGGCAGACCCGGACCGGGCGGACGGGCCGCGAGTTCACCGTGCTACAAGTTCCGCTCGATGTACTCCGACGCCGAGCAGCGCCGGGCCGAGCTGGAGGAGCGCAACGAGCGGGCGGACGGCCTGCTGTTCAAGATCAGGGACGACCCGCGGGTGACGCCGTTCGGCCGGTGGCTGCGCAAGCTGTCGCTGGACGAGCTGCCGCAGCTGGTCAACGTGGTCACCGGCTCGATGTCCCTGGTCGGCCCGCGCCCGCCGCTGCCCGAGGAGGTCGCGCTCTACGAGGACCACGTGCGCCGCCGGCTGCTGGTCAAGCCGGGCCTGACCGGGCTCTGGCAGGTCAGCGGGCGCAGCGACCTCACCTGGGACGAGTCCGTGCGGCTCGACCTGCGCTACGTCGAGAACTGGTCGTTCGCCCTGGATCTGATGATCCTGTGGAAGACCGGCTCCGCGATCAGCCGCGGCCGCGGCGCCTACTGAGGTGCGCGATGACGCACCGACGAGCAGCCTGCGACAGCGGACCGGGAGGAGCGGCGTGACGAGGATCGGCTACGTGCCCGGCGTCTGGGACATGTTCCACATCGGACACCTGAACATCCTGCGCAACGCCCGGCTGCACTGCGACCGGCTGGTCGCCGGCGTCGTCTCGGACGAGATGGCCGAGTGGGCCAAGGGCCGGGAGCCGGTGGTCCCGCTGGTGGAGCGACTGGAGATCGTGCGCAGCGTGCGGTACGTCGACGAGGCGGTCGCCGAGACGGTGCCGAGCAAGGTGGAGATGTGGCGCCTCCTCGGCTTCCACGTGATCATCAAGGGCGACGACTGGCGCGGCACCGCCCGGGGCGCCGCGCTCGAGCAGGCGATGGCCGAGGTGGGCGTCGAGGTGGCCTACCTGCCGTACACGGCGCACACGTCCAGCTCGCTGCTGCGCCGGGTGCTCGCCGACCAGCCGCCCGCCTGGGGAGCCGGCGGGTCGGCCTGATGGGTCTGCCGGCGGGACAGGCACCGGTGCGCACCCGGCGGGAGGCGGCGGAGGAACAGGGCTACGGCGCGACCGTCCGGCGGCTCGCCGGTGCGCAGAAGCCGCCGGCGCTCGGGTCGCCGGCGTACTCCCGCTTCGTCAACCGCCGGCTCGGGCCGCTACCTGGCGGCGGCGGCGTACCAGCTCGGACTGACGCCCAACCAGGTCACCGCGGCGAGCGCGCTCTGCTCGCTCGCCGGCATCGTCGCGGTGGCGACGGTGCGCCCGTCCTGGTGGCTCGGCGTCCTGGTGGCGGTCGCGCTCGCGCTCGGCTACGCGCTCGACTCCGCCGACGGGCAGCTGGCCCGGCTGCGCGGCGGCGGGTCGCCGGCCGGCGAGTGGCTCGACCACGTGGTGGACTGCGTGAAGATCTCCGCCCTGCACGCGGCGGTGCTCATCTCGCTCTACCGGTTCTTCGACCTCGACACCCCGGCGCTGCTGCTGCTGCCGCTGGCCTACCAGCTGGTCAACTCGGTCGCGTTCTTCGCGATGATCCTGAACGACCAGCTCAAGCGGGTGTACGGGGCCGCGCGACCGGTCCGGCCGCCCGGCCCCGGCTCCGTCGGCGGCACGCTCGCTGCTGGTGCTGCCCACCGACTACGGCGTGCTCTGCCTGGTCTTCGTGCTGCTCGGGAACGAGACGGCGTTCCTGGTCGGTTACGCCGCTGCTGCTGGTTGTGAACGTGCTGTACCTGCTGGCGCGCTGGTGAAGTGGTACCGGACGGTGGCGGGGCTCGCCGACCGGTGAGCGGCTCGAAGGCCGGCAAGACGGTCACGCCGCCCGCGCTCGCGCGGAGTTACCGTCAGCCAGGACGGCGCGGTCGAGGCGCCGCCGTCCGGCCTGGGGGGTAGACGTGGAGCACGCATCGGTCGACCACAGCGCCCGACGGCGCGACGTCGCCGGATGCGGCGCATCGGCGTCGTGCTGGCGATGTCGGCGGCGGTCGCGACCACGGCCGCGGGAGCGGTCGACCGCGGACACCGCGCCGCCGGCCGGGACGCCGGCCACGGTCAGCGCCGACGCCCTGCCCACCTGGCAGATCAACGGCGTGGTGTGGTCCCAGGTCACCGTCGGCGACACCGTCTACGCGACCGGCGGCTTCACCCGGGCCCGCCCGCCGGGCTCGCCGGCCGGCAGCAACGAGGTGGTCCGCAACAACCTGCTCGCGTACAACATCACGACCGGCAACCTGATCACCTCGTTCAACCACTCGCTGAACGCCCGCGGGCCTGGTCGCGACCGCCTCGCCCGGACGGCTCCCGGGTCTACGTCGGCGGCGACTTCACCACCGTCGACGGCCTGACCCGCAACCACATCGCCGCCTTCGACACCGCCACCGGCGCGCTGGTGTCACGGCTTCGCGCCGTCCGTCAGCAACCAGGTGCGCGGCATCGCGGCGACGCAACAGCACGGTCTACGCCGGCGGGAGCTTCTTCAGCGTCAACGGCGTGGGCCGCACCCGGCTCGCGGCCGTGAGCCGCGTCCAACGGCGCCGTCACCTCCTGGGCGCCGCGGGCCGACGACAACAACGTGCGCACGATGGTGCTCGCGCCGGACGGGTCGCGGGTGATCGTCGGCGGTCACTTCACCACCCTCAACGGCACGTCGGCGTACGGGATGGGCTCGCTGAGCACGCGCCACCGGCGCGACCCTGCCCTGGGCGGCGAACCAGACGATCCGGGACGCCGGCAACAACGGGGCGATCACCACCCTGCGCACCGACGGCACCCAGATCTACGGCGCCGGCTACGCCTTCGGCTCCGGCTCCAGCTTCGAGGGCACCTTCGCCGCCAACCCGACCACCGGCGCCATCGCCTGGCTCAACGACTGCCACGGCGACACGTACGACGTGTATCCCGATCGGGCAGGTGCTCTACCACGTCGGCCACACCCACGACTGCTCCTGGATCGGCAGCTTCCCCGAGGTCAGCCCGCGGGTCTGGCAGCACGCGCTGGCCGACACCACGTACCCGACCGGCGTCAACCGCGGCCCGGACAACTACGGCTGGAACTACAACGGCTGGCCGGCGAGCACGGTGCTCGCGTGGCATCCCGACCCTCGGGATCGGCTCGTACACCGGGCAGTACCAGGCGGCCTGGTCGATCACCGGCAACAGCAACTACGTCGCGCTCGGCGGCGAGTTCCCGACCGCCAACGGGGTCGCGCAGCAGGGCCTGGTCCGCTACGCGGTCCGCGCGCTGGCCCCGAACCAGCGCGGCCCGCAGTCGTCGGCCGCGCCTGACGCCGACCGCCAGCTCGCCGTCGCCCGGCCGAGCGGTGGTGACCTGGCGGGCGACCTGGGACCAGGACAACACCTCGCTGACGTACAGCCTGCTCCGCGACGGCGGCAGCACGCCGGTCCACACCACCACGGTGGCCTCGAGGCACTGGATCCTGCCGACGATGAGCTTCACCGACACCGGGCTGGCACCCGGCTCGCCACACCTACCGGGTGCGGGTGACCGACCCGCTCGGCAACACGCTGACCGGCGGCACGTCAGCGCCGGTGACGGTCGGCTGACGGGTCGGCCTCCGGGGCGGCCGGCCCGGCGGGGCCGTCCACCGCGTCTGCGGCGTCCCGACATCCCCGACGTCCCCGGCGGCCCCTGCGTCCACGACGTCCACCGCATCCAGGGGCGGCTCGGCGTCCGGTCGCTCCAGCAGCGGTCGGACGACCACCCGCTGCGGGACCGGCTCGGGCTCGGCGGGCCGAGGCGTGCTCCGCCGGCGCAGCGCCAGGCCACCCGCGACGCCGCCGACCGCCACCCCGGCCGCGGCGGCCCCGGCCAGCACCAGCCCGCTGGTCGACCAGCCGCCGTCCTCGTCCGGCGCGACCGCCTCGACGGTCGAGGGCCGGCTGAGCTCGACGGAGTCGAGCACGTCGCCGCGCTGGTCGACCGCCTGCAGGATCATCGTCGAGGTGGCGCCGGGGCGGCCGCCGGGCCGCACGTCCGCCACCAGGACCGCGCGCGTCCCGGTCCGGCCGGGCAGCGACCAGTCGATGGTCTCGACCCGCTGACCCTCGGCCGTGGCGACCCGGGTCTTCCCCTCCTGGATGAACGTGGGCGTCGCGTTCGCGCCGCCGCCGCCCGCGGTGACGTAGGTGGTGCCGGCCGTGCTGTCCACCCGGTCCGGGTCGAACGCGGTGACCTTCCCGCCCCGCAGCGGCAGCGTCCGCTCGTAGCAGTGGTTGTGACCGGCGACCACGAGATCCACGCCGTACCGGTCGAAGAGCGGACCCCACTGCTCCCGCACGCCGCCCTCGGACGCGTGCGCCTCGTTCGTGCTGTACGGGCTGTGGTGCAGGACGGCCACCACGAACTCGACCCCGGAGCCGCGCGCCCGGAAGCCGTCCAGCACCGAGTCGAGCCAGGCCCGCTGGGCGCCGCCGCTGTAGCCGCGGTTGCGCGGCAGCTCGTGCGAGACGTCGTTGGAGTCCAGGCCGACGAAGCCGACCGCGCCGTAGCGGAGCGCCCACGACGCCGGGGACGCGATCGGGCTGGTGCCGGGCATCGGCACCCGGGCGAGCACTCCGGCGTAGCCGTGCGTCGGGAAGCCGGGCTCCATCTCGTGGTTGCCGAGGGTGCAGAGGAACGGCACCGACCTCGCGACCGGGTCGTTCTGCAGCAGCCAGGCGTCCCACAGCGTCGGCCGGAAGTCGCCGGGGCCACCGTCGCCCTGCTGGTTGGCGTAGCAGATGTCACCGGCCACCAGGTGCAGCGTCGGGCGCAGCTGCCCGAGCCGGTTCAGCACCGACCTGGACGGGTCGCCCACGCCCTGGTCGCCGAACGCGGTGAAGCGGAAGTCGCCGGCCCCGGCCGGCGCGGTGCGGAAGGTGCCGGTGGAGGCGGCGACCCCGTCGAGCAGGACCCGGTAGGAGTACTCCGTGCCGGGCCGCAGGCCGCCCAGCGCGGCCCGGGCGTAGCGCATCGGCGAGCCGCGGACCATCTGCACCTCGAGCCCGGCCTCGGCGCCGCCGGCCCCGCCGGCGCCGGTCGCCTCCACCCGGCCGTCCCGGAAGGCGTCCGGCACCGCGACGCCGACGGTCAGCTCGCGGCCGGGGTCCGCGCCGGGGGCGAGCAGCCGGCCGAGCACCCGGGCGTCGGCCGCGGCCCGGGCGGGTCGCTGCCAGAACAGCGGCGACGCGCTGGCACCGGCCAGCACGAGGCCGCGCAGCACGGTCCGCCGACTGGCGCGCACCGCGAGCCAGTCGTGCTGTTCGGCCAGCGACATGCCGGTCGCGAGCCGGTCCGGGATGTCCCCGTACGGCGTGTGCACGCCGCCCCCCTCCGTGTGCCGCGGCGATCGTGAGCATACGGCCCGGTGCGACACGCCGGTGCCGGATCGGGCGCGCGGCGCCGGGTCGCCCGGACGGGTGGATCGCCGTCCTGGGCCGGGAACCCGCCGCGCGGGCTGCCGGGCGCGGGTTACAGTCCTGTCGGGGTAAGCACTTGAGGGGGCTTGGGTGCAGATCGCACTGGTGGGGACCCGCGGCGTGCCCGCGCGGTACGGCGGCTTCGAGACCTGCGTCGAGGAGGTCGGCCGCCGGCTGGCCGCGCTCGGGCACGACGTCTGCGTCTACTGCCGCGAGCAGGGCCCCGCCGAGCACCTCGGCATGCGCCGGGTGGAGGTGGCCGCGCTCCGGCACAAGGCGCTGGAGACGTTGAGCTCGACCGCGCTGGCGGTGGCCGACGTCGTCCGCCGCCGGCCGGACGTGGTGGTGCTGTTCAACTCGGCGAACGCGCCGCTGCTGCCGGCGCTGCGCGCCCGCCGGATCCCGGTCGCCACCCACGTCGACGGGCTGGAGTGGCGGCGGGCGAAGTGGAGCGGCACCGGCCGGCGCTACTACCGGGCCGCCGAGGCGCTGGCGGTGCGCTGGTCCGACGCGCTCATCGCCGACGCACCCGGCATCGCGCAGTACTACCGGGACCAGTTCGGCGCGGGCAGCGAGCAGATCGCGTACGGGGCGCCGATCCTCGACGAGCCCGGCGCGGACCTGCTCGGGCAGCTCGACCTCTCGCCGGGGGGCTTCCACCTGGTGGTGGCCCGGTTCGAGCCGGAGAACCACGTCGAGGAGGTGGTGACCGGCTACCGGGCCAGCTGCGGCCACCCGCCCGCTGGTCGTCGTCGGCGCCGCCCCGTACGCCGACGACTACACCGCCAGGGTGCGGTCCGCGGCCGGGGACGACCCCCGGGTGCGCCTGCTCGGCTCGGTGTGGGACCAGCGGCTGCTCGACCAGCTCTACGCCCACGCCTTCAGCTACCTGCACGGGCACTCGGTCGGCGGCACGAACCCCTCGCTGCTGCGGGCGATGGGCGCCGGCACCGCGACCATGGCGTACGACGTCGTCTTCAACCGGGACGTGCTCGGCCCGGCCGGCCGGTTCTTCGCCACCCCGGCGGAGCTCGCCGCCCTGCTGGACGCGGCGGAGGCCGACCCGGGCGAGGTCGCCGAGCGGGCTCTGCGCACCCGGGCCGAGGCCGACCGCTACGACTGGGACGAGGTCGCCAAGCGGTACGAGCAGCTGTGCGAGCGGCTGGCCGCCGGCTGGTCGCAGCGCGGCCGGGCCTCCGGCCGGCGCTCCGGAGAGGCGGACCGGGACTCGTGACACCGGCGACCAGGCTGCTCGGACTGACCGCCGCCCTCCTGCTGGGTGGCGCGCTGCCCGCCTCGGCGCAGCCCGAGCCGGGCGCGCCGGCGGCGCTCGGCTACACGATCTACGGGACGCCGGCTGTCGTCTGCACCCCGGCCGACGAGCGGATCGACTCGATCAGCGGGGTCGCGCTGAGCAACGGCGCCGTCTGGGTCCAGAACGACCGCAACGGCGAGCTCTGGCGGCTGGACGGGCGGTGCGAGCCGGTCCAGCGGGCCGCGCTGGACGACGTCGGCCGGATGACCGACACCGAGGACCTCGCCGCGACCGCGGACGACGCGCTGTGGATCGCCGACACCGGCGGCAACCGCGTCCGTCGCACCACCGCGTCGGTGGTGAAGGTGCCGGCCGGCGGCGGTCCGCCGACCCGCTACCTGCTGCGGTACCCGGACGGCCCGCACGACGCCGAGACGCTGCTGATGTCGCCGGACGGGACCCAGCTGCTGGTCGTGACGAAGTCCAGCAGCGGGGTGTCGACGGTGTTCGCCCCGGCCGGAGCGTTGCGCGCCCGTGCGCACGACCCCGCTGCGGGCGGTGGGGGCCGTGCGGGTCTCCGCGCTGGCCGGCCGCAACACCGGGCCGGGCGCGATCCTCGTCACCGGCGGCGCGGTCAGCCCGGACGGGCAGCACCTGGTCCTGCGGACGTACAACGAGGCCTGGGAGTACGACGCACCGGACGGTCGCCTCGCCGAGGCCCTGCGGGGGCTGCCGCGCAAGGTGTCGCTGCCGGAGGCCAAGCAGGGCGAGGCGATCAGCTACACCGCCGACGGCAAGGCCTTCCTCGTCGGCGGGGAGAAGCTGGGCCCGCTGTTCCGGATCTCCATCGAACGGCCGCGGTACGCCCCGACCGGCGTGGCGGCGGCGGCCGAGCCGCCGGCGCAGAACCGGTCGGCCGTCGGGGCGGTCCTCGTCGCCGGCGCCCTCGGCTGCCTGCTGCTGCTGGTCGGCGCCGTGGTGGTGGAGCGGCGGCGGTCGCACCGGCGCCGGCCGCCGGCCGGGGCGGGCCGGCTGCCGCTGCCGGCGCTGCTGCGCGGCCCGCGCTGACACCCTCCGGTCAACGACGCGGGTGGGCGCACCATCCCGGCCGGATGCGGCTGACCGGCGGAGACCCCCACGGCCGCCGCCACGTCCGGCGGGAGCGGCAACCCGGGCGGCACGCCGGCCGACCCGGGCAGCAGCGAGTAGTCCTCCTCGGCGGGGGCGGTGAACATCTCCTCCGGCGTGCCGACGAGCTCCGACCCGTGCGCCTCGCGGCCCGTCCCGGCGGCCAGGTCGCTCACGCTGCGGTACGCCGCGACCTGCCCCGGACCGCCCCACCACGAGACGAAGGTCGTCGGCAGCCCGTTGCGGCCGCGGACGTAGACGTTCCCGTCGGCGCGGGTCAGCATCTGCTCCGCGGTGGTGCGGTACGGCCGCTGGTCCTCGGTCTCCAGGTACGGCTGGTCGGACCCGTCGCCGGCGGCGAAGAGGTTGTCGACGACCTCGAGGCCGACCGGCCGCCAGGGCTGGGCCAGCGGTCCGGCGTAGCCGTCGGAGGAGGACTCCCGCGGGTCACCGTAGATGCCGAGCGCCACGCCGTTGCCGACGAACGTGTTGGACCAGACCCGGACCCGGTCGCTGCCGGAGATCTTCAGCCCCCGCTTGCGGTTGTCGCACAGCAGGTTGGAGGCGATGAGCGCCCGGCTCGACACCTCGTAGTAGAGGCCGTTGACGGCGTTGCGCTGCGCCACGTTGCGGACCACGACGGCATCGCTGCAGCCGAGGTCGCACCACCAGCCGTTGCCGCGGTTGTCCCGGAAGACGTTGTCGGCGACGTAGGGCCGCTGGGTGTGGGCGAGCTTCACCCCGGCCGCGCCCACCGCCTCGCCGGTCAGCGCGAACCGCTCGACGTTGTTGTCGGCGGCCGTGTTGCCGACGAGGCGGAGGCGGTGCGCGCGGTTGCCGATCAGGCCGGTCAGCCCGTTGTGGGAGAAGACCGACCGCTCCACCACCGCGTCGGCGGCGTACACCGCGGCGCCGCTGGACGCCGACGAGACGAAGACGTCGTCGCGCAGCGTCACCCTGGCCGCGTTCACCACCACCATCGCGGCGCGCCGCCCGTAGTCCTGGTTGGACCCGTACTGGGCGACTCCGAGACCCCTGAGCACGCTGCCTTCCGATCCGGGGTCGAGCTGCACGAGCCGGTCGAGCGCGGTCGCCTCGACCGTCCGCCCGGTCGGGTCCGATCCCAGCCAGAGGACCCGCGCCGCGGTGTCCACCCGGAAGGTGCCGGGTCGCAGGTCGGCCTGCTCGGCCACCTGCCGCAGCGCGGCGCCGTCGACGAAGACCATGTCCGGGTGGCCGGCCAGCGGCGGCCGCCGGATCGATGATCGCGGGCAGGAAGCAGGTCCGGCACAGGTCCGGCGACCAGCCGTCGCGCCGCCACGCCGCGCCGTCGCGCCGCCAGCCGGAGACCACGAGGCTGCCCTTGAACCACACCCGCTCGCCCGGGTACGGCTGGATGGTCAGCCGCTTGCGCAGCCGCCCCAGGCTCTCCCGGTAGGTTCCGGCGCGCAGGACGATCGTCGTGCCGGCCTCCGCCCGCCGGACCGCCGCGGCGACCGTCCGCAGCGGGCGGCGGACCGTGCCCGGGGCGCCGTCGTTGCCGTCGCGGGCGACCACCAGGCTCGTCCGGGGCACCGGGTAGCGGGTGCGCGGCGGCGTCTCCGACGCCACCGCCACCGCGGGCGGCTGGGCGTCGCCGCCGGCGCGCGCCGTCTCCGGGGTCGGGCGCAGCGCCCGGTAGCCGACCACCACCCCGGCAGCGGCGCAGCCGGCCACCAGCAGACCGGCCACGGCGAGCCGCGTTCGTGTCACGCCGTCCGCCCCCCAGTCGCCGTTCCGCCCCGCCGGCTCAGGGAGAGTCTAGGCCGCCCGGCAGATACACCGTGCGTCGGACCGTTCCGAACTCGGCGCGGCCGGGGCAGCGGCTACGCTCGACGGACCGAGTCCGGGGGGAACGACCAGTGACCGTCGCAGCGCACGTGGCGCGGTCCGCCACGCCGCGGCGGGCGCGGCCGGGTGGTGTCCTGGCCGACCGTCTGCGCCCTGGCGCTGTTCGTCGCCAGCGACTACAAGCTGCGCGTCCGCCCCAACAACGAGTCGATCTCCGGCAACGCCGACCCGTTCGTGCTGCTCGAGATCGGGCTGTACGGGCTGGTCGCGGCCTTCCTGGTGGCCAGGTTCGGCCACCCGCCGCGGGTGCGCCGGGTCACCGCCCCGGCCTACCTCGCGATCGCCTGGGTGATCGTGATGGCGCTGTCGGCGCTCTACTCGCCGTACCCGACGCTCGCCCTGATCCGGGCGGTCGAGCTGGTGATCGTGCTGGCGCTGACCCGGGCGATCGCCCGGTACGCCGACCGGGCGCAGCTGCACGAGCTGGCGCACTGGTTCCTCGCGCTGGTCGCCGGGTCGGTGGTCTTCGGCGCTGCTGTTCCCGATGGAGCGCTTCCCGCTGCAGAAGGACCGGTTCACCTGGCTGCGGATCCACCCGGTGCAGGCCGGTGTGTTCGTCGGCATCGCGACCGTGCTGGTCGTCGTCTACCTGCTGGCCGGGTCCTCGCCCAGACCGGGTCCGCGCTGGCCCCGACCGGTGTACGCGCTGGTGCTGCTGCTCGTCGCCGGCGGGCTGATCGGCACCAACACCCGGGGCGCGACCCTCGGCGCCGCGGTGGGCGTCCTGCTGATCGCCTTCGCGACCCGCAGCGGCCGGCGCAAGGTCGACATCGGGGTGGTCACTCGGCGTCGCGGCCATCGCGGTCACCCTGGCGTCCTCGTCGCAGATCGCCGCGTTCTTCGCCCGCGGCGAGGACGCCCGCCGGCTGGCCAGCCTCAACTCGCGGACCGAGCTGTGGAGCCAGGCCATGGTCTTCGTCGGCGAGCAGCCGCTGTACGGCTGGGGGATGGGCGCCTCGCGGGGGCTGTTCCTGGAGACCATCGGCCTCGGCGGCGGTCACAACGCCATCGTCAACGCGCTGGTGGACACCGGCGTGCTCGGGGCCGGGCTGTGGCTGGCGATGGTGCTCACCGTCGTGGTGCTCGCCGCCCGGGTGCCGGCGGCCGTGGCCGGTGCCCGCTGGGACCGCGCGGTGATCCTCGGCGTGATCGCCTTCCTGCTCACCGACTCGATCTTCACCGAGGGGCCGGCGGTCGCGGGCAACAGCGCCAGCACCTGGCTGCTGATCCTGGTGGCCTGGGTGGACGTGCTGCGGGCGGACGTGCGAGCGACGGAGGAGCTGCCGGAGCCCGCGGTGGCGCATGCGGTGGCCCCGGTGGTCCAGGCGGTCCCGCTGCAGACCCGCTACTCCCGCCGGCCGCCGGTGTGACCCGACCGCCGCGCTCCGGCGTCGCGCTGGTGGCCCACCCGTCGCCGGACCTCTACGGCTCGGACCGGATGGTGCTGGAGTCGGTGGACGGGCTGGTCGCCGCCGGCTGGCGGGTGGTCGTCACGCTGCCCGCCACCGGCCCGCTCGTCGGCGAGCTGCGGGAGCGTGGCGTCGAGGTCGCCGTCGTCGACGTCCCGGTGCTGCGCCGGGCGGTGCTCACGCCGCTGGGCCTGGTCCGGTTCGTCGCGCAGGCGGCCCGGGCGCTGCCGCCCGCGCGGCGGCTGCTGCGCGGGCTCCGGCCGGACGTGGTCTACGTCAACACCGTGACCATCCCGGTGTGGCTGCTGGCGCGGCTGGGTCGCCGGCCGGTCCTCGCGCACGTGCACGAGGCGGAGCAGGCCCTGCCGCGGCCGGTGCGGGTGGTCCTGACGGTCCCGCTGCTGCTGGCGTCCTCGGTCCTGGTGAACAGCCGGGCGACCGCCGACGTCGTGCTGTCCGCGCTGCCGGCGCTGCGCCGCCGCACCCGGATGCTCTACAACGGGGTGCCCGGACCCGAGCGCCCGCTGGCGCTCGGCACCCGGCCGGCGGCGCCGGCCCGGCTGGTGGTCGTGGGGCGGCTGTCCCGGCGCAAGGGCTGCGACGTCGCGGTCGACGCGGTGGCCGCGCTCCGGCGCCGGGGACGGGACGTCACCCTGGACTTCGTCGGCTCGGTCTTCCCCGGGTACGAGTGGTACGAGCGGGAGCTCCGCGACCGCGTCGCCCGGCTGGGCCTGCAGGACGCGATCCGGTTCGTCGGCTTCGTGCCGCTGGTCTGGGAGGTCTACCGGGACGCCGACGTCGCCCTGGTGCCGTCCTACGGGGAGTCGTTCGGGAACGCCGCGGTGGAGGGTCAGCTCGCCGGGCGACCGGTCGTGGTCTCCGGCGTGCAGGGCCTGCGGGAGATCGTCGACGACGGCCGCAACGGCGTCGTGGTGCCGCCGGGCGACCCGGAGGCGCTCGCGGACGCCGTCTGCACGCTGCTGGACGACTGGGCGAAGGCGGGTGAGCTGGCCGCGGCGGGGCGGGCGGACGCCCGGCGCCGGTTCGCGCCGGCCCGCTACCGCGAGCAGGTCGCCGGCGCCGCCGCCGACCTGCTGCGCTGACCGCCCGGCTCGCGCCGCTCAGCCGAAGAAGGCGCCCGGGTCCACGGACCCGCCGGCGGCCCTTCCGAGGGCGGTGGCCAGGTCCGCCGGCAAGGTGGCCCCGGTGCCGCGGGCGGGGCTGTCCGCACGCAGCCGCAGGTCGCCGTCGCCGGCGTCCCCGACCAGCACCGCCGCCGTCGGCGCGTCCAGGCCGGCGCCGTGCGCCTCCTGCCCGGTGCCGGCCCGGTACGTCGTCGACGGTGCCGAACGAGCGCTGCGACCAGGCGACCAGCGTCGCCAGCCGGCCGGCCGACGGCCGCACGTACACGTCGTGGTCGGCGGTGACCGCCATCTGCTCGGCGGTCCGCCGGCTGCCGCTGTCGTCGGCGGCCCGGAACAGGTAGCGGCAGCCCGTCCGGGTGCCGACGTCGAGGACGTTGTTGCGCACCTGGATGTCCTGCACCACCCAGGTCACGGTCGGATCCGGCAGCGGGCGCCGCCGGTCGTGGCCGGGTACGGACAGGTCGGTCGCCACCCGCGGCCCGTCCTGGACGTCTACCGCGATCGCGTTGCGCAGCACGGTGTTGTTCCAGATCCTCGCCCCGGCGCTGTCGGCGACCCGGATGCCGGACCCGCCGTTGTCCACCACGACGTTGTCCGCGATCAGCGCCTTCGCCGACAGCTCGAAGTAGATCCCGTGCCGGCTGTTGCCGCGCAGGTCGTTGGACAGCACGCGGGCGTCGTAGACCGACTCGTCCAGCCAGATGCCGGTGCTGCCGTTGTCGAGCACCGCGTTGCCGGCCAGCGTTATCCCGCGGGACCTGGTGATCTTGATGCCGCCGGCGACCGGGATCTCGGCGAAGTGCTCGGTGTTGCTGCCCACCACGAGGTTGTCCCGCAGGACCAGCCCGTCGGACTCGTTCGAGTGGATCCCGAGCTGGCCGGAGCCCCGCACCGTGTTGCGCTCCACCCGCACCCCGGTGGCCGTGACGCTGATCCCGGTCGTCGAGCTGCTCTCGATGTGCAGGTCGGCGAGGACCTCGTTGTTGCCGTAGGCCTTGACCATCCCCATCCGCTTGACCGGGGTGGCGTAGCGGCGCACGCCGAGCCCGCGCACCACCGAGCCGTCGGACTCGTTCAGGTAGATCGCCTCGGCCAGGTCGGTCGCCCGGACCTCCTGCCCCACCGGGGAGGAGCCGACGTAGAGCCTGCTGGCGGCCGTGTCGACGAAGAAGGTGCCGGCCGTGACCTGGGCCCGGGTGCCCACCTGCCGCAGCGCCCGGCCGTCGATCCAGACCTGCTCCGGGTGCGCCGCCATCGGGTACGCCGGGTCGATCATGTCGAAGTCGGGCGTGCTCGCCCCCGGCACGGAGGAGTCGAAGCGGGGGCTCCAGCCGTCGTGCCGCCACGCCGACCCGTCCGGGGTCCAGGAGCCGACGACCGTGCTGCCGTCCAGCCAGACCGCCTCGCCTGGCCAGTTCTGCAGCGTGACCCGCCGGTTGGGCAGGACCTGGACGCTCTCGTGGTACGTGCCCGCCCGCAGCACGATGGTGGCGCCCGGCGACGACGCGCTGACCGCCCGGGTGATGGTGCGGAACGGGGCGGCGGCGGTGCCGGCGGCCGAGTCGCTGCCACCCGGGGCCACCACCAGCGCGTTCGCCGGCACCGGGTAGCGGGTCGAGCCGAGCGGGGGTGCGCCGGCGGTGCTCGACGGCCGCCCGGCGGGACCGGTGGGCGGGGCCGGCGCACCGGTGCCGGACGGCGGCGGGGTCGTCGGCTCCGGCGTGGCGGTCGGCGACGGCGACGGCGGCTGCGTCGGGGTGGCGGAGGGCGTCGGCGGCACCGGCTGCGGCAGCGCCCGGCCGTCCGGGGTGGCCGGGACCGCGTCGATGGCGGAGAGCCCGGTCACGGCGATCGTGGTCGTGCCCTGCTGGCCGCTCCCGGCGTAGAACCACATGCCGACCCCGCCGGGCGAGCTGAGCGGGTTCGTCTCGTCGGAGTAGCGCAGCTGCCAGGACGCCGCCGGTGCGGCGCCGGTCCACGCGGCGGCCACGAGGGTCGGACGGGTGTCGCCGCTGACCCCGGCGGCCAGCGCGACCGGCACGCCGGGGGACACCGAGCGGCCGACCACGATCTCCGGTCCGAGCTGCTGGTCGGGCCGACCGCCGACGATCTTGAACGCGGCGAGGCGCAGCGACCGGTCGGCGGCCAGGCGCACCCGCGCCAGGTACGCCTGCTGCCGCCCGACCTTGCGCATCGTCACCGCGGCGACCTGCGAGCCGCGGGGCGCGGTCGGGAAGGCGACGTCCGCTCGTACCGAGACGTCCCGGGCCGACACCGACGGCAGCCAGACCGAGCGCCCGGCGCGCTCGGACAGGACCACGGACGCGTGACCGTCGACGGACAGCCCGCTCAGCGGTGCGGTCGCGGTGTAGCTGCCGCCCGCCGGCGCCGCTCCCCACCCGCTGGGCACGCTGCGGTCGAAGCGGTCGTCGACGAGGACGGTGGGCTTGTCGGCGCCGGCGGCGACGGCGACCACGCTCACCGCGGCCGCGACGGCGAGCAGGCCGGCCGCGGCGGCCTTGCGGCGCCGCCGTCCGGGCCGGCCGTGCCGGGCGCCGGGCTGCGGGGTCCGCGCCGCCGGGGCGGTGCGGGTGCCGGCACCGACGGGGAACACCGCCATCCCCGGCGGCGCTGCCCGATCGACGTCCCCGGCGGCGGAACGCACCGCCTCCATCCGGTCCGGATCGGAGCGGGGGTGCCCGTGGTCTCGGCTCATTAGTCGGCGGACTGTATAGGTCTAACCGCCGTTTGCCTAATACCGACCGAGGTCGAGACATATCGAACCAGTGACAAGCCAGCCCAACCCGGCAGCCGAGGTGCTCGATCGCGCGGCAGAATCCCCCTGATGGAGCAGAACCATGGGTCCGGCCGCGCTCGGGCACCTATTGTCTAGGGCGACGGGGGACTGACTCCTCCGTCGAGTGAGTGGGGGGCACGTGGACGACCGCTCGGGACCGGGCCTGCTCGAGGCGCTCTGGCGCTACAAGTGGAGTTCGCTCGCCCTCACCCTGCTGATCGCCTTCATCAGCGCCGGCGCCGGTTTCCTGCTGCACAACCAGGCGACCGCGCACGCGCAGCTGGTGATGAAGACGCCCGGCGAGGAGAACGTCCTCGGCGGGAACCTCGTCAGCGAGGCGAGCTTCGTCCGGTTCAACAAGCAGCGCGCGCTGTACATCACGTCGGAGCCGGTGCTCAGCCGGGCGGCCAGGCGGCTGGGCACGACCTCCGACGCCCTGCGTTCGCAGGTGAGCGCCAAGGCGAGCGTGGACGGCGAGGTGGTCGACGTCAGCGCGACCGCGGAGACGCCCCGGCGGGCCTCCGACATCGGCAACGCCGTCGTGCAGGCCTACCAGGACGAGACCCTCAACGACGTCAACGCCGCGACCCAGGCCGCCCTCAACGCCATCAACGTCAACCGGGAGCAGATCCGCAAGTCGCTGACCACCGCCGGTGGCGGGCGGGTCGGGGCCGCGGAGCAGACGTCGGCCAGCCAGACGCTGTCCCAGCTCGAGATCAAGGCCAACACCATCCGGGTCGAGGCCATCAACTTCGGCAGCGGCGTCGCCGTTCGTCGACCCGGCCACGCCGGGCTCGGCGGAGCAGGGCGGCCTGCCGATCCGCGAGGCGATCCTCGGGCTGGCCTTCGGCGCCCTGGTGGCCGCCACCGTCTCCTGGCTGCGCGCCGACCGCGACCGGCGGGTCCGGGAGCCCGACGCGGCCTCCGAGCTGCTGCACGCGCCGCTGCTCGGCGAGGTGCCCGAGCTCAGCCGGGAGCAGGCCCTCGCCCTCGACTCGCTGGAGTCGATGCCGGCCGCGCCGTACCAGTTCGTCGCCTCCGGCCTGCAGTCGACGATCAGCGCCGGCGTGGTGCTGGTCACCAGCGCCCAGCGCGGCTCCGGCCGGACCACGGCGGCGGCCCATGTCGCCGCGGCGGCGGCGCGCGACGGCGTGCGGGCGCTGCTGATCGACGCCGACGGCCGGTCCAAGCGGCTGTCCGCGATGGTCGGCCTGGCCCACGAGTCCCGCGGGCTCACCGCCCTGGCGGCGCGCCGCGCGACGCTGGACGAGTGCACCTACTCCGCCGCGCTGACCGAGGACGTCTCGCTGTGGATCGTGCCGGCCGGCGACCCGACCGACAGCGCGCCCAGCCTGTTCCGGTCCTCGGCCATGTCGCAGGCCGTGCAGGAGATGCGCAGCAAGTACGACCTGATCGTGGTCGACTCCGCGCCGCTGCCCAACTCGCCGGAGACCGCGGCGCTGGCCCAGCACGCCGACGGGGTGCTCGTGGTCGTCCAGCGGGGCGCGGCCGTGCGCGCGCTGCGCCGGCTCGCCCAGCAGATGTCGCTCTACTCGGCGCCCATCGTCGGCTACGTGTTCTCCTTCGGGTTGCCCGGCCGCACGGTCTACCGCGGTGAGATGCGGGTGCCCGCGGCGGTCCGCCGACCCTAGGCGGGCGGGGCCGGATGGACGGGGGTCGGGGGGGCCCGCGGGTGCGGCGGCTGGTGCGCCTGGCCGTCGGCGGCGTCGGCGGTGCGGTGGTCGCCCAGGTGGTGACCGCCGGCGGCAGCTTCGGGCTGCAGGTGCTGGCGGCGCAGTCGCTCGGCGAGGCCGGGTACGGGCGGTACGTGCTCTGCCTGGCGGTCGTGGTCGCCGCGACGGCGGTGCAGACCGGATGGGTGGGTGACTCGCTCACCGTCCTGGACCGCCGCGACGGCGAGCTGAGGGCGGCGCTCGCGACCTGCCTGCTGCTGTCGGTCGGCCTCGGGTTCACCGTCGGGGCCGTCGCCGGGCTGCTGCTCGGGCTGGCGCCGTCCGGGGCACTGGCGTTCGGCGTCCTGCTCGCCGCCTGGCTGCTGGAGGAGAGCGGTCGGCGGCTGCTGATGGCCCGGCTGGAGTTCTGGCGGCTGGTCGGCAACGACTGCACGTACCTGCTGGTCACCATCCTCGTCCTCGGCGCGGCTCTGCTGCGCGGCGCCGAGGCCACGCCCGGGCTGTTCCTCGCCGCCATGGCGGCCGGCGCGGTCGCGGCCGTCCTGCTGGCGCTGGTGCAGCTGCCGCGCGGCCGAGTGGACGGGGCTGCGGCCGGGCACCGCGGGGCTTCGCCGGCTCTCGGCCTTCGCCGCGTGGCGCTCGGCCCACGCCGGGCTGCGGCCGCTGACCCTGCTGGCGGCCCGGTTGCTGGTGCTGAACCTGGTCTCGGCCGCCGCGGTCGGCGGCCTCGAGGCGGCCCGGCTGCTGGTCGCCCCGGCCCAGATGTTGATCAACGGCGCCGGGTCGTTCCTGCTGCCGACGTTCGCCCGGGCGGAGCGCGCCACCGGTCGCCGGCGGGCCGACCGGCGGCGGTCGAGGGAGCAGGTCACCCGGTCGGTCTGGCTGCTCGGCGGCGCGACCCTGGCCATCGGACTTCTCGGCCTGGTCTTCTTCGACCCGCTCACCGAGCTGGTGACCGGCGGCGAGTTCGAGATCTCGAGGGTCGCGTTCCTCGGCTGGATCGTCTACATCCCGACGTGGGCGGTGATCCTGCCGTACGTGAGCGAGACGATCGCCCGCCAGCTGTCCCGCGAGGTCTTCCTGGTGCGGGTGGTGGACTCCGTCATCGGGGTCGGGCTGACCGCGGTCGTGCTCGCCGTCGACCCGGGCGCGGTGGCCGCGGTGCCCTGGCTGCTGTCGGTCGGCGGGCTGGTCGGAGCGCTGCTCCTGCGCCGGCTGGCGGTGAGCTCGCGGCGGCAGCTGCGGCACGCGGACCTGGTCGCTCTTCACGGAAAGTGATGGATCCATGCGACTTCCGTAGTATCACCGACCGCCCGCTCGACTCGGCACTACCGTTCGTGCGGGGGAGGGGCGTCTGCGTGCCTCCGTGGACCGAGGGGGAGCCCAAATGGGGGGTGCGAGGCGGGGGCTTCGCGATGCGCCGACCGCGCGTGCGATGCCGTCGCGGCGGCGGGCAGCGGTGGCGCTGGCGGTGGCCCTGTGCTGGCCGCTGAGCCTGCTCGCGCCGTGGGCCCCGGCCGCGCAGGCGCAGACACCGCTCGACCCCACGGCGACCGTGCCGACCGCGGTCGCGCTGCCGACCGTGCAGACCGACGGCATCGTCTGGGCCGTGCGGATCGTCGGCAACACCGTCTACGCGGGCGGCCGGTTCAGCAAGGCGCGACCCGCCGGCACCGCCCCCGGCGACCCGGCCGAGGTCGCGCGGGGCAACATCCTCGCCTTCGACCTGACCACCGGCGCGCTGCTGCCGTTCGCGCCGGTCATCACCTCCTCGACGTACACGAGCACGACGGCGCCCGACAAGTTCTGCGTGACGGTGGCGGCCAACACGTACCGCTGCGATGCGGTCTTCCGGATCGAGGCCTCGCCGGACGGGTCGCGGATCTACGCCGCCGGCGACTTCGGGACCGTCAACGGCAAGAGCCGGCAGCGGATCGCCGCCTTCGACACCGCGACCGGCGCGCTGCTGGAGACCTTCAAGCCGATCCTGAACGGTCGGGTGCGCGGGCTGGCGGTGACCTCGGACACCGTCTACGTCGGCGGCAGCTTCACCACGGTCAACACCACCGCGTCTCCCGGACCCGGATGGCCGCGTTCGACGTCAACGGCGCGGTCCTGCCGTGGGCGCCGACCGCGGACAAGTCGCTCTGGTCGATGAGCGTCGCGCCGGGCCTGAACCGGGTGATCATCGGCGGCAACTTCGACACCGTGAACGGCCTGGCCGTGCACGGTGCGATGGCGCTCGACGCGGCCACCGGCGCCAACGCGCCCTGGTCGGCCCGGGACATCTCGACGTCCTCGGTGGTCACCGACATCGTCAACGACGGCACCACCGCCTACCTCGCCGGCTACAACTTCAACGGCTCGGCCGGCTCGGCCCGGTTCGAGGGCCGGCTGGCGCTCGACCTCGCCACCGGCAACCGCGTCTGGGTCGCCAACTGCTACGGCGACACCCAGAGCCTGACGATCATGAACGGGCTGCTGTACAGCGCCTCGCACGCGCACGACTGCCAGTACACCAACCTGTTCCCGCAGCCGAGCCCGACGAACTTCCAGCGGATCATGGCCGAGACGCTCGCGGTGGGCGGGACCTACCAGGGCAACGGCAACACCTTCGTGCCCAACGGCGCGGCCATCCCCTCGACGGTGCACTTCCTGCCCGACCTGGACGGCGGGCCGAGCACGAGCGCCTGGAAGAACGGACCGTGGGCGCTCGACAACAACGGCACCTACCTCGTGGTCGGCGGCGAGTTCCTCAACGTCAACGGCGGACGCGCAGCAGTCGCTGGTCCGCTTCGCGGTGCCACCGGTCGGGCCGAAGACCAGCGCCCCGAAGCCGTTCAACACGCCGACCGCGACCGTCCAGCCGGACGGCACGGTGCGGGTCACCGGCATCACCACCTCCGACCGGGACAGCGGGACGCTGCGCTACGACCTGATCCGCAGCGACAACACCGCGACTCCGGTGGCGACGATGACGCTCACCTCGGCGTGGTGGAACGTCCGCAACCAGACGCTGGTCGACCGCACGCTGCCCGCGGGCCAGTCGGTGACCTACAAGTTCCGGGTCACCGACCCGGACGGGAACATGATCGGCACCGAGTGGTCCAACGCGGTGACCGGCACGGCGACCCCGGCGCTGAGCCGGTACGCCCGGCTGGTCACCGCCGACGCCCCGGCCAGCTACTGGCGGCTCGGCGAGCTGACCGGCGCGCTGCTCGACACCGTCGCCGCCGACGACCTCACCCGGCAGGCCGGCGTGACCGCCGGCGGCGCCGGCGTCATCGGCGACGACAGCAACGGCGCCACCGCCTTCTCGGGCAACACGAACGGCTCAGCGGCGAACGCCACCACCCGGTACGCGCCGGAGCGCTTCAGCGTGGAGAGCTGGTTCAAGACCACCAGCGTCCGCGGCGGCCAGCTGATCGGCTGGGGCTCCTCGCAGACCGGCAACTCCGCCAGCACCGACCGCAAGCTCTACCTGGACAACACCGGCCGGGTGTTCTTCGGGGTCAACCCGGGCGCGCGCCGGACGGTCAACAGCCCGGGCACCTACCGGGACGGCGCCTGGCACCACGCGGTCGGCACGCTCGGCCCGGCCGGCCTGAGGCTCTACGTCGACGGCGTCGAGGTGGCCGCGGACCCGACCGTCACCCAGGCCCAGTGGCTGACCGGCGGCTTCTGGCGGCTGGGCGGGGACACCCTGTCCGGCTGGCCGTCGGCCCCGTTGAGCGGGTACCTCGCCGGCACCCTGGACGAGGCGGCGACGTACCGGACCGTGCTGACGCCGGCCCAGGTCGCCGGGCACTACGCCGGCCGGGCGCCGACGGCCCCGTCGGCGGTCTTCACCCCGACCTGCACCGGCCGGTCCTGCACGGTGGACGGCTCGGCCTCGTCCAGCCCGAACGGGTCGGTCACCGGGTACGCGTGGACCTTCGGGGACGGCGGGACGGCGACCGGCGCCACCGCCTCGCACACGTACGCGGCGGACGGCACCTTCCCGATCACCCTCACCATCACCGACAGCTCCAGCCAGACCGCGAGCAGCACCCAGCCGGTCACGGTCGCCAACGGCGCGCCGACGGCCGCGTTCACGTCGTCCTGCGCGACGCTGACCTGCTCGTTCGACGGCTCCGCCAGCTCCGACGCGGACGGCACCGTCGACTCCTACAGCTGGGAGTTCGGCGACGGCACCACCGGCAGCGGCGCGACGGCGAGCCACGACTACGCCGCCGCCGGGACGTACCAGGTCCGGCTCACGGTGACCGACAACGCCGGCGCCACCGGCACGCTGCAGAAGCCGGTCGTCGCCACCTCGCCGGGCACGATCGCCAGCGACGGCTTCGGCCGGACGGTGACCGACGGCTGGGGTACGGCGGACGCCGGCGGGCCGTGGACCGTCACCTCGACCGTGGCGAACTACGCCGTCTCCGGCGGCGCGGGCACGATGACCGCGCCGGCCGCCGGTGCCAACCGGTCGGCGACCCTCGGCTCCGTCTCGGCCGGCGACGTCGACCAGAGCGTCGAGCTCGCGCTCAGCGTGCTGCCGTCGGCGGGCTCGACGTACGGCTACCTCGTCGCCCGGCAGAGCGCCACCAACACCGACTACCGGGTCCGGGTCCGGGTCGGCGCGGACGGCTCGGTGCGGCTCGCGCTGAGCCGGCGCGCGGGCAGCACGACCGACACGATCCTCGGCACCGAGAGCCTGATCAGCGGTCTCACGCTGACACCGGGCGCCGCGGTGCGGGTCCGCTTCCAGGCGGTCGGCAGCTCGCCGACCACGCTGCAGGCGAAGGTCTGGGCGGCCGCCGGCGCGGAGCCGGCGGGCTGGCAGAAGACGGCCACCGACTCGACCGCCGCCCAGCAGGTCCCGGGTGCCGTCGGGCTGGGCGTCTCGGTCTCGGCGAGCAACACCGCGGTCCCGCTGACGGCGAGCTTCCGCAGCTACGCGGCGACGCCGCCGCAGTAGCGAGCGACCCGACGCGGAAGGCCGCCGGGGAGACTCCCGGCGGCCTTCGGCGTCGGTGCCGGCGCGCTCAGCTCGGCGGCGAGACCCGGCCGACGAAGGTGGCCGCGCCGTACTCCGGGTCGAACCGCACCCGCATCGTCACCGCGCCCAGGTCGGCCACCGGGATGGAGAACGCGTACGCCGCCCTGGCGGTCGCACCCGGCGGCACCTTGACGGAGAAGTCCTGGACGACGCCGTCGTAGACGGCCGGCGCGGCCTGCGGTGGCTGCCCGTACTCGACGTCGACGGCGACCCGGGTCAGGTCCAGCGGCTTCGCCGAGCGGTTGGTGAAGACCACCGAGAACGACGTCACCGGCTTGCCGGTCAGCTGGCCGGGCCCGGTCGCCTTGACGACACCCTGCCGGACCGCGGCGGCCCGCACCACGATCCCGTCGGCGTAGCGGACCTGGTCCTGGAAGGGCGCGGACGGGGCGGAGACCCGCGGGGCGGCGGTGCCGGACCCGCCCGGCCCGCTGGTCGGGCCGGGAGTGCCGGCGCCGCCGGCCGTCGCGGGCGGGGTCTGCGCCGCGGGCGCGGGGTCGGCGGAGCAGCCGGCGAGGGCGGCGCAGGCCACGCAACCGGCCAGCAGGGCCGCGGCGACACCGCGCGGGCGAGTCGAGGTGATGTGCACGGAGGAATCATCGGGTGCCGACCCGGTTTCTCTCAGCCGACCGGCGAAATACGCCGGCCGGGCGCCGACGTCGGATCACACTGCGTGAGAAGTCCACTGCGATCCGAATAGATGGTGGTTCTTTTCCGAGAACGACCACACGTGGTGATCGTCGGCGATAACGTCCGGCCTGCCTGGTTGACCATCGGGGTCCGGGTGCTTGGGGGGAACATGCGTACCAATCGCTACTTCCGCGCTGCCCGCGGCGCCGCGCTGGCGGCCGCCGGCATTCTCGTCGCGGCCACCGCGGTCGCGGTCGGCCAGGGCGCGAAGCCGGCCGGGGCGGACACCGCCCCGGCGCCCGGCGTGCCGGCCACGGTGAGCGCGGACCCGCTCCCGACGGTGCAGATCAACGGCGTCGTGTGGTCGCAGGTCACCGTCGGCAACACGGTCTACGCCACCGGCCGCTTCACCCGGGCCAGGCCGTCCGGCTCCCCGGCCGGCACCAACGAGGTGGTGCGGCAGAACATCCTGGCCTACGACATCACCACCGGCGTGCTGAACACGTCGTTCAACCACACCCTCAACGGCCAGGGCCTGTTCGTCACCTCCTCCCCCGACGGCTCCCGCGTCTACGTCGGCGGCGACTTCACCTCGGTGGACGGCCAGAGCCGCGGGCACATCGCCGCCTTCAGCACCGCCACCGGCGCCCTGGTCGGCGGCTTCGCGCCCTCGATCCCGTCCACGGTCATGTCCATCGCCGCGACCAACACGACGGTCTACGCCGGCGGGGACTTCCAGAGCGTCGGCGGCGCGACCCGACTGCGGCTGGCCGCCTTCAACGCCGCGAACGGTGCCCTGCTGCCCTGGAGCCCCGCGGCCAACAACGCGGTCCGCGCCGTGGTCGTGGCGCCGGACCAGTCCCGGATCGTCGTCGGCGGCCAGTTCAGCACCCTCAACGGCGCCGAGTTCATCGGCATCGGCGCGGTCGACACCACGACCGGCGCGAACGCCGCCTGGAACCCGGCCTTCCCGGTGCGGGACAGCGGCGACACCGCCTGGATCACCCACCTGTCGGCCGACAGCACGCAGATCTACGGCACCGCCTTCTACTACACCTCGGGCGGGAACTTCGAGGGCCGCTTCGCCGCGGACTCCGGCGGCAACATCGTCTGGATGAACCCGTGCCACGGCGACAGCTACGCCTCGATCCCGATCGGGCAGGTGCTCTACAGCGTCGGGCACGCGCACGACTGCTCGGACATCGCCGACTACACCCAGGACGTGCAGGCGGTCTTCGACTCGACCCACCATTACGCGCAGGCCGAGACGACGTACGCCACCGGCGTCAACCGCACCCCGGTCATCTCCTGCTGCCCGCGCTACTTCAGCTTCGCCGGGCAGCCGCACAGCGACCAGCTCAACTGGTACCCGACGCTGGCCGAGGGCACGTTCACCGGCCAGTCGCAGGCCGCCTGGTCGGTGACCGGCAACGCCAGCTACGTCTCGCTCGGCGGCGAGTTCCCGCGGGTGAACGGCGCGAACCAGCAGGGCCTGACCCGGTTCGCGATCCGGGCCCTCGCACCGAACAACATCGCGCCGGCCGCGGCGACCAGCCTCACCCCGACCGCGGTGTCGCAGACCGCCGGGACCGCGCGGGTGGCCTGGCAGGCGACGCACGACCAGGACAACGAGGCGCTGACGTACCGGCTGTTCCGGGACGCCGGCACCACGCCGATCTACACCACGACGGTGAACTCCCGCTTCTGGTACCGGCCGATGCTCGGCTACCTGGACACCCAGCCGGCCGGGACGAGCCACACCTACCGGGTCACCGCCACCGACCCGCTCGGGCGGGTGCGCAACAGCGGCACCTCGGCCGCGGTGACGATCGGCAACGGCTCGCTGAGCAGCTACGCCCAGCTCGTCCGCTCCGACGGGGCGGTGCACCACTGGCCGCTGGCGGAGACCGCCGGCACCCGGGCGTACGACTGGGCCGGCCGCAACGACCTGACGTACGGCGCCGCGGTCACCCACGGCGCGGCCGGCCCGGCGGCGACCGGCGGCGCGGCCAGCACCTTCGACGGCACCCAGAACAGCAGGACCGCCTCGGTCGGCAACGGCGAGCGCTACGGCACGTACAGCGTCGAGGCGTGGGTGCGGACCGCCGCCACCAACGGCGGCCAGATCGTCGGCTACGGCACCTACACCGGGGCCAACAGCGTCAACACCGACCGGACGCTCTACATGGACGCGCTGGGACGGGTCTTCTTCGGCACCTACGGCGGCACCAACACGGCGATCAACAGCACCACGCCGTACAACGACAACCAGTGGCACCACGTCGTGGGCACCGTCTCGCCGGCCGCCGGCATGACCCTGTACGTCGACGGAGCGGCCGTGGCGTCCAACCCGGCCGCGACCAGCACCTCGGCGGTCTCCGGGGTCTGGCGGGTCGGCGGCGACAGCCTCAGCACCTGGCCGAGCGCGCCCACCGCCCCGGGCAACCCGTCGCCGGCCGGGCACCTGAACGGCTCGATCGCGAACGTGGCCGTCTACCCGACGGCGCTCGCCGGGGCGCGGGTGCAGGCCCACTTCGGCGGCACGCCCCCCACGAACACGCCGCCGACGGCGTCGTTCACCGTCTCCTGCACCGAGCTCACCTGCTCGGTGAACGGGTCGGCGTCCTCCGACCCGGACGGCGGCGCGATCACCGGCTACGCGTGGACCTTCGGTGACGGCGCCACGGCGAGCGGGGCCACCGCGTCCCGGACGTACGCGGCGGCGGGGACCTACTCGATCACCCTGACGGTGACCGACAACGAGAGCACCACCGGCACCACGTCGCAGAGCGTGACGGTGAGCTCGACGCCGGCCCCGACCACGTACGCGAACGACACCTTCAACCGGACCGCGTCGAACGGCTGGGGCACCGCGGACACCGGCGGCGCCTGGACGGTCAGCAGCAACGCGGCCAACTTCGCGGTGACGCCGGGGACCGGGACGATCCGGATGGCGACGGCCGGGCAGGGAACCGGGACCGTGTACCTCGGCGGGGTGTCCGTCCGGGACGTGGACGTCCGGACCACCGTCGCGCTGGACAAGGTGCCCACCGGCAACGGCGCGTACCTCTACGTCGTCACCCGGCGCACCTCCGGCACCGCGCAGTACCGGGTGCGGGTGCGGGTCACCAACACCGGCGCGGTCACGCTCGCCGCCACCAAGCTGGACGGGTCGAGCACGGAGGTCGCCGTCGGCGGGGAGGTCACCGTGCCGGGGCTGACCTACACGCCGGGACAGCGGCTGCGGGTCCGGGTGGCGGCGACCGGCGCGAGCCCGACCACGCTGACCGGCAAGGTCTGGGCGGACGGCGGGACGGAGCCGGCCGGCTGGCAGCTGTCCCAGACCGACTCGAGCGCGGCCCTGGCCAACCCCGGATCGGTCGGGTTCAGCTCGTACCTGTCCGGCAGCGCGACGAACGCCCCGGTGGTGCAGTCGGTCACCGCCTACACGGTGGTGCCGCCGGCCTGACCCACGGGTACGGCGGAGGCCCCGGACCCGGCGCTGCGGCGTCGGGTCCGGGGCTTCCGTCACCGGGCCGGGCGGCCGCGCGTCAGCCGTGCCGCGGCCGCGC
>CAWATS010000016.1:0-35251 GCA_963785005.1 uncultured Actinomycetota bacterium
CCGTGAGGGACGAAGCGTCGATCCGCGGCATGAACCACGGGCGGGCCGATTCCGGCAGCAGGCTCGCCAGCTCGTCGTGTGACGCGGGCAGGTAGCTCGGGATGTCGACTCCGGAGTTGAACCGGGACATCGCCGCGACCTGGATGGCCGTGGCGCTGCTGGATGCGGCGTCCACCGTGAGGCGGGTCAGCGCCTGCTGCATCGCGCGGTCGTAGAGGGGAGCCAGGACGGTGCACGCCGTGATCAGCGCGGAGAGGGCCAGCAGCATCAGCGCCTGGAGGCGCCGATAGCGGACTGCCAACCACATCGGGCGAACCCTTCAGACGCGAGGAACTCCGAAACCCCGAGCGGCACCAGCGTCTCACGGGCCGCCTGCCACAGGTCGGGTCGTCCGCCCCGCCCGGTGCTGGCTCGTGCCGCTACTGCCTGGCCATGGCGATGCGGAGGCGTTCCTCGGGGTCGATGAAGTGGTCGTGGTCGTCGTCGCCGAGGTCGATCTGCACCCAGTTGATCTTGCCGGTGAACCGGCTGCCGTGGCGCGGTGTAGTCGGGGGTGACGGTCGTGCCGGACTCGTAGCCGATGTCGGTCGTCTCGTCGGCGGAGAAGATCATCGGCTGGGTGGCTTCGACGCGGCCGGTGCCGACCGCGGTGCCGTCGTAGTAGAGGGTGACGTCGCCGCCCTTGGCCAGGCCGCCGCCGTCGTAGGCGAACTCCATGCGCACCTGGTGGGTGCCGGCCGGGATCGGCGCGTCGGCCTCGGTCGCGAACTCCTGGATGCCGAGCACGTTGTAGACGAACTTGGCCTTGCCGTCCTTGGCGTAGACGGCCCAGCCGCCGAACCGGCCGCCCTGGGCGATGATCACGCCCTCGGCGCCGCCGTCCGGGACGTCGACCTCGGCGGTGACGGAGAACGACTTGTTCTTGATGCTGACCACGCTGTTCTCCGACAGGCGTCCCATGCCGGGGAAGAACAGCTGCGAGTTCCCGCGGATGAGGGTCGGTCGCCCGGCCATCGCCGGCTCGAGCCGCTCGGCGGTGCGGTCGTCCATCGGCAGCACGTTGTACTTCGTGGCCTCGATGAGCCAGAGCCGTTGCAGCTTGGCGAGCATCTCGGGCTGCTCGGCGGCGAGGTCGTGCGCCTGGCTGTAGTCGCTGTTGCCGTCGTAGAGCTCCCAGACGTCGTCGTCGAACGCCGGCAGCGTCGCCGCCGACCATGACCCACGGCGTGCGGTGCTTGGTGACCGCGCTCCAGCCCCTGTGGTAGATGCCGCGGTTGCCGAACATCTCGAAGTACTGCAGGTCGTGGCGCTCCGGCGCGTCCGGCGTCGTTGAAGGTGTACAGCATGCTGGTGCCCTCCATGGGCGACTGCTGCACACCGTTGACCATCGTCGGCTCGGGCAGCCCGGCCGCCTCGAGGATCGTCGGCGCGACGTCGATCACGTGGGTGAACTGCGAGCGCAGCCCGCCGCGCTCCTCGATCCCGTTCGGCCAGTGCACGATGGTGCCGTTGCGGGTGCCGCCCCAGTGCGAGGCGACCTGCTTGGTCCACTGGAACGGGGTGTCCATCGCCCACGCCCAGCCCGACCGAGTAGTGGTTGTACGAGCTCGGGCGAGCCGAACTCGTCCATCTTGCTGAGCATGAACTCGGGGGTCTCGAGCGCGGCCATCCCGTTGAAGTTGGCCATCTCGTTGAAGGCGCCGTTCATGGTGCCCTCGGCGGACGCGCCGTTGTCGCCGATGATGTAGTAGACGATCGTGTCGTCGAGGACCCCGAGGTCGTCGATGGCGTCGATCAGCCGGCCGACGTGGTGGTCGGTGTGCTCGAGGAACCCGGCGTAGACCTCCATCTGGCGCGCCAGCACCGGCTTGAGCTCGTCGGGCATGTCGTCCCAGGCCGGGATCTCGGCGTGCCGCGCGGTGAGCTCGGCGTCGGCCGGGATGACCCCCAGCTCCTTCTGCCGGGCGAACGTGCGCTCGCGCTGCACGTCCCACCCGTCGTCGAACTGACCGGCGTACCTGTCGGCCCACTCCTTCGGGACGTGGTGCGGGGCGTGCGTCGCGCCCGGCGCGAAGTACACGAAGAACGGCTTGTCGGGCATCAGCGCCTTCTGCTGACGCACCCAGCTGACCGCCCGATCGGCCAGGTCCTCGGTGAGGTGGTAGCCCTCCTCCGGGGTCGCCGGCGGCTCGACCGGCGTCGTGCCGTCGTACAGCGCCGGGTCCCACTGGTTGTTCTCCCCGCCGATGAAGCCGTAGAACGTCTCGAACCCGCCGCCGCCCGACGGCCACGCGTCGAACGGACCCATCGGCGACGACTGCCACACCGGCACCTCGTGGCACTTGCCGAACTGCGCCGTCGAGTACCCGTTCAGCTTCAGCGTCATCGCCAGCGGCGCCTTCGTGTTCGGCCGCAGCGAGCTGTTGCCCGGGGCCGACGTCGCGGTCTCGGTGATGCTGCCCATCCCGACCGAGTGGTGGTTGCGGCCGGTGAGCAGCGCCTGCGCGGGTCGGCGCGCACAGCGCGGTGGTGTGGAACCGGTTGTACCGCAGCCCGCCCGCCGCCAGCCGGTCCGCCGTCGGCGTGCGGCACGGCCCGCCGAACGTGCTCGACGCGCCGAAGCCCACGTCGTCGAGCAGGACGATCAGCACGTTCGGCGCGCCCTCCGGCGGGAGCAACGGCTCGATCGGCGGGAACGCGGTGTCCGGGTCCTTCGCGTCGTAGGTCGTCAGGCCCGGCGCCGGGCGGTCAGGGATCGGCAACATCGTGCGCGCATGCCGGTCAGGACTCATGACGCTCTCCCACTTCGGTCGTCTCGCTGGCGCAGCTACCGCGCGATGCGCCGAACGTAGGATCGGCCGGGTTCGACGGTCATCATCCGAAGGGGATGAGCCAGCCGGGCAGCGTGGCCTTCGAGCGCTGCCGGGTCATCCGTCGGCGCGCGCGACCGTGAAGGTGGCGCAGGCGAAGTCTCCGTTCCGGGCCAGATCCTGCAGGATGAGCTCGACGCGCCGCGGCAGCAGCGGCGCGCCGGCGCCGAGGGTGACCGGGGCGATCATCACGAGCACGTCGTCGAGCAGGCCGTTGTCGGCGAACTGTCCGGCGAGGTCACCGCCACCGACGATCCAGACGTTCCGGCCGGCGGCGGCGTCGACCATCGCCGAGTGCACCGGCACCACGTCGTCGCGGACGAACCGGATGTCCGCCCCGGGGACGGCGGGCAGGTCGCGGTGGGTGAAGACCCAGCACGGCTGTCGGTAGGGCCACTGCCCGCCGGCCGGGTCCTCGCCCTTGAGCTCGTGGGCGAGGATCCACTGGTAGGTCGTGGATCCCATCGCCAGCGCGCCGACGCCGGCGATGAACTCGGCGTAGTTCATCGGGCCCGCCATGTCCCGCTGCCGGGTCATCAGCCAGTCGAGGGAGTCGTCGGCGGTCGCGATGAACCCGTCGAGGCTGGTCGCGGTGTAGAACTGCGTTCGGCTCACGACTACTCCAGCGCGCTAGCGGGTTTCGATGGCGAGTTGCACGCCGAGGCCAACCAGGATCGCTCCGAGCGCCCGCTCGAGACGGCGCCGGATGGCCGCCCGCGACAACCATTCCCGCGCCCGGGACGCCAGGAGCACGACCGCCACGCACCACGCGCCGTCGATCAGCACCTGGACGGCGGCGAGCAGCAGGGCGGCCGGCAGCACCGGCCCCTCGGCCGGCAGGAACTGCGGGAAGAAGGAGAACGCGAATACGGCGGCCTTCGGGTTCGCCGCGACGGTGACCAGGGAGGCGCGGAACGCACCACCGGCCGAGCGACCGCCGGGAAGCCGGGAGGTCACGGCGGCTCCGAACGGCGCAGACGTCGGGTGTCGCGCGCTTCGCCAGGCCGAGACCCCGAGCAGGATGAGCACCGCCGCGCCGACCAGGTGCATGAGGTCGAACAGCAGCCGGTTGGCGGCGACGAGTGCGGTGAGCCCAGCGGCGCTGGCCGCGGCCCAGCCGAACACGCCGATCTCGTTGCCGGTCACCGCGGCCAGGCCGGCCGCCCGACCGTCCCGAAGGGACCGCTGCAGGAACAGCGCCGTGGCCGGGCCGGGCAGCACCGCGAGCGCGAGACAGGCGACGACGAACTCGGGCAGGACGGACACCACGTGCTCGACCACGACAGCCGGCTCCTCCCGCGCGTCCCGACCTGGCGGTCTCATCCTCCTGGTGCGCGAGTCGGCGGGCCAGTGTATTGCTGCGGGCAGGGAGGTGGGTGGCGGGTGCGGCGGGTCTGCTGGGGCGCGGTGACCTCCAGCACGCTCGGCTTCAGCGGAATCCGGCTGCGCAGCGCCGCCCTGCCGTCCGGGTCCGGACCGTGACCGAACGCCTGCGCCGCCGCCTCGGGCTCGGCGACGCGGTCGTGCTCGGGCTCGGCTCGATGCTCGGTGCGGGGGTCTTCGTCTCGTTCGCACCGGCCGCCGCGGCCGCCGGGACCGGGCTGTTGCTCGGGCTGGGGGTCGCCGCCCTGGTGGCGTACTGCAACGCGATGTCGAGCGCCCGGCTGGCCGCGGTCCATCCGGAGGCGGGCGGGTCGTACGTCTACGGCCGGCGTCAGCTCGGTCCGACCTGGGGCTTCCTGGCCGGGTGGGCGTTCGTGGCCGGCAAGACCGCCAGCTGCGCGGCGATGGCGCTCACCGTCGGGGCGTACGCCTGGCCGGACCATCCGCGCCCGGTCGCGGTCCTCGCGGCGGTCGCGCTCACCGCGGTCGACTACTTCGGGATCGCGAAGACCGCGGGCCTCACCCGGGTGTTCGTGGTGGTGACCCTGCTGACGCTCGCCGTGGTCGTCGTCGGGTGCCTCGGCGGCGGAGCCACCGACGGCGGCCGGCTGGTCCCGATCGCCGGCACCGGCCCGTACGGGGTCCTGCAGGCCGGCGGGCTGCTCTTCTTCGCCTTCGCCGGGTACGCGCGGATCGCGACGCTGGGGGAGGAGGTCCGCGACCCGGCCCGGGTCATCCCGCGGGCGATCCGGACCGCGCTCGGCATCGTCATCGCGGTGTACGCGGTGGTCGGCGCGAGCGTGCTGCTCGTGCTCGGCGCGGACCGGCTCGCCCTCAGCGTGGCGCCGCTGCAGGACGCGGTCCGGGCCGGGTCGCTGGCCGGGCTGGCACCGCTGGTCCGGCTCGGCGCGGTCGCCGCCGCCGGCGGGGTGCTGCTGAGCCTGCTCGCCGGCGTCGGCCGGACCACCCTGGCGATGGCGCGGGACCGGGAGCTGCCGCACGTGCTCGCGGCGATCCACCCGCGCCACTCGGTGCCGCACCGCGCGGAGCTCGTGCTGGGTGCGCTGGTCGCGCTGGCCGCGGCGACGGTCGACCTGCGCGACGCCATCGGCTTCTCCAGCCTCGGCGTCCTCGTCTACTACGCGATCGCGAACGCCAGCGCGTGGACGCTCGGCGCGGGCAGCCGCCCCCGGTCCACCCGCCCGCTGGCCGCCCTCGGCCTGGTCGGCTGTCTGGTGCTGGCCGCGACGCTCCCGCTGTCCAGCATCCTCGCCGGCGCCGCGGTCCTGGCCGCCGGCCTCGCCGTGCGCGCACTGCTCTCCCGACCGCGCGGGCCGGGCCAGGGGCTCAGGGCACGGTGATCCGGCAACGCAGGCCCGGCGCGCCGGCGCGGTGTCGACCGTGGCGATCTCCACCCGCCGCAGGTGGCGCAGCGCGGCAGCGGCAGGTCGTCGCTCACCGCACCCTGCGAGATGGCGGCGGCGAGCAAGGGGACGCTGACGCCTCGCGGCCGGTCAGAGTCCGGCGAAGAACGCGGCGATGTCGCGGGCGAGCAGGTCCGGCTCCTCGCGCGCGGCGAAGTGCCCGCCGGCAGGCATCGGTGTCCAGCGGCGCACGTCGTACATCCGCGCGGCCCACTCGCGCGGCGGTGAGCCGTCCGGAACGAACTGACGGGCGAAGACGGCGACGCCCGTCGGCACGTCGACGAAGTCTCCGCGACCGAGCGTGTACCCGCTCGACCGGTTGTCGGCGTAGTCCCGCATCGACGGCCCGATCGTCCTCGTCGCCCAGTAGATCGTGACGACGGTGAGCAGCAGGTCCCGGGAGAACCGCTCGTCCAGGCGCCCGCCGGAGTCCGACCACGACCGCCACTTCTCCAGCACCCACGCGGCCAGCCCGGCCGGCGAGTCGGTGAGCCCGTACGCGACCGTCTGCGGCTTGGTGGCCTGGATCGCCTTGTAGCCGCTCTCGGACTCGTCCCAGCGCCCGGCGACCTCCAGGAAGGCGCGCTCGGCGTGGGACAGGGGTCGTGAGCCCGGACCCCGGTACGGCGAGTTCTCCAGGGTGCTCAGGTGGACACCGATCAGCCGGTCCGGCTCGTCGAGCGCCATGAAGGTCGCGATGCCGGCCCCGAAGTCCCCGCCCTGCGTCCCGTAGCGCTCGTATCCCAGGCCGCGCATGAGACGGTGCCACAGGCCGGCGGTGTAGCGGGTGGTCACGCCCGTCCGGGCGGGCCGTGCGGAGAAGCCGTAGCCCGGCAGCGACGGGATCACGACGTCGAACGCCGGGCCGTCGATGCCGTGTGCCGCCGGGTCGGTCAGCAGCGGCACGAGCGGCAGCAGCTCGACGAAGCAGCTCGGCCAGCCGTGCGAGAGGACGAGCGGAATGCCGCGGCCGTGCCGGGCGCGCTCGTGCACGAAGTGGATGCGGGTGCCGTCCAGCTCGGTGCTGAAGTGCGCGAACCGGTTGAGTCCGCGCTCCTGCTCGCGCCAGTCGAACCCGTCGGCCCAGTACGCCAGCAGGGCGCGCAGGTAGTCGAGGTCGGTGCCCTGCCCCCAGGCCGGGCCCGGCGCCGGATCGGGCCAGCGGGTGCCGTCGGATGCGGGCGCTGAGATCGGCCAGGACCGGCTCCTCGACCCGGATGACGAACGGCTCGATCGCCAGCGGTCCACCCACCGTGCCGATCCTACGGCCGGCGTCCGCGGTACCCGATCGTTACTTGCCTGCCTCGCCCGAGTGACGTCTGATGTGTCCACTGCTCGACCGATCCACACCGGACACGGCAGAAGCGAGGCGACAGATGCGCCGTACGACACGAATGTGCACGCTCATCGCCATCCTGGCGCTCGTCGGGGCCGGGTGCGGGGGCGGCGGTGACGAGGGCGGCGGCGGCGACGAGGGCGCGAAGTCGCTCAAGGTCTGGACCATCGAGGACGTCGCCGACCGGGTCGCCACGCAGAAGAAGATCGCCGCCGACTTCTCGGCCAAGAGCGGGATCCAGGTCGAGGTCGTCGCCGTCGCCGAGGACCAGTTCGACCAGCTCATCACCTCCTCGGCCGCCGCGGACGACCTCCCCGACGTCATCGCCGCGCTGCCGCTGTCGCAGGTCCGGACGCTGTCCGGCAACGACCTGCTCAACTCGGAGATCGCCGGCCAGGTGGTGGACGAGCTGGGCCGCGACACCTTCGCCCCGCGCAGCCTGGAGCTGACCAAGGACGGCGACAGGCAGCTGGCGGTGCCCAGCGACGGCTGGGCGCAGCTGCTGGTCTACCGCAAGGACCTCTTCGCCGCCGCCGGCCTGCCGGCGCCGGCGACGTTCGAGACGATCGAGCGGGCCGCCCAGACCCTGAACAAGGACGGCGTCGCCGGCATCACGCTGGCCACCACCCCGGGCGACTCCTTCACCCAGCAGAGCTTCGAGTACATGGCGCTGGCCAACGGCTGCGAGCTGGTCGGCACCGACAAGAAGGTCACCCTCGACTCGCCGCAGTGCGTCCGGGCGTTCGACCTGTACGGCAAGCTGGCCCGGGACTACTCGGTCCGCGGCAACCAGGACGTCGACTCCACCCGGGCGACCTACTTCGCCGGCAAGGCGGCGATGGTGATCTGGTCGTCGTTCCTGCTCGACGAGCTGGCCGGGCTGCGCAAGGACGCCCTGCCGACCTGCGCGCAGTGCCGCGCGGACTCCGGCTGGCTGGCGGAGAACAGCGGCGTGGTCTCCGCGATCAAGGGCCCGGACCGGCAGGACCCCGCGCTCTACGGCGAGGTGGTGTCCTGGGCGACCACCACCGCGGCGCCGAAGGACGCGACCGTCGAGTTCCTCAAGTACATGATGTCCGAGCGGTACGTCGACTGGCTGGCGATCGCCCCGGAGGGCAAGGTGCCGGTGCGGCAGGGCCCGAAGCCGGGCGACACGTCGTACCTGAAGGCGTGGGAGGGGCTCAAGGCCGGGGTGGACACCAAGGCCCCGCTGTCCCAGTTCTACGGGCCGGAGGTGCTCACGGCGGTCCAGGAGTCGCCGGAGAACTTCAGCCGGTGGGGCCTGACCCAGGGCCAGGGCGACCTGGTCGGCGCGCTGCAGGGGTCGCAGCCGGTGGCCAAGTCGCTCAGCGAGCTGATCGCCGGCAAGGGCGACGCGTCGCAGGCGGCACAGAACGCGCAGAAGGCGGTGGAGGAGATCCAAAAGGGCCTCAACTGAGCTGACCATGGCAGCCACCACGCGCTCGCCGCGCTTCTCCCGCTCCCCGCGATCCCTGCGGCAGCAGGAGGCCCGGACCGGCCGGCTGTTGCTGGCCCCGACCGTGATCATCGTCCTGGTGGTGGTGATCCTGCCGATCCTGTGGGCGGTCTCGCTCGCCTTCCAGCGGGTGCGGCTGCTCAACATCCGCCGCGCCGGCCTGTTCGGCAACTACACGATCGACAACCTCGAGCGGGTCTTCAGCTCGCCCGGCTTCTGGGACTCGCTGTGGACCACGCTGGTCTACACGGTCGGCGCGACCGTCGGCTCGATCGCGCTCGGGCTGGTGGCGGCGCTGGCGCTGCGCCGGCCGTTCCGCGGGCGGGGTGTGGTCCGGGCCGCGATGCTGCTGCCGTACATCACGCCGGTGGTGGCGGCGACCTTCGTCTGGACCGTCGCGCTGAACCCGCAGTTCGGCATCGTCAACGCCTGGGGGACGAGGTTCCTCGGCTGGGACGAGCCGATCGCCTTCCTGTCCACCGAGACGGGCTCGCTGCTCGGCATCCCGGTGCCCACCGCGCTGCTGACGGTGATCGTCTTCGAGGCGTGGCGCTACTTCCCGTTCGCCTTCCTCTTCCTGGTGGCCCGGATCCAGGCGATCCCGGGTGACCTGGACGAGGCGGCCCGGATGGACGGGGCGACCGTCTGGCAGCGGTTCCGCTTCGTCACCCTGCCGCAGCTGATGCCGGTGATCGCGGTGCTGGCGGTGCTGCGCTTCATCTTCACCTTCAACAAGTTCGACGACGTCTACCTGCTGACCGGCGGTGGTGCCGGGACCGAGGTGATCAGCGTCCGGGTGTACGAGTTCCTCACCGCGCGCAAGGACGTCGGGCTGGCCGCCGCGCAGGCGGTCGTGCTCGCGGTCGTGCTGGTCGGGCTGATCGTGCTGTACCTGCGCAGCACGGCCAGGGCCGAGAAGGCGAACGCCCGGTGAGCGCGGAGACGGCGGAGACCGCCGTCCGTCCCGCCGCGCCGGTCGCCGGCACCCCCGCGCCGCGGCGGCGCCGGCGGGCGACGACCCGGGAGGAGAAGGTCTGGGGCACCCTGCGGGTGCTCACCATCGTCTTCCTCGTCCTGATCACCGTGCTGCCGTTCTGGTACATGATCGTGCTGTCGCTGCGGCCGATCGCCGAGGTCGTGCTCGACCCGGGCAAGATCTGGGTGTCCTTCTCCGAGGTCACCACCGACTCGTACCGGGCGGTGCTGCGCTCCACCGACGACGGCGGCCAGGGTTTCCTGGCCTTCCTGCGCAACAGCGGCTTCGTCGCGGTGGTCACCATGGCGGTGACGCTGCTCGCGGCGATCCCGGGGGCGTACGCGGTGAGCCGGCTGCGCTTCCGCGGCCGCAGGCTGATCGGCGGGCTGTTCCTGGTCGTCTACCTGTTCCCGCCGATGGTGCTGGCGATCCCGCTGTTCGTGCTGTTCACCCGCCTCGGGCTGCGCGGAAGCCTGCTCGGCCTCGCCCTGGTCTACGTGGCGCAGACGGTGCCGGTGGCGATCTACATGCTGCGCAACTACTTCGAGACCATCCCGGAGAGCCTGGAGGAGGCCGGGCTGGTGGACGGGCTGACCCACTTCGGCGTGCTGCGGCGGATCAGCCTGCCGCTCGCGGTGCCGTCGGTGGCGGCGACCGGCCTGTTCGTCTTCATGATCGCGTGGAACGAGTTCCTCTTCGCGCTGCTGTTCCTGCTCGAGCAGCCGTCGAGGTGGACGGTCAGCCTGGGCCTGAGCCGGCTGTCCGGCAGCATCGAGGTGCCGAGCACGATCCTGATGGCCGGCTCCGTGGTGCTGACCGTCCCGATCGTGGTGCTGTTCTTCTTCGCCGAGCGCAAGCTGGTCGAGGGGCTGACCAGCGGTGCCGAGAAGGGTTAGTGCAGGCGGTAGAAGCCGCCCACGGCACCCCGCCGCCCTCGCGCGCGGTCCGGGCGATCTCGGGCAGCTGCCGGACGGCGACCAGCATCGCCGGTACCAACGGCTCCGTCCACAGCAGACTGTCCCGGTCCGGTCGACCCGGCGATCACCGGGTCGAGCGGATCCGCCATGCTGTCCGGGTGGGATTCCTCATCCGGATCGTGCTCAACGCCGTCGCCGTGTGGATCGCCACCCTGCTCGTCGGCGGGATCGAGGTCACCGCCGCGACGACGGGCGGCGAGATCCTCACCCTGCTGGCGGTCGGCGCGCTCTTCGGTGTGGTCAACGCCATCATCAAGCCGATCGCCCTGCTGCTCTCGCTGCCGCTGATCATCCTCACGCTCGGTCTGTTCGTGCTGGTGGTCAACGCGCTGCTGTTCTGGCTGATCGGGGCCATCAGCGACGGGCTCGGGGTGCCGTTCGAGGTGGACGGCTTCTGGGCCGCCTTCTGGGGTGCGATCGTGGTGTCGCTCGTCAGCTGGCTGCTGTCCATCGTGGTGAAGGATCGTGACGACTGACCGACCCGCCGGGCGGGCGCCGCGAGTGCGCCGCCCGGTCGGTGCGCTGTGGACGGCGCTGGTCGGGCTCGGCCTCACCATCGCCGCGTCGCTGGGGGCCCTGGACGGCGTCGTCTCCGGAGCGGAGCGGGCCGTCTTCCGGCTGGTCAACGAGCTGCCCGGCTGGCTGGAGCGGCCGATGTGGGCGCTGCAGCTGCTCGGTGTCCTGGTCACCCCGCTCGTCGTCGCGGTGGCCGCGCTGCTGTGGCGGAAGTGGCGGCTGGCGATCGCACTGGTCCTGCTCGCGCCGCTGAAGCTCGTCGCCGAGCGGGAGGTGCTGAAGAAGCTGGTCGAGCGGGAGCGCCCGGGGCAGAACGAGCCCGGCGCGATCCTGCGGGACGTGCCGCCGGCCGGGCTGTCCTTCCCGTCCGGGCACGCGATCGTCGCGGCCGGCATCGCCACCCTGCTGTGGCCGTACCTGGGGCGCACCGGCCGGATCGTGGCCGTGGTCCTCGCCGTCTCGGTGTGCGTCGCCCGGGTCTACCTCGGCGCGCACAACCCACTGGACGTGGTCGCCGGCGCCGGCCTCGGCCTGCTGCTCGGCGGCCTGCTCACGCTGCTGGTCGGCGTTCCGATCCCGGACCGTCCCGAAGGGCCGGACTGAGCCGGGCGCGCCGCCGGTCCCGGACCACCTCGAAGGCCTCCGGCACGGCGAGCGCCAGGCCGGCGCCGATCAGCGAGCCGCCGACCACGTCGGACAGCCAGTGCGCGTTCAGGTACGCCCGGCTCAGCGAGACCGCGGCCGCGATCAGGACCGCGCCGACCATCCAGTGCAGCCGGCGGCGGCCGCTGGTCAGCGCCATCACGATGCCGATCGCGGTGACCGCGGAGGCGATCGCGTGCCCGGACGGGTACGACGCGGCGGAGGTCTCGATCAGCGGCGCCGGCGGGCGCGGCCGGTCGACCAGCGCCTTCAGCGGCCCGATCGCCAGCTCGCTGAGCACCACGGTCGAGGCCCAGGCCGCGAGCGCCAGCCAGCGCCGCCGCATCACGATGACCAGCGTGACCAGCGCCCGCAGCGGCCAGCTCACCGCCGTACCGAAGGCAACGCTCAGCACCTTGGAGGCCTCGACCGCGGGCGGCCAGCGCATCGACATCATCAGCTCGTAGAACCGGTCGTCCACCCGCTGGACGGCGCCGCGGGCCGCGACGACGGCGACGGTCAGCGCGACGCCGAGCAGCAGCAGGCCGACGCCGGCGACGAGCAGGCGGCGACGCAGCACCGGCAGCGGCTCGGGACCCCAGTGCCCGAGATCCAGTCCCAGCAGCGAGTGGCGGTCCGGCTCGCGCTGCGAGCCCTCGCGCTCGCGTCACAGGTGCTTCTCCCGACCGTCGGTGATCCGCGCGACGTAGCCGTCGAGCCGCCACCGCGGCACCAGCCGCACCGCCTCGCGCAGCTCCGGCAACGCCAGCTCCGCCCGCCCGAGCTGGTCGACCGGGTAGTCGAGCTGGACGCACCCTCCGGAGAACGTGAGCAGCACCCGGCCGGTTCCGCCCTCCCACGCCTGCACCCCGAGCGGCAGCCCGGTCGAGGGCAGCTGCCGTCCGCGGGCCACCGCGCAACCGGCCGCGAAGTTGATGGTCACCTCGCTGTCGTCGGGCAGCTCCGCCTGGGTCCAGGCGTGGCCGTTGCGCACCCGGGCAGCGGCGGTGGCGACGGTGAACAGGTCCGCCGCGTACGCCCGCGGAACGCAGGGCACGTACGCGGCGTCCGGGACCGCCTGGCCGAACAGCTGCACCGGCGTGCTGGTCGGGCAGACCGCGGCCCGCACCTCGGCCGGATCGATGGACAGCACCACCAGGGCCGCCAGCGGGATGCCGACGACGGCCGCCACCACCGAGCCGGCCAGCAGCCCCATCCGGCGCGGGCTCCACCTCTGCACCTTCACCGGCTGCCGCGGCGGGGCCAGCTCCCGGAAGCGGCCCAGCAGGTCGCGGCCGTCGCTGGCCAGCAACGTCTTCAACTGCGACGGCACGGTCACCCCGCCGGTGGCGGCGAATGCCTCGGCCAGGTCGTCCGGGCTGAAGAAGTGCAGCGCCCGCCGGTAGACCGTCTCGCAGTCCGACTTCAGCGCCAGCACCAGCATCATGTTCGCCAGGTCCACCGCCTGCCGCCACGGGCTCGGGTGCACCTCGGCGAAGGCGACGTCGATGAGCACCAGCCTGCCGTCGCGAACGAGCAGGTTGGACGGCTTCACGTCCCGGTGCGCGACGCCGGCCTCCCACATCGCGCGGACCACCCGCAGGGCGTCGTCGACCAGCGCGAGCTCCATCGTCACGTCGTCGTCGCAGATCTCCTTCGCCCCGTCGGCGAACTCGGTGACCAGCATGTACTCGCGGTCCGGGGTCAGCTCCACGAAGCCGTACGAGCGGACCACCGGCAGTCCGGCGTCCCGCATCACCCGCAGCAGGTAGTCCTCGCTCTGCACCATCCGGCGGACGGTGCGGAACGGGCGCTCGTCCTCCAGCCGGCCGTAGAGCATCGCGCGGCCGAGCTTGTACCACCGGTCGGCCCGGACGTGCTGGCGTGCGTAGAGCTTCGCGAACAGCGGCAGCGGCCGCCGCTCGCCCTCCACCAGCAGCCGCATCGGGCTGGACCCGCCGGACCCGGCCAGCCCGAACGGCTTCAGCTCCAGCAGCCGGACGCCGAGCTGGTAGGCCAGCGCCAGCTCGATGGCGGACCGGCGGGCGTCGAGGTCGAGGTGGGCGGAGCGCGAGCCGCGCCGGCCGAGCGGGAAGACCTCGTCCGGGACGAAGTAGGTGAACGCGGCGACGGACACGAGCGCGCCGATCGCGCCGCCGGCCAGGACCGCCGGTGGCGAGTTGACCGCGAGGACGGCCTTCGCCACCGCCATCAGCAGCACCAGGCCGCCGACGGCCACGAACACGACATGCCGCGCCCGGCCCGGGCGCAGGAAGCAGAAGGCCGCGCCGACGACGGTGGCGACCAGGTAGGTCGTGGAGATCGAGGGCACGCCGTACCCCGACCACCGGCCCAGGATCTCCGCGTCGTACGGGCGTGGCCGGTCGAACGCGACGGCGAGCAGGGAGACGAGGTACAGAGCGAGCAGGATCGCGCCCAGCTGCACGAAGGCCCGGCGGAACCGGCCCAACGCGGCCGCGCCGGCGATCGTGACCAGCACCAGGCAGTTCAGCAGCAGTGGCCGGTCGACGAAGTCGACCGCCCGGGCGAGGGCGACGGTGAGGTCGGAGCGGTGGTCCCGGGCGAGGAAGTCGACGGCCGCGGCCTCCGCCCGCCGCACCGACACCTGGCCGGCCAGGTAGGCCGACGACCAGACGACCACCCAGACCGCCAGCCCCAGCAGCAGGGCCACGTTGCGCCGGCGCCAGTGGTGCGGCAGCGGCGGCGGGTAGCCGGACGGGCGGCGCAGCCGGGGCAGCGTCGGGGCCGGACCGCCGGCACGGCCGGTCGAGGTGTCGCCCGCCGCGAGCCCGACCGCCGGCGCCACCTCGTCGGCCGGCTCCGTCCTGGTCGGGTCCGTCCTGGTCGGGTCCGGTCGGGTCGTCCGGTCGGGTCGGCCGCGGTCCGGCCGGGCGTCGTCCGGCGCGGCCGCGTCCGGCTGGGCGGCACGCGGCTGGACTGCGTCCGGGTCGGTCTGGTCGGACGGGGCGCGATCCGGCGGCGTCGCGGGACGGGTGTGCTCAGGTGCGGACATCGGCCAACCGCGGGTGCCGGGTGCGGCGGGCGGCCCGGTCCACCGGCGTCAGCCGCCAGGACCGGTTCAGCCGCCACCACAGCAGCGACAGTGCGCCGAGCGGGATCGGCAGCACGTACGTCAGGGCGCGGTAGAGCAGGACCCCGGCGGCGACCCGCGCCGCGCCGTCCGCGTCGAGACCGGCGGCGAGCGGACCGGTCAGCCCGAGCTCGACCACGCCGAGGCCGCCGGGCGTGAGCGGCAGCGCGGTCAGCAGCCGGACGAACGCGAACGCGGCGAGGCTCTCCTGCCACGGCACCTCGCCCGCACCGACCCCGCACGCGCGCAGGCACAGCAGCAGGACCAGCCAGAGCGTGACGTGACTGACGACGGTGCTGAGCGTGATCCACCAGCCGCGGGCGGCCAGCACGTGCACCGCTCGCGACCGGAACTCCACGCAGGCGGCCACCACCCGCGCCGGAGCCGGCCGCCGGATCAGCCGGAACAGCACGTCGAGCATCCGCTGCAGCACCGAGCCGACCCGCTCGGCGAGCCGCTCGCTGCGCAGCACCAGGACCAGCGCGAGGACGGCCACGGCGAGGACCAGGACGCCGATCACGGCGGCGGTCACCAGCGGCGGGCTCGCGTTGCCGGCCGCCACCAGCAGGGCCAGCGCGAGCAGCGGCATCCCGAGCTTGACGAACTGGTTCCACACGCCGCTGATCAGCGTGTAGAGCGCGAAGTCCTCGGAGCCGACACCCCAGCTGGCGAACATCCGCCAGGTCACTCCCATCCCGAGCGCGGCGCCGGCCGGCAGCGTGTTGGCGACCGCCGTGGAGCCCAGGGAGGCCACCCCGGCCTCCCGCAGCCGCAGCGCGGGCAGGATCGCGACGGTGACCAGCCAGTACGTCACCAGGTTCCAGACCGCGATGGCGACCAGGCCGAGCAGGGTCGCCCAGCCCAGGCCGCCCAGCACCTCGCCGACCTCGCGATACGACGCGATGCGGGGGAGTACGAGGCCGAAGATCGCGGCGACCAGCACCAGCGACAGGGCGTCGAGCAGTCGACGGCGGCCGCGCCGCCGGGACCGGGGCGGCGCGGCCGCAGGCGGGTCGGGGCTGGCCATCGCCAGCCCAGCGTCCCAGGCGGTCGCGACGCACACCAGGCCCGGGCGCCGGCCTGGCGCGCCGGAACTGTCGGTGCGGCGGGCGATGCTTCGCCCATGACAGCGAACGGACCGCGGGCGACGCGCCCGCACATGCCCGACTACGGCATCCTGCCGCCGGACGAGGGCTCGGGGCTGCTGCCGTGGTCGTGGGCCGAGCAGCGGCTGGAGGCCGCCCGGAGCTACTGGGTGGCGACACGGTGGCCGGACGGGCGGCCGCACCTGAGTGCGGTGTGGGGTCAGTGGCACGACGGGCGGCTGCTGTTCACCTGCGGTGGCCGGTCGCGCAAGGCGCGCAACCTGACCGTCGATCCTCGGCTGACGGTCAGCACCGAGGACGCCTCCGACTCGGTGGTGCTGGAGGGCTCGGCCGAGCTCGTGTCCGACCGGGCCGCGATCGGGCCGATCGTCGACGTCCTGAACCGCAAGTATCCCGGCGGCTACTCGGTCGAGTTCCTCGATCCGGCGGTGAACAGTGTCTTCGGGGTCCGGCCGCGGCAGGCGTGGGGGATGCGCCACGACGACTTCACCGGCTCCCCGACCCGCTGGAGGTTCTGAGCGGGCCGGCTCGCGGGTCCTCGACCCGGCGTGCGAACATGTGTTCGGGTCGAGCGTCTGAGCATCGCGGGGGGACGCGTGACCGACCCGAAGCCGCCGTACGTGCCGATAGTCCGGGAGCCCGACCTTCCCAGGATGGCCGCCGCCGCGCGGGCCATCGAGACCGAGGTGGAGCGGCTGCGCTCCGTGACCGCGGGCCGCCCGGACCTGCTGGCCGGGCTCTACGCGGGCCGGGCGCTGGTCGCCGACGACGAGCACGGCCGGATCCACGGGCTGGTGGTGCAGGCCGACGGGCTGCGGTGGATCGAGCTGGAGGACCTGGCCCGGCTGGCCGAGCCGGCGCTCGATCCGGCCCGGCACGCCGGCCCCGGGACGTGGCACCCGTCCTGCTGGGAGTGCCGCGGGGCGCTGGCGGCGGCGCGGGTCCGCTCGCACCGCCGCTACCGCACCGTCGGTCCCGGCTGACCCGGGCTGTCCCGGAGCTCGCGCCGGTCCGCCCGTACCCGCCGCCGCACCGTCCGCCCGCCGCGCGGCTCAGCTCCGTTCCGGCCTAGAGCTCACCGAGGACGGGAGCGCCGCAGGCCGGGCAGTGCCGGTCGGCTGGCCGCAGGGCACCCTTGCACCGCGGGCAGTGGAACTCCGGCGGCCGGCCGAACGGCACCGTCGGCGGCGTACCGCGAGCCCGGCGCCACCAGCCGGCCAGTCGTAGTCCGCGCACAACCCGAGTGTCCTGCTGGCGTGTCGCGGTGACCAGCGTGCACAATGATCCGCGCAGCTCGGGATCCGTCCGGGAGCGAGGCCGCTGGGGAAGGCGCACCTCGTCAGACCGGAGGTCCCTGTGCCGACTCGTGGCGTCGTCTACGTCCACTCGACCCCTCCTGCGGTGGTTCCGCACGTCGAGTGGGCGGTCTCCGGCGTGCTCGGCACCCGGGTCAGCCTGACCTGGACCGCCCAGCCCGCCGCGCCCGGCCAGCTGCGCGCGGAGTGCGCCTGGACCGGCAGGCCGGGCACCGCGAGCCGGCTCGCCGCCGCGCTGCGGTCCTGGTCGATGGTGCGTTTCGAGGTGACCGAGGACCCGAGCGACGGCTACGACGGCGAGCGGATCTCCTACGTCCCCGGCCGCGGCGTCTACCGCACCTCGACCGGCGCGAACGGCGACGTCGTGGTCGGCGAGGAGCAGCTCCGCGCGCTGGCGGCGACGGCCCGGTCGACGGAGGACTACGCGCACGCGCTGGACGGGCTGCTCGGCGCCGCCTGGGACGCCGAGCTGGAGCCGTACCGGCAGGCCGGCGACGGCGCCCCCGTCACCTGGCTGCACCAGGTCGTCTGACCGGTTGGCTGAGCGGCCCGCCGCGCGACGTGCCGGACTGTCCTGACCCGCCCGGACAGTGACGACATCACGTGCACGGTGACGACTTGGGGCGGACGGTGACGACGCATAGCCCGTCACCGTTGGGGTGAAGTCGTCACCGTCGCCGACGACGGCGCCCGGCACCTGGCTGCACCAGGTCGTCGACTGCCTGGGCCGTCCGGTCCGGCCGCCGCTAGCCTGTGCCGGGTGGCGACGACGTTCCGCACGGTGGTGGGACTCGAGGGCAAGACCGCGACGTTCCTGCCGGTGCCGCCCGAGGCGATGGCCGAGCTCGGGTCGGCGAAGCGGCCGGCGGTGACCGTGACGCTCGCCGGCCACACCTACCGCAGCACCGTCGCGGTGTACGGCAACGAGTTCTTCCTGCCGCTCAATGCGGCGAACAGGGCGGCGGCCGGTGTCCGGGCCGGGGACGAGGTGGAGGTCACCCTCGACGTCGACGACGCGCCGCGCGAGGTCGTGGTCCCGCCGGAGCTGGCCGAGGCCATGACCCGGGACCAGGCCGCCGCCACCGCCTTCGCCGGGCTCTCCTACTCGCACCGGCGGGAGTACGTGGAGTGGATCGGCGGCGCCAAGAAGCCCGAGACGCGGGAGCGGCGGGTCCGGCAGGCGCTGCGGATGCTGGCCGAGGGCCGGACTGCCCGCTGACGGCATCACTCGCGCCGCCCCGTTCATCGAGCAGCGTCCGTTCCCGCTCGAGCTAGAGCGGGATGTTGCCGTGGGCGCCGCGGCCGGGCGGTGCGGCGGCGAGCGCCTCGGCAAGGACGCGCCGCGTCTCGGCCGGCTCGACCACGGCGTCCACGACGCCGATCTCGATCGCCCGGTTGACGCCGCCGGCCACCTTCTCGTGCTCGGCCGCCAGTTGCGCGTGCAGCGCCTCCCGCTCCCCGGGCGGCGCGGCGGCGAGCTTCCTGCGGTGCAGGATGCCGACCGCCGCGGACGCTCCCATGACGGCGACCTCGGCGTCCGGCCAGGCGTAGACCGCGGTCGCGCCGAGCGAGCGGGAGTTCATCGCGATGTACGCCCCGCCGTACGCCTTCCGCGTCACCAGGGTGACCCGCGGCACCACGGCCTCGGAGAACGCGTGCAGCAGCTTGGCGCCGCGCCGCACCACCCCGTCCCACTCCTGACCGACGCCGGGCAGGTAGCCCGGGACGTCGACGAGGACCACCAGCGGCACCCCGAAGGCGTCGCACATCCGCACGAACCGGGCCGCCTTCTCCGCGGACACCGAGTCCAGGCAACCGCCGAGCCGCAGCGGGTTGTTCGCGATCACGCCGACCGTCCGGCCGGCCAGCCGACCCAGCGCGGTGACGATGTTCGGCGCCCACTTCACGTGCAGCTCGACCGAGTTCGCGGCGCCGCCCGGGACCTCGTCGAGCAGACCCGCGATCAGCGGCTTGACGTCGTAGGCGCGCTTCCGGTTGTCCGGCAGCAGCGCGCCGAGGTCGCGGTCGACCAGCGAGGCCAGGTCCACCCGGCCCGGGCGGGCCAGCAGCTCGGTCAGCCGGCGGCCCTGCTCCAGCGCCTCGGCGTCGGACGGCGCGACCACGTGCACCACGCCGGAGCGCCGGCCGTGCGTGTCCGGCCCGCCGAGCCGCTCCATGTCGACGTTCTCACCGGTCACCGAGCGGACCACGTCCGGTCCGGTCACGAACACCCGACCGCCCGGCCCCATCACCACGATGTCGGTCAGCGCCGGCCCGTACGCGGCGCCGCCGGCGGCCGGGCCGAGCACGATCGACAGCTGCGGCACCCGCCCGGAGGCGCGCACCATCGCGGCGAAGACCTGCCCGACCGCGTCGAGCGCCTCGACCCCCTCGGCCAGCCGTGCCCCGCCGGAGTGCCACAGGCCGACCACCGGCACCCGCTCGCGGACCGCGGTGTCGATCGCGTCCACGATGTGCCGGCAGCCCTCCGAGCCCATGGCGCCGCCCATCTTCTGCGGGTCGGTCGCGTACGCCACCACGCGGGCGCCGGCAACCGTGCCCTGAGCGGCGTAGACGCCGCTGTTGTCCATCGGTGCCAGCGGACGGGACGACCCGGGGTCGAGCAGCGCGCCGAGCCGGACGGAGGGGTCCCGCCAGTCCGCCTCGGTGGCCCGGTCCAGCACGGGGGAGGCCATTCCAGCTCCTCTGATCAGGCCTTGCGGATGGCGACGGCGACGTTGTGGCCGCCGAAGCCGAAGGCGTCGTTGACGGCGGCCGGCACCGACGTGCGGCGCGGCTCCACCCGCACGACGTCGAGCTCGACGCCGTCGTCCAGGTCGTCGAGGTTGCGGGTCACCGGCACCACGTCGTCCCGGACGGACAGCACGGTGGCGATCGCCTCGACCGCGCCGGCGGCGCCGAGCAGGTGCCCGAGCATGGACTTCGGTGCGGTCACCAGCGGGTGATCGCCGATCGCGGCCCGGATCGCCTTCGCCTCGGCGATGTCGCCCACCGGGGTCGAGGTGGCGTGCGCGTTCACGTGGACGACGTCGGAGCGGTCCAGCTCGGCGTCCCGCAGCGCCAGCGTGATCGCCCGCGCGGCGCCGCTGCCCTCCGGGTCCGGCGCGGTCATGTGATAGCCGTCGGAGGTGATGCCGGCGCCGGCCAGCACCGCGTACGGCGTCCTGCCCCGGGCGGCGGCGAACTCGGCCCGCTCCAGCACCAGCACCCCGGCGCCCTCGCCGAGCACGAAGCCGTCGCGGCCCTTGTCGAACGGCCGCGAGGCCGCCGCCGGCTCGTGGTTGCGGGTGGACAGCGCGCGCATCTGCGCGAAGCCGGCCATCGGCAGCGGGTGCACGACCGCCTCGGTGCCGCCGACCACCACCACGTCGGCGCGGCCCGCGCGGATGATGTCCAGACCCCAGGCGATCGCCTCGGCGCCGCTGGCGCAGGCGCTCACCGGGGCGTGCGCGCCGGCGCGGGCGCCGAGCTCCAGGCTCACCGCGCCGGCCGGCCCGTTCGGCATCAGCATCGGCACGGTCAGCGGCGAGACCCGCCGCACGCCCTTCTGCTCCAGGACGTCGTCCTGGCCGAGCATGGTCAGCGCGCCGCCGATCCCGGAGCCGATCACGACCGCGAGCCGCTCGGGGTCGACACCGGTGTCGGCGCCCGCCCGCCCGCCGGCCCGCGTGGCGGGGGCGAACCCCGCGTCGGCCCAGGCCTCCCGCGCCGCCACCAGGGCCGCCTGCTGGACCCGGTCGAGCCGGCGCGCCTCGACCCGCTCCAGCACGTCGGTCGGCTGGACCGCCATCCGGGCGATGATCCGGGCCGGGAAGTCCCGGGCCCACTCGTCCTCGAGCGCCGTCACCCCGGACCGCCCGGCAAGCAGGCCCTCCCAGGTCGACGCGACGTCCCCGCCGAGCGGGGTGGTCGCGCCGAGCCCGGTGACCACGACGACAGGCCGGTCGGTCATGTCCGCTCCCGCGGCAGTGCCTTCCGCTCGCGCTCCCTCATGCAGAAGCCCGGGCCTTCTCGATGTAGCCGACCGCGTCACCGACCGTCCGCAGGTTGGCCAGCTCGTCGTCCGGGATCTTGACGCCGAAGCGCTCCTCGGCGGCCAGCGCGATCTCCACCATCGACAGCGAGTCGACGTCGAGGTCGTCGGTGAACGACTTCTCCTCGGTCACGTCGGCCGGCAGCACGCCGGCGACCTCCTCCAGGATGTCGGCCAGGCCGGTGCGGATCTCCTCGTTCGCCACTGTGGTTCCTCTCGGGATGGTGTTGGCGGGGTGGGGCGTCGTTCTCACGGGCAGATGACGACCTGCCCGGCGTAGGTGAGCCCGGCGCCGAAGCCGAGCACGAGCACCGGCGCCCCGGAGGGCACCTCGCCGCGCTCGGCCATCCGGGCCAGCGCGAGCGGGACCGACGCCGAGGACGTGTTGCCGGCGGTCACGATGTCCTTCGCCACCAGCACGTCCGGCGCGCGGAGCTTGCGGGCGATCGCCTCGATGATGCGCAGGTTCGCCTGGTGCGGCACGAACGCGGCCAGCTCGTCCGGACGTACGCCGGCCCGCTCGCAGGCCTCCAGCGCGACCGGGGCGAGCACGGTGGTCGCCCAGCGGAAGACCGCCTGGCCCTCCTGGAAGAGGAAGGAGTCGCGGTCCCGGACGTGGATGGTGTCGGCCAGGTCGCCGGCGCTGCCCCACACGACCGGCCCGATGCCGACCTCCTCCGGGGTCGCGGCCGGCCCGACCACGGCCGCACCGGCCCCGTCGGCGAAGATGATCGCGGTGGACCGGTCGGTCCAGTCGATCCAGTCGGACAGCTTCTCCGAGCCGATCAGCAGCACGTTGCGGGCGGCGCCCGCGGTCACCGCGGACGCGGCGGCGGACAGCCCGTAGACGAAGCCGGCGCAGGCCGCGTTGATGTCGTACGCGCCCGGGGACCGGATGCCGAGCCGGGTGGCGACCTGGGCGGCGGCGCTGGGGATCTGGCTCGGCATCGTGCAGGTGGCCACCAGCACCAGGTCGATGTCGGACGCGCCCAGGCCGCTCGCGGCCAGCGCCTTGCCGCCGGCGGTGACCGCCATGTCGACGTTGGACTCGTCCGGCCCGGCGACCCGCCGGCTGGCGATGCCCACCCGGCTGCGGATCCACTCGTCGCTGGTGTCCATCTGCCGGGCCAGGTCGTCGTTGGTGACGACCCGCGCGGGCTGGTGCTCGCCGAGGGCGAGGATCCGCGCTCCCGGCGCGCCGGTGCTCGTCCTCATCGGGCCTCCTGCTCTCCGGTGCCGGGCACCAGCCGCGCCAGCGGCTCGCCGGCGTCCACCAGGTCCCCGTCCTGCAACAGCCACTCCACGATCACCCCGTCGTAGCCGGCGCTGACCTGGAGGTCCTCCCGCTTGGTGCGGACGGCGCCGAGCCGGCTGCCGGCCGAGACCCGGGCGCCCTCGGCCAGCTCCCCGTCCGGATGGAACGTGCCGCCGGACGGAGCGACCACGACCCACCAGTCCGGCGTGTGCTCCGCCTGCCCGCCGTGGGTGGTGCGGGCGACGAGCGCGCGGGCGGCGGCCAGGTCGTCGGGGGTCTTCACGGCCACGATCTCCACCCCGCGCAGCTCCCGCCTGGCCAGGCCGGCCAGCGTGCCGGCCGGCGGCAGCTCGATCACCGCGCTCACCCCGAGGTCGCGCATCGTCGCCTGGCAGAGGTCCCAGCGGACCGGCCGGGTGACCTGGTGCACCAGCCGCTTCACCACCTCGGCGCCGGCCGGGACCGCGGTGCCGTCGGCGTTGGACAGCAGCAGCAGCCGCGGGTCGGCGGGGGACAGGCCGTCCGCGACCGCGGTCAGCGCCTCCTCGGCGGGCGCCATGTACGCGGTGTGGAAGGCGCCGGCCACGGTCAGCGGCCGGACCTTGGCGCCGGCCGGCGGCTCCGCCCGCAGCCTGTCCAGGGCGTCCACCGCGCCGGCGGCGACGATCTGGCCGGCGCCGTTGCGGTTGGCGGGGGTCAGGCCGTACGCCTCGATGCCGGCGACGACCTCGTCCGGGTCGCCGCCGAGGACGGCGGACATGCCGGTCGCGGCAAGCGCGCAGGCGGCGGCCATCTCCCGCCCGCGCAGCCGGGCCAGCGCGACCGCGGCCTCCGACCCGAGCACCCCGGCCAGCGCGGCGGCGGCCAGCTCGCCGACGCTGTGGCCGGCGGTGACCACGTCCGCGGCGCCGTCCGGCAGCTCCAGCTCGGCGGCCATGGCCAGCGCGGTGGCGACCAGCAGCGGCTGGGTGACCGCGGTGTCACGGATCTCGTCGGCGTCGGCGGCGGTGCCCAGCCGGACGAGGTCCAGGCCGCTGACGGCGGACAGCCAGCGCAGCCGAGCCTCCACACCCGGCACGTCGAGCCACGGCGCGAGCATCCCGGGCGCCTGGGCCCCCTGGCCGGGGGCGAGGAGGGCCAGCATGTCCCTACCGTCGCCCGCGCGGACCCCGTCCGGCGATGGCGCGGATCACGAAGTGGGCTCGGTGGGTGTTGTAGGCATCCGACAATTCACCGGCGTGTCGGGTGAGGTCCACCACACGGTCGCAGTGGACTTCCTCCTGTTCGCGCTCACCGGTCGTACAGGCGGGTCAGCTCGGCGCCGAGCGGCGGATGGTCCGCTCGCTGACCTCCAGCTCGCGCGCCAGCTCGGGCGCCGTCAGCCGCCGGTGCGTCTGCAGGAGCAGCACGATCGAGACCAACCGGTCGGCCCGCATGCCGGGACCGTCAGCCTTCCAGCCGACCGAGCACGAGCGCGATCTGGAGCGTGAACAGGTCGCGGGGATCGGTCGGGGTACGACCGCAGACCTCGGCGACCCGGCGCAGCCGGTAGCGGACCGTGTTGGGGTGGACGAAGAGCGTGCGAGCGGTGCCTTCCAGGGTGCCGCCGCCCTCCGCGTACGCGGTCACGGTGTCGAGCAGCACCGAGCCGGCGTCCGCGAGGGGGCGGTAGACGTCGTCCACCAGCGTCCGCCGGGCCTCCTCGTCGCCGGCCAGCGCCCGCTCCGGCAGCAGGTCGGCCGCGAGCACCGGTCGCGGCGCGCCCGGCCAGCCGGCCGCGGCGCGGATGCCGGCCAGCGCCGCCCGCGCCGACGCGCCCGCCGCGCCCAGGTCGGCGACCGTCGGGCCGACCACGACCGGACCCGGCCCGAACTCCGGCAGCAGCGGCCGGGTCCCGGCCAGCGCGTCCGCGACCCCGCCCAGCACCACCACGAGCCGCTCGCCAGGCACCCCGGCGAGCACGTCGATCCCCGCGTGCCGGGCCGCCCGCTGCAGCGCGTCCAGGATCTGCTCCGGGTGGCCCGGCGGCGCCGGGCCGATCACCACCGCGACCGGTGTCATCGCCGCCCAGCCCAGCGCGGACGCCCGCGACAGCAGCGTGTCGTCGAAGTCGCCGCGCAGCAGCACGTCGACGACCAGCGCCTCCAGCCGGGCGTCCCAGGCACCGCGGATCTCGGCCACCCCCGCGTACACCTGGGCCGCGGCGAACGCGATCTCCCGGCTGTAGCGCAGCACCGCCTCCCGCAGCACCGCCTCCTCGCCCGGCGCGGCGAAGCCCTCCACCTGGTCCTCGACCACCTCGACGGTGACCCGGACCAGCTCGACCGCCTGCTTGAGGGTGACCGAGCGGGCCAGCTCCTGCGGGCCGGCGCGGAAGACCTCGCTGGTCAGCCGCGGCGCGTCACCGGGGGAGCGGAGCCACTCCACGAACGAGGCGATGCCGGCCTGCGCGATCAGCGTGACCCAGGACCGCTGGTCGGCAGGCATCGACCGGAACCACGGCAGCACCTCGTCCATCCGCGCCACCGCCCTGGTGGCCAGCGCCCCGGACGCGCGCTCCAGCCTCCGCAGCGTGGGGGCCGGCGGCGGGGTGGTGGTCACGGGTGGAGCCTGCCACCTCCCCGGCCACCGCCGGCGCACCGATCACAGCCCGACGCCTGCCACCCCGGCACCGGCCGGCGCCGGGCCGGTCCCGGCTGTCCAGGCGGGGCAGGATGGGAGGCGTGCCGACCCCGAGAGATCCGGTCGCGGACCTGCGCCGGATCGCCTTCCTGCTCGAGCGCAGCCACGAGGAGACCTACCGGGTGCGCGCGTTCCGCCGCGCGGCGGCGGCGCTGGCCGTGCTGCCCGCGTCCGGGGTCGCCCGGCTGGCCGCCGCCGGCCGGCTGCGCGACATCCCGGGTGTCGGCGACAAGACCGCGGCCGCCGTCACCCAGTCGCTGGCCGGTGAGCAGCCGGACTACCTGCGCCGGCTGGAGGACAGCGCGGGCGGGCCGGTGGTCGCCGCCGGCGCCCCGCTCACACCGGCCGGCGTGGCGCTGCGGAAGGCGCTGCGCGGCGACTGCCACACTCATTCGGACTGGTCCGACGGTGGCTCGCCGATCCGGGAGATGGCGGAGGCCGCCCGCGACCTCGGCCACGAGTACGTGGTGCTGACCGATCACTCGCCCCGGCTGACGGTCGCGAACGGGCTGTCCCCGGAGCGGCTGCGCGCCCAGCTGGTCGAGGTCGCGTTGCTGAACGAGGAGCTGGCGCCGTTCCGGATCCTCACCGGGATCGAGGTGGACATCCTCGACGACGGCTCGCTGGACCAGGAGCCGGAGCTGCTGGCCCAGCTCGACCTCGTGGTCGCGAGCGTGCACTCGGTGCTGCGGATGCCGCGGGCGGAGATGACCGCGCGGATGGTGGCGGCCGTCCGCGACCCGCACACCGACGTGCTGGGGCACTGCACCGGCCGGATGGTCACCGGGACGCGGAAGCGCCCCGAGTCCGAGTTCGACCCGGAGGTCGTCTTCGCCGCCTGCGCCGAGGCCGGCGTCGCGGTGGAGGTGAACTCCCGGCCGGAGCGGCTGGACCCGCCGAAGCGGCTGCTGCGGCAGGCGGTCGAGGCCGGCTGCCTGGTCTCGATCGACAGCGACGCGCACGCGCCGGGCCAGCTGGACTGGCTGCCGTACGGGTGCGAGCGCGCGGCCGCCTGCGACGTGCGCCCGGACCGGGTGGTCAACACCCGTACCGCCGAGGAGCTGCTCGCCTGGGCCGAGCGGTGATCGAGGTGCGGCTGGCGGCCGAGCGTCCGGTCACCCGGACGCCCTGGCTGTACTCGCGGCACTCCTTCTCGTACGGGTCGCACTACGACCCGGCGAACACCCACTTCGGCCTGCTGCTCGCCTCGAACGAGGACGAGCTGGCGCCGGGGACCGGCTTCGACGAGCACCCGCACCGGGACGTCGAGGTGCTGACCTGGGTGCTGTCCGGCCGGCTGGCGCACCGCGACTCCGCCGGCCACCGCGGCGAGGCCCGGCCGGGCGTGCTGCAGCGGATGAGCGCCGGCGGCGGCGTCCGGCACGCCGAGCGGGCGGCCGGACCCGGTCCGGTCCACTACGTGCAGATGTGGCTGCGGCCGGCGGACTCCGGCGGCCGGCCCGGGTACGACGTGGTCGACGTCTCGGCCGGGCTCGCCGCCGGCGAGGTCGTCACGGTCGGCCCGCTGCGCCAGCCGGACGCCACCCTGCACGCGGTGCGACTGGCCGCCGGGGCGAGCGTGGTCCTCCCGGCGGCGCCGTACCTGCACGTCCTCGTCGCGCGGGGCGGCGTGCGGCTCGGCGGGACCGAGCTCGGCTCCGGGGACGCGGCCCGGCTCACCGACGCCGGCGCGACCACGATCACCGCCCCGGGCGGGGCCGAGGTGCTGGCGTGGGAGATGCGGGCCGCTCTCCCGGTTGGGTAGGCAGAGGGCATGGACCTCGACGCCGAGCTGATGGCCGCCGCCGCCCGCATCCAGCCAGACACCGTCGCGCTGCGCCGCCGGCTGCACCGCCGGCCGGAGATCGGCCTGACGCTGCCCGGCACGCAGCGGGCCGTGCTGGAGGCGATCGCCGACCTGCCGCTGTCCGTCCGCACCGGCGAGGCGGTCAGCTCCGTGGTCGGCGTGCTGGACGGCGGCCGCCCCGGTCCGACCGTGCTGCTGCGCGGGGACATGGACGCGCTCCCGATGCCCGAGGACACCGGGCTGGACTTCGCCTCGCAGACGCCCGGCACGATGCACGCCTGCGGCCACGACACGCACGTCGCCATGCTGGTCGGCGCCGCGCGGCTGCTGGCCGAGCGCCGGACCGACCTCGCCGGGCGGGTGGTCTTCATGTTCCAGCCGGGGGAGGAGGGCTGGGGCGGCGCGCCGCTGATGATCGACGAGGGGGTGCTGGACGGGGTCGACGCGGCGTACGCGCTGCACATCTGGACCCGCGACGCGTCCGGGGTGGTGTCCGTGCGCCCGGGACCGGCGCTGGCCTCGTCGGACACCCTCAGGATCACCGTCACCGGACGCGGCGGCCACGCCTCCGACCCGTCCGAGGCGCTCGACCCGGTGCCGGTCGCCTGCGCCATCGTGCAGGCGATCCAGACGACGATCACCCGGCGGGTCAGCGTCTTCGACCCCGCGGTCGTGACCATCGCGAAGATCACGGCCGGCACCACCGACAACGTCATCCCGGAGACCGCCGAGATGCTCGGCACCATGCGGGCGCTCTCCGAGCGGACCCGGTCGCACGTCATGACCGAGCTGCGCCGGCTGGCCCCCGGCATCGCCGCGGCGCACGGGGCGACGGCGGAGGTGGAGATCCGGCCGGGCTATCCGGTGACGGTGAACGACGAGGCCGCCGCCCACCTCATGCACCGGGCGGCGACCGGCCTGCTGGGACCGGACCGGGCGGTGCTGGCACGCGACCCGGTGATGGGGGCCGAGGACTGGTCGTACGTGCTGCAGCGGGTGCCCGGCGCGATGGCGTTCCTCGGCGCCTGCCCGCCCGGGCTGGAGCCGGGGGAGGCACCGGCCAACCACTCGAACCGGGTCGTGTTCGACGAGGACGCGATGGCGGTGGGCGTGGCCACCCACGTCGCGGTGGCGCTCGCCGCCCTCGACGGCGGCGGTCGCGGCCCGCGCTAGCCCCCGCTGGCGTTCTGCTGCCATCACGACCGCAGCAGAACGCCAGCGGCGTCGGCGGCCTACTGCCAGATGCTGACGACCACGCCGACCGCGAGCAGCTTCACGAGCCAGTCGCCGGCGTGGATCGCAGCGAGCCTCCACGGGGTGTTCTCGTGCACCATCGCGCCCACCCAGAGCACGACCGGGAACCCGATCCACAGGATCAGACCCAGCACCAGGCCGCCGGTCCAGGTGTCGACTCGTGCTCGGGCGGCGAGGCCGGCCACGACGGCGGTCAGGACCAGGCAGCGCAGCACCTCGACCGGCAGCGTCCACGGCCCCGGTCGAGCGTCCGACGCGGCCGCCCCGCTCACCTCGGCCAGCCGGGCACCCAGGATCACGTAGTAGACAGCGCCGAGGACGAAGCAGAGGACCGTCGCGACCAGTACCACCACGAGGTCGAGGTCAGGCATCGACCTCACCGCCCTCGACCTGACCGGCCTCGACCTGACCGGCCTCGACCTGACCGGCCTCGAGTTGCGCCTTGAGCGTTGTCAGCCGCCCGCGCCACCATGCCTTCATCCGCGCGGCCTCCTCGGCGTCGGGCAGGCGCGCGTGCTCGACCGCCACGGTGCTCGTCGCCGCACTCCTGGCGTGGAACGTGACGTTGATCCGGGCCGGGCCGTCGCCCCAGTCGAAGCGAGCCGACCTCGGCCTGGTGGCGACGCGCTCGCGCAGCTGTGCGTCCGAGAGCCAGCGACCGCGCTCTGCTTCGTCGACGAACGCGTCGAAGAGCCGGTCGGCCGGTACCGCCACCGTCCTCGACGCGGTGATCGCGAACCCATCCGGGTGCTGCCCGACGGCGCGCCCACCCCGGGCCCGCTCGTAGCTGACGGTCACCGCCTGCGCCGCCCAGGCCAGCGGGACGACTCCCTGCAGGTCGGCGACGTAGCGCGAGATCTCCCGGTGCGGTCGAGCTGCCATACCCGCCTCGTCGAGGAGGTCGAACCACTCCTCCCAGCCGCGCCCGGTGCGCTGCCGGATCGCATCGTCGGAGGTCGTGAGCGTGACCGCGGGTCCTGCATCGGACTCGTGGGCGGCCAAGAGGGAGGCGCGCGCCGCGGTGTAGCTCTCGCCCGTCTTCGCCATCCGGGTGCGGACAAGCCGCTTGAACGATCGGTGCCTGGTCATCAGGTGCTCCTGTCCACGGCGGCGACCCGCGACTCACGCTCGCGAGACCCCGCCGGAAGGGCATCACCTGACCGGCGTCCCGAGGGCTCGAGCCCCCTCTGCCCCCGCTTCAGCCGGCGGCGTGAGCACCGGAACCGAGGGTTGGGCGCAGGACGGCGCCCGGCCACACACTACCGAGACCATCGGGCCCGGCGGAACTCATCGGCGGGACCAGGTGCCCGTGCGCGGCGACCCGCCGGGCGCGCTGCCGCAGCAGGACTGACTGGCGCCGGTCGCTACCTCACGCGGTGCGCCGCGGCTTGGTGCGGGTCATGGGCCGACCTTGGCACCCCAGCTCGCCGGGTGTCGCGCCCGCGGCGGACGCCCTCCGGCCCGGCCGGAGCCGACCTGACGGCTCGGCCGGTCCGGTCGGGGCGAGCTCAGGTGTCGCCGCCGGTGTTGCCGGCGTCGGCGGCAGCGACCTCGGTGAGCCGGTAGCCGTCCACGGCCTGCTGCAGCACCTCGGGCTTGACCTCGCCGCGGCGGGCCAGCTCGGTGAGCACCGCCACCGTCGTCGACTCGGCGTCCACGTGGAAGTAGCGCCGCAGCGCGCCGCGGGTGTCCGAGCGGCCGAACCCGTCGGTGCCCAGCGAGCGGTAGTCGCCCGGCACCCACCGGGAGATCTGGTCCGGCACCGCGCGCATCCAGTCCGAGACCGCGACCACCGGGCCGGAGGCGTCCGCCAGCGCGGCGGTCACGTACGGCACGCGCGCCGGCTCGCCCGGGTGCAGCAGCGCGTCCTCGTCGGCGGCCACCGCGTCCCGGCGCAGCTCGGTCCACGACGTCACCGACCACACGTCCGCGGCCACGCCCCACTGCTCGGCCAGCATCTCCTGCGCCCGCAGCGCGGCCAGGACGGCGACCCCGGAGGCCAGGATCTGCGCCCGCGGCCGGGTGTCGTCCTGGCCGGCGGAGCCGTCGGCACGCTGGTCGGCCGGCGCCGTCGCGTACCGGTAGAGGCCGCGCCGGATGCCCTCCTCGTCGATCCCCTCGGGCATCGCCGGCTGCCGGTACGGCTCGTTGTAGACCGTCAGGTAGTAGAAGACGTCCTCGCCGTGCGGGTGCTCGTCGGTCGAGCCGTACATCCGGCGCAGCGCGTCCTCGACGATCACCGCGACCTCGAACGCCCACGCCGGGTCGTACGACACGCAGGCCGGGTTGGTCGAGGCGAGCAGCAGCGAGTGCCCGTCCTGGTGCTGCAGGCCCTCGCCGTTCAGCGTCGTGCGGCCCGCGGTCGCGCCGAGCAGGAAGCCCTTGCCGAGCTGGTCGCCGAGCGCCCAGATCGCGTCGCCGGTCCGCTGGAAGCCGAACATCGAGTAGAAGATGTAGATCGGGATCATCGGCTCGCCGTGGGTGGCGTACGAGGTGCCGGCGGCGATCATCGATCCCATCGCGCCCGCCTCGCTGATCCCCTCGTGCAGGATCTGGCCCTGCTTCGCCTCCCGGTAGGACAGCAGCAGCTCCCGGTCGACCGGGTCGTACTTCTGGCCGAACGGGCTGTAGATCTTGGCGGTCGGGAAGAGCGAGTCCATCCCGAAGGTGCGTGCCTCGTCCGGGATGATCGGCACGAACCGGCGGCCGATCTCCTTGTCCTTCATCAGGTCCTTCAGCAGCCGGACGAAGGCCATCGTGGTGGCCACCGCCTGCTTGCCGGAGCCCTTCTTCAGGTCCGCGTACGCCTCCGGCGCCGGCAGCCGCAGCGGCTTGGCGCGCACCACCCGGCGCGGCACCGAGCCGCCGAGCGCCGCCCGCCGCTCCTTCATGTACCTGATCTCGTCCGAGTCGGGCCCCGGGTGGTAGTACGGCGGGAGGCCGTCCTCCAGCGCCGAGTCCGGGATCTCCAGGTAGAGCCGGTCGCGCATCTCCTTCAGCTCGGGCTTGGTCAGCTTCTTCATCTGGTGGGTCGCGTTGCGGCCCTCGAAGTCCTTGCCCAGCGTCCAGCCCTTGATGGTGTGCGCCAGGATCACCGTCGGCTGGCCGGTGTGCTCGGTGGCCGCCTTGAACGCCGCGTACACCTTGCGGTAGTCGTGCCCGCCGCGCGGCAGACCGCGCAGCTGGTCGTCGGACAGGTGCTCGACCATCTTGCGCAGCCGCGGGTCGGAGCCGAAGAAGTCGTCCCGGATGAACGACCCGGGCGACGTCGAGTAGGTCTGGAACTGGCCGTCCGGGGTGGTGTTCATCTTGTTCACCAGGACGCCGTCGACGTCGCGGGCGAGCAGCTCGTCCCACTCGCGGCCCCAGACGACCTTGATCACGTTCCAGCCGGCGCCGCGGAAGTACGACTCCAGCTCCTGGATGATCTTGCCGTTGCCGCGGACCGGGCCGTCCAGCCGCTGCAGGTTGCAGTTCACCACGAAGATCAGGTTGTCCAGCTCCTCGCGCGCGGCCACCCCGATCGCGCCGAGCGACTCCGGCTCGTCCATCTCGCCGTCGCCGAGGAAGGCCCAGACCCGCGAGTTGCCGGTGTCCTCGATCTCCCGGTGCAGCAGGTAGCGGTTGAACCGGGCCTGGTAGATCGCGTGCAGCGGGCCGAGGCCCATGCTGACCGTCGGGAACTCCCAGAACTCCGGCATCAGCCTCGGGTGCGGGTACGACGGGATGCTCGCCGGCTGGCCGTCGACCCGGTGCGAGAGCTCCTGCCGGAAGCCGTCGAGCTGGTCGGAGGACAGCCGCCCCTCCAGGTACGCCCGGGCGTAGATGCCCGGCGAGCCGTGCCCCTGGAAGAAGACCTGGTCCCCGGACTGGCCGTGGTCCTTGCCGCGGAAGAAGTGGTTGAAGCCCACCTCGTAGAGGCTGGCCATGCTCGCGTACGTCGCGATGTGGCCGCCGACGCCGAGCTCGGGCCGGTTGGCCCGGGAGACCATGACCGCCGCGTTCCAGCGGATGTAGGCCCGGATGCGCCGCTCGACGTACTCGTCACCGGGGAACCACGGCTCGCGCTCCGGCGGGATGGTGTTGATGTAGTCGGTGCTGCGCAGCGCCGGCACGCCGACCTGGTGCTCCCGGGCCCGCTCGAGCAGCTTGAGCATCAGGTAGCGCGCCCGGCTCCGGCCGGCCACGCTGATGACGTTGTCCAGCGACTCGAGCCACTCGCGGGTCTCGTCCGGGTCGAGGTCGGGCAGCTGGCTGGGCAGGCCGTCGGTGATGACGCTGAAGCGGTCCGGGGTCACCGGCCCGATTGTCCTCCCTCGACCGCCCGGTGGCCGAGCCCGTACCGGGGTCGGTCTGCTCGCGGGGCGGGACGAGCGCCGAGTCGGGACGGTAGTTTGTCCATATGCGCCTTCTTCCCGCGCCGGCCCTGGTCGCGATGGCGATCCTCGTCGGCGGGGGCGCCGTCGCCTGCGCGACGACCGTCGAGGGCAACGGGAGCATCGCCGCCGGCGTCGTCACCTCCTCGCCGACGCCGAGCCCGAGCGACACCGGCCCGTCCAGCGACTCGCCGAGCCCGACCGACTCGGCGACCCCCACCGAGACGAGCTCGTCGCCCACCCCGTCGCCGAGCACCAATCCGGTCGTCGTCCGGCAGCGGGTGCTGTGCGTGCTGGAGCAGGCGTCGATCACCAGCATCAACAACCAGTTCAACAAGACGAAGGACCGCGCCGCGCAGGTCCGGGTGCTGGGCACCGGCGTGACCACCATCAAGGGGCCACCTCAGCCGCTCCGGGCTGCCGGCCGGCGACCGGATCCGCAAGTCCGGGCAGGCCGTGCCGAGCCAGCTCGACAGCGGTCACAGGGGCGCCACCGGCGGCGGCAGCCCGAGCACGACGCCGTACAACAAGGCCACCCAGCGCTTCCAGACGGCCTGCACCACGATCTCCTGAGCGCCGGTGCGGGCAACCGGGCACGGCGGGGCGGACCGACGACACTCAGCCTTCGCGGCCCGGCGTACTTGCGCGCGGACCTGGGAATGTGTGGACTACCGGCACGCACGACCGGGCGGCAGTCGTAAGGCCGCCGGGCGGCCCGAGGACGGGGAGGCACCATCGTGAGCACGACCGTGGACCAGGCGGGCGGGCGCGGCCTGGCCGAGCGGCTCGGGCATCACGCCGGGCATGGTCGTGCAGGAGCTCGGCTACGACGACGACGTCGACGACGAGCTGCGCGACGCGATCGTCGAGCGCTGCGGCAACGAGCTGGTCGACGAGGACGCCGACGACGTGGTCGACGTCGTGCTGCTGTGGTGGCGCGAGGACGACGGCGACCTGGTCGACACGCTGGTCGACGCGCTGCACCCGCTCGCCGACAACGGGGTGATCTGGCTGCTGACACCCGAAGTCCGGCCGGCGAGGGCCACGTCGAGCCGAGCGACATCAGCGAGGCGGCGCCGACCGCCGGGCTGTCGCAGACGTCGAGCATCAGCGCCGTCGGCGACTGGGCCGGCGCCCGGCTGGTCACCCCCAAGGCGCGCTCCAAGCGCTGAGGAGCCTCCCCGGGGCCGCGCCGGCCGATCGTGACATGCTGCCATCGGCCGGACGTTTCCGGCGCGCCAATCGATCCCTCCCGCGAGGAGATCCCATGCCGGTCGAGGTCGGCCAGGAGGCCCCCGACTTCACCCTGCGCGACCAGAACCGGGAGGAGGTGACGCTGTCCGTCGTTCCGCGGGCGGCAGAGCGTGCTGCTGGTCTTCTACCCGTTCGCGTTCAGCGGGATCTGCACGAGCGAGCTGTGCCAGGTCCGGGACGAGCTGCCGCGCTTCGAGGACGACGACGTGCAGGTCGATCGCGATCAGCGTCGACCACCCGTACGCGCTGAAGGACCTGGTCGATCCAGGAGGGCTACCTGTTCCCGATGCTGTCGGACTTCTGGCCGCACGGCGAGGTCGCCCGGCGGTACGGCGTCTTCAACGAGATCGTCGGGATGGCCAACCGGGGCACGTTCCTGGTCGACCGGGAGGGGATCGTCCGGTTCGCCGAGGTCAACCAGCCCGGGCAGCAGCGCGACCAGTCCGCCTGGCACCGGCGATGGCCGACCTGCCGGCCTGAGCCGGCCTCGCCCGGCGCCCGGCGGGCCGGCTCGCCGCGGCCGGCTGCGGCGGGGCGTCCCGCCCGCGCCGCGGCCGCGCCGGTCCAGCAGGATCAGCAGCACCGGCCCGGCCAGCGCGAACGCCGCGAAGAGGAACCACTGCACCACGTACGCGAGGTGCTGGCCGGTGAACGCGCCGCCGGCCGGGTTGTCGAGGTCCGGCGGCGGCAGCGCGGTCAGCCCGGTCTGCGCCGGGTCGGAGGTGATCAGCTCGCCGAAGCCGCCGTACGTCGGGGTGCCCAGCCGCTGCGCCAGCGCGGCGACGTCGATCCGGGCGATCTGCCGGTCCGGCAGCCCGGCCCCGAGCCCGCCGGTCTCGCTCGGGCAGCACCCGCGCGGTCACCCGCACCTCGCCGGCCGGCGGCGCCGGGCACCGCCGGCGTCTCGGTGGCGGCGCCCGGTCGCCGGCACGAAGCCGCGGCTGACCAGCAGCGTGGCGCCGCCGGCCGGTGCGCAGCGGGGTCACCACCAGGAAGCCGGCCCGGTCGTCCACCTGCCGCTGCCGGACCAGCACCTGGCCGGCGGCGTCGTACCGGCCGGTCGCGGTGACCGTCCGGTAGCGGTGCCGCAGGTCGACCGGCCGCGCCCGGCGCCAGCACCTCGTCCACCGGCGCCGGCGGCGCGTCCGCCGCGCGCCCGCAGCTCCTCGTTGTCGAGCCGCTTCTCGGTGAAGCGGTGCCACTGCCACACCCCGGCCGCCCCGCACACCCCGCCGAGCACCAGCCCGAGCGCGAGCAGCGCCGAGCACCCGGCCGAGGCGCGGCGGAGCGGACACGCAGCGACACTACGTCGCTGCGGCGGCCCCCCGCCGCCCGGTACCCTCGGCGCCTGCCCGGGCCCGCGCTGCCCACCGGGCGCGTAGCTCAGCGGAAGAGCACCCGCCTTACAAGCGGGGGGTCGCTGGTTCGAACCCT
>CAWATS010000017.1:0-6960 GCA_963785005.1 uncultured Actinomycetota bacterium
CCCGGCGGCGGCGCCGGCCAGGACAGGAATGTCAGCCAGCCGAGCAGCAGCAGGAGCACGACGAGCAGCACCCACCGAGCGCGGGCGGCGCGAGGAGGCCGCCGACGAGCAGCGCCAGCACGATCAGGAACGGGATCCAGCGCGGCCGGGTCGCCGGCCGGGCGAGCGGTGCCGCGCTGCGCTGCTCCACGGCGCGACGGAGCGGGGTCGTCACGGGGCTCGCCCCCTTTCGGTACGGTTCGTCGGCGGGTCGGAGTCCGGACCCGTCCGATCCTCCCAGGCCGGCGGTCCTGGGCCAGGTGCCGGGGGTGTCGGAGGTGGCGGTGACGGTGGCCAGCAGCGACCACGCCGCTGAAGGGACGGGCGCGGCCAGCGCGGCACCGACGCCGCTGGAGGACCGGTGAGCATGCCGCCGCCGGAGGGTCAGCAGCCGGTCTCGCCGTGGCAGCGGCCGCCGGCGGGTTCGCCGCAGGACGGTCCGCCGGGCCTCGGCGGCCCGCCCCCGTACGGTGCCCCGCCGCCGCCCGGGTACGCGCCGCCCCCGCCCGGGTACGCGCCGCCCGCGCCCGGGTACCCGCCGCCCCGCCCGGGTACGCGCCGCCCCCGCCCGGGTACGGCGCGCCATACCCCCCGCCGCCGTACGGGACCCCGCCCGCGCCACCGGCCAGGCACCACGCGCCGGGTGCTCGCCCTCGCCGCCGCCCTCGCCGCCCTCGCCGTCGTGCTGGTCGGCGTCCTGGCCTTCGTCCTCTTCCGCGGCAGCCCGCGGGACACCGCCGACGAGTTCATGGCCGCCCTGCAGGCCAAGGACGTCGACAAGGCGCACGGGCTGCTGTGCAAGGACGGCCAGCGGCAGGAGAGCAGGGACGAGCTGCGTCGCGGATTCGACCTCGACGACCGGACCATCACCTCGTACCGGTTGGGCACCGAGCGCACCCGCCGGCGCGAGGGCAAGGACGAGACCCTCATCCCGGTGACGATCGACTACGACCGGGGCAGCGGGGTGGAGATCGACCTCGGCGTCTGGAACGAGGGCGGCCAGAAGGTCTGCAGCCTCAACCCGCCGGGCAGCGGCTGACCGGCGGATATCCAGCGGCGGCCGGCCGGGCCGCCCCGGTAGCCTGGGCAGCCTCGCCGACCGCCAGCCGGGGGAGCCAGCCGTGCCAGCCGACCGCATCGACACCATCGTCAGCCTCGCCAAGCGCCGGGGCTTCGTCTACCCGTCCAGCGAGATCTACGGCGGGCAGCGGTCGGCCTGGGACTACGGTCCGCTCGGAGTCGAGATGAAGGAGAACGTCAAGCGCCAGTGGTGGCACTCGGTGGTTCAGAGCCGCGACGACATCGTCGGCCTCGACTCCTCGATCATCCTGGCCCGGGAGGTCTGGGAGGCCTCCGGCCACGTCAACGAGTTCGTGGACCCGCTGACCGAGTGCCAGTCCTGCCACAAGCGCTACCGGGCCGACCACCTCGAGGAGGCGTACGAGGAGAAGCACGGCCGCCCCCCGGCCAACGGGCTGGCCGACGTGGTCTGTCCCAACTGCGGCACCCGCGGCGCGTTCACCGAGCCGCGGATGTTCAACGGGCTGCTCAAGACCCACCTCGGGCCGGTCGAGGACGAGTCCGGTCTGGCCTACCTGCGCCCGGAGACCGCCCAGGGCATCTTCGTCAACTTCCTCAACGTGCTGCAGTCCAGCCGGCGCAAGCCGCCGTTCGGCATCGGCCAGATGGGCAAGTCGTTCCGCAACGAGATCACCCCGGGCAACTTCATCTTCCGGACCCGCGAGTTCGAGCAGATGGAGATGGAGTACTTCGTCGAGCCGGGCACCGACGAGCAGTGGCACGACTACTGGATCGCGGAGCGGACCCGGTGGTACACCGACCTCGGGATCGACCCGGCCAACCTGCGCCACTTCGAGCACCCGAAGGAGAAGCTGTCCCACTACTCGAAGCGCACCGTCGACATCGAGTACCGGTTCCGCTTCGCCGGCTCGGAGTGGGGCGAGCTGGAGGGCATCGCCAACCGCACCGACTTCGACCTGACCACGCACGCGAAGCACTCCGGCGCCGACCTGTCGTACTTCGACCAGGACAAGGGCGAGCGCTGGGTGCCGTACGTGATCGAGCCGGCGTCCGGCCCGGGCCGGCTCATGATGGCCTTCCTGCTGGACGCGTACACCGAGGACGAGGCGCCGAACGCCAAGGGCCAGCCGGAGAAGCGCACCGTGCTGCGGCTGGACCGCCGCCTCGCCCCGGTGAAGGCCGCCGTGCTGCCGCTGTCCCGCAACGCCGACCTCTCGCCGAAGGCCCGCGACCTGTCCGCGGAGCTGCGCAAGCACTGGAACGTCGACTTCGACGACGCCGGCGCGATCGGGCGCCGCTACCGGCGGCAGGACGAGATCGGCACGCCGTACTGCCTGACGGTCGACTTCGACACCCTCACCGACGACGCGGTGACGGTGCGGGACCGGGACTCGATGACGCAGGAGCGGGTCGCGCTGGACCGGGTGCGCTCGCACCTGGCCGAGCGCCTCCCCGGCTGCTGACCCGGGTGCCGCCGGCGGCCTGACCCGCCTGCCGACCCGCCACCGGGTATCGGCGAGGCACGTACTCGCCTCTTCCGTACGAGAGTGTCCACCGGTGGGCGACGGAGGAGAGGCGGTGCCTGGGCGGGACGACTGGTTCGTCGGGCGGTCCGGCGAGCTCGATCGCCTTGAGGAGGCCTGCGGGCAGGTCCGGGCCGGCCGCGGCCAGGTTGTGGTCGTCTCGGGCCCGGCGGGGGTGGGCAAGACCCGGCTCTGCGAGCAGGGCGAGGCGCTCGCCATCGCGGCCGGCCTGACCGTGGCGTGGGGCCGCTGCTGGACCGGCGGCGGTGCTCCGGCGCTGTGGCCGTGGCAGCCGGTGCTCGCCGAGCTGTGCGGTCCCCAGGCCGCGGCCCTGCTGGCTGAGGACCAGCCCGGGGCGGACCTGGTCGACCCCGACCGGTTCTCCCGGTTCGTCGCGGTCGGCGAACGGCTCGCCGCCGCCTGCGCCCGCACCCCGGCGTACCTCGTCCTCGACGACCTGCACGCGGCCGAACCGGGTGCGGTACTGCTGACCCGGTTCCTGGCGCGGATGCGGCACCGGCTGCCGCTGCTGCTGGTCGTCACCGTCCGGGTGGACGGTGGGGCGGCCGCCCCCGACGTGCTCGGCCAGCTCGAGTCGGAGGCGACGTTGCTGGCCCTGCGCAGCTTCGACCTCGCCGACACCCGCGCGTTCCTCGCGGCGCAGTGCTCGGTCGGGGTCGACCCGGCGCTGACCCGGGCGGCGCACCAGGTGACCAGCGGCAACCCCCTCCTGTTGCAGCGGTTGGTGGCGCTCGCCGCGGCGGACCCGGTCGGCGCCTTCCCGGACGGGCTGCGCAACCTGGTCGAGGAGTCGGTCGGCAGGGTGCCCGAGGCGGCGCGGGCGGTGCTGGCGACCGCCGCGGTGCTGGGCACCCGGCCGTCCGTGGCTCTGACCGCGGCAGTCGCGGGCGTAGGCGCCGAGGCGGTGCTCACCGCCGTGAACGCCGGCGCCGGACTGGTCGCGCCGGCCGGCCCGGACGACGTCGAGTTCACCCACGAGCTGGTCCGGGAGTCCCTGACGGGCACCCTCAGCCCAGCAGAGCTCCTCGACGTGCACGCCGCGGCCGCGTCCGCACTGCGCGGCTGGGGCGCGGTCGGCCAGCACGAGCGGCTCGCCCGCCGCGCCCACCACGCCGCCCGCGCCGCCGCCCGCTCGCCCGCAGACGCTCGTGGCGCCGTGGCCGCCTGCCGCGCGGCGGCCGCGTCGATGGTGGGGCGGTTCGCTTACGAGCAGGCGGCCGAGCTGCTCTCCACCGCGGCCGGACTGCACGACTCGGGCGACACCGGGCCGCCGTCGGCGGCCCTGCTGCTGGAGTGGGCCCGCGCCGTGCTGTGGTCCGGCCGACTCACCGAGGCGCGGGCCCTGTTCGACCGGGCCGCCGAGGCCGCGGACGCGGAGGCCGAGCCGGTGCTGGCGGCACAGGCCGCGCTGGGGCTCGGTGGCGTCTGGGTGAACGAGCACCGGGACCGGGCCGAGCGGGAACGGGTGCTCACCCGCCAGGAGGCTGCGCTGGCTTGCCTGGGCCCGGATCAGGCCGTGCTGCGCTCCCGGCTGCGGACCCGGCTCGCCGCGGAGGCCGTCTACTCCGGCGGCCAGCTGGATGACGTCCTCGCCGCGCTGGCCGAGACCCGCCGGCTCGGCGACGGGCACGCCCTGGCCGAGGCGCTCTCGCTCACCCACCATGCGCTGCTGCGCCCGGACCACGTCCGGGACCGGCTGCCGCTGGCCGACGAGCTCGTGACGGTGGCGTCCGCGGTCGGCGACGGGGTGCTGGTGCTGATGGGCCTGTGCTGGCGGGCGGTGGACCTCTTCCAGCTCGCCGACCCGGGCGCGGAGCGGGCGCTGGCCGACCTGCGCGCCCGGGCCGACGCGCTCGGGTGCCGAAGCATCCTCTACGTCGTCTCCGTCCTGGACGTGATGCTGCTGATCCGCTCCGGACGGCTGGCCGCGGCCGAGGAGGCGGCGACCGCCAGCGCCCGGCTCGGCGTCGAGGTGGGCGACGCCGACGCGGCCGCGTACGCGGCGGCCCACCTGCTCTCGATCCGCTGGCTGCAAGGCCGCGGCGGCGAGCTGCTGGAGCTGGCCGAGCAGGTCGCCGGCTCGCCGACGCTGGTGCAGGCCGAGTTCGCGTTCCGGGCGACGGTGGCGCGCCTGGCCGCCGAGGCGGGCCAGCCCGCGCGGGCGCGGCGGGCGCTCGACCGGCTGACCGCCGGAGGGCTGGCCGAGCTGCCGCTGTCGAGCACGTGGCTGACCGGCATGCTCGCGGTCGTCGAGGCCGCGGCGGCGCTCGGCGACGCCGCGGTGGCCCGGGAGGCGTACGAGCTGCTCCTGCCGTACGCGGACCTGCCGGTCATGCCCTCGGTGGCCGTCGCATGCTTCGGCTCCACCCACCGACCGCTCGGCCTCGCGGCGCTCGCCTGCGGCCGGCTGGACACGGCGGTCGACCACCTCGACCGCGCGGTCGCCGCCAACACCCGACTGGGGCACCGGCCGATGACCGCATGCTGCCGGGCTGACCTGGCGGTCGCGCTGCTGCGCCGAAGTCGGCTCGGCGACCGGCAGCGCGCCCGCGAGCTGCTCGGGCGCGCCGCCGCCGAGGCCGAGACGATGGAGATGCCGGTGCAGGCCGGCCGGTGGCGGGCGCTGGCCGCCGGGGACGCCGCGGACGCCGACGACCGGGTGCGGATGCGCCGGCAGCAACGGCACTGGCTGGTCACCTGGGGTGACCGCCGGGTGGTGGTCGAGGACCTGGTCGGCATGCGGCACCTGGCCCGGCTGCTCGACCGTCCCGGCGTGCCGGTACCGGCTCTCGAGCTGGCCGTCGGCGGCGTCCCGGCCCCGGCCGAGCCGAGCCGGCAGGCCGTCCTCGACCGCCGGGCCCGCGCCGCCTACACCGCCCGCGCCCGCCGGCTGGTCGCCGAGCTCACCGACGCCCGGGAGCGGGCCGACCTCCGCCTCGTCGCCCGGCTGGAGACCGAGGCCGACGCCCTCGCGGCCGAGCTCGGCCGGTCGACCGGCGCGCTCGGCCGGACCCGGGCGTTCCCCGGGCCGGCCGAGCGCGCCCGTACCGCGGTGCGCAAGGCGATCAAGCGTGCGGTCGACGTGATCGCCGAGGCGGACGCCGGGATCGGCGCCGAGCTGCGGGCTACCGTCAACACCGGCTACGCCTGCAGCTACACCCCGAGCGCGGCCTAGGCGAACATCCGCCAGTCGTAGGTGACGGTGTACTGGCCGCCATGGCCCTTGAACGTGACGGTCCGCTCCGGGCTGTCGGTACGGCCGCCCGTCCAGCGCGCGGTGAGCGACGGGATCGACGTCCGCACCGAGACCGGCGTGAACACGTCGTCCTTCCAGATGTTGCTGATCAGCTCGAAGACCTTGCCGACCACGAAGCCGACCGCGAGGCCGATGACGACGCCGACCGGTCCGCCGCTGGCGCCGACCATGGCTCCGAAGGCCGCGGTGAGGTAGGCGATGACCCGCTCCTTGACCTTCTCCAGCAGCTTGCCGATGAAGTCGTTGAAGCCACCGGAGTCGATCTCTGCGAGCACGAGCGTGACCACGTACCCCTTGGGGAAGTCGGTGCCCTCGGCCAGGTTGAAGAAGGTGAACCGGCGCGCCGGCGTGAACACCTTCTGGTCGCCGTCCTCGCCGAAGGAGGCTACCCGGAACGGGGTGACCTTCTTGGTGTCGCCGGACTCGTCGACCGTCGTGCCGCCGAGGTCGATCTCGTCCGAGCCGGACTCCGAGCCGAGGAAGCCGTTGGTCTCGTCGTCGCAGCGCACCTTGTGGATGCGCAGCTCCAGTTTGGTCGTCTTCGCCGCTACGGCCGACGGGGCGGCGCCGGCGCCGGAGACGACCACCGCGCCGGCCGCCTTCGCCTCGGCCAGCAGCTGCGCCTTGGTCAGCGTCAGCCCGGCAGGCCGCGGCAGCGCCTGCACCTGCTTCTCGATCGCGGTCGGCTTGCGCAGCTCCACGCCGGCCAGATCCTTCAGCCGCCGCTGCTGCACCGACGGCGAAGCCGAGACCCGCGGTGCCACGGCCACCGCGGCCGCCGACTTGGTGGCCTTCGGCAGCGCCTTGAACCGCCGGGCCAGGATCTGCTCGGTAGTGCCGGCCTCCGCCGGCATCGGGAACGCGCTCGGCTCGGCGTGGTTGGCGGCGACCTTCTCGATCGCCAGCTCGAACTCCCGCACCGTCCGCTTGAGCACGGCTCGCAGGGTCGGGTCCTTCGGCTCACCGACGATGGTGTCGACGATGTCGACCATGGTGCATCCCTCCTCCGGGTCGGACCGTCACGGTGACGGCCTCCACCCGGTGCTGCGTGCCGCCGCCCGCCGGAGCCGTGCCACCGGA
>CAWATS010000018.1:0-208768 GCA_963785005.1 uncultured Actinomycetota bacterium
TGTTCCGGAAGGTGTGTTCGGCTGTTCAAGTACGCGCACCAGAACCTGATCATCCACCGCGATATCAAGCCGGCGAACGTGCTCGTCACCTCCGACGGCACACCCAAACTCCTCGATTTTGGAATCGCCAAGCTCCTCAACCCTGAGCTGGGCTCGCACGCGTTGGCGCCGACCCTGCTGGGCATGCACCTGATGACGCCCGAGTATGCCAGCCCAGAGCAGGTGCGCGGCGAACCAGTGACCACGTCCACCGACGTCTATTCGCTTGGCGTGCTGCTCTACGAACTGCTGACCGGCCAGCCTCCCTATCGCCTGAACAGCCGTGCTCCGGCGGAAGTGGCGCGGGTCGTGTGCGAGTCGGTGCCGATCAAGCCGAGCGCGGTCGTGACGACCATCCGCTACGTGCCGTGCCGCCGATGACGCGGTGACAGAGGCGCACGGGAATGCGGCTGGCGGGCCGTGACGGACGACCGCGAGCGCCAACGTTGATACCGAGCGGCTCCGGCGGCGTCTGGCGGGCGACCTCGACACGATCGTTCTGAAAGCGCTGAGCAAAGAACCCCCGCGCCGCTATCTGTCGGTTGACCAGTTCTCGGAGGACATCCACCGCCATCTGCGCGGACTGCCCGTCATCGCCCGCAAGGACACGTTCGGCTATCGCACCTCGAAGTTCGTGCAGCGAAACAGGGCCGCCGTCGTCGCTGGTGCGCTGACTGTCGTGACGCTCGTCGCAGGCGTCATCGGGACGGCGTGGCAGGCACAGGTCCGCGCGCCGAGCGGCGGCGGGCCGAAGAACGATTCGATCAGGTGCGGAGCCTGGCCAACTCGGCGCTGTTCGAGATCCACGACGCCATTCGCGATCTCCCTGGCTCGACGCCGGCGCGTCAGACGCTCGTCAAGACCGGCTTGACCTACCTCGACGGCCTCGCGCGCGATGCGGGCGATCGCCCGGATCTCATGAGCGAGCTCGCCAGCGCCTACGTCAAGGTCGGCGACGTGCAGGGGCGTCCGCTCAATCCGAACCTCGGGGACTCGGCCGGCGCCCTGGCCAGCTATCGGAAGGCCATCTCCATTTACGAGGCGCTTCAGCCACCGCTGCGGGACGATCAGACGATCAGGCGGGGCCTGGCCACCGCGTACATGCGGCTGAGCGAGATTCTCGGCCGGACGGGCGAGACGGCCGAGGCCTTGTCGATCGCGCGGAAATCCCAGGCTCTGCTCCAGCAGGTCGCGGAATCGTCTTCGAATCTCGAGCCGGCGGCGCAGGCGGATTTCAGGCGCGAGCTGGTCGCGAGCCACAGTCGTGTCGGCGATCTCCTGTCCGCCTCCGGCGACACCAAGGGCGCGCTCGAACAGCACCGTCTCGCGCTGGCGCTGATGGAGCCGCTTGCGGCAGCGGCGCCCACCGAGGTTGCCAACCTGCGCCAACTCGGTGTCGCGTATCAGAAACTCTCGAACGCGCTCGGCAATCCGAACCATCCGAACGTGGGCGACTACCAAGGCGCGCTCGTTCACATCCAGAAGTCGGCCAAGGTGTTTCGCGACGCGATCGCCGCACATCCCACGAACGCGCTGTTTCGGCGTCTCCTCGCCGTTGCGAACAGCAACACGGCGGACGTGCTCCAGGCGCTGAAACGTCCGGAGGATGCGCTCGCGAGCCAGCGGATGGCACTGGCAGAATTCCAGGCACTTGCCGCCGCCGACCCCAGCAACGCTGCCGCGAGCAACGACGTGGCGATCAGCCAGTCGAAGGTCGCGGAGATGCTCGATGCCAGCGGTCACTCGCAGGAAGCCGTTCGCGAGTTCGAGCGCGCGCTGGCCACCCACCAGAGCCTGTCTGCCAACGACCCGCAGAACGACTCGATGAAACTCGAGGTGGCGTCGGACTACAATCGCCTCGCTACTGTGCAGGCGAAGTTGAACGACCGCGCGTCGATCGGCAATCACGATCGCGCTGTCGCGATGGCCCGGGCGCTCGGCGACGCCAATCCCGCGAATGTCGAGCTCCGCATCGCCGTCGCGCTCGCCCTGTCGGGGCGCGGCGACGCGCACATACGCTTCGAAGACTGGCCCGCGGCCGAGCGCGACTACACGGAATCCGTTGACCTGCTGTCGAAGCTGCAACAGCAGGGAGCCATCCATGGCACCGATCTCGAAACGCTCGAGAACGCCCGGAAAGAGCTGACGCGGATCCGGGAGCGTGTCGCCAGGGTCGGAAGCTGACCCGCGAACCCTGCCGTGCTACTCATCTCCGATACACAGCGTCGCCGCCTTCACCGGTGGTTTTATCAAGGGCTCCGCGAGCCGACTGATTCCCAGCCGCAGGTGCATCAATCTTCCTGGTGGAAGGTCATGTGCCTCACCGGCGTCGACTATTTCTCGACGCTGGGATACCAGCCGGGCATTGCCTTCCTTGCCGCGGGGTTGCTGTCGCCGCTCGCCACGCTCGTCCTCGTGCTGCTGACGCTGTTCGGCGCCCTCCCGATGTACCGACGGATCGCCGAGCTCAGTCCACACGGTCAGGGCAGCATCTCGCTCCTCGAAGATCTCCTGCCGCGATGGCGCGGCAAGGCGCTGGTCTTGTGCCTGCTCGGATTCGCCGCAACTGGATTCATCATCACGATCACGCTGTCTGCCGCGGACGCCACCGCGCACATCGTCGAGAATCCGCTCGCGCCGCACTGGTTGAACCACCCCGTGCCGTTGACGCTGTTGCTGCTCTCGGCGCTCGGCGCGGTCTTCCTGAAAGGGTTCCGCGAGGCGGTCGGCCTCGCCGTTCCGATCGTCGCCATCTACCTCGCGCTGAACGTCGTCGTCGTCCTGGCGGGACTCCGGTTTCTCTTGAGCAACCCCGAGCGATTGAGCGGGTGGACCGAATCGATCTGGACGCTTCACGGGAGCCCGGTGCAGACGGTCGCCTTCGTGCTGCTGTTGTTTCCGAAGCTGGCGCTCGGCCTTTCGGGCTTCGAGACTGGCGTCGCCGTGATGCCGCTCGTCAAGGGCGATCAGGACGATACGCCGCGGCATCCCACCGGCCGCATCCGCAACGGCAAGAAGCTGCTGACGGCGGCCGCCGATGATCATGAGCGTGATGCTGATCGGCAGCAGCATCGTCACGACGCTGCTCGTTCCGCCGCCGGCGTTCGAGCCGCGAGGTGAGGCCTACGGTCGTGCGCTGGCCTATGTCGCGCACGAACAGCTTGGTCATGGGTTTGGCACGGTCTACGACATCAGCACCGTCGCCATCTTGTGGTTTGCGGGAGCCTCCGCGCTTGTGGGTCTGCTGAACCTGGTGCCCCGCTACCTGCCGCGCTACGGCATGGCGCCGGAATGGGCCAAGGCGAACCGCCCACTGGTGGTGATTTTCACGGCGATCACCTTTCTGGTGACGATCCTCTTCCAGGCCGACGTCACCTCGCAGGGCAGTGCCTATGCCACCGGGGTGCTCGTCCTGATGGGGTCGTCGGCGTTCGCCGTGATGCTCAAGGGTTGGCGCGAGGGACGGTGGGCGATCGGCTACCTGTTCCTCACCCTGATCTTTGCCTACACGACGGCGGTGACCATCTACGAGAACCCGGGCGGCATCAAGATCGCATCGTTCTTCATCGTCGCGATCGTGTTCACGTCGATGGTGTCACGCGTGCTGCGCTCGACCGAGCTCCGGGTGCATGCCGTGGAACCGGACGAGATGGTGAAAGCGTTCCTGCGGGAAATCGGCGCGTCGCCGGTGCGGATCATCGCGAACCGGCCGGACAAGGGAGATCCGGCGGAGTACGAGCACAAGCTGCGTGAGGCGCGCGACTCCCACCATCTGTTACCCGAAGAGCGGGTGTTGTTCGTGGAAGTGCAGCCGGGCGACGCCTCGATGTTCAGCGACCGGCTCGAGGTCACGGGTGTGGACGTTGGCGGCCATCGCGTGCTGCGGTGCGTGAGCCCGGCGATCCCCAACGCCATTGCCGCGCTGCTCCTGTTCCTGCGCGACTACACGCACAGGATTCCGCACGCCTATTTCGGCTGGACCGAGGGTAACCCGATCGCCTACCTGCTCAAGTTCCTGGCGTTCGGCGAAGGGGACACCGCGCCGGTCACGCGCGAGGTGCTGCGCCAGGCGGAACCCAATCCCGCCCGCCGGCCGCGGATTCACGTCGGCTAACGGGGACACGCAAAGTTGAGTGTCCCCGTTAGATCTGCGAGTACGGCGCCGGGCGTAGGAAGATCGTCGTGATGTTCGACACGATCTCCGCGTCCGAGAAGCCGGGCGTGCTGCGCAGCTTCTTCCACTCGGGATCGCCGCCGAACGCGCTCCAGCTCTTCTCGCGCGCGGCCAGGTTCTCGTGCACGAGCATGTAGATCAGGTTCGGCATCCGGGGACCCATGAGCGTGCGTGCGAAGAACACCGGCGTCAGCCCGACGCGGCGGAAGATGTCCACTTCGCCCATCTCGGTGAACATCCGCATCTTCACCCGGTGCGCCCGCTCGTTGTGGCTCTCGTAGGTGCGCAGCTCGAACAGGCGCGGTCCCTTCGCGGCGGTGGCCGCCGGGACTTCGATGCGGGGCACGTTCGGGAAACGCGCCGAGCAGCGACAGCTCCTGCCGCACGTAGACCGGGTCGGTGGCGGGCGCGTTGATGTACGGCTCGGCGGCGCGCATGAAGTCGGCATCGCCCTCGAGGCCCGCCTCGATCGCGGCAACCTTGTCCAGGGACGCGGAAGGCGTCAGCACGAACACGCTCGGAGACGGGACGCCAGCCACGACCTCGAACACGCCGATCGGGTGGTGCCCGAGCCGGTTCAGCGCTGGAATCGCGGCGTTCTTCAGGAACTCCGCGAGCCGCTGCGGCTGCGTGCCGGTGCGGACGATGAACTGGCGCCAGACGTAGAACTCGGGAGCGGGTTTCGTGGCCGCCTGGCCTTGCGCCTCGAGTCTGTCACCTGCAGCTGCCATCAACGCTGTGCCGAATGCGGAGGTCAGAAAGTGTCGTCTTTCCATGCTTCTCTTAGTTTGCCGTGGGGCCCCACCCCCACGGCCCGCCAGCGCTCGCTCTCGCTCGCGCCGCTGGTTACTGACGACTATTCCACTTTCAGACGATTGAGTTCAGCGAAGATATTACAACCAGATCGGGATATATTGCACCCTTGACTTTCGTGAGGCCGACAACATCATGAAATTTGGCGTGAACACGTTCATCTGGTCGGAGAGCTTCGACCGTTCCAATCTTCCGCTCCTGCCGCGCGTGAAGTCCTGGGGCTTTGACGGCGTGGAAGTGCCGCTGTTCGTGCCGACGGAGTTCGCGGCGGCCGACATTCGGAAAGGGGTCGAGGCCAACAACCTCGAGTGCACCGTCTGCTCCGTGCTGCTGCCCGGCCTCAGCCTCATCAGCGACGATGCCGGCGTGCGGCAGAAGACGCGCAGCCACATGCAGGAGGTCGTGAAGGCCGCGGCGGACGCAGGCGCGAAGATCGTCGCGGGCCCGCTCTACTCGCCGGTCGGCTATCTGCCGGGACGCCGCCGGACGGCCGATGAATGGAAATGGGCCGTCGAGGGCCACCAGTCGCTGGGCGAGACGTTGTCGAGGCACGGCGTCACGATGGCGATCGAGCCGCTGAACCGTTTCGAAACGTTTTTCCTCAACACCGCCGCGGATGCCGCGGCGCTCGGCCGCAGCAATCGACCATCCGCACGTCGGCGTCCTCTTCGACACGTTCCACGCGAACATCGAGGAAAAGGACATCGGCGCCGGCTACCGGACCGTCGGCAGCGCACCTGAAGCACGTCCACGCGTGCGAGAACGACCGCGGCATTCCGGGCAGCGGGCACGTGGAGTGGACGAGCGTGTTCCAGGCGCTGCGCGACATCCGGTACGACGGCTGGCTGACGATCGAGAGCTTCGGCTTCGCGCTGCCGAATCTCAGCGCCGCCGCCGCAATCTGGCGCGACATCGAGTCGTCGCCGGAGTCGATCGCGGTTGAAGGGCGTCAAGTTCCTGAAAAAGAACCTCGCCTGACAAGGCCGTCGCGGGACGGCGGCTACTGACCGGCGTTGAGAGCCGCGACCGGGTCCAGACGCATCGCTCGCCGGATCGGGATCAGGCTCGCGATTGTCGCCACCAGCGACGAGGACGGCGGCGACCATCGCCAGCGACGCCGGATCCGTGGTTCTGATGCTCGGGTTGCCTAACGGGAACGCCCACTCCCACAGCAGCGTGCATCCTACGCCTGCCGTGAACCCGACGGCGAGCTGCATCGCAACGCGTCTTGCGATAACTCCGGCGACCTGACGCGGCCGCGCTCCAAGTGCGACGCGCACGCCGATCTCGTGCGCCCGCTGGCTGACGCCGTACGCCGTCACGGCGTAGAGCCCGACTGTGGCGAGTGCCACGGCGATGAGCGTCAGCACCCGGATAAGCTTCGATGCCAGCCGACCGTTCCACTGCGCGTCTCTCGCCGCTTGCGCCAGCGTGCGCAGCCGGTACAGTGGCAGATTGGCGTCGAGCGCGTGGACTTGCCCTCGGAGGAATGACGCGACATCCCCGGCATCGGTGCGCGACCGCACGAGGAGCGTGAGCGTGCTGGGCGCGTCGGTTCGTTGAGGCAGGTAGAGGGTCGGGGCCGGATCCGCACCTGCCCGATAGCGGATGTCAGGCGCGATGCCGACGACCGTCAACCAGTTTCGCGATGTGCCAGGTGCACCGGGCGCGGCCATCGAGATGCGCTGGCCGACCGCATTCTGGCCGGCGAAGAATCGCTCCGCTAGCTGCTCGTTGACGAGGACGTAGGCGCGACCGGGTGCGCCATCCTCGTCGCCGCCCAGCCGGTCTCGGCCGTAGCGTGAGCCGCCGGCGACCGCGTCGGCCTAGGCGGCCAGCGACAGGTCGGCGCGGCGGTACTAGAACGGCTGGAAACGTTGGAAGTCCGATTCGAACGGGGGGTCGGGCAGGCGTAGCGCCGCTGCGCGTCTGCGCCCGGTCGCGTGATCGAGCGTGCCGCCGTCGAAGGCGTCGGGGACCGCCCGCCATCCCAGGTTCGTCTCAAAGTAGTGCACCGCGGTGCGTACCGATGGCCACCAGTGATCGTCCAGAACGACGATCCCACCGGGCCGAACGATCTTGCGCAAGAAATAGAGATCGACGAAGACCTCATGGAAGCGGTGACTACCGTCGACGAACGCCGCGTCGGCGACCAACTCCTCCGCGACCAGTTGCGGCAGCGCCATCGACGAAGGCTGAAGAACAAGCCTCGCGAACCTGTCGAGCCCGGCCGACCGCATCATGTCCCATCCGGAGTTCGACCACACGGTCGATTGCAGGGGGTCGATGACGACGTGCAGCGGCCGCCTTGCGTCGCCGGACACGAGCGCTTCGCCGATCGCCAGCGCCGAACTGCCGTAGGCCAGGCCGATCTCGACGACCGTCTCGACACCCTCGGCGATCAGCAGGTCCCGAAGGGCGTCGCAGTCTCGCTCGGGGACCGTGATTGCGCGAAAGTCGCCGGAGTGGTCACGGGTCCACGATGGACCATTGCGTGCGAGTCGGCGTCGGGCGTCGCTGACCCGCTTGCGGTGTCGTTCTCCGCTCAATTCTTCTGGGACGTCTTCCACAGCCCACCCGCTCCCCGCCGGATCATCAACGTCCGGGGTCGCATCGGCACCACCGGCCACCGCCTGATCCTGCACCCTCCCACCCACCGGCCCGGGGCAGGCCTGGCCAGCCCTGCCCGCCAGCGCCGCCGGACCACCAGCCGCCAACTAGCCTGTCCGGGTGCGACGCTTCGATGACGAGGACCTCACCGGCGCGGAGTTCCGCGAGTGCGACCTGAGCGGGGCGCGGCTCGTCGGCGTGGTCATGCAGGACGCCGAGATAGACGGCCTGGTCACCAACCTCGTGGTCAACGGGGTCGAGGTCATGCCGTACGTCGAGGCCGAGCTCGACCGCCGGCACCCGGTGCGGCTGCTGATCCGGTCCGACCAGCCGGCCGACCTGCGGAAGGCCTGGCGGCAGCTGCGGGACGACTGGGCCACCACCGTCGAGCGGGTCCGATCCATGCCCGAGGGCAGCGAGCGGCGCGGCGTGGACGGCGAGTGGTCGATGGTCGAGACCTTGCGTCACCTCGTCTTCGTGCACGACTCGTGGTTCCGGCGCTGCGTGCTCGGGCTGACCGAGCCGTTCACGGCCATGGGTCTGGCATCGCAGTTCGTACCCGACCAGGAGAAGCAGGGGCTCGACCGGTCTGCCCGGCCGAGCCTCGACGAGGTGCTCGGCGTGCGTGACCGGCAGGCGGCGGAGATCGAGGCGTGGCTGGCTCAGGTCACGCCCGAGCAACTCGCGCAGACCGCGCCGGTGCCCAGCGGCGACGGGTGGCCTCCGTACGCCAGGGGGCGGACGGTGCGGCAATGCCTCGGCACCGTCCTGGACGAGGAGTGGGCCCACCACGGGTTCTGCGTGCGCGATCTCGGCAAGCTGTCGAGCCGGGAGGCTTCGTAAGTCCAGACAGCTCCAGCGCACCTGCAAGACCTTGCCGCCCGGGTGCGCGGCGTCGACGGCGACCACCCGCGATCACTGGACGTCGGCGGCCCATCCGGTCACGCCGACGACTCGGAGCACCAGCACCCGGGTGAAGGGCTGGTCCCGGTACTGCGGGTAGGCCCGCGCCAGCCTGGCGGCGAGGTCCGCCGCCCGGGCGGCCGAGGCATCGCCCTGCCAACGCAACCCGGCCCGTACCCACCACAGCCGTGACCAGTCGCCGCGGTCCCAGTGCTCCACCAGCAGCGCGGCCCGCGGGTCGGCCTCCAGGTTCCGCTCCCGCTGCAGCCGCGACGACGACTTCGGCTTCACTCGATCGACGGGTACGCCCACGCAGCCGTCCTCGTCCACCACGTACACGACGGGCACGGCGTCGACGCCGCGCTCGGCATGCACCGTGCAGAGCACCCCGTGGTCGTGTGCGGCGAGTCGCACACGCGCCTCGGTCGCGGTGAGCCTCATCGCAGTCAGTCAGCGGGCATGGACGGTGAGGCCTCATGGCGTGGTAGGAGGGTGGATCCCGACGGTGCGAGGGTAGCCCCGGTCGGACGGCTGGATCGGCGCGTCCGTCGCCTCGTGCCGATCGCCGCGGCCCGCCGTGCGTTGGGTGCTTTGGTCGATGATCATGGCGGTGGTCCTAGACGGGGCCGGATCGGGCGGTCGTGCGTCGGTAGACCTCGACGTGCTGATGAGTGCGGAAGCCCGCGCCGAGGTAGGCCCGCTCCGCGGCCGGGTTGGCGAGGTCGTGGCTGACCTTGAAGCGGTCGCAGCCGCGCGCCGCGAGCGCGTCCAGGCCAGCGCGCAGCAGGGTGCCGGCGAGCCCGCGCCCGCTGTGCGTGTCCTCGATTCGCATGGGTTCGACGAGTCCGACGCACGTGCGGGGGTCGGCCCAGAACATCGCGTAGCCGGCCACCGCGCCGTCGTCGGTCAGCAGCGCCAGGTCCAGTTCGGGGTCGTAGAGGGAGCAGTCGCGCAGGCGCGCTTCGACGTCGGCGCCGTTGCGTTTGATCATCGGGTGCGGGCCGTCCTGCTCCGGGCGAGCGACCAGCGCGTATCCGTCGGGCAGCGCCCGCACCGCGGCTCGGTCGGCGGCGTCGAGCCAGCTCACGGCAATGGTCTCCGCGCGCTCGGTGAAGCCGGCCCGGACCGCCTCGGCCGCGCTCACCGGGCTCGTCGCGTCGACCTCCATCTCGATCGACGCGGCCGCGAGTTCGCCGCAGCGGCGGTGCACGAACTCCCACGCGGCGGCGAGTGTCGGGTCGCCCAGGACGTCACATCCGTACCTGCTCGCCGACCACCGGGTGAACACCGCGGCCGTCACGGGGGCATCGCCGTCGACCCAGACGACGGCGTCGGCGTCGTGCGGGTGCGGGTCACGGGTGTACCACCACTGCAGATCGGCCGCCTCCCACAACCCGGCGACCGGGTCGGCCAACCGTCGCCGCTGCAGCAGGTCCGTCACGAGGGCGAGGTACTCGTGCCCCGTGGGGCGGACGGCGTGCAGCGCCATGCCACCTGCCTACCGGGTCGCGCAACCCGATAGCGATCCGACAGCGCGTGCCCGACGCCGCAGGCGCCCTTGACGCCGGCCAGCTGTTCGACCATGGGTGCCGGGGCGGGCCGATCGGTGAGTTACGCGCTGGTAGGCCCCAGGACCTGTCCGGACTCGGTCCCGCCGGACGGGTCCGGCTCCTTGAGTTCGACGAAGATGGTGTGGGTCTCGGTCTCGCCGATGTTCTCGCCGTAGTGCTCCTGGGCTCCCACCCATCGGACGATCCCGGCGGGCAGCTCGACATCCACCTCGCGGTCGCCGCCGCCGAGTCGGCGGCGGAAGGAGGTCAGCGTGTACATGACGCTGTCCGGGTGCTGGTGTGGCTGGGTCCTGTGCCCGGGCTGGTCCCTGTACTCGAGGACTCGGACCCGGTCGTTCTCGAACAGCACCCGGTACGACTCGGGGTTGATGACCGTCGGGTCGAGTCCCATCCCGGCACGATATAGGCATGATCGCCGCCCGGCGGTAGGACCATCGATGTCGTTGAGAGCGCCGGCGGGCTGGCTAGTGCACCACGCGGTAGTTGAGGTGGGTGACGAGTTCGTTGCCGGCGACGGCCAGCGGTTCAAGGGCGAGGTCGGGGACACCGTCGAACAGCCGCTCGCCGGCGCCGAGGATGACCGGTGCGACGTGCAGTCGTAGCTCGTCGAGCAGCCCCGCGGCGAGGTACTGGTTCACCGTGGCGGCGCCGCCGGCGATCGCGACGTCCGCGTCGCCTGCGGCAGCCCGGGCGTGGGCCAGAGCCGCCTCGATCCCCTCGGTCACGAAGGTGAAGATCGTTCCGCCGCGCATTTCCACCGGCTCGCGCGGGTGGTGGGTGAGGACGAAGACCGGTGCGTGGTACGGCGGGTCCTCGCCCCACCACCCCGTCCAGGTGTGGTCCCAGGAACCGCGGCCCGGCCCGAACATGTTGCGGCCCATGATGTACGCCCCGGCAGCGGTGATCTGCTCGATGGCGTCCGCATTCGCCTCCGGCTGCTCGAACATCCACCGGTGCAGCCGCTCGGCCCCGTCACCGAGGGGCTCCTCCAAGCGCTGGTCGACGCCGGCAGCGAACCCGTCGACGGACACCGAGATGTCGCACGTCACCTTCGCCATGACTCCACCTTGTCGGCCGGGCTCGCCGGTCTAACCCCTCCGAATCGCAGCCGGGCGGTCATCCTACACACCGGGCCCGCGCGTCCTTCCCGAGCCGACTCCCGGCCAAGACATCCGATTCTGCCGCCGTGCGCGCGGTCGCGTTCATGCCGCTGACCTCTCTGGGTCGACGTGGCTAAGCTCATGGCAACGGAGTGGTTACATCGCTGCGCAAGCGATAGTTGGAGTGATCCTGATGGCTGAGCCCGAACGCTGGCAGGTCTCAACGGATGCTGCCGAAATCTATGAGTCCTGCTTCGTGCCGGCGATCTTCGGCGCTTGGGCTAGCCCAGTTGCTGACGCCGCTGGAATCAGGACGGGTGACAAGGTCCTCGACGTTGGTTGCGGGACCGGCGTGCTCGCGCGCGAGGCCCTTGTGCGGGTCGGGCAAGAGGGTCGGGTTATTGGCCTTGATCTCAACGAGGGGATGCTGGCGGTCGCGGCGCGAACCGAGCCGAAAATAGAATGGCGACTAGGCGATGCAACCTCGCTTCCTTTCGAGGATGTCAGTCTTGATGTCGTGGTAAGCCAGTTCGCGCTCATGTATTTGCCGGACCGCGTCGCCTCCCTACGCGAGATGTGGCGCACTCTAGCGCCAGGCGGACGCCTTGCGATCGCCGCTTGGGCGTCTATCGATCACGCCCGCGGTTACCAGATGCTCGTGGCTGTTGCCGCTCGACAATGCGGGCGTGAGGCCGCAGACGTGCTGGCAGCACCCTTCGTTCTTGGCGATCAAGCCGAGCTCGCCAAGCTGTTTGTCAACAGCGGCATCTCGGGGGCCAACGTTACCCTCCATGAGGGTTCGATCCGGTTCCGCTTCTGCCCGGATGCCGCAGCGCTGGGTCAGGTAGCAGCGTCTTACGAACTGTGAGACGCTAGAGGCGTGGCTGACACGATCACGTTCCGCCCAGACGAGGACGCTGCTCGGGCGCTGGCTGTCTTGACCCGCGATGGCACGTCGGTCTCGACGGCCGTCCGGGCTGCGTTGATCGACGCCGCCCGGGGCCGCACAAGGACGAAGCTACGCGAAGAAGCAGAGGCCCTGGCGGCCGACGATCAGGACCGAGCCGAGGCGGCGCAGGTGCTTCGCGACATGGAGGCTCTACGTGCGTGGTGAGGTCTACCGCCTCAACACCCCACGTGACGCCCGCGGCCACGAACAGGTCGGCGCACGGTACGCAGTAGTCGTCCAGTCCGACGCCCTGCCGCTGTCCACCCTGCTCGTAGCCCCGACCTCGACCTCGGCGCGGCCAGCGACATTCCGGCCCGAAGTCGCCATCGCCGGACGCACCAGCCTGGTCCTCGCAGAACAGACCGCAGCGGTCGACCCCACGCGGCTGGGGCCCAGCGTAGGGCACCTGAGCTTCGACGAGCTACGACGCGTCGAGGCGGCATTGCGGCTCGTCCTGGAACTCTGAACGGCGGACCCGGCGCGACCGATACATCGGCAACTACCGCAATGCCTCCGGTGGAACAAGCGGGCACGAACGCCCGCTCAGCCGATCGGATGGCGAGTTATGCGCACTTGTCGATCTTCAGGACATCTCCTCCGAGCGTGACGACGTAGGCGGTGCCCCGGATGAACTCAAGGGACGCGGGCCGGTCGAGGTTGGCCGCGACGGGCGTCATCGTCCCGTTGCGGTTGACCCGCACCAGCGCGCCGGTGTTCGGGTCGGCAGGAGCGCCTTCCGGATTACCGGGCGTGAAATGGCCCTGGGAGAGGGCATAGAGCCGGTGTCCGGGACCGAACTCCACGTCGACGACGAGAGGGGCGCCGGAGGCCACCGGCCTGGCCGTGGTCGACCGCGGCCCGAACTTCACCACCTTGCCGTCCTCGGGAAGGTGGGGAACCGCACCCGCCTCGGCCATGTAGATCGTCCTGCCGCGCACTGCAAGCCCGGTGGGAACGATATTGCCGAACGCGATCAGCTCGCTCACCCGACCATCGAGCTTGACCCGATACACGCGGTTGTGGTGCCCATCGGTGACCAGGAACCCGCCACGATAGGCCTCCATTGCGTACTGGAGTCCGCTCGGATTGACGAACGCTGTCTGAGGCGGATTGTCGAGCGCGAACTGCCCGATGTCCGCAACGACGGTCACGCGGTTCGGCCCGTCCACCCGGTAGATCCCGGCGACGTCCTGGCCGCCCACCGAGGGGCCGACCAAGGTCACCAGCACGTAGGCGGTGCGGCCGAGGAACGCGACGTCGACCGCGCCGCCCAAGCCTACGGCCGGGATCGTCCTCGGCAAGCCGCTCGCGAACGTCGTGGTGGCCCCGGTCCTCGGATCGACCCGGGTGATCCTGCCCACGGCGCTCTCCGGCACGTACAGCGCGCCATCCGGGCCGACCGTGCTCCCGACGCTGCCCTGCAGACCGGTGACCAGGACGGAGACAGACGCCCCTCCGTAGGATGGCGCAGCGCTAGCCACAGACGGCGCCACCACCGCGGTCATGGCCGCGGTCAACACCAACAGTTTCCGTGCAAAACCCATCGGACTCTCCCGTCACGTAATCGGCGTCTTGAGGACCTTGGGAACGACGGCCTGCCGCAGGCGCGGATTCTCCGTGCTGAAAACGCCGTCGGGGCTCTGCCAGCCGGGCACGACCCAGGCGTGCAGCATCCAGGCCCACCGGCCGGGAGCCGACTGGCGGGTGGCGCATACGCCGACGGCGTCGGCGCCTTGGACTGGACCCGACGGCCCGATGCAGACGTCAAGGTGCTGGTGCCAGTGGTCGGCCGAGCCCGCGAATCCGGCCGGCTTGCGGTGCTTGACGTAGTAGGCGAGCCCCACGACTGGTGAGCGTGGGGAGTCGCCGGCGTAGAGCAGCATCTCGGGGCGCGCGACGTCGAAGGTGCCATCGACGTTCGAGAAACGCAGGTAGTGCGCCCCGGTGCCCGGGACATATGGCGCGGCGAGCGTCCAGCCGTCCGCGAGCCCGGCGGCGACCGTGGGCCACCGCAGGGCGACGCTGCGGGCTACGGCGAGCTGGTCCGCCAGCCGCGGCGGGCTGGTCGCCGGAGCGGCGGCTGTGGACTCATGCTGGTGTACCACCGCCGGCTTCGGCGCCTTTGCCGTCGGAGCCGGGATGATCCCAGCGGGGCGACCGAGCAATGGAGCCGTCAAGCCAGCCAGACCCACCGCCGTCACCACCGCAGCGGCCGCGTAGCCGAGCCGTGCGCCGCGCCACGGCCCCGGGCCGACGGATGACCACCCGTCGCCGGTGATCGCGCATCGGATCCCTCCCCCGTCGAGGCGGCCCAGGTCGGGAGCCCGCGTCGTCCTGGCCGGCGCTGCCCGAGTAGCCGGCGGGACGTCGCGCCTGCTCGGCCTGCCAAGCCGCAGGATGGGGTCGGGCTGTTGCGGTCCGGTTGAGTGGCCTGTTGCGGTTCTGTTGTGGCCGCTGGACCCGCGCCGGTCGGCGCTGTCCATCACAGGCAGTTATCTCTAGCCTCGATGTGTGTTCCTGCGAGTCCTCGGTCCCCTCGTGGTCGAGGTCGGGGATCCGCCCGTGCCCGTGGTGGTGCCCGGCGCGAAGGAACGCGCCCTCCTTGGCAGGCTGCTCATCTCGCCCGGGCGCGCAGTGCCGGTGGAAGTGCTCGTCGAAGACGTCTGGTCGGGACGGCCGCCGGCGACGGCGCGCAGATCGCTGCAGGCGCACGTGGTTCGGCTGCGGACCAGCCTGGAGCCGGAGCGTCCACGGGGCTCACCGGGGCAGTTCGTGGTCCGCCGGGGAGACGGCTACGCGCTCGCCGTCAGCCCGGAGTCGGTCGACGTGGGCGCGGCCGCGGTGGCGGCGTCGGCGGCCCGGGCCGCCCGGGCCGAGGGCGACCGGGTTTCGGCGCGCCGCCAGTTCGAGGCCGCCCTGGCGTACTGGCGCGGCGAGCCGTTCGAGGACTGGCGGACCGCCGGCTGGGCGGAGGGCGAGCGGCGACGCCTGGCGGACCTGCAGGCCTCGATCCTCGAGGCGCGGGTCGACGTCGACCTCGACCTCGGCCGACACCGGGAGCTGGTGGCCGAGCTGGAGGCGCGGATCGCCGCCGATCCGCTACGCGAGGGCTGGTGGATCCGGCTGATGCTCGCGCTGTACCGCAGCGACCGGCAGGCCGACGCGCTGGCCGCTGCGCGGCGCGCTCGCGTCCGCCTGGTGAAGGACCTGGGTGTGGATCCCGGTCCGGCGCTGGCCCGCATTGAGCAGGCGGTCCTGATCCAGGCCGACGACCTGCTGCTGCCGCTGCCCGGACCGGTCGACGGCGTGGCGGCCGGCGTCCCGGGCCCGACGCGGCCGGTTGTCACCGGCTGCCCGTACCGGGGCCTCGCCGTGTACGAGCCGGCGGACGCCGGCCTGTTCCACGGCCGGAGCGCAGCGGTCCGCGCGCTGACAGACCGGCTTCGCGCAACGAGGCTCGCGGTGGTCTCCGGGCCGTCCGGGGTGGGCAAGTCCTCGGTCGTGCGGGCGGGGCTGGTGCCCGAGCTGCTCCGTGGCTGCGTCCCGCACAGCGTCGGTGCCGAAGTCCTGGTCATCAAGCCAGGGCCGCGACCGGCCGATGAACTGGCCCCGCTGCTGCGCGGCGCGGAGACCGAAGGCAGCGCGGACGCGAACGACGGCACAGAGGTCCGGGATGGCGACGACGTCGGGGACGGCCCGCCCGGCGCCGACGGCCGCCTGGTCGCGCTGGTCGTCGACCAGTTCGAGCAACTGTGGACGGCCGGCGCGGACGAGCGGGAGCGAGCCGCCTTCATCGACGCGTTGCTGGCGATGCTCGACGACGGTCTGCTCAGTTGCGCCGTGCTGGTGGTGCGGGGCGACTACCTCGGCCGGCTCGCCGAGCACGTCGAGCTGGCCGGCCGCGCCGCCGACGGGCTCGTCCTGGTGCCACCGATGACCGAGCCGGAGTTGCGCGAGGTGGTCGAGGAGCCGGCGCGAGCGGCCGGCCTGGGCGTCGATCCGGACCTGGTCGACACCGTGGTCCGGGATGTGCACGGGCAGGCGTCCGCCCTGCCGCTGCTGTCCAGCGCGCTCGTCGGCACCTGGGACCGGCGCCGCGACGGAATGCTGACCTTGACCGGATTTGTCCAGGCCGGCGGTGTCACCGGGGCGTTGGCGAACACCGCCGAGGCCGCTTTCGCCACGCTGGACGCCACCGACCGGGCGCTGGCCCGCCGGCTACTGGTCCGGCTGGCAGGCCCCGGCGGGACGGACGGCCCCGGCACGCTCGTCCGCAGGCGGGTGCCGCTCTCCGAGCTCGGCCTGGAGGGTCGGGACGGCGGTCGACGACGCGCGGTGATCGAAGAGTTCGTCGCGCGGCGCCTGCTGACCATCGACGCCGGCCACCTGGAGGTGACCCACGAGGCGCTGTTGACCGGGTGGCCACGGCTCGCCGGGTGGCTGTCAGAGGATGCACTCGGTCGGGCGGTACGCGCCCACCTCGCGCCGGAGGCCGCCGGCTGGGCCGCCGACGGGCGGCCCGCAGACCGGCTGTACGGCGGGACCCGACTCGACTCGGCGCTGGAGTGGCTCGCTCGGCCGGACGCCGATCCGACGCTCGTAGAACGCGAGTTTCTCCGCGCGTCCGCCGAGCGTGCCGAAGCCGAATTGGCTGCGGCACGAGCCCAGGTGTTGCGCGAGCAGGCCGCCCGACGCCGGACCCGCCGGCTCGCCGCGGTGCTCGCGGTGGTGACGATCCTTGCGCTCGCCGGCGGTCTGTTCGCGGTGGAGCGGAAGCGCGCCGCCGACGCCAGCGCCCTACGCGCCGACGCCGACCGGCTCGCCGCCGCGGCAGCCACCGTTACCGAGCCGGACCTGTCGCTGCTGCTGGCCACGCAGGCGTACAAGACCGAACGGACCCCGCAGACCGAGGCGGCCCTGCTGTCCGCCGTGGTGGAGCACCGCAAGATCGTCGGTGTCTACCGGGCCGGCGGCGTCGCGCGGCGACTCGCGGCCAGCCCGGACGGGCGCACCTTGTACGCGCACACCGACACTCAGGTGATCGCCTGGGATGTGACGACTCACCGGACGCGCGTCCTGACCGACTACCGCAGCCCGGAGACCAGCCCCAAGGACGTCGCGGCGTCGCCGGCGCCAACGGGCGACACCGCCGGCCTGGTGGCGGTCGTCACTCCACAGCTCTCCGGCACCCCGGGGTCGGCGCTCACCCTGTTCGGCCCGGACGGCCGGATCCGCTGGATCCGGCGGGTCTCCGACCTCGGCGGCTGGCCGTTGACCGCCCGGTTCACCGCGGACGGCCGGCGGCTCGGCGTGGTGGTGGTCGCCGGCTACGGCGGTCCGGCGCCAGTGCGGAGCGCCCTGTATGTCGACACCCGCACGGGACGCGCCGCTGCTCGGGTGTTCAGCCAGCGAGTAATGGCCGCCGAGGACACCGAAAACTGGGACCAGGGGTTCTCCGCTGACGCGCTGACCGTCGCTGAGTTCAGCGAGGGCTCCACCAACGTGAGCTTGGTCCACGATCCGTCCCGCGGCGCGATCATGGCACTTGCCCTCCCAGACAGCTTCCTAGCGGGCTTTCCCGCTGGCCGGGGTCAGCTGGTCGCGGCGCCCGACGGAACCACCTACTGGTACCCCCCGGGCGCGACCCGGTATACGCAGCGCATCGCCGACCACACCAGCTGGGTGTCCGCCGCGGCCACCGACGCGAACGGCTCCGTACTCGTCACCGCGGCGCCCGACCAGCGGCTCGTGGTCAGCGACCTTGTCGGCGGCCGATGGGTGCGTCGCGAGGTCCTCCCCGCCAAAGGCGGCACCGTCCTCGCCCTGGCAGTGAACCGCGCCGGTACCCGGGCGTACTCCGCCAGCGAGGACGGAACCGTGACTATGTGGGACCTCACCGGCCGGGAGGGGTTCGGCGCGCAGATCCGCACGCCGCAGGTCCCGGGGTCGACCCCACCGTCCTGATCGTCATCGGCGACCCAGTGCTGGCCGGCCGGACCGGGGACTGGGTGGTCCCGGTCCAGCATTGGGGAACGCTGGAAGGAAGAGGACCGATATTCGCCGTCTTCGTCGACCCGCGTACCCGCGAGGCGGTCGACAGCGTCCGGGCCAGCGTCCGGCCGCCGGCGGGCTTCCCCAGAGAGACCGTCTCGCTGAGCCCCGACGGCCGGCTCGTCGCCATCACGACGATGTTCTCCACTGCCGTGATCGACGTCGAAGACCGCCAGGTCGTCCACCAGATCACGCTGCCCTCGGTGCCGACCGCGGTCTTGCCGTACGGCGAGAAGCTAACCAACGTCCCGGAACCGGTGGTGGCAAGTGCCTGGAGCTCCGACGGTCGCCGGCTGTTTCTCGCCACCCAGGGGGCGCGTGGGGTCGACTCGCGAGGTTCCGTCGTGGTGGTGGACACGGCGACCTGGGAACAGATCGAACGGGTACTGCCGGCCGGCGACGCGGAGTCCCTCGCCATCAGCCCGGACGGCCACATCATCGCCCTGAGCATGGCCAACGGCGACGTCGTCCTCGCCGACGCCAGCACGTACCAGCTGAAACACCGACTGCACGTCGGCGAGCGCTACGGCCACGTCAGCTTTTCCGGCGACGGCACCCGGCTCGCCGTCGGCGCAGGCCGGCGGCTGAACGTCTGGGATCCCCGCACCGGCGAGCCCATCCTCGCGACCGCGCCGGCGTTGATCGGCGCCGCTACCAGCGTGCGCTGGCTGCCAGACACGCACACCGTCGTATACGGCAGCGAGGACGGACGGGCCGCCCTTTTCGACACCGACGCATCGGTCCAGCGCGGCGTCAGCCTTCCGGTCTTCGCCGACGCCGGCGCCGGGGACGTGCACATCGCCACGGCGCCTGACGGCCAGCTCGCCCTCTTCGGGGGCTATCGGCCCGCCGACCACGCCCGGCAAGGCGTCGTGTACCCGCTCACCCCGTCCGACTGGATGGCCCACGCCTGCTCGATCGTCCAGCGTGACCTCACCCCGGCCGAGTGGGCGATCTACCTGCCCGGCCGGCCCTACCGCCCGACGTGCAGCGGTTGAGCCCAACCAGGCCGGCATGACCCAACGGGCGATGCTCCTCGGCGGCTCCTTCGAGGCAGGTCCCCCGGTCCGGACAGGAGCTGGACCGTCAACGCGGACCGCACCAAGGGCTGACCCAATCTCACGGCCGTCGTGGCTGCGGCGGGGCCAGCAACTCAGGACCCGAGGCCGCGCTGCGACTCGTCCTGGAACTCTGACCGCGGGCGGTCTGAGACGGCATGCCGAGCCGCACCGGGGCGTCCGCGTCCCCACACGACACCCTAGCCCCGGGACAAGACAACGCTCCGCGTCGGCGTGCGACGCAGGGACAGCGTCCAGACACTTCCGGCAAGAGCGACCGAGGCAGCCACGCCGAAGGCCCATTGGATGCCGGCGACCTGGGCGACGGCTCCCAACAAGATCGGCCCGCCACCGAGTCCGAGGTCGATGAAGGCACTGGCGGTGCCGGCGGCTGCACCACGCTCGGAGGGCCCGGCTGTCGCGAAGATCGCCCTGAAGAACGCGGGGGTGCTGAACGTTACGCCGAGTGCGACGACGGCCGTGCCGACGAGCACGCCGGTCCGGGTGCTCCACAGGGCCATGACGGTCAGGCCGGCAGCGATCGCGGCCAGGGCAGCGGCACCAAGGGGCAGGGAGGGTAGCCGGTCAGGGATCTTGGCGAACGCGATGCGGCAGATCACCACGACGATGCCGTAGACGAACAGCGGCGTGCTCGTTGCCTCCAGCCGCACCGCGCCGGCGTGCAGGGAGGCGAAAGCGAGGAAGCCGCCCATCGCGACGGTGGAGGCGAAGAAGCCGAAGCCGGGCGCAATCGCCTTGCGGTGGATCAGCCGCACCGGCCCGTCGGCACTCGATCGGGGCGCCCGGGTCTCGCCGATCCCGTGCACGACCGCCGCCGCGAGCAGCGAGAGACCGGCGGCGCCGTACCAGGCGGCGCTGAAGTCGACGGTGGTCACCAGGAGCTCGCCCAGGAGCGGGCCCAGCGCGAACCCGAGATACATCCCGAGCGAGTTGTAGCTCAGCGCCTCACCGGTCCGGTGCGGCGGCGCGAGGTCGGCGAGGGCGGCGAACGACGCCACGAAGAAGGCGGCCTCCGCCACTCCGAGCAGCAACCGGAGGGCGACCATCAACGGCAGCGTGTCGACGGAGGCGGTGAGGACCATGCCGGCTGCGCACAGCAGCGCGCCCCCCACCAGGAGCGGCCGGCGTCCCCGGATGTCGGAGAGCCGCCCCGCGACCGGCCGGAGGACCAGCGCGCTGACGGCGAAGGCTCCGAACGCCAGCCCCGCTCCCGCCTTGTCCGAGCCGACGGGTCCTGTGACGTACAGCGGGAGCACGTAGATGGAGACCCCCGCGGCGGTGAAGTACGCCAGGTCGGCGATCGCCAGCCGGACGAAGGCGGGGGTGACGAGGCGGTCGGTGCTCGGAGCCCGGACCGCGGGTGTGGCCATGCCGCGAGCCTGGGCGCCGGCCGGCTCGCCGGCATGGGTAGACCTACCCAGGTCTGTCGACCAGACCGTGCTCCATCGCGAACACGGCCGCCGCGGCGCGCGTCGACACTCCGATCTTGAGGTAGATGTCCTGGACGTGGTGCTCGGCGGTGCGCCGGGAGATTCCGAGCCGGTTGGCGATGTCCCGGTTGGACAGCCCTCTCGACAGGAGCCGGAGCACCTCCACTTGCCGCTCCGTGAGGTCGGCCGGGCGACTGCGGACCCCGGTGCGCAGGCCGGAGGCCTGGAGCACCGCCGCCACGGCATCCCCGTCGAGGTGACCGGCCCGCGCGTCGGCTCGCAACCGGTCCGCGGCCTGGCCCGCCGGCAGGGCGGGACGGTGTGGACGACCCTCGACCAGGCTCCGGAACTCGTCCGCCACCGCGAGCACCCGCGACGGCATGCTGAGCTGGGACGCCGTGACGCCACGGTGGTACCCGCTGCCGTCGCAGCGCTCGTGGTGCTGGCCGGCGAGCCGCGCGACCTCGGCCAGGGCCGGAACCCTGCAGAGGATCCGCTCACTGTGGTAAGCGTGCAGGCGCGCCTGGTCGCGCTCGGTCTGGCTGAGCGGGCCGGGCTTGTCCCAGATCCGGCTCGACACCCCGACCCGGCCCAGGTCGTGCAGGTGCCCGGCGATCCGTACGGCAGCGATCCCGTCCTGCAGCCCGATGCCTCGTACGGCGGCTGCCGCGAGGTCGGCCACCCCCGAGGAATGGCCGAGCAGCCAAGGGCTCTTGAGGTCCACCAGGTCACCGAAGGTTCGCGCGACCGCCTCGACCTCGTCGTCGTCGACGAAGCGGGCCGGGTCTGGCTCGGCGGCGAGCACCTGCTCGTACGCGTCCACCACGTCGAGATCTTCGAGCAGCTCGGGGGCCCGACTCAGGAACACGTCACAAAGACCCGGGTCCAGCTGTCCGCCCGAACGGCGCCGCACCGCCACGACAGCGGCGTCCGCACCCGCCTGGAAAGCGAACAGGACGGCGGTCGAGGCGATGTGGGTGATCCGAGTGCTGAGGGGAATCGCCTCGCCGGACGTGGCGGGGTACCCCTTGCCGTTCCACATGGCGGCGAAGTGGAACAGGCTGTTCCGGACCGAGTCCGGCAGGCCGAGCCGGCGAGCCGCGTCCCGGGCGACCTCGCAGGTCGCGACCGGAGCGACGGCGTCAACCTTCTTGCTGGTTCTGACCGTGGTGGCCAGGACACGCGCCCTGGACTGCCCGGTGGACTGCGCCATGCCGGAGACCCAGGTACGCCACACGTCCTTCGGCTCGGCGAAGTTCGTCAGCAGGGCCATCCGGACCGTCGTGATGTCGTCACCCCACATCCGGGCGCCCTCGTGCGCGTACGCCGTGCATCCCAGGTGCTGGAGGAGAGAGGTGTAGATGACGTCGCTGACCGCAGGGTCCGCGCACCCGGCGGCTCGTGCGAGGCGCATCGCGACGAGGCACCGCTTGAGCGACTCCTCCACGGGCGCACCCGTGCCGAGGTCGGTGGCGACGGACAGGCCGCCGAGGAGTCCCAACATGCGAAACACACCGCCACCCTGGCACACAGCGGCGACCCTCCAGAAGATGAATGGGTCGTCGGTTCTGGGCCGCTACAGTGCAAACCCGCAGGTCACAGGTGGAGCCGCCTGTCGGAATCGAACCGACGACCTATTCATTACGAGTGAATCGCTCTGCCGACTGAGCTAAGGCGGCGCGGCGTACGCGGGGACGCCGGCGGGGACAGTGTAGCGGCGGGCGGGAGCCGACCGGTCAGGAGGGCGGCGGTGGGTCGAGGGGGGCGCCGGCGGCGCAGAGCGGGCAGTCGGTGACGGTCCACAGGGCGGTGGGCAGCGCGGCCAGGTGCTCGAACCGGACGTCCAGCACGCGGCCGACCGCGGCCGAGTCACCGACGGCGACCAGAGCGCCGACGCTGGTCAGCACCCCACCGGCCGCACGCACCGCAGCCGCCGTCCCGAGCACGGCGGACCCGGCGTTGACCACGTCGTCGACGACCGCGACCGACCGGCCGCGGACAGCGGCATCGAAGGCCGCCGGCAGCTCGTACGCCCCGACGTGGCGGGCCGTGTAGCAGAAGTCGATGTCGAGCTCCGCGGCCACCGACTGCGCCACGAAGGCGCCGCCGACCAGCGGACCGCAGACCGCCTCCGGCTCATGCCGGGCGACCTGGTGCGCGAGCTGGGACACGTACGGCTGGAGCCGGCGTGGCCGCAGGAAGAGCGTGTCCAGGTCGAGCCACAGATCCCCGTGGTGCCCGGACTCGTACTCGAAGTGGCCCCGCCGCGCCGGGACGAGGTCGAGCAGACCCGCCGGATCAGCGACGGCGGCGACCGATCATCCCTCCTCCCACTTGCGGTCCTCCTCGTCCAGCCGCTCGTTGCGCCGGTGCAGCTCCTCGAGACCCTGCTCGGCTTCCTGCTTGGACGCGTACGGCCCGAGCCGCGTCGTGAGGTAGCCACGCTCCGCCGGGCCCTGCTCGGCCCGACCCTTGTCGACGTTGTAGTACCAGCGGTCGTCCGGTTCGTTCGCCACGGGGCGATCGTCTCACTTCCGGGGAACGAGCCCGGGAACAACAGTCCCGGATCTACCGAAGCCGCCGGGTGTCCATGCCGGCGGCACGTCCGCGTTCGCACCGCCGCCTCGACAGATCAATTGGTACGGACGATGCACCTTTCATCCATCTTGATCGGGATCACGATCGGTCGCAACCGGGTAGCGCTCGTCGTGGGCCTGGCGGGGGGCACAAGCCGAGGCGAACGAGCAGGAGCAGGTCCGGCCGCTGTCCTTGAGGCGGACCTTGACCGTCTCGCTCGGGACGTTCACGTCGATCACCCTGCCGACGCCCTCGGGTGTCTCCACTTCCGAGCCTCGGGCCGGGGCGGTGTCCTGGGCCTTCACGTACAGCGGGTGCTCGTACTTCAGGCAGCACAGCAGCCGGCCGCACGCGCCGGAGATGCGCAGCGGGTTGAGCGGCAGGTCCTGGTCCTTCGCCATCCGGATCGAGACCGGCTCGAAGTCCTTCAGGAACGTCGCGCAGCACAGGTCCCGGCCGCACGAGCCGATGCCGCCCTGCACCTTGGCCTCGTCCCGCGGGGAGAGCTGACGGAGCTCGACCCGGCAGGACAGGGTGGCGCCGAGGTCGCGGACGAGGGCGCGGAAGTCGACCCGGTGCGGGGCGGAGAAGTAGATGGTGGTGCGGTTCGTGGCCGGGACGTGGTCGACGCCGACCACCTTCATCGGCAGCTTGTGCTCGCGGACCAGCCGCTTCGCCGCGACCCGGGCCTCGGCCTTGCGGCGGCGGATCAGCGCGTCACGGTCGAGGTCATCCTGGCCCGCCAAGCCGGCGACGACGGTCATGCCGGCGGTGTCGTCGCCGACCCACTGCGGCGCCCACACGCACTCGGCGACCTCGGGACCGTCGTCGGTCGGCACCAGCACCTTGTCGCCGACCTTCGGCGCGTACGGGCCGGGGTCGAGGTAGTAGAGCCGGCCGTACCGCTCGAAGCTCACCGCGCAGACCATGCCCACGCGCCGACCCTACGTCCGGGCCGCCCGTCAGGGGAGCCGGAGGGCGACGGTCATGGCCTCGACGGCGATCCGGGGTTTGACGTTGAGCTCCAGCGCCTCCCGGCAGTCGAGGACCGCGTCCAGGCGGTCGAGCACCGCCTCCGGCGGCAGGGCACCGGCGACGTACCGTGCGTCGGCGACCGCATCCGGGTGCGCCGGCCGCACGGCGGCGTTGGACTGGGTGAGCAGCACGTCCCGGTAGAACGCGGCGAGATCGACCAGGGCCCGGTCCAGCGCGTCCCGCTGGGCTCTGGTGGCGCGCGACCGCTGCCGGCGCTCCAGGTCCTTCAGCGCGCCGGCGCTGCCGCGGGTGGCCGCGGCGGCGCCCTTGCCGGTGCCGCCGGCGCCGAGGGCCTGCTTCAGCGCGTCGGTCTCCGGGCCGTCGAGCTCGGCCGACAGCGTCGCGGCCTCCTGCTCGGCGGCGGCCACCAGCTGGTCGGCGGCGGCGAAGCAGGCGCCGAGGCTGGTCAGCGAGGCGGGCACCGACAGGACCGCCTTGCGTCGCTCGCGGGCCTCGCTGTCGCGGGCGAGCCGGCGGGCACGGCCGACGTGACCCTGCGCTGCCTGCGCCGCCCAGCCGGCCACCGCCGGATCGACGCCGTCCCGGCGGACGAGAACCGCGGCGACGGCCTCGACCGGCGGCGTGCCCAGCGCGACGACCCGACACCGGGACCGGATCGTGACCGCCACGTCGTCCGGGTGCGTGGAGGGCGCGCAGAGCAGGAACACGGTCCGGCTCGGCGGCTCCTCGACGGCCTTGAGCAGCGCGTTCGACGCCGCCTCGGTGAGCCGGTCGGCGTCCTCGACGAGCACCACCTGCCAGCGCCCGAGCACCGGCAGCCGCGCCGCGGTGAGCACGATCGCCCGCATCTCCTGGACCGGGATCGACAGGCCCTCCGGCACGACCAGGTGGACGTCCGGGTGCGTACGGGCCGCGACCGTGTGGCAGCCCTTGCACTCGCCGCAGCCGACGCCACCGCGCTCGCACTGCAGGGCGGCCGCGAACGCCCGGGCGGCGACCGAGCGACCGGAGCCCGGCGGGCCGGTGAAGAGCCACGCGTGGGTCATCGAGCCGGCCGCCGCGGCGTGGTCGGCGACCGCCCGCTCCGCCGCCGCCGCGGCCTCCCGGAGCACGTCGACGGCCCGCGGCTGGCCGACGACGTCGTCCCAGACCGTCATCGGGCCCCGCCCCGGGACCGTCCGCCGGCGACATCGTCGTGCTCCAGCGTCGCGCTGCCGGGCCGGACCTCGGCGGTCGGCTCGTCGCCGTGCCCGGCACGCCCGGCGCGCCCGGCACGCCCGGCACGGTCGCCGTGCTCGTCGGGCGGGCGACCTGCCTGCGGCTCGGCGGGTGGAGCGGTGGGCGGGGGACCGTCCGGTGCGCTGGCGTCCGGTGCGCTGGCAGCCGGCGGGCGGCGGACCGGCTCCGGCGGTTCGGCCCGGGTGCGGCGGGAGCGGCGGCGGACCGGCCACTGGCCCCGCCCGGACGCTTCGGCTCCCGCCGCCGGACGCTGCGCGGTGAGCCGGGCGGCCAGCCGCTTGCCGACCGCGGCCCGCACGACGGCCGTCACCGCCTCCGGGTGCCGGCCCGCGTCGACGACCAGGTAGTGGTCGGGCGCCGAGTCGGCCAGCGCCCGGAACGCCCGCCGCACCCGCTGGTGGAACTCGATCGACTCCCGCTCCAGCCGGTCCGGCCCGCCCCCGGTGGACCGGGCCCGCGCCAGCCCGACTTCCGGGTCGACGTCCAGCAGCACGGTCAGGTCGGGGCGCAGCCCGCTCGTCGCCCACCGGGACAGCCGCCGGATGTCCTCGACGGACAGGGCGCGGCCGGCTCCCTGGTAGGCCAGTGACGAGTCCACGTACCGGTCGGTGATGACGACCTCACCCCGGTCCAGGGCGGGCCGGATGACCGTGTCCACGTGGTGCGCGCGGTCGGCGGCGAACAGCAGCGCCTCCGCGCGGGGGGTGAGCGAGCCGTCACCGGAGTCGAGCAGGATGCTGCGCACCTTGGCGCCGAAGTCCGTCGCGCCGGGCTCGTGGGTGACGGTCACCGCGACCCCGTGCTCGATCAGCCAGTCCGCCAGCTTGCGCGCCTGGGTCGACTTGCCCGACCCCTCGCCGCCCTCGAAGGCGACCAGCATGCCGCCCTTCGACAGCCGGCGGCGGGTGGTGGTGTCGCCGCGCAGCGCGCTCACCAGGTCCGGCACCATCGGCACGCCGCGCCGGTCGTCCATCTGCCGGTACGACACCGCTCCGCCGACGATCGCGAGCACACCGGCCAGCGCGAGCAGGATCCGAGCGCCGTCGACGGTGAACTCGACGAAGCCGACGTCGACGTCCCGCTGTCGCAGCACGCCGATCAGGAACGGCGCCGCGGCCAGGGTGAGGATCAGGTCGACCCGCACCAGCGACTGCACGAAGGCGAACGTCCGGCCCCGGACCTCGTCCGCCACCTCGCGACCGAGCAGGGTGGCGCCGGCGAGATAGGCGCTCCCCGCGCCGAAGCCGACACCGATCACGCAGACCAGGCTGAGCGCCAGGTGCGGCATGAGGGCGACGAGGACCAGGCAGGCGCCGGCGAAGGCGATCGACAGCCCGAACAGCCGCCGCCGGGACAGGTCGCGGGCCACCTTCGGGCCGAGGCCCATCCCGAGACCGAGGCCGACGAACACCGCGCCGAACAGGATCCCGTACGTCGCATCACCGCCGCCGAGGCTCGCCGCGTACGTCTTCGCGCTGCCGATCACCGCGCCGCCGGCCGCGAACGCGCCGAGGATGCCGATGACCAGCCCCCGGACGAGCGGGGTGTGGCCGACAAAGGCGCCGCCCTCGCGCAGCAGCCGCAGCACGCCCGGCGCCGGCCCGCCGCCGGCCCCCGCCCGGCCGCTGATCCTGCGGATCTGCAGCACGATCAACGCGGACACCAGGAAGGTGACGGAGTTGATGTAGAGCGCGAGGTCGACCCGGTTGGCGTCGAAGAAGTCGATCGAGTCGGCGAGCACCCGGGTGAGCAGCGCGAGCAGCGAGAAGACCGCTGCCGCCAGCACCGGGGTGACCCCGTACGTCGTCACGAGGCTGACCTGGTTGGCGGCCTCCAGCTGGTCTCGGCGGACCAGGTTGGGGACGGACGCCTCCTTGGCCGGGATCCAGAACAGGCTGGCGCACTCGATCAGGAACGACGCGACGAGCAGCCACCACAGCGTCCCGACCAGGGGGATCGAGGCGAAGAGCACGAACCGGGTGAGGTCCGCGGCGACCATCATCTTGCGCCGGTCGAAGCGGTCGGCGAAGGCGCCGGCGAGCGGGCCGAAGACGACCGCCGGCAGCAGCCGGACGACGAGGACGGCGCCGAGGGCGAAGTTGGCGGCGGTGTAGCCGTCGGCCAGCTCGGCGGCGAGGGCCGTGGTCGCGAGCAGCCCGAGCCAGTCACCGAAGCTGGAGACCGACATGACCACCCAGAGCCGGCGGAAGTCGCGGCCGCGCAGCACCGCCCTGATCTTCTGGGTGGAGGAGACCAGCGCGGGGTCCTCGCCGCCCGGACGCCTCACCGGCGGGCCGTTGGCCGCCCCGCCCCCGACCCGCTCCGCCGGGACGGCGGGAGGCTGCTCGGATCCGGTCGCAGCCGGTGGCGCGGAGTCGCCGCCGACGCTCCCGGCTCGCTCGGCGTCGATGACCCCTCCCCCGCCGCTCGTACGGTGGCTGACCAGCCGACTGTATCCGGCTGGACCGACAGAACCGGCGTTCCGGGCGGCGGCGGCGGGGTGCTGTCACCCACCGTTCACGTCGGTGTCGGGAGCGCGCTCGTAGCGAAGCAGCACCGTACGCAGCAGGCGGGCCAGCCGGTCCCGATCGCGGCTCGGCAGGTCGGCCAGCAGGTCCCGCTCCCGGTCGAGAAGGTCGGCCACCGCGGCGTCGACCCGGGCCCGGCCACGAGCGGACAGCCGGACCCGCACGCCCCGCCCGTCGGCCGGGTCGGGTCGGCGCCGGACCAGACCCCTCGCCTCCAGCCGGTCGAGCCGGTTGGTCATCGTGCCCGAGCCGACCAGGGTCTCGCGGACCAGCTGCCCGGGCGACAGCTCGTACGGCGGGCCGGCGCGGCGGAGCGCCGCCAGCACGTCGAACTCGAACGCCTCCAGCCCGTGCCCGGCGAAGGCCGCCCGCCGCGCCCGGTCGACATGGCGGGCGAGCCGGTCGACCCGGCTCAGCACGGCCAGCGGCGCGGTGTCCAGCTCGGGCCGCTCCCGCCGCCACGCCGCCAGCAGCTCGTCCACCTCGTCGCGCACGGTGCCCATCGTAGCCTGTCTCTCGATGTCGAGATAAACTGTCTCGATGTCGAGAGGAGCGGGACGGTGTGGGATCCGGCGCGGTACGGGCGGTACGCGGACGAGCGGGGGCGGCCGTTCCACGAGCTGCTGGCCCGGGTGGACGCCCGGCGGCCGGCGCGGGTGGTGGACCTCGGCTGCGGGGACGGGGCGCTGACGGCGACACTGGCCGACCGCTGGCCGGGCGCGACCGTGCTGGGGGTGGACTCCTCCGAGTCGATGCTGGCGCAGGCGGCCGCCCGCGGGGCGGCACGGCTCAGCTTCGAGCTCGGGACGGTCGAGGACTGGCGACCGGCCGCGCCGGTGGACGTGCTCGTCTCGAACGCCGCACTGCACTGGGTGCCGGACCACGCGTCGCAGCTGCGGCGGCTCGCGGAGTCGGTCGCGCCGGGCGGCTGGCTGGCCGTCCAGCTGCCGGGCAACGCGGACGCTCCGTCGCACGCCCTGCTCACCGGGCTGCGGCGGTCGCCGCGGTGGCGGGACCGGCTGGGCGCCGGGGCCGGCCGCTGGCCGGACACCCTCGACCCGGCGGACTACGTTGCGCTGCTCGCGCGGGAGGGGTGCACGGTCGACGCGTGGGAGACGACGTACGCGCATGTGCTGTCCGGGCCGGACCCGGTGCTCGACTGGATGCGGGGGACCGCGTTGCGGCCCGTGTTGGCGGCACTGTCGCCGGCCGAGGCGGCGGACTTCGAGGCCGAGTACGGCGCCGCCCTGAGGTCGGCCTATCCGGCTGCGTCGTACGGCACGGTGTTGCCGTTCCGACGGGTGTTCGTGGTCGCCCGCGTCGATGGCGGGTGACCCGGCCGCGGCTCGGCTGAGCTGTCCCCCGCGGCTCAGGCCTTCGGTGCCGGCGCCTTGGCCGGCGGCTTCTTCGCCGCCTTCTTGGCGGGTGCCTTCTTCGCCGTGGTCTTGCGTGCCGGCGCCTTCTTGACCGGACCGCGGGCCCGCCGGTCGGCCAGCAGCTCCGCCGCCCGGTCCAGCGTGACCTCCCCGACCGCGTCACCCTTGCGCAGGCTGGCATTGGTCTCGCCGTCCGTGACGTACGGTCCGAAGCGGCCCTCCCGGACGACCACGGGCTTTCCACTGGCCGGGTCGTCGCCGAGCTCGCGCAGCGAGGCAACCGGGGTGGCGGAGCGGCGGCCGCGGGTCTTCGGCTGGGCGAGCAGCGCGAGTGCCTCTTCGAGCGACACGGTGAACAGCTGCTGCTCGCTGTCCAGTGAGCGCGACTCCTTGCCCTGCTTGATGTACGGCCCGTAGCGCCCGTTCAGCGCGCTGATCTCCTCGCCGTCCGTGCCGCTGCCCAACACCCTCGGCAGCGTCAGCAGCCGCAGCGCGTCGTCGAGACTGACGGTCTCCGGTGACATCGAGGCGAACAGGCTCGAGGTCCGGTCGCCGGAGGACACGTACGGGCCGTACCGCCCCGCCCGGACGACCACGTCCGCACCGGTCGCCGGGTCGGCGCCGAGCACCCGCTCACCGGACGGGACCGAGAACAGCTCCAGCACCTTCTCCGGCGTGAGCTCGTCGGGCGGCAGCTCCTCCGGCAGGCTGGCCCGCTCGCCGTCGCCGCGCTCCAGGTACGGCCCGTACCGGCCGACCCGGACCACGACGTCGTCGGCGAGCGGGATCGAGTTGATGCCGCGGGCGTCGATGTCGCCGAGCCGGTCGGCGACGATCCGCTTCAGGCCGCCGGCCCGGGCGATGCCGCCCTCGTTGCCCCGGTCCGAGCCGAAGTAGAACCGGGTCAGCCAGTCGACGGACTGCATGCCGCCGCCGGCGATGTCGTCCAGGTCCTCCTCGACCGCCGCGGTGAAGCCGTAGTCGATCAGTCGGGCGAAGTGCCGCTCGAGCAGGTTGACCACGGCGAAGGCGATCCACGACGGGACCAGCGCGCTGCCCTTCTTCCAGACGTAGCCCCGGTCCTGGATGGTCTTCATGATCGACGCGTACGTCGACGGGCGGCCGATCCCGAGCTCCTCCATGGCCTTGACCAGGCTGGGCTCGGTGTAGCGGGCCGGCGGGACGGTCGTGTGCCCGTGCGGCGCCAGCTCCCGCGGGTCGACCGGCTGGTCACGCCGCAGCCGCGGCAGCCGCTTCTCGCTGTCGTCGCGGTCGGCGTCGCCGGAGCCCTCGTCCAGGCTCTCCACGTACGCCCGGAGGAAGCCGGGGAAGGTGATGGTCTTGCCGCTCGCCGAGAACTCGGCACGCTCCCCGGTGCTGCTGGTGCCGCCGAGCCGGACCGAGACGCTGGTGCCGACCGCGTCGGCCATCTGCGAGGCGATCGTGCGCTGCCAGATCAGCTCGTAGAGCCGGAACTCGTCGGTGGACAGCTCGCCGGCCACCGCCCCCGGCGTGCGGAACGTGTCGCCCGCCGGGCGCACCGCCTCGTGCGCCTCCTGCGCGTTCTTCACCTTGCGCACGTACCGCCGTGGCTCCGGCGGCACGAACTCGTCCCCGTACAGCTCGCGCGCCTGCTGCCGCGCCGCCGCCAGCGCGGTCTCGGACAGGTTGGTCGAGTCCGTCCGCATGTAGGTGATGTAACCGTTCTCGTAGAGCCGCTGCGCCGTACGCATGGTCCGCTCGGTGGAGAAGCGCAGCTTGCGCCCGGCCTCCTGCTGCAGCGTGCTGGTCATGAACGGCGGGTACGGACGGCGCCGGTACGGCTTCTCCTCGACCCGGATGACCGTGAAGTCGCTGCCGGCGAGCCGGGCCGCCAGGCCGCGGGCACCGGGCTCGTCGAGGTGGACGACGTCGCCCCGGGTCCGGCCCGTCTCCGGGTCGAAGTCGCGGCCGGTGGCGATGCGGTCGCCGTCGACCGAGACCAGGGTCGCGGTGAAGGTGGCCGGATCGCCGTCGACGGCCGGCTCGCGGGTGGCGAACGTGCCCTCGACGTCCCAGTAGTCGGCTGCCCGGAAGCGCATCCGGGCCCGCTCCCGCTCGACCACGATCCTGGTCGCCACCGACTGCACGCGGCCCGCCGACAGCTTCGGCATGACCTTCTTCCACAGCACCGGGCTGACCTCGTAGCCGTAGAGCCGGTCGAGGATGCGCCGGGTCTCCTGGGCGTCGACCAGGTGCGCGTCGATGTCGCGGGTGTTCTCCACCGCGCGGCGGATCGCCTGGGGGGTGATCTCGTGGAAGACCATCCGGCGGATCGGCACCCGCGGCTTGAGGGTCTCCACCAGGTGCCAGGCGATGGCCTCGCCCTCGCGGTCCTCGTCGGTCGCGAGGTAGAGCTCGGTGGCCTGTTTGAGCAGGTCACGCAGCTTGGAGACCTGCTGGCGGCGGTCCGGGCTGACGACGTAGAGCGGCTCGAAGCCGTGGTCGACGTCCACGCCGAGCCGCGCCCACGACTCGCCCTTGTACTTCGCCGGCACGTCGGCGGCGTTGCGCGGCAGGTCGCGGATGTGGCCGATGCTCGACTCCACGACGTAGCCGTCGCCGAGATAGCCCGAGATGGTCCGGGCCTTCGCGGGCGACTCGACGATCACCAGCCGGAGGCCGTCCCGGGTCGTGCCGGGACGGCCGCGGCGGGCGGGCGTCGCGGGGGCGTCGGTGTCGATCGTGGCCACGGTGCTCCAGGTCTGGGTCGTGCTCGGCTGGTCGGGCCGCAACGGACGGCCCGGGCGCAGTGTGCGGTGTGCCCTCTGCACTCTGTCAAACCGACGGAACGCTCTGTCGCGTTCCGCCGTTCCCGGCTCCTCGTCATCCACCCCTCTCACCACCACCTTGATCCGGCCGGTCGGCGGCCGCCAGCGCTTCGAGCAGCAGCACCGCGGACAGGTGGGTGGACAGGCTGCGGTCGCCGTCGGTGGGCCGGGCCCAGTCGGCGCCGACCGGCCGGTCGCCGGCCGCCGCCACCGCCTCGCCGTTGCGCCGGAGCACGGCGAGGACACGGCTGGTGACCTCGTGGTCCGGGTCGGGGTCCGCGCGGGCCAGCTCGCCGAGATAGCGGGCCAGGATGCCCTTGAACAGGCCGCCGTCGCCGGCGCCCTCTGCCGGGAGCAGTCCGGTCCGGCGGTCGGCGAAGCGGTCCAGCGCGGCGGCGGCGGTCCGCCGGGCCTGCTCCAGGTGGACGCTGTCGCCGGTCGACAGGAAGAGCTCGACCTCGGCACCCACCACCGTGCCCTGGTTGTAGGTGTACAGCTCGCGGCTGGGTCCCGGGTCGGTCCCCGGATGAATGCCGTCCCAGACGATGCCGGTGTCGGGATCGACGAGGGTCGCCCGCTGCCAGTCGGCGATGCGTCGGGCCCAGGCGAGGTCGCCGGCGGCACCGTGCCGCCGGTGCAGGCGGGCGGCCAGGATCGCCGACGGCGCGTTCGCCGGCGTGTTGGTGTAGGTGTCGTCGCGCCGCCACACCACTCCGCCGTGGGCACCGTCCCAGCCGCCGCGGATCTCGGCCCACAGGTCGCTGACCAGCCGGCCGGTGGGCACGCCGACGACCTCGTCGGCCCGCAGCAGGGCGAGGGCCATCCACGCCATGTCGTCGTAGTAGTCGTTGGGGATGTGGCCGCCGTTGCGGCGGAGCACCCCGGCGACGTGGGCATCGACGCGGTCCCGGGTGGCTTGGTCCGGCGCGCGGGCGACCGCGTCCACCGCGGCGTCGAGCGCGTGTGCCTGCCACCAGTAGTGCCACTGCGGGGTCGGCAGCAGCCGCCGCCCGGGCGATACCCGGTAGAGCCCGCGGCCAGGGTCCCAGAAGCTTTCCACGAGCGTGCGTTGGGCGACATCGGCCCGCTCCACCCAGGTCACGGCCCCTCCCCCGGGCACGGGCCGGCGAGCTGCGGGGATCGCCCCGCCACGACGCCGGCGACGTTCCGCAGCGACGCGGAGTCCCGGTCGAAGTAGTGCGAGTGGTCGCCTCCGGACAGGCGCTCGCGCCAGGGGATGTCGGGACCGGGGTCGGCGCCGATGCGTACCGCCCCGAACTCCGCGTCGCCCGGGTCGGCGCCGAAGACCCCGATGTCGGCGATCGGGTCGAGCGGCGCCTCGCCGACGTAGACGCGCCCGCGCGGCAGGCCGAGCTCGTCGGCGTGTTGCACCAGCACGCCCGGACTCCCCAGCAGCACCACGTCGTCGGCCGCCAGCCGGTCCGAGGTGGCGGCGGCGCCGACCACGGTGCTGCCGTAGCTGTGTCCGACGACCGTGATGTGGGGCGCGTCACCTCCGTCCACGGTGCGGCCGGTGGACAGTGCCCGCAGGTCGGCGGCGAGCGACCGGCCGCCGGCACGCGCCCGGGTCGGGAACGGCGCCTGGGCCCAGCCCGGTGCCGCGTAGCCGATCCACGCGACGGCTGCCGTGTCGGCGCCCGCCTGGTCGCGCAACCGCCCGGCCTGCCCGACCGTACGACCCACGCCGTGCGCGGCGTCCTGGCCCATGCCCGGGACCACGACCGCGACGTGCCGCGCACGGTCGAGGTCGCCCAGTCCGATCGCCACCCGACCGGCTCCGGACAGGTCGAAGGTCAGCAGCCGGGCCGGGGTGCCGCTGCGCCACAGCGCCGCCAGCTCGCGCTCAACGCTCTCGGCGACGGCGAGCATGATCCGGACCGACGCCGCCCGCCGGAGGTCGGCCGGCGGCACCCCGCTCACGGCCAACCGGTCCCGCTCTGCGCGCAGCTGCCGGACGTACCGGTCGAGCAGCAGCCGGTTGGCAGTGTCGCGCGCCGCAGCCGGGACACCGGCGAGCCGTCCCAGCGCGAGGGGATGCTCGGACAGCGCCTGGCGACGCAGATCGGGGCGCAGGGCGGTCCACCATCGAGCGACCTCGGCGGGCGTCGCGTCCGGCGCCGGCAGGGCGGGACCGACCGGAGGGCTCGCGGCCGGGCGGCCCCCCGCTGCTGCCGCGACGAGCAGCGAGGCGGCGACCCTCGCGTCGACGGAGCCCGCCAGCGCGAGCGCCTGCGCACTGTCGCCCGGGGACTGCGCCGGCGTCCGGGCGAGCCGGACGGCCTCCGACAGGGCGGCGAGACCGGACCGGAGGGCGTCCGCGGCCTGCCGGAGGGCGCCCGCGAGCCGGCTCGCGGCGACCGCGGCCCGGCGGACCCGCGGCCGCCCGAGGTCCGCTGCCGGACCGCGCCAGCCCGCCAGGTCGGCCTCGGACCGGCACAGCCGCTCGTACGCCCGGTCGAGGTCGTCGGCCAGGCGGAACAGCCGCCGCGACTGCTCGTCGCACGCTCCCGCGTCCCAGGTCCGGACGAGATCCAGGCTGACGCTCACTCCGGTCGCCTCCCCGCTCGGTCGAGGCCGCCGGCAGCTGTGCCGCTCGACCGCCAGGTATTCCTTCGCGGCCGCGCCGAGCGCCGCGGTGAGGGCGGCGAGCTCCGCGGCCAGGGCACGCACCGCGACCGACAGGGCTTCGCCGGTCTCGGTCGCCGCCGCTGCCGTCCGGGACCCGGGCAGCGCGGTGGCGACGGCGCTCAGTGCCGGTCCGAGGGTGACCGCCACCTGCTCGACCGTCCGCCGGTCCGCGGCGACAGCCCTGGCGGCGGCGGCGAGGGCCAGCGGGTCGACCTGCAGCTCGGACATGACGCGACAGTAGGGCGGGATGCTGGCAGCGGGCGAACGGCCATCCACAGGCGACGGTTCCGTCCACAGATGACGGTGCCGGCTTGCGCGGGAGCGCCGGGCGTGCCAGCGGTCAGTCGGGCCAGTCGCCGGCGGGCGCGCCCGGTGGCGGCTCGCCTACGTACTCCCGCAGCCGCACGGCGCGCCTACGTCCGGTGATCCGGTACGCCGGGCCGTCCGCGCGCGGCCCGACGAAGGTGGCGGCGAGTCCGATCCCGGCCAGCGCCGCCCCGGCCGGCTCCCAGACGGACGGGTCGTGTGGGCTGAGCCTGAGCAGGTAGCCGTGCTCGTCGTGGCGGCCGGCACCGATCGCCCACAGCCGCAGCCGCGACCCGTCGAGGGCGAAGGCGGCCGGCACCGACTTCACCGCGCCCCGAACCCACCGCTCCGCGACCGGCAGCAAGGTCCGGCTGAACGGCGTCCGCACCGACGTCAGATCCTCCTCGCCGGGCACCGCATCGCCGTTCAGGTCGCGCTCGGCGAACGCGGCCAGCACCTGGTCGACCCGCCACGACGGCTCGACCAGGACCGACAGTCGCGCGGTCCCGCCCAGGCGGACGACCTGCGCGACTCCGAGCAGCAGGCCCTCGAGGTCGTCGACCGCCGGCGGCCGTACTCCGGCGGTGAGGAAGGACAGCTGCCCCGGCACAGCCCGAAGCGTAGGCGCGATCGGCCTCGGCGGAGGCGTCGGCAGTCCGGCTCGGCGTGGAACGCGTCGAGATCCGCGGGCGGCGTGCCCGCCGGGCCGGACGGCCCCGGAGGACGTCAGACGCCGGTGGTCGCCGGCTCCGCGCCGACGGCGATCGACCGCCGCTTGGAGATCGCCACCGCGGCCACGACGATGCCCGCCGCCGCCACGGACAGGCCGATCCGGAGCGGGTCGTTCTCTGCGCTGCCGAGACTGAGCTGGACCACAGCCGGCGCGACCAGCAGCGAGACCAGGTTCATCACCTTGATCAGCGGGTTGATCGCCGGCCCCGCGGTGTCCTTGAACGGATCGCCGACGGTGTCTCCGATGACGGTCGCCGCGTGCGCCTCGCTGCCCTTCCCGCCGAACGCGCCGTCCTCGACCAGCTTCTTCGCGTTGTCCCAGGCGCCGCCGGAGTTCGACAGCATGACGGCCATCAGCACGCCGGTGGCGATCGCCCCGGCGAGGTAGGAGCCGAGCGCGCCGGCACCGAGGCCGAACCCGACCGCGATGGGCGCGAGCACCGCGAGCAGGCCGGGGGTCACCAGCTCCCGCAGCGAGTCGCGGGTACAGATGTCCACCACCCGGCTGTAGTCGGGACGGTCGGTGTAGTCCATGATCCCGGGCTTGGTCCGGAACTGCTCCCGCACCTCGAAGACCACCCGTCCGGCGGCCCGGGACACCGCCGTGATGGCCAGGCCGGAGAACAGGAACACCACCGACGCGCCGATGATCAGCCCGACCAGGTTGGCCGGGTCGGCGATGTTGAGGATGCCCAGGTACTGCAGGGCCTGGAAGTCGCTCAGCCCCTCACTCGGCGCGGCGCCCGCTTTCGCCACCGCACCGAGCACGGCGTCGGTGAAGGAGCCGAACAACGCCGTCGCGGCGAGCACCGCTGTCGCGATGGCGATGCCCTTCGTGATCGCCTTGGTGGTGTTGCCGACGGCGTCGAGATCGGTCAGCACCCGGGCGCCGTCCTCGTCGATGTCGCCCGACATCTCCGCGATGCCCTGAGCGTTGTCGCTCACCGGCCCGAAGGTGTCCATCGAGACGATCACGCCGACCGTGGTGAGCAGGCCCGTGCCGGCGAGGGCGACGGCGAAGAGCGAGACGACCACGGACCCGCCGCCGAGCAGGGCGGCGCCGTAGACGGCGGCCCCGATCAGCAGCGCGGAGTAGACGGCCGACTCGAGCCCGACCGAGAAGCCGGCCAGGATCACCGTCGCCGGACCGGTCAGCGAGCTGCGGCCGATGTCCCGGACGGGGCGGCGGCTCGTCTCGGTGAAGTAGCCCGTGAGCAGCTGGATCGCGGCGGCGAGCACGAGCCCGATCAGCACCGCGACGATGGCGATGAGGCGCGGATCCCGGTCACCGGCCGCGCTGACGACCACCTCGCTCACGCCGTCCAGCTCGGAGATGCGGGCGGGCAGGAAGATGAACGCGGCGAGCACCACCAGCAGGGCGGAGATCAGCGCGGAGGCGAAGAAGCCGCGGTTGATGGTCGCGAGGCCGCTGCGGTCGGAGGGCCGTGGGTCGGTGAGGAAGATGCCGATGACCGCGGTCAGCACGCCGATGGCCGGCACGACGAGCGGGAAGATCAGGCCCTCGGAGCCGAAGGCCGCCTTGCCGAGGATCAGCGCCGCGACCAGCATCACCGCGTACGACTCGAAGAGGTCGGCGGCCATGCCAGCGCAGTCGCCGACGTTGTCGCCGACGTTGTCCGCGATTGTCGCGGCGTTGCGCGGGTCGTCCTCCGGGATGCCTGCCTCGACCTTGCCGACCAGGTCGGCGCCGACGTCCGCGGCCTTGGTGAAGATGCCGCCGCCGACCCGCATGAACATCGCCAGCAGCGCGGCTCCGAAGCCGAAGCCTTCGAGCACGGTGGGTGCGTTCGCGTTGTAGGCCAGCAGCACGACCGACGCGCCGAACAGGCCGAGGCCGACCGTCAGCATGCCGCAGAAGCCCCCGGTCCGGAACGCGATCCGCATCGCATCGCGGCTGCCGGACGCCTGGGCCGCGGCCGCCACCCGGACGTTCCCCCGGGTCGCGAGGGTCATCCCGAAGTACCCGACCAGCGCGGAGAACGAGGCGCCGACGACGAAGAAGATCGACCGGCCGATCCGCACGCTGGTGCCACCCTCGTTGACCGGCAGGAGCAGCAGGAGGACGAAGACGATCAGGACGAAGGCACCCAGCGTCTTGAACTGCCTGTTCAGGTAGGCGCTGGCGCCTTCCTGGACGGCGCGTGCGATCTCCTGCATCCGCGGGGTGCCCTGGTCGGCGCGCAACACCTGGTTGGCGAGGTACACCGCGAACACCAGTGCGCCGAGGGCGATCGCGGCGATGACTACAACGACGAAGTAGTCCGCACCAGCGATCTCGGGGCCCTCCGCCAGGGAAAGCGGAAGCATGCGTCCTCCTGTTAGACGACGTTGGCGAACAGCCACAGGACGCCGGACGGCGGGTGGAGCTGGTCGTTCCTGCATGCGCGGACGGGGACACCCCGCTGTCCCGCGCAGATCGCGCGGAGTTTACGGGAGCAGGAGCGGCGTCCCAACCCGGGGTGTGTCCGCAGCGACCCGGATCACAGGCGTGCCGGAGGTCCGACCTCGTTCACTTGAACGTCCTCGGCGGTGCTCAGCCGAGCGGCCAGGACATCGTCACGCGGCTGCCGCTGCCGTCGGCGGCGGGATCGACGGACAGGTCCTGCACGACGGCGCCGAGCAGGGCGAGGCCGAGGGCCTGTCCGCTCGGGTCCGCCCACGGCGCCCGGCCAGCGGCGACGCCGGTTGCCGCCGGCCCCCCGTTGCCCGCCGCGACGTCCACCCGGTCCAGCACGGTGACCCGGAACCGGTCGCCCTCGGCGAACTCGACCGTCACCGCCGCCGGGATGCCGTGCCGCTCGTGCAGCCGCACCGCCCTGGCGCAGGCCTCGCCCACCGCCAGCCGGACGTCGTCCAGCTGCCCCTCCCCGACACCGCTGCGCCGCGCCATGGCCGCGGCGACCAGCCGGGCCGTCCGGACATGCGCCGCGCTCGGCGGAAGCCGGAGCGTGACCGTCGCCTCGGCCTCGGCCGCCACCCTGACCACCCGCTCAGCCCGTTGACGAGCTGGCCAGCGCCTCGTCAACGGTCGAGTGGACGGTGAAGACCTCGTCGAGCCCCGTGATCCGGAAGAGCTTCAGCACCCGCTCCTGCGGGCAGACCAGCGACAGGCTGCCGCCGACCTCCCGAGCCCTGTTCAGGCCGGCGACCAGCACTCCCAGCCCGGTGGAGTCGAGGAACTCGACGCCAGCGAGATCGATGACCAGCCGATGCTGCCCCCCGTCGAGGAGGTCGGCGATCCGGTCCCGGAGGGCGGGAGCGGTGTACACGTCGACCTCCCCGGACACGGCGAGCACTGTGTGCTCGCGTTCGGTACGGGTGCTCAACGTGAGGTCCACGGCCCACCTCCGCTTGGATGGTGACGTCTCTGGTCATGGCCGGACGCACTGCCGGCTCTGGTGCTCGTCTCCGATCTAACCAAAGTCGCTCGTGCAAGAGTGAGCGGCGTGGTTCGGACGCAGTCGCCGGAGGTCGCCGCCCGGCGCGGACGGGACCTGCTGGACCGGGTGCTGGCCGGCACCCGCGGTGCCCCGGTCACGCATGTCGAGGAGGTGCCGGCGCGCCCCGGCAAGGCGGTGGACTGGCCGGGCTGGGTGCCCGAGCTGCTCGTCGACCGGCTGAGGGCGCGGGGGATCGCGCGCCCGTGGGAGCACCAGGCCGCCGCCGCATCCTCGGCCTGGTCCGGTCGCTCGGTGGTCGTTGCCACCGGCACCGCCTCCGGCAAGTCGCTGGCCTACCAGCTCCCGGTGCTGTCGACGCTGCTTGCCGACGAGAAGGCGACCGCCCTCTACCTTGCTCCGACCAAGGCGCTCGCCGCGGACCAGCTTCGGTCGCTGCGCTCGCTGGTGCTCTCGACAGTCCGTGCTGCGACCTACGACGGGGACACCGCGGTGCCGGAGCGGGACTGGGTGCGGGCGCACTCCCGCCTGGTGCTGACCAACCCCGACATGCTCCACCGCGGGATCCTGCCCTCGCACCCGCGCTGGGCCGCGTTCCTGCGCCGGCTCCGCTACGTGGTCATCGACGAGTGCCACACGTACCGCGGGGTCTTCGGCTCCCATGTCGCCCACGTGCTGCGCCGGCTGCGCCGGATCTGCGCGTCCTATGGGGCGTACCCGACCTTCGTGCTCGCCTCGGCGACCGTCGCGAGCCCGGCGGAGTCCGCGAGTCGCCTCACCGGGCTCGACGTCGGCGAGGTGACGCAGGATGCGTCGCCCCGGGGTGCGACGGCCTTCGCGCTGTGGGAGCCGCCGCTCACCGGCGCGCGGGGAGAGCACGGCGCCCCGGTCCGCCGGGCGGCGGGCAGCGAGGCGGCCAGGCTGTTGGCGGACCTGGTAGTCGAGGATGCCCGCGCGTTGGCCTTCGTCCGATCCCGGCGGGGGGCCGAAGTCGTCGCGCTGGCCGCCCGACGCCATCTCACGAACACGGCGCCGGAACTGGTCGACCGGATCGCCGCCTACCGGGCCGGCTACCTTCCCGAGGAGCGGCGGGCCCTGGAGGCGGCGCTGGCGGACGGAACGCTGCTCGGCGTGGCGGCGACCAGCGCCCTGGAGCTCGGTGTCGACATCGCCGGGTTGGACGCCGTGGTCCTGGCGGGCTTCCCGGGGACACTGGCCTCGCTGTGGCAGCAGGCCGGGAGGGCAGGCCGGGAAGGACTCGGTGCGCTCGTCGTCTTCGTCGCCCGCGACGACCCGCTGGACACCTTCCTGGTGCACCATCCGGAGGCGGTCTTCGGTCGGCCGGTCGAGGCCACCGTCCTCGATCCGGAGAACCCGTACGTGCTCGGACCGCAGCTGTGCTGCGCCGCCGCCGAGCTCGCCCTGACCGAGACCGACCTGCCACTCTTCGGCGGCCCGGCTGCCGAGGCCGTACTGCCGGACCTGGTCCGCCGCGGGCTGCTCCGGCACCGGTCGACCGGGTGGTACTGGACCGCGCGCGGGCGCCCCGAGGTAGACATCAGGGGCACCGGCGGTGAGCCGGTCCGCGTCGTCGAGTCGGACACCGGTCGTGTGCTCGGCACCGTCGACGCCTGGGCTTCCCACTCCACCGTCCACCCCGGTGCCGTCTACCTGCACCAGGGTGTGTCCTACCTCGTGGATGCGCTCGACCTGGAGGACGCGGTCGCTCTGGTGCGACAGGAAGAACCGGACTGGTCGACCTCCGCCCGGGACAGCACTGACATCCGGGTGGTGTCGACGCTGCGTGAACGGGATCTCGGCGATCTGTCGCTGCACCACGGCACGGTCGACGTGACCAACCAGGTCGTGTCCTACCTGCGCCGGCGGCACGTGACCGGCGAGGTGCTCGATGAGACGCCGCTCGACATGCCGGCCCGCCACCTGCGCACCAGGGCGGTCTGGTACACCGTGTCCGAGGGCCTGCTGGCCCGGACCGGCCTCGACGCCGCAGACGTGCCCGGGGCTGCCCATGCGGCCGAGCACGCGGCCATCGGCCTGCTGCCGCTGTTCGCCACCTGCGACCGGTGGGACATCGGTGGCGTGTCCACCGCGCTGCACCCGGACACCGGACGGACGACCGTGTTCGTCTACGACGGGCATCCCGGTGGGGCGGGCTTCTCCGCGCGCGGCTACGACACCGCGGAGGCCTGGCTCCGGGCTACCCGGGAGGCGGTCGCCGCGTGCGAATGCGAGTCGGGCTGCCCATCCTGCGTGCAGTCCCCCAAGTGCGGGAACGGCAACGAGCCACTTGACAAGGCTGGCGCTGTACGGCTGCTCGACGCCGTGCTGGGCGGACTGACCCGGTGAGCCTGCGTCCCTGCTCGACTCGCGGCGGGTCCTGCAGGGCAGCCGCGGCATGCCGCCGGCGCTTGCAATCCGGTGCCGCCGGGTATGTCGTCGGCACGGACGGAGGACGAACCCGTCCGCTCGCGGAAGGGAGCTGATCAACGTGGCGGTCCTGGGTCTCATCCTGCTCGCCGCCGCCGGCGTGCTAACCGCCGCCGTCGTCACCAGCAACACCGACTCGTTGTCGGTCGATCTGTGGAACATCTCGGTCTCCAACGTCACCCTCGGCGTCGTCTTCGTCGCCGGCATGATCACCACCGTCCTGGCCGTCGTGGGGCTGGGCATGTTGATGGCTGGTCTGCGCCGCGGCCGCCGGCTCCGCCAGGAGCGTCGCTCGCTTCGCCGCGAGAACAAGATGCTTGCCGAGCGGGTCGACTCCACCGAGGCGCTCGACGGTCGGACGTCCGGGCCGGACCAGTCCGCGACCGACCCTGGCCGCCAGCGCGAGCCGTACGCCGAGCCCGCCCCTCCGTACGCCGAGCCCTCGCCAGCCGGTGGAGCTACCCGATCGGCGGACGCCGAGCCTGCGGCGGCGGAGGATCGCCGGTCGCAGCTCCCCGACCGGGAGCGTCGGGTCGACTCCGACACAACCCCGAGCAACAACTGACCGAGCGCTTCCCGTTGGGGTGGGCGGCGCAACTCGCCGCCCACCCCAACGTCATGGGCCCGACCAGGCACGGTCCACCGGCCCGGCCCGCGCCCGAGCAGTCGCCGTTCCCGCCCCCACCCAGCTGAGCGTCAGCTGCCTGGTGACCACCACCTCCACGTCGTCGCCGGAGACGACGCACGCGACGAGCCTGCCTCCGTTGAGTCCGGCGATCCTGGTCGCGGCCGAGCATGGCGAGTGCTCCCCGATCGACTTCTGAACGGCGCCGGCCAGTGCCGCCAAGTCAGCGGCCGTCTCCGCCCGGTGTCGCGCCAAGACGGCGCCGGCGTGCGCGACGCCGACCGTGGTGGCCACTCCGATCAACGCGGTGAGGCCGGCCAGCCAGACGGTGGCGCTGCCACGATCGGCGGTCACCGCCCGGCCTCCGGCTCCCGCAACGCCACCGCCGAGGCGCCCACCCGAAAGGACGGCAGCAGCCCACCTACCGGCCGGGCATCCGCTGAGACGGTCACCGTCACCTCCGGCCCGCCGGACGTCACTCGGACCTCCGAGCCGGTGGGCCCGGACCGCTGGGCCAGCGAGCTGACGACGCCCGCCGGCTCGCCGCGGGCGGCCGCCCGTGCGGCCTCCCGCGCGGCGTCGACGCAACGAAGCTGGGCGGTCAGCACCGCGACTGCCGTCATCCCCGCCGCCACGAGCACGACGAGCGCGGGCAGCGCGACCGCGACCTCGGCGGTGGCCACGCCCCGGTCGCGTCGTCCCCCGCTCACCCCTGCGACAGCGCCCGCTTGACGATCGCGGTGAGCGCCGTCGTCACGGTGCCGCTGGTCACGACCTTGTAGAGAATCCCCGCGAACGCCACGGCGGCGATCAGCCCGACCGCGTACTCGGCGGTGGTCATCCCGTCGTCCCGCCGGAACCTCTCCCGCAGCCTCCTCATCACGACCTCCCTCCTCCGACGCCGCCGAGCGCGGCGTGCACCACGAGGCTCCGGCCGGCCGACCCGCAGCGGGAGATCCGGATGAGGATCTGTGGACAGATCTCTCCACTGTGGATGAGCGAACTGGTTCTGTCGTCGGCATGTGGTAGTGCGGCGTCCGGCTCGACTTTTCCACAGGCAATCTCCTCGTCCACAGATTCGCGACGCGGTCTTCCGGCCGCTTGCGCCAGCAGGTTCGGTGTGGTCACGAGAAGAGCCGATCGGGGAGGATCGATGAACGCATCACGACGTCCGCTGGTGGTGACCGGCGAGAGCGAGCTGCTCGACGATGTGTTGGGGGCGGCCGCCGCGGTCGGGGTTGCGGTGGACGTCGCCCTTGACCTCGGGGCTTGCCGTCCACAATGGATCTCCGCGCCGCTGGTTCTGATCGGGAGCGACGTCGCGTCCGCACTCGTCGACGCGCCGGCGCACCGGCGCGCCGGCGTGCTCCTGATGAGCCGAGGGTCTCCCGCTGACGGGGTGTCGATGGATGCCGCACGGGTCGGGGCCGAAGCTGCGCTCACTTTGCCCACCGACGAGGCGACCCTCCTCGAGCGACTGGCCGACGCCGCGGAGCCCGCCGGAGCTGCCGGGGTCCTCGCCGTGCTGCCGGGTTGCGGCGGCGCCGGGGCGAGTGCACTGGCGGCCGCCCTCGCCCTGACGGCCGCTGCTGCCGGGACGCAGCGGGCATGGCTCATCGACCTTGATCCACTCGGTGGCGGAGCGGATGCCGGGCTGGGGGCGGAGCTCGCGGTCGGCGTCCGCTGGACCGATCTGAGCACCACCGCCGGGCGGGTGTCGCCGCTGGCGCTCCGGGATGCTCTGCCGTCGGTCCGCGGGGTGACCGTGCTCGCCTGCGACAGCGCCGACGACCTCGCTCTCGCTGCGGTGCGCAGTGTGCTCGCGGCCGCGCGCCGCGGCGACGGCACGGTGGTGATCGACCTACCGCGACACCTGACAGCCGCCACCGAGCACGCGCTCGCCACGGCGGACGCCGCGCTCCTCGTCGTGCGAGCAGAGGTGCGGGCCGTGCTGGCGGCCAGGCAGCTCCTGCGTCGCATGACGCGGCTGGGTCCCGAGCCACAGGTGGTCGTACGAAGCGTGTCTGGTGGTGGCGTGCCGGTGGAGGAGGTGGCCCGCGGACTCGGCCTGCGCCTTGCCGGCGCGCTCGGCGACGAGCAGGACGTCCGTGCCGCGCTGCTGGCGGGCCGACCCGACGGACTGGTGCATGGGACCGCACTGGCGGAGCTCTGCAGGCGACTCCTTGACGACACGGTCACCGCACGGAGGGCGGCGTGAACGCCGAGGTCCTCAGTCGGGTGCGACGCCGGCTGGTGGACACCGGCACCGCTCCGCAACGGCCTGCACTCGCCGCGCTCGTCCGACAGGACACGCTAGGTCTCACCGGTCACGGCGGCGTGCTGGGGCTGGTGCGCGATGCGGAGTCCGAGTTCGCGGGTGCGGGAGCGCTCGAGCCGTTGCTGCGCGCCCCGGAGACCACGGACGTGTTGGTCAACGGAGCAAACGATGTCTGGGTGGATCGTGGGGCAGGCCTGGAGCGGGCCGCGCTCCGCTTCCCGGACGAGGCGGCCGTCCGCGGGTTGGCACAGCGACTCGCCGCGCTGGCCGGCCGCCGCCTGGACGACGCCAGTCCCTGGGTCGACGCCGCGCTTCCCGACGGGACCAGGTTGCACGCGGTCCTGCCGCCGGTCGCGGTCGGCGGCACCTGCCTGTCGCTGCGCACCTTCCGCGCGAAGGGCTTCTCACTCGACGAGCTCGAGCGGGCCGGCACGCTGCCGCGCGGAGCAGCGGGCATCGTCCGCGCTGTCGTCCGGGCCCGCGCGGCCTTCCTGGTCAGCGGCGGCACCGGGAGCGGCAAGACGACACTGCTGGGAACCATGCTCGGTCTGGTGGATCCGGCCGAGCGGCTCGTCGTCGTCGAGGATGCCGCCGAGCTGCGCGCGGCCCATCCCCATGTGGTCAGGCTGACCGCGCGCCCTCCGAACGTCGAGGGCGCCGGGGAGGTGTCGCTGCGTGACCTGGTGCGGCAGGCCCTGCGGATGCGCCCGGACCGGCTCGTCGTCGGGGAGGTGCGCGGTGCGGAGGTCGTCGAGCTGCTGACCGCGCTGAACACCGGGCATGCTGGCAGCGCCGGCACCCTGCACGCGAACAGCGCGGCCGAGCTGCCGGCGCGGCTCGAGGCCCTCGGGACCCTCGGCCGGCTCGATCGGCACGCCGTACACAGCCAGGTGGCGGCGGCGTTGCAGGTCGCACTGCACCTCACCCGGATGCCCGACGGCCGTCGGGTGCTCGTGGAGGTCGGCGTCTTCCGGCGCCACGGCGACGTCGTCCGGGTGGTGCCGGCCTGGCGGCACGATCTTGGCCCGGTAGACGGCTGGGCCGACCTCGCCGACCTGCTCGAAACCTGCGATGGCCGGGACGCGCCGTGAACGGGCCGGCGCTCGGCCTGCTGGCGCTGGCGGCGCTGCTGTCCCCCCGCCCGTCGCTCGCCGTGGCCCGGCTGCGGACCCAGCTCGACGTTCGCCGGGAGAGACCCGCTGGCCGACGGCGAGCGCGGCGGGCCTCGCCGGCGCGCCGTCATGTGGTGTTCTCGGCAGTGGGCTGCGGGACGGCCTCGGCCGCAGCCGCCGAACTCGCCGGCGGCGCGCCCGTCCTTCCGGCGTTCGCCGGGTTGGTTGCCGGGGCTACCGCGGGTCTGCTCGTGTCGAATGCGGCAGTCCGCCGGCAGCGCCGGCGGCAGAACGCCGCCGCGGTCGAGTTCACAGCGACGCTAGCGGCCGACATCCGAGCCGGACAACCGCCCGCCGAGGCGCTGGCGGCCGCCATGGCGGCGGTCGACCCGGACGCGAGCCTCGTGTCACCCGGCATCGAAGCGGTCTGGGCGGTGTCGGCCCGGAGCGGAGCGCCGGTGGCCGCCGTTCTCGACCGGATGGAGCAGGACCTGCAGGCACGGGTCCGGCAGCACCGGGAGGTCGCCGCCCAGCTCGCCGGTGCCCGGGCCACGGCGGCGCTGCTGGCATTCCTGCCGGTGCTCGGCGTCGGACTGGGAATGGCGATGGGAGCAGACCCAGTGCAGGTGCTCTTCGCCGAGCCGGCAGGTCAGCTGGCCCTGGCGGCGGGGGTGGGGTTGGACGCCGCGGGTGTCCTCTGGACGTCCAGGATCGTCGGCCACGCCGGCGGTGACGCATGAGGTCGCAGGCGTTCCTGCTCGGCTCATTGGGACTCGCACTGGCCCTCTCGCGCGGACCGTCGCGGCCGCGGGCCGGCCGCCTTGGAACAGGCGCCGGATCGGTGCGCCCGCCTCCTGCCGGCTCCCCCGGGCGGCGGCGCACCCGCCACGGCCCGCCGCGCCTCATCATCCGGCTGGCGGCGCTCGCGTTCGGGGTGGCCGTGGCACTCGTCGTGGGCGGTGTCGCCGGCATACCGGCCGGTCTGGCGGCCGCGGCGGGAGCCGAGCGCGGCCTTCGGAAGCTGGAGCCCGCCGCCGAGCGGACGGCCAGACAGCGTCGGTCCGAGGAGCTCCCCTTCGTTCTCGACCTGCTCGGCATCTGCCTGCAGGCAGGCATGCCGCTGGTCGCCGCCCTCGAGACCGTCGCCGAGGCCCGACCAGGGCCGTTCAGCCGAGACCTCGCTGTCGTCGCCGGCCTCCAGCGGCTCGGGTCGACACCAGCCGAGGCATGGGCTGAGCTGGCGGTCGACCCGGAGCTGTCGCCAGTGGCCCGGGCGGTGGGCCGGTCAGCGGAGAGCGGAAGCCGGCTGGCCGCGGCCTTCGAGCGGATGGCGGCCGAGAAACGCGCCAGCCTCGCTGCCGGGGCGGCCTCCCGTGCCCAGCGGGCCGGCGTGACAGCGATGGTCCCGCTGGGTCTGTGCTTCCTGCCCGCCTTCGTCTGCCTCGGTGTCGTCCCGATCGCGCTCGCCCTGGCCAAGGAGGCACTGCCGTGAGACCCGAAAGGGCGCGGAGTGGGCGTGACCCGACGCCTCGCGCCTCGCTGGACAGGGGACGGCCCCCGCTTGGGGGGATAGCGGGGGCCGTCGAGGCCCGGCTCCGGGGGGTTGAGCCGGACGTTCTGTGCGGAAACGCGCACCCGCGCCCCCGCTTAGGGTTGGTCTACCCGATCCGTTCCAGACTCACACAGGGCCGTCCGCGTGATTCTGCCCGGATTCTCGGCAGCTGGTGCTCCTATGATCCCCAGTGTGCACCGCTCCGCGGCTTTCTTCGACCTCGACAAGACAATCATCGCGAGATCCAGTGCCCTGGCCTTCGGACGTCCCTTTCGGCACGGCGGTCTCATCAACCGCAGGGCCTCGCTCAAGGCCGCGTACGCACAGCTCGTGTTCCTCGTGTCCGGCGCGGACGAGGACCAGATGGACCGGATGCGGAACTACATCACCGAGATGTGCACCGGCTGGGATGTGCAGCAGGTGAAGGACATTGTCGCGGAGACCCTGCACGAGATCGTCGACCCGCTGATCTACGACGAGGCAGCCGGCCTGATCGAGGACCACAAGGCGAACGGGCGCGAAGTCGTGATCGTCTCCAGCAGCGGCGACGAGGTGGTCGGGCCGATCGGCGAGATGCTGGGCGCCGATCGGGTCATCGCCACCCGCATGGTGGTCGAGGAGGGGCGCTACACCGGGCAGATCGACTACTACGCCTACGGTCCGACGAAGGCGCTCGCCATCCGGGAACTGGCCGCGGCCGAGCGCTACGACCTCGCCGACTGCTACGCGTACAGCGACTCGATAACGGACCTGCCCATGCTCGAAGCCGTGGGCCACCCCGCCGCGGTCAACCCGGACCGGGCCCTGCGGCGGGTCGCGCGCGAGCGCGGCTGGCCGGTGCTGATCTTCGCCCGCCCGGTCTCCCTCCGCAGCCGCTTTGCGGGTTTCCGGGGACCTCGGCCGATGGTGGCGGGGACCGCGGTCGGCGTCGGCGCTGCCGTGGCCGGCATCGCCTGGTACACCGCCCGGCGGCGGACCCGGGTCTGACCGGCCGGCCGGTCGCGGCGCGCGCCCCGGCAAGGCCGGCGGCGGCACTCGGCCGCATTGCTTTTCCTCGCCGGCCGGTCTTCCGTACTCCCGAGTTCGGGCGTACAAAGGGGGCACGGACGATGGCCGCAGAGGACTAGTTCCCCTAGACCAGACTCCGCGCACGGACGCCGGGCACCCACGCGCGACCAGCCGCGGGAGGCACGTCGGGACGGACTTCGGTTCGTGCCCGTCGAGTAGAGGTGCACGCCTGGTAACCCGGGTCCGTCCGTGGGCGACGGCGCTCCCTAGCTGGGGCGCCGTTCGCATGACGGCTCAGCCGACGACGCTGGACCAGCGTGTCCAGCGCCTCCGGGAGCGGTCGAGGTTGCCTCGTCGTGGTAGCCCTGGAGCGAGAGCCGGATCAGGGTGTGCGAGCGCCGCGACCGGACTTGCACCTCGATCCGCCACCGGTCCAGGAGCGCGCGCTCGATCTCGGCGGACCGGCCGGCAGGCACCGCGGCCGGCTCAGCCACGCAGCACCGCCTCGCAGATCGCAAGCCCCTCCTGCGCACCCAGCGTCACCGCCGTCCCGCAGTGCCGCAGCCAGCCGGCGAGACCGTCGGCGGACCCGGTCGCATAGCCGTCCAGAGCCGCCCGGTAGTCCTCCGCGCGATCGCGGTGGCCGACCTCGGGAACGCTGACCGCCTTCGGGTCGACACCGCGGACGACCAGCGTGAGCCGGCCGGCGCCCCGAGCGACCAGACCGTCGGCGCTGCCGAACGGCGCGAGGGTGGCGAGCTCGCCGTGCACGACCGCGGCCAGCAGGGTGCCGGGCACCCGGCTGCCGCCGGCGACCAGCCGGGCAAGGGCGCCCAGGCGCATCCCGACCTCGGGACGGCCGGACGGGCGGCCGAGCCGGTCCTCCGGCGCGGAGCCGGCCGCGGCGAGAACGTGCAGCCGGGCGAGCACCTGCAACGGCGCCCGCTCCCAGACTCCGACCAGCTCGCCGAGGCCGGCGCTGACGCGGAGCGCGCCCTGGACGATCGGGTCGTCAGTGCGGCCCGCGCGCAGGTCGGCCAGCGACAGGTCGGCGCCGTCGAGTGCGGCGGAGGCGCGCGCACCGCGGAGCGCGGACTCGGCGCTGACCGCTGCGCTCTGCCGGCGCAGCACCCGGTGGCCGAGCAGCCGATCGACCGCCTCCCGGGCGGCGTCGAGCGAGTCGGCGACGCCGGGCAGGTCGAGCAGCGGCGCCAGCGGGTCCGCCACGCCCGAGACGGGTTGCCGGGCGAGCGGTGGAGGCACCCGGCCAGGCTAGCCGCCGCGCGCTGCCGGGCGGCTGAGCGCAGGACGCGGCCCCCACCCGCCGCCAGGACCGACGCCGACGCCTCGGTGCCGCGTACGTGGCGGCGGGACCGACACCCTCGTCGGGCGTACGCACCCCCGGTGCGCGCCGCCGCCGGTACCCCGGCCGCTGGCAGCCGCGGCCGGCCACTCGGCGCAGCCGGCCGGCCACTCGGCCCTCGCGCGTGACCGCCGTCAGTCCCCGGGCATAGGGTCCGGGCACGGCCCAGCAGAAGGCCGCCGCCCCCGCCCGGGAGGAAGCGCCGTGACCGAGTCCACCAGCGACGCGACACTCTCCAACCTGCTGCACGAGAGCCGCCGCTTCCCGCCCCCGGCGGAGCTGGCCGAGCACGCCAACGTCAGCGCCGACGCGTACGAGACGGCGGGCGCCGACCGGCTCGGCTGGTGGGAGGAGCAGGCCCGCCGGCTGACCTGGGCGAAGCCCTGGGACACGGTGCTGGAGTGGGAGGAGCCGTTCGCGAAGTGGTTCGTGGGCGGACAGATCAACGCCGCGTACAACTGCGTCGACCGGCATGTCGAGGCGGGCCGGGGCGACAAGGTCGCCTACCACTGGGAGGGCGAGCCGGGCGACACCCGCACGATCACGTACGCGGAGCTGCTGCGGGAGGTCTGCCGGGCCACCAACGCGCTGATCGAGCTCGGCGTGCGCAAGGGCGACCGGGTCGCGCTCTACCTGCCGATGATCCCGGAGACGGTGATCGCGATGCTGGCCTGCGCCCGGCTCGGCGCGCCGCACACGGTGGTCTTCGGCGGCTTCTCCGCCGACGCGCTGCGCAGCCGGGTGCTCGACTGCGACGCCAAGCTGGTGATCACCGCCGACGGCGGCTACCGGCGCGGTGCCGCCGGCCCGCTCAAGCCGGCCGTCGACGAGGCGCTGACCGAGACCCCGGGCGTCGAGAACGTCCTGGTCGTCCGCCGGACCGGGCAGGACACGCCGTGGACCGACGGCCGCGACCACTGGTGGCACGAGCTCGTCGACGGGCAGTCCGACCAGCACACCGCCGAGCCGCACGACGCCGAGCACCCGCTGTACGTCATGTACACGTCGGGCACGACGGCCAAGCCGAAGGGCATCCTGCACACCACCGGCGGCTACCTGACCGGCGTGGCGTACACGCACAACGCGGTGTTCGACCACAAGCCGGAGACGGACGTCTTCTGGACCGCGGCCGACATCGGCTGGGTCACCGGCCACTCGTACATCGTCTACGGCCCGCTCGCCAACGGCGCGACCAGCGTGATGTACGAGGGCACCCCGGACACCCCGCACAAGGGCCGCTGGTGGGAGATCGTCGAGAAGTACGGCGTGACGATCCTCTACTGCGCCCCCACCGCGATCCGCACGTTCATGAAGTGGGGCGAGGAGCACCCGGCCAAGCACGACCTGTCCAGCCTGCGGCTGCTCGGCAGCGTCGGCGAGCCGATCAACCCCGAGGCCTGGATCTGGTATCGGACCAACATCGGCGGCGACCGCACGCCGGTGGTCGACACCTGGTGGCAGACCGAGACCGGCTCGATCATGATCAGCCCGCTGCCCGGGGTGACCGAGGCCAAGCCCGGCGCCGCGATGCGGCCGATCCCCGGCGTCAGCGCCGAGGTCGTCGACGACACCGGCCAGCCGGTGCCGGCCGGGGGCGGCGGCTACCTGGTGCTCACCGAGCCGTGGCCGGCGATGCTGCGCGGCATCTGGGGCGACCCGGAGCGCTACAAGGACACGTACTGGTCCCGCTTCCCGGGCGTCTACTTCGCCGGCGACGGCGCGAAGAAGGACGAGGACGGCGACATCTGGCTGCTCGGCCGCGTCGACGACGTCATGAACGTCGCCGGCCACCGGATCTCCACGACCGAGGTGGAGTCGGCGCTGGTCTCGCATCCCAAGGTGGCCGAGGCGGCGGTGGTCGGCGCGACCGACCCGACCACCGGGCAGGGCATCGTCGCGTTCGTGATCGTCCGCGGCTCGGTCGCCGAGGACGAGGCGGCCGGCGAGGCGCTGATCAAGGAGCTGCGCCAGCACGTGGCGAAGGAGATCGGCCCGATCGCCAAGCCGCGGCAGATCATGGTCGTGGCGGAGCTGCCGAAGACCCGGTCCGGGAAGATCATGCGCCGGCTGCTCCGCGACGTCGCGGAGCACCGGCAGCTCGGCGACGTGACGACGCTGACCGACTCGTCGGTGATGGACCTGATCTCGAAGCAGCTTCCGGGCGCCAGCTCGGAGGAGTAGGCACGGCCGGGGCGGCTCAGTCCTCGCCCAGGCCGGCCTCCTCCAGGTCCAGCGCGCGCTGCACCCGGCGCCGGACCCCTTCGCTGATCGTGCCGGCGTCCCGCAGCCGCATCAGCTCGGCGGTCTCCACCGCGAGCAGGTCGCGCCGGAGCTCGCGGTACGCCCGGCCGGTGGACGGCTCGTCGCCGGCCGGCGGGCGGGCCGCCGCCGCACCCGCCGGCGGCCGGGGTGCCTCGTCGTCGGCCGGCTGGAGCCGGCTCAGCCGGATCCGGCTGCGCTCGACGCGCTGGTCGAGCCCGTGCAGCAGCCGGTCGGCCACCGCCGGCGGTGCGGCGTCCAGGTCGAGCAGCTCCGCCAGCCGGGCCCGCGCCGCCACCGCGACCGCGAGCCGGGCGACCGCCTCCTCGCGTTCGGACCGGACCGGGTCGTCGGTCACGCCGAGCCGGCGTACCAGCGGCTGCAGGGTGAGACCCTGCACCACCAGCGTCAGGATGATGCAGCTCGTCGCCAGCACCAGGAGGAGGTCCCGCTCGGGGAACGGGCCGCCGTCGTCGACCGTGAGCGGGATCGACAGCGCGGCGGCGAGCGGCACGACGCCCCGGGTACCGGCCCACCAGGCCACCGCGATGCCCCGCCACGACGCCTGCTCGGCCGGCGGTTCCGGCTCGGTGCGCCGCCAGCGGACCCGGAGCAGGCCGGGCAGCCGCGCCACCGGGTACAGGAACGCCACGCGGGTGACCAGGAGCACGCCGGTGAGCACGAGGGCGACCCAGACGAACCCGCGCTCGCCCACCGGCAGCGCCCGCACCAGCGCCGGCAGCTGCAGGCCGATCACCGCGAAGACGGCGCTCTCCAGCACGAAGACGACCACCGCGTAGACGGTCTCGATCTGCAGTCGGACCGGTCCGCTGCTCAGCCGGACGGACCGCGCGCCCAGCCACAGCCCGGCCAGCACCACGGCGGTGACGCCCGACGCGCCGAGCACCTCGGCGAGCACGAAGGCCGCGTACGGAGTCAGCAGCGCCATCACCGCCTCCAGCACGGCATCCTCGGTGCGCCGCCGCAGCTGCTCGACGCCGATCGCGACGACGAGGCCGACGAGCGCCCCGCCACCGCCGAGCCAGACGAACTGCCACGCGATCTCCAGCGGTCCCACCGAGCCGGCGGCGGCCACCGTCACGGCGACCGCGACCCGGAAGAGCACCAGCGAGGTGGCGTCGTTGAGCAGGCTCTCGCCCTGCACCAGCGCGAGCAGTCGCGGTGGCAGCCGCAGCCGGCGGGCGAGCGCGGAGACCGCGACCGGGTCGGTGCTCGCGAGCACCGCGCCGAGCACGAGACCGGCGGCCAGCGGCACCTGCGGCACCAGCCAGTGAACGACCAGCGCCACCGCCGCCGCGGTCACGGCGACCAGCCCGACCGCCAGCACGAGCACCGGCCGCAGGACCGCCCGCAGCTCCGGCCAGGCGACGTCGGTGGCGGCGGCGTACAGCAGCGGCGGCAGCACCACCAGGCTGATGATCTCGGGGCTGACCTCGACCGCCGGCACCCCGGGGAGCAGCCCGACGCCCAGGCCGGCGAGGACGAGCAACGACGGGGCCGGGGCCCGCAGCCGCGCGGCCACCGTCGCCACCACGGCGGCGAGAGCGACGAGGCCCAGGACGATCTCGACGGCGCGCACCGACCCACCTCGGTCACGGTTGACTCGGACGCCGACCAGACTTCCCGGCACGCCGTGCGGCAGTCCAGCGGCTGGCGCCGTGTCGCACCGCCGGCCGCGCGTCGCGTGGTCGCTGGACCGGGCCCCGCTCGACCGGGATGATCCCCGCCACGACCGCTAGGAGGCCCCCCGGTGAGCACAGTCCAGCCCGAAGACCCGCAGCCGTCGGTCGGTGAGCTCGTCCGCAGCGCGTCCGAGCACGCGTCGACGCTCTTCCGCGCCGAGGTCGAGCTGGCCAAGGCCGAGCTGTCCGACTCGGTCAAGCGTGCCGGGACCGGCGGCGGCCTGCTGGCCGGGGCAGCCGGCGTGGTGCTGCTGTCACTGCCGTTCCTGTTCATCACCTTCGCCGAGCTGCTGGTCTGGTTCGGCGTGGTCCGCTGGCTGGCGTACCTGATCGTCTGGGTCTTCTTCCTGATCGTCGCGGTCGTGCTCGCGCTGCTCGGCCGGCGGTCGCTGCGGAAGGTGCGCAAGCCGGAGCGGACGATGGAGACCGTGAAGGACACCGCGGAGTGGGCGCGGCACCCGACGCGGGAGGCCGGATGATCCCGAGCCCGCCGGACTCCTCGGCCGTGCTGGTCGACGGGCCGTGGGCGCACCGGGAGGTGAGCGCGAACGGGGTCCGGCTGCACGTCGCCGACATCGGCACCGGTCCGCTGGTGCTGCTGCTGCACGGCTTCCCGGAGTTCTGGTGGTCGTGGCGGCACCAGCTGGTCGGGCTCGCCGACGCCGGCTACCGGGTGGTGGCGCCGGACCTGCGCGGCTACGGCGCGTCGGACAAGCCACCGCGCGGCTACGACGCGGTGACCCTGGCCGGGGACGTGGCCGGGCTGGTCCGGGCGCTCGGCGAGCGGGACGCGATGATCGTCGGCCACGACTGGGGCGGCCTGCTCGCCTGGACCGTCGGCACGCTGCACCCCCGCGTGGTGCGCCGGCTGGCGGTGCTGGACGCCCCGCACCCGCTTCGGCTGCGCTCGGCGCTGATCACCGACCCGCGCGGCCAGCTGCGGGCCTCGCGGCACGTGCTCGGCTTCCAGACGCCCCGGTACGCGGAGTCGCTGCTGACCCGCGACGACGCGGCGTACGTAGGTCACCTGTTCGAGCGCTGGGCCGGGCCGCGGTGGCAGCGCGGCGACGACTTCGCCGAGGCGGTGCGGCGCTGCCGGGAGGCGGTGCGGATCCCGAAGACCGCGCACTGCGCGCTGGAGTACTACCGCTGGATGCTGCGCTCGCTCCCCCGCCCGGACGGGCTGCGGTACGCGAGGTCGCTGGCCGAGCCGGTGACCGCGCCGACGCTGCAGCTGCACGGCCAGCTCGACGGCTGCCTGCTGCCGCGGACCGCGCAGGGCTCCGGACGGTACGTGGCCGCCGCGTACGAGTGGCGGCTGCTCGACGGCGTCGGGCACTTCCCGCACCAGGAGGCGCCGGACGTCGTCACCGGCGAGCTGATCCGCTGGGCGAAGGACTGAATCACTCCGGGGGCGGCCCCGGACCCCGGGCGAGCGCTCCCGTTAGCTGGTGTCGTTGAGCATCGGGCCCACCCACCGAGCCCCGCCGGGGGCGGGGACCCCGGCGGCCTGGCATAGCGAGCCAGGTCCCGGACACGGCTGGGCGCGATCCGAGGTCAGCTCCGGTCAGGCGCAGTCGCCTGTGGACACCTTGGTGGCGGCGGTGCCACCGGTTCGGGCGGCCCCGGCGACCTCGGCCGCGGTCAGCGCGAACCCGGTCCGCTGCTGGTCCACCGCGGCCGCGAAGATCACCCCGTAGACGGAGCCGTCCGGGGCGAGCAGCGGGCCGCCGGAGTTGCCGCTGCGGACGTCGCCGAGGATCGCGTAGACCTCACGGGTGACGGTGCGGTCGTCGTAGATGTCCGGGCCGCGGATCTCCAGCCGGTCGCGGACCCTGGCCGGGCCGACGAAGAACGGTCCGTCCTCGGGATAACCGACCACGATCGCGTCGTCGCCCGACTCGGCCGGCCGTTCGGCGAAGGGCAGCGGCCGCAGCCCGAGCCCGGGTACCCGCAGCACCGCGACGTCCCGCCGCGGGTCGTAGAGCACCACCGTGGCCGCCCGCTGCTCGGTCCCGACCTGCACCCGCGGGCGGTCGACGCCGGCGACGACGTGCGCGTTCGTCATCACCCGGTCCCGCGCGTAGACGAAGCCGGAGCCCTCGATCCGGCGGGCGCACGCCTCGGCCACGCCGGTGATCTTGAGCACGGACCCCCGGCTCCGGTCCACCGCCACGCTGCCTGCCAACGCCTGGTCGGGCGGCTGGACGTCGCGCACCCGGGTCGGCACCAGCGGGCCGAAGACCTCCGGGAAGTCGTACTGCCGGACCAGGTCGCGCAGCGAGGCGTACAGCGCGCGGACCGGCCGCGGCACCACCTCGTCGATCGCGCGGACCACCTGGCTGTCCCGGACGGCGGCGGACAGCCGCGGGTACGGCGCCGCCGCCAGCGGGGTGGCGACCATCCAGACGACGAGCAGGACGGCGACCGCGGACACCACCGCGCCGAGTACGGCGTCCACCCGCTGTGCCGGCTGCCAGGTCAACCGCTTGCGCAGCTCACCGCCCACCCAGACGGCGAGCACCTGCCCGCCGAGCGCCACCGCGAGCACGACCGCGACGGCGATGGCCACCCGCGCGTTCGGCCGCTCGGCGACCGTACGGGCGATGGGCTCGGCCACCTGCGCGCCGAGCACGGCGCCGCCGAAGAAGCCGACGAACGACAGCGCGGCGGTCAGGAAGCCCTGCCGGAAGCCGCTGACGGCGAAGGCGACCGCCAGCGCGAGCACCGCGATGTCCAGCCAGCTCACGGCCGAGCTGCCTTGACGACGAGCCGGCCGACCGAGCCCTGCGCCTCATGGATCGAGCAGACGAAGCGGTAGTCGCCGGGGCGGCCGACGGTGAACCGGGCGGTCCTGACCTCGCCGGCCCGGGCCAGCGGCACCCGGGCGCCCGGCACGTCCCGGGCGCTCCAGTTGTGCGGCGCGCCCTTGCCGACGTGCCGCAGGGTGAGTCGGACCGGCCCCGGCCGCGCCTCCACCAGGGACGGGTGGAAGCGGTTCGCGTCGTCGGCGTCGATCTCGACCGCCTGCACCCCGTCCGGGCCGGGCGTCACCGAGACGCTGTCCGGCTTGCTCGACTGCGGGGGCGGGTCCGGCCGCTCGCCACCGCAGCCGGCGACGGCCGCGGCGAGCACGCACCCGGCGCCGACCGCCAGAGCACGAGCCGACCTCACCGACCGACCGTACCGGTCGGAGCCCGCGGCGTGCGTCGCAGGCGGCGTTGGGCGGGCATCGACGCCGTCCGGGTCCACCCGGGGTCTACGGCGGACCCCGCTGCTCGGCGTGGTCGTCCGGGTGGCCGCCGGTCCGCGGGATGACGTCGTCCGCGGCCGGACCGTCGTCGGCCGCGGGGTCGGCCGGCACCGACCGGTAGCCGGCCGGCACCCCGCGGGCGGCGAGGTCGAGGGTGCGCTGCGGGAGGTCTCGGACGTCGTCGGCGTCCCAGGGCAGCGCCCAGCCGGCCAGCTCCAGGACCCGGTCGAGCAGGCCGGCGGTGAAGCCCCACACGGTCATCCCGCGGACGGTGAAGGCGGGGCCGGTGTAGCCGGACGGGTGCCGCACCCGGCAGCGGTTCGCCGGGTCGACCAGCTCGGCGACGGGCACCCGCTCCACCCGGGCCACCTCCGCGACGTCCACCACCCGCACCGGCGCCGGCGTGTGCCACCACCCGAGCACCGGCGTCACCACGAAGCCGGTCGGGGGCAGGAAGAGCTCGGGCAGCAGCGCGACCACGCGGACGCCGGTCGGGTCCAGGCCGACCTCCTCGGCCGCCTCACGCAGCGCGGTGTCCTGCGGTCCCCCGTCGCCGGGGTCGGCCGCTCCGCCGGGGAACGCGGGCTGCCCGGCGTGCGCCCGCAGCTGCTCGGCCCGCTCGATCAGCAGCACGTCCGGCCCGGCCGGGCCCTCGCCGAGGAGGATCAGCACCGCCGACGGCCGGCCGTCCGGCGGGGGGGTGGCGGGTCCGTACCGGACGAAGTCCGCCGCCGCGGCCGACCCGGCCGCGTCGATGAGCGGGACCAGCCACCGCGGCGGGTCGCGCTCAGACATCGACGCCCAGCTTCTCCCGGACCAGCCGGCGCAGCGCGGTGTCGGTCAGCGGCCCGCCCTGGTAGACGTCGACGACGGCACCGTTGGCCTGCACGAACAGCGTCATCGGCAGGCTGGGGCGGGCGCCGACCTCGCTCGCCAGCTCGCCGTCGGCGTCCAGCAGGGACGGGAACGGCACGGTGTCCCCGGCGAACGACTCCGCGGCGGCCCGCCGGTCCTGGCTGGCGACGCCGAGCACCCGGAGCCGGTCGCCGGCGGCACGCTGCAGCCGGGCGAAGGCCGGCAGCTCCTCCCGGCACGGCGCGCACCAGCTCGCCCAGAGGTTGACCACGGTCGGGGTGCCGGTCAGGGTCCGCAGCGCCACCTCCTCGCCCGGGCCGAGGCAGGGCAGGGTGAGGTCCGGGAGCCGCCGCCCGACCGTGTCGGCCGCCGCGGTGCCGCTGACCTCGCAGGCCGCCAGCACCGGCGCCGGCGCACTCGGCCGCGCCACCCCGGCCATCGGGTCGGCGTCCGCGGAGCACCCGGCCACCGCCGCGCCGATCAGCAACGCCACCGCCCACCGGCGCGCCCTGTCGTCCGGGCTCATGGCGATTCCGCGACCTGCGCGCCGGTCTTGACCAGCCTCGCCGCCGCGTCCGGGTCGATCGGGCCCAGCCCGTACGACGGGCAGTCCGGCGCCAGCGCGCACGCCCCGCAGGCCGGCTTGCGGGCGTGGCACACCCGCCGCCCGTGCCAGATCGTCCGGAGCGACAGGTCGGTCCACTCCCGCCGCGGGATCAGCCGCGCCACCGCGGACTCGATCTTGACCGGGTCGGTCTCGACCGTCCAGCCCCACCGGTGCGTCAGCCGCTGGAAGTGGGTGTCCACCGTGATCCCCGGGACGCCGAATGCGTTGCCGAGGATCACGTTCGCCGTCTTGCGGCCGATGCCCGGCAGCGTGACCAGGTCCGCGAGCCGGCCCGGCAGCTCTCCCCGGTACCGCTCGACCAGGGCCTGGCCGAGCCCGATCAGCGAGCTGGTCTTGTTCCGGAAGAACCCCGTCGGCTTGAGGATCTCCTCCAGCTCGGCCCGGTCCGCGCCGGCATAGTCGGCCGCCGTCCGGTACTTCGCGAACAGTCCCGGCGTGATCTCGTTGACCTTCTTGTCCGTCGACTGCGCGGACAGGATCGTCGCCACCGCGAGCTCCAGCGGGGTGCTGAAGTGCAGGTCGCTACGCGGCTCCGGATAGAGCTCGGCCAGCTCCCGGGTCATCCGCCGGGCCCGCCGGGTGCGTCCGAGCGGCGTCTCGGCGGCGAAGCGGCGTGCTCGGGCGGCCGGGGAGGTCACCCGGGCAGCGTACGACCCGGGTCCGACAGCGGGCCGCCGAGTGGAGGGCCGGTGACCCTCGGCCGAACGCCGGCCAGCGCGGCGTGTGCGCGGGTGTGCGGCTCCGGACGATAGGGCAGGATGACCGCACTATGGTCGGTCTGCTCGTGGTGCTCTTCCCGTTCGTCCTGCTCGGCTTCATGCTCCTCATGGAGCGGGTGGAGAGCCCGCTGCGCACCGTGGCCGTCGAGGACCGGCTGGACGAGTTCCTGGACGGCGCCCGGCCCGAGGAGATGGACACCTTCGTGCGGGAGGGCTTCCCCGCCGCGCTGAAACAGTACGGCCGGCGCCGCAAGCTGTCCCGGCTGCTGCCCCGCCGCCCGATCCGGAAGGGCCGGCACGCCGCCTGAGGAAGCGGTGCACGACTCGTACCGCGGCCGGACGCCGCCCTAGACTCGCGCAGGCGGGCAGTCGCGATCACCGGCGCCCGTGGGTGAGGGAGGCTGCGGGCATGGACGAGGTGCTGGCGAAGGCCGGGCTGTTCCAAGGGGTCGCCCCGGACGACGCGGAGGTGATCGCCGAGCAGTTCGACATCCTCGACGTGCCGCGCGGTGCGGTGGTCTTCCACGAGGGCGAGCCGGGCGACAGCCTCTACATCGTGCTCGCCGGCAAGATCAAGCTCGGCCGGCGGACCGCGGACGGCCGGGAGAACCTGGTCGCGGTGATGGGGCCGTCCGACCAGTTCGGCGAGCTGTCGGTGTTCGACCCGGGGCCGCGGACGTCGACGGCGGTCGCGGTGACGGACGCCCGGCTGGCCCGGATGTCGAAGCAGGCGCTGCGCTCGTGGATCAGCGAGCGGCCGCAGATCGCCGAGCAGCTGCTGCGGGTGGTGGCCCGCCGGCTGCGCCGGACGAACGCGATGCTCGGCGACCTGATCTTCACCGACGTGCCCGGCCGGGTCGCCAAGCAGCTGCTGCAGCTGTCCCAGCGGTTCGGCACGCTGGAGAACGGCCAGCTCCGGGTCACCCACGACCTCACCCAGGAGGAGCTGGCCCAGCTGGTCGGCGCCTCCCGGGAGACCGTCAACAAGGCGCTGGCCGACTTCGCGCACCGCGGCTGGGTCCGGCTGGAGGGCAAGACCGTCGTCATCCTCGACCCCGACCGCCTCGCCCGCCGGGCCCGCTGACCCGCCCGGGGCGGAGGTAGTCGAGCTGGGCGCGGACCGACCACTCGGCCGCGGGCCAGAGCGCGCGGTCGACCTCGGCGTAGACGACCGGCACGACGTCGGCGGCGGTCGCGTCCGGGCCGAGTCGGTCGAGGGCGGCGCGGACCTGCTCCAGGCGCTCCTCCCGGTGGCGCAGGTAGTACGCGGCCACCGCGGCGAGGTCGGGCAGCTCGGGGCCGTGCCCGGGCAGCACCGTCCGGGCGCCTAGCTCGTGCAGCCGGCGCAGCGAGGCGAGATAGTCGGCCAGCCGGCCGTCCGGGTGCGCGACCACCGTGGTGCCGCGCCCGAGGATCGTGTCACCGGTCAGCACGGCATCGTCCACCGCGAAGCAGAGCGAGTCGGCGGTGTGGCCGGGGGTGGCGAGCACCCGGATCTCGACGCCGGCGGCGACCACCACGTCGCCCTCGCCCAGACCCTCGCCGCCGAGCCGGTGCGCCGGGTCGAGCGCCCGCACCGGAGCACCGGTCCGCTCCCGCAGCGCGGCGGCACCGTCAGCGTGGTCCGGGTGGCCGTGGGTGAGCAGGATCTGCTCGACCGGCCCGGCTTCGGCAACCGCGTCCAGGTGCCGTGCGTCGTCCGGGCCCGGGTCGACGACGACGCAGGAGGACGAGTCGGCCGCGCTCAGCAGCCAGGTGTTCGTCCCGTCCAGCGTCATCGGCGACGGGTTGCGCGCCAGCAGCACCGACGCCCAGGCGGTCACCGGCCGGACCTCGCCGTACGCCGGGTGGGTCACGGCAGGTCTCCCAGCCCCAGCACCCGGCCGTCCGGCAGCGTCACCGTCGGCCGACCATCCACCAGGGACAGTGCAGGCTCGACGGGCCGCACCGTGCGGGTCCATCCGGCCGCGAGGACGTCGGCGACGGACCGGTACGGACGGATCTCCTCGAGCGTGACGATCGTCGGGGGCATCATCCGCCGCTCACCCCTGCGCACCTGCTCCAGCGCGTCCGCCGGCCGGATCCACTCCACCACGTCGGCCTCGCTGGTCACGTCCCGGGTGGCCTGTCCGGGCGGGAGTGCCGCGACCAGGAAGCGGGTGTCGTAGCGGCGGCGGGTCTCGCCGGGCGGGGTGATCCAGTGCGCCCAGGGGCGCAGCAGGTCGGCGCGCAGGACGAGGCCGCGGCGGGTCAGCAGCTCCGCCAGGGAGAGCTCCCGCCGCTCCAGGGCGACCCGGTCGGCCTCCCAGTCGGCGCCGTCGGTGGAGCAGACCGCCGCCGGCGACGGACCGGCCAGCAGCACGCCGGACTCCTCGAAGGTCTCCCGTACGGCGGCGCAGAGCAGCGCCCGGGCGAGCGACTCGTCCGCGTCGAACCGCCCGGCCCACTCGGCCGCCGGCGGGCCGACCCAGCCGACCTCGGCGTCCGCGTCCCGCGGGTCGACCGCACCGCCCGGGAAGACGGTCATGCCGGCGGCGAAGGCCATCGCGCCGACCCGGCGGAGCAGGTACGCCTCCGGGCCACCGGCGCCGTCACGCAGCAGCACGATCGTCGCCGCGTCCCGCACCGGCACGTCGCCGACCGGTCCCGGCACCGGTGAGCCGCCGGACGGTCCGGTCATCGGACCTCGACGATCAGCTCCACCTCGACCGGCACGCCGCCGGGCAGCTCGGCCACGCCGACGGCGGAGCGGGCGTGCTGGCCGGCCTCGCCGAAGACCTCGCCGAGCAGCTCGCTGGCCCCGTTGAGCACGCCCGGCTGGCCGCCGAAGCCCGGCGCGCTCGCGACGAAGCCGACCACCTTGACGACCCGTACCACCGAGTCGAGCCCGACGAGCGCGTCGACCGCCGCCAGCGCCTGCAACGCGCAGGTCCGGGCCGCCGCCTTGGCGTCCTCTTCGGACACCTCGGCGCCCACCTTGCCCTTCGGCGCGTCCCGCGGCACCTGGCCGGCCGTGTAGACCAGGTGGCCGGCCCGTACCGCCGGCAGGTAAGCCCCCGCCGGCGCCGCGACCGGCGGCAGCGCGATCCCCAGCTCGCCGAGCCGGGCCAGCGCGCTCACCGGGCCGTCCGCTCGATCGACAAGGCGGCGTCGCCGCCGCTCCCGGTGCGAGCGCCCGCGGTCACGGCTGCGGGCGCTTCAGGTAGGCGACCAGCTGCTCCGGGTTGGGCCCCGGGATCACCGTGACCAGCTCCCACCCGTCCTGGCCCCAGTTGTCGAGGATCTGCTTGGTCGCGTGCACGAGCAGCGGCACGGTCGCGTACTCCCACTTCTGCATGCGCGAGACCGTACCCGGCGGAACCCGGTCGGTGGAGCGGCGCGGACGAGCCAGCGGGCCGGCCCGGAGTGGCCGACCTACCCTGGGTCGGTGAGCGGCAGCAACCCCTGGCCCGAGGCCCGACTGCACGTCGTGACCGGCAAGGGCGGCACCGGCAAGACGACGGTGGCCGCCGCGCTGGCGCTCGCCCTGGCCGCGGACGGCCGCCGGACGCTGCTCGTCGAGGTGGAGGGCCGGCAGGGGATCGCGCAGCTGTTCGACACCCCGCCGCTGCCGTACGAGGAGCGCCGGATCGCGGTGACGGCCGGTGGCGGCGAGGTCCGCGCGCTGGCGATCGACGTCGAGGAGGCCCTGCTCGAGTACCTGGAGATCTTCTACAACCTGCGCCGGGCCGGCCGGGCGCTGCGCAAGATGGGCGCCGTCGACTTCGCCACCACGATCGCCCCCGGCATGCGGGACGTGCTGCTCACCGGCAAGGTCAAGGAAGCCGTCACCCGCACCGACAAGGGCCGCCGGGTGTACGACGCGGTGGTCGTCGACGCACCGCCGACCGGCCGGATCACCCGCTTCCTCAACGTCACCGCCGAGGTGGCCGGGCTGGCCCGGGTCGGGCCGATCAAGTCGCAGAGCGACGGCGTGATGGCCGTGCTGCGGTCGCCGCTGACGGCCGTGCACGTGGTCACGCTGCTGGAGGAGATGCCGGTGCAGGAGACGGTCGACGCGGTCGGGGAGCTGCGCGCCGGTCGGCTGCCGGTCGGGGCGGTGATCGTGAACATGACCCGCCCGCCGCTGCTGCCGGAGCCGGCGCTGGCCCGGGCGGCGGTCGGCGACGTCGACCTCCGCTCGCTGCGGGCGGGGCTGGCGGCGGCCGGCCTGGACAAGTCCTTCGCCCGGGCGCTGGCCGGGGAGGCCGTCGAGCACGCCGAGCGGTGGGCGCTGGAGGACCGCAACCGGGCGGCGGTGACCGCGCTCGGCCTGCCGACGTACGAGCTGCCGTTCCTGCCGGACACCGTCGACCTGGGCGGGCTGTACGAGCTGGCCGACCGGCTGCGTGACGCCGGCCTGCACGCTCCGGGTGCCCGAGCGCGGCGGCATCGAGCGCGCGGAGCGGGCATGACCCGGACGCGCGAGGCGCCACGCCTCGACCTGGACGCGGTCGCGCTGGACCCGCAGACCCGGATCGTCGTCTGCTGCGGGAGCGGCGGGGTCGGCAAGACCACCACGGCCGCGGCGATGGCGCTGCGCGCGGCCGAGCAGGGCCGCAAGGTGGTCGTGCTCACCATCGACCCGGCCCGCCGGCTGGCCCAGTCGATGGGACTGTCCGAACTGGACAACGTCCCGCGCGAGGTGTCCGGTGTGGACACCGGCCAAGGGCGGCGAGCTGCACGCGATGATGCTGGACATGAAGCGGACGTTCGACGAGATCGTGTCCGCGCACTCGACGCCGGACCGGGCCGAGCAGATCCTGGCGAACCCCTTCTACCAGTCGCTCTCGTCCTCCTTCGCCGGCACCCAGGAGTACATGGCGATGGAGAAGCTGAGCCAGCTGCGCGCCCGGGACGAGTGGGAGCTGATCGTCGTCGACACCCCGCCGTCCCGGTCGGCGCTCGACTTCCTGGACGCCCCGCAGCGGCTCGGCCGCTTCCTCGACGGCCGGATGCTCCGGCTGCTGCTGGCGCCGGCGCGGGCCGGCGGGCGCGCCTACCTGAAGGTCGTCGGCGCGTCGTTCGCGCTCTTCAGCCGGGTGCTGACCCGGATCATCGGCACCGAGGTGCTGCGCGACCTGTCCGCCTTCGTCGGCGCGCTGGAGACGATGTTCGGCGGCTTCCGGGAGCGTGCGCAGAAGACGTACGAGCTGCTGCAGACGCCCGGGACGGCGTTCGTCGTGGTCGCCGCGCCGGAGCCCGACGCGCTGCGCGAGGCGTCGTACTTCGTGGACCGGCTCGTCGGCCGAGTCCATGCCGCTGGCCGGGCTGGTGCTCAACCGGGTGCGCTCGACCGCGCTGCCGCGGCTGTCGGCCGAGCGGGCGGATGTCGCCGCGGACGCGCTCGCCGAGGCCGGGACGCACCAGCTGACCGAGGCCGTGCTGCGCGTGCACGCCGACCGCTTCGTGCTGGCCGCCCGCGACCGCCGGATGCGCGACCGCTTCACCGGCGCACACCCGGAGGTCCCGCAGGCCGAGGTGCCGGCGCTGGCGACCGACGTGCACGACCTGGACGGCCTGCGCTCGGTCGGCCGGGCCCTCGCCGCCGACTGAGCGGACCGGGCCGGAGGGCCGGAAGGGCAGCCGTCCGGCGCGCACGGGTCAACCGACCGGAGCCGGGCGAGCCGGCCCCGCTGGCCCGATGCGATCGTCCGGTCGGGTCCTCCGAACGTCCGGTTGAGCCGGTCGAGCGGATCCGCTGGGCCGATCGAGCCCGTCGCTGCCGCCCGCCGCCCCCCGGCGCGGGCCGTCGCGACCGGACGGTCAGGCCGTCAGACCGCGTCCTGCAGCTGCAGGTGCTCCCGCCGCGCCGTCTCCAGCAGCGTCCGCCAGGACGGCACGTTCGGCCGGCGCTTGAGCAGCGCCCGCCGCTCCCGCTCGGTCATCCCACCCCACACACCGAACTCGACATGGTTGTCGAGCGCGTCGGCCAGGCACTCGGTCCGCACCGGGCATCCCATGCACACCGCCTTGGCCCTGTTCTGCGCAGCCCCCTGCACGAACAGATCGTCCGGGTCGCTCGCCCGGCACCGTGCGTTCCTCGACCAGTCCACTGACCACTCAGCGATCATTCGCTCGTCCCCTAGGTCCAGCGCCCCCCACCAGAACGCCGTCCCACACCGTAGAAAACTGGACACGACGTGCAACAGACCCCGATCGGATCATTAGTAGTGGCCCGCTCTGACTAAGCCGGGGACCGTTGGACACGGGAATCGGGGTTACTCCGACCTAGCCCGTACGGGCTAACGTGTCGCTGAGCCGGCGCCGGATGCCGACTCCGTCAGCATCTCCCCGTAGTCTGCACCGCATGGCTGGCTCCGTCGGACGGAAGATGCTCGGTGTCGCCCAGCTCACCGCGGCCGTCGCGGTGGCCGGCGTCCTGGTCGCCGCGGTCCTGCTCCCGTTCACCGGGGGCATCGGCCTCGTCGCCCGCAACAGCGTGCAGGCCTTCGACGAGCAGCCGTGCGACGTCGACCCGGGCACTCCGGCGCAGAGCTCCGTGATGATCGCGGGCAAGGGCACGCCGATCGCCACGTTCTACTCGCAGAACCGGCAGATCATCCCGGCGAGCCAGATCCCGGCCGTGATGCGCAAGGCGATCATCGCCATCGAGGACCGGCGCTTCCTCGAGCACCACGGCGTGGACCCCGAGGCACTGCTGCGCGCGGTGGTGAAGAACAGCCAGTCCGGCGAGGTCGTGCAGGGCGGCTCGACGCTGACGATGCAGTACGTGAAGAACGTCCGGCTCTACTCGGCCAAGACCGCCGCCGAGCAGCGGAAGGCCGTCGAGCAGAGCCCGGCGCGGAAGCTGATCGAGGCCCGCTGCGCGCTCGAGCTGGAAAACAAGCTGAGCAAGGACGAGATCCTCAGCCGCTACCTCAACATCACCTACTTCGGGTCCAGCGCGTACGGAGTGCAGACCGCCGCGAAGACGTACTTCCGCAAGAACGCGAGCAAGCTGACCCTGCCCGAGGCGGCGCTGCTGGCCGGTCTGGTGCAGAGCCCGTACCGCTACGACCCGTACCGGGCGCGCAAGGCGGCGAAGGCCCGCCGGGACACGGTGCTCAACGACATGCAGAGCCTCGGCTACATCACCGCCAAGCAGGCGGCCCAGGCCAAGGCCACCGCGGTGAAGGTGGCGCCCAAGGCCAAGTCGAGCCTCAAGGACTGCGCCAACACGACGAGGTCGATCGCCAACGCCGGCTTCTTCTGCGCGTACGCGAAGGACTACCTCGAGCGGCTCGGCCTCACCCAGGAACGCCTGGAGACCGGCGGCTACCGGATCTACACGACGCTCAACCCGGCGGTCCAGAGCAAGGTGCAGGCCGCGATGCCGTTCTCGAGGTGGGCCAACCGGAAGTCGGTCGCGGTGATGGACGTCGTCGACCCGCGCAACGGTCGGGTGCTCGCCTTCGGGGTGAGCAAGCGCTACGGCGTCGACAGGAAGGACCCCAACCAGACCTCGGAGATCCTCAACGTCAAGGCGGCAGCCGGTGCCGGCTCGACGTACAAGGTCTTCACCGTGGTCTCGGCGCTGCAGTCCAAGGTGCCGCTGCGGGACTTCTCCATCAACGTCGGCAACACATACCGGTCGAGCGTCTGCACGACGTACCAGGACGGCGTGAAGGGCCCGTACGAGATGAGGAACGCCAGCGACGGCTACCGGGCCGGCAACTGGAACCTCGAGGCGGCGACCTACGCGTCGATCAACACCTTCTTCGTCGCGCTGATCGACCAGCGGTTCAACTGCGACCTGAGCGGCCCGGTGCGGGCGGCACAGGACATGGGTCTCGGTCTGCCCAAGGCCGTGGCCGACAGGTTCGTCGCGGGTAAGTCGGCCTCGTTCACCCTGGGCCCGGAGTCCACCAGTCCGCTGAACATGACGTCGGCATATGGCACGTTGGCCAACCGCGGGGTCTACTGCCCGCCCCGACCGATCGTGAAGATCGTCGGGCCGGACGGCAAGGAGGTGAAGCTCGAGGACGACCCCTGCGAGCGGCGCCTCGACCAGGGCATCGCCGACACGGTGACCCAGGTGCTGGAGAAGGACACCAGCAACCCCGCCGGCACCGGCTACAACGCCTTCCTCGGGCTGGCCAGCGGGTCGCGGCCGATCGCCGGCAAGACCGGGACCTCGCAGGACAACTCGGCGGCCTGGTTCGTCGGCTACACGCCGGAGATGGCGGCATCGGTAGCGGTGTTCAACCAGAAGGAGACCTCGAAGAAGGTGGAGGACGCCCCCGGCAGGGAGGGCGGCAACCTCTACGGCGCCTACTCGGCCGGGATCTGGCGGGAGGCGCTCGAGCCGGTCCTGCGCGACCGCAGCTGGTCCTTCCCGCCGGAGGACGCCGAGGTCGTCAACGGCGACAGCGTGCCGGTGCCGTCGGTGGTCGGGCAGGACCCGGCGGCCGCGATCGGCCTCCTCGCCGCGTCCGGCTTCGGCGCCCGGGTGTCGGAGGAGCGCAAGGACAGCCCGCTCCCGCCGGACCGGATCGCCGAGCAGTCGCCGAGCGGGCGTGGCACGCCGGGCATGACGGTGATTCTCTACCTGAGCAGCGGGAAGGCGGCGGTCGTCCAGCCGCCGGGCTTCCCGGCCAACCCGGGCCGCCACGCCGCCGAGGCCCGCGCAACCCGATCCCGATCCCGCGGCCGGGCGGCCGCTGACCGGGTCGCCGCTCGCCTGCCGCGGTGACCCTGCCGCGGTGACCCTGCCGCGGTGACCCTGCCGCGGTGACCTGCCGCGGTGACCCCGCCGCGTGGCGTCAGCCGGCGGAGCTCAGCCGCCGGCGAGCTGGCGGCGGACCTCGGCGGACAGCCGCTTGCCGTCCGCCCGTCCAGCTGCGCGGGCCTGCGCTGCCCGCATGACCGCCCCCATCTGCGGCATGCCGGTCGCGCCGGTCTCCTCGACGGCGGCCCGGACCAGTTCGGCCACCTCGGCGTCGCCGAGCTGCGTCGGCAGGTAGCGGTCGAGGACCCCGCCTTCCGCCCGCTCGCGCTCGGCGAGCTCCGGGCGGTTCGCCGAGCTGAAGGCCTCGGCCGCCTCGCGCCGCTTCTTCGCCTCCCGGGCGAGCACCTTGAGCACCTCGTCGTCGGAGAGCTGCCGTGCCGTGGCGCCGGCGACCTCCTCGGTGGTCATCGCGGCCAGCGCCATCCGCAGCGTCGCCGTCGTCAGCTCGTCCCGGGCGCGCATCGCGCCGGTCAGGTCGGCCTGCAGGCGGTCCTTGAGGTCGCTCACGCCCGGAACCTACCCGCCCCACTCGTTAGGGTGACCGGGTGGACACCCGCTCGATCGTCGCGCCCGTCGCCGGGCTCGCCGCCGCCGCGCGCGGCCACCCTCGCGTACGCCGGCCTCGTCGAGCGGAACCTGTTCCGGCTGCGCCGCTTCGACGTCCCGGTGCTCGCCCCGGGCGCGGCGCCGCTGACCGTGCTGCACCTGTCCGACCTGCACCTGACCTCGACTCAGCACCGGAAGCGGGACTGGATCCGCCAGCTGGACCGGCTCGACCCCGACTTCGTCGCGGTGACCGGCGACTTCCTCGCCGGAGCCGACACGGTGGGCCCGGTGCTGGACGCGCTCGGCCCGCTGCTGGACCGGCCGGGCGCCTTCGTCCCGGGCAACAACGACTACTACGCACCCCGGCCGAAGAACCCGCTGCGCTATCTCGTCCCGGAGCGGACCAAGGTCTTCGGCGACCCGCTGCCGTGGCCGGAGATGGCCGCCGCCCTGGCCGGGGCCGGCTGGGTCGATGCCACCCACCGCCGCGCCACCGTCAAGGCCGACGATCGGGTGATCGCGCTGGCCGGCACCGACGACCCGCACCTCGACCGGGATCGCTACTCGCTGGTGGCCGGGCCCGACCGATCCGGCCGCGGACGTACGGATCGGCCTGACCCACTCCCCGGAGCCGCGGGTGCTGTCCGCATTCGCCGCCGACGGCTACGACCTGCTGCTCGCCGGCCACACCCACGGCGGCCAGCTGCGCATCCCCGGCATCGGCGCTGTCGTCACCAACTGCGGGATCGAGCGGTCCCGGGCTCGCTGGCTGCACCGCTGGGACGACCGAGCCTGGCTGCACGTCTCCGCCGGCCTCGGGACCTCCCCGTACGCGCCGGTCCGCTTCGCCTGCCCACCCGAGGCCACCCTGCTCAGCCTGGTCGCGCGCCTCCGCTGAGACTCGGTCTCGGGAGCACCATCGGGGTGTGGCGCAGCTTGGTAGCGCGCTTCGTTCGGGACGAAGAGGCCGCAGGTTCAAATCCTGTCACCCCGACCATGTGATGTCGCGAGACATGGTTGAAACCACACGATCACTCGTGACGGGCTGCCGGAGCACGGTCTTGAGCCTTGCGGGAGGAGTCTTGCGGGGGTCATTGAGGTAGATCTCGTGGTGCCGTTCCGTGGGCGTCATCCCGTGCGCGGGCAGGTACTCCTGGTGCAGCTCGCGCAGCAGCGGTGCCTCGTCGTCGTAGCCTCCGACATGCAGGGTCTGTACGCAGGGGCCCTCGGTGAGGGTCGTGCAGTGGAGCAGCGACAGCGCGGGTAACCGCTTCGTCTGCGCACTGTCCCGCGCGTGGCTGATCAGCGCGGCGTCGACCCACTCGGGCTGTCTGATCAACATCGTCCACTCCCACTCGTTCCTGGCGCCGCGGACGAACGCCGTGGGGTCGTGCGCGCTCCACAGCCCCTCCAGCGGCAGGACGACATAGTCGCGGCCGAGTTCGCGCTTGCTGAGGAACTTCGCTGCGTAGGAAACGGCGAACAGCGCTTCGACTGCGTGTCGGTAGTCCTGTGACGTGTTGGGGTCACCATGCCCGTCCACGGCGAGGAAGGCCATCTCAGGGACCACAACCTCGACGAAGCGTCCCGCCGGTGGGAAGTACAGGTCCTTTCGTTCAGTCTTCAGATCGGCCTTGTCCATCGGCGTCGTCCTCCAGGGTCGTGATCGTGCGATGGGTCCAGTCCAGTTCCGCCTGCAGACTGGCCAGGGCGTGGTCGAAGATCGCGGCGACGAGTGCAGGCGCCGGCGGCTGGGCGCTCGGCTGAGTTTGCAGTCGCCGCACCTGTCGGGTCAGTTCCTCGGCGCGGCTGCGCAGCCCGTCGCGCGCTTCGGCGGCGCTGAGCAGCGGCAGGTTGGCCACGCCGACTAGCACCGGGGAGTGGACCGCGGTCACGGTCGCCAGTGCGGCTCGGGTGCCTGTTCGTGCGACTACAAGCCCCTCTGACGTGAGGGCGTACGTTCTACGTCGGCGGCGATCAGCTGCCCGGCTGGTGCTGTCCGCGGCGGTGATCAGGCCGGCCTTCTCCAACTTCTTGATCAGGTAGTAGATCGAGGAGAAGGCCAGGTCGGTCCACTCCCGCATGCCCCGCTCCTCGATCGTCTTCTCGATCTCGTAGCCGTGCCGTGGCCGCTCCGCGAGAAGACCGAGGAGCGTCAGCTCTGCGGCACTGGGGTGAGCTGTCATCGCAATACTCTAGCGCTAGAATGACGTTGGGCAGGAGCCTGACGCGTCCTTCGGTGTCCCGCAAGACCCGCCCGTTGAGATGCCCGATCAGGGTGCCCTCTGCGGGACGGGCTTCGCGGGCACCGGGTTCACCGCAGGGCTCGATGAGCCCGCCAGGACGCTGTCGACCCCGGTCCGCCTGGTTCGCTGGACGCTCTCATCCAGCACGGATGAGCCGTGGTCTGGACCGGCGGTGAAGGCTGGCCGCAGGACAGACGCTCGTGCACCCCGGCTGTGTCGACCACGAGAGGACTGCGGGTCGATCAGCGCCGTCCCACGATGTGGTGGAGGTCGCCATGAACGGCTTGCTGATATGGGCACTGCTCATCGTGGTCTTTCTTCTCTTCGTCGGAGGCGTGGTCGCCTTTCTACGCCGGGGAGACCCTCGCTGACGGACGGTCCCCAAGGCGGCCATCGCGCGGCCGCTGACCGGCATCGCGGGCGCTCTTCAGCGGGCGGGGTGCTCGAGGGTGCTCCCGACCTGCACGACAGCCGGGTGGGCGGTCGTGTCGACGACGAGACGGAAGACGTCGGGGCGGTTGTAGTGGCCGACGGGATCGAAGAGCCGGCGCTCGAGCGGAACCCGGTCGAGGTCGAGCTCGGCGGTGACGATCTGCTCCTGCTCGCGCACCGGGCCGGCGAGCACGTCGCCGGCCGGGCCGACGATCACGGTGTTGCCCGGCATCAGCCAGCCGTCGTCGCGCTCTCGGTCGGCGGACGGGTAGAGCCGCTCGCGGTCGGGCATCGCGTCCGGGATGTCGTCGGCGTGGATGCACGGGTTGACGCCGATCACGAACATGCGGCCTTCCCGGGCGAGGTGGCGCATCGTCGCGACCCACGCGTCCCCGGTCGCCAGCGTCGGGGCGACCCACACGTCGACGCCCTGCGCGTAGAGGTGGAAGCGCGCCAACGGCATGTAGTTCTCCCAGCAGATCAGGCCGCCGAGTCGCCCGAACGACGCCGGGACCGTCCGCAGCGTCGATCCGTCGCCCATCCCCCAGACCGTGCGCTCGGAGCCCGTCGGCATCAGCTTGCGGTGGCGCTCCACGAGCGTGCCGTCGGGCGCGAAGTACAGGAGGGTGTTGTAGATCGTGCCGGCCTCGCGCTCGTCGACGCCGACGACGAGCCACACCCCTGACTCGCGGGCGACCCGGGCGAGCGCGTCGACCGCCGGGCCGGGCACGACCACGGCCTGCTCGGACAGCAGCCGGTACCACTGCTCGTCCCCGTCCCAGATCCGCGCCGTGTCGATCCACACCGGCGGGCCCGGCACGAAGGCCTCCGGGAAGACCACCAGCTCGGCCCCGTCAGCCGCGGCCGTGCGCGTCAGCTCCCCGACCCGGGCGATGGTCGCGTCGCGATCCAGCAGGACCGGCGCCGCCTGGACGGCCGCAACCCGCAGTGCGCTCATCGTCGCGCCCTCCCCGCCAGAGTCCGCCCCGCCGTTCGCAAGCCCACGCAGGTCGTCGCCGTCGGCATCCTGTCCTCCCGCCCGGTGTCCGGAACCAGATCAGCGAAGCGGCTCCCGCACACGGACGTCAAGCGCGGGCGGGCACCTCGTAGTGGGTGACCGTCGGTTCCCGGTCGCCGCCCCATCGGGGAAGTCGCGCACGTCCTCGGCTCTGCCGGCCCGCCAGCTGGTTGGGAGACGCGCCCTAGTCCCGTCTGTCTTCCCGGCGCGCCTTCCGGCGCCGATGACGGCGCATCACGCCGAGCCCGAACCACACGAACGCCCCGACCAGGGCCGTCACGAGGGTGAACAGCCAGAGCGGCCAGGTGAAGCTCCAGACCAGGAAGTTGAGCGTGACGTCCTCGGTGTTCTGGATCATGAAGACGACCAGGAGCCCGGATCCGGCGAGCGCCGCGATCGCTCCGCCGCCGAGCCGGCGACCCCCTCCGTCCTCGATACCGCTCCTGCTGTCACCAGGACTCTGCTGGACCATTGATCCTCCCTAGCCCCTGCGGCGCCGCGCTGGCAAGCCTGCTCGCCGATCGGTCGGATCCTTGCACGCGAGCGGCCTCACCGCGCCCGGACCTTGCTCGGCGAACCGCACGGCCCGGCGCGACCGGCCGGGGTCACCGCCGACCCCGGATCACCGGTGCGGACGGCGGTCACGAGGTCGCGGGCGGGCACCTCGTAGTGGGTGACCGTCGTCTCCCGGTCGATCAGGAAGTCGTCGTCCTCGGGGTAGAAGACGGCGACCTCGATGTCATCGCCGGCGAAGCCCCGGATGCTGTCGACGGAATCCCACCAGCTCAGCGTCAGCACCTCGGTCCGACCGTCGCCGAGGTCCCTGGTCAGCATCTGGGCGCCCAGGTTCCCCGGGGTCTGGCGGTACTCGGCGATGCCGGTGCCGACGATGTAGTCGACGTACGCCGCCGCCCGGTCGGTGCCGACCCAGCCTCGCCAGATCCGCGCGATCAACGATCCTCCCGGTCAGCGGGCGGGCTGGCCGACCTGCTGCTCCTCCAGCAGCTCGTCGGTCTCGACATCGGCCTTCTGGGCCAGCTTGCTGGGCCACCAGATGTGCCGGCCGATGTCCAGGTTGAGGGCGGTGACCAGCACCGCCCGGACGATGATGGTGTCCAGCAGCACGCCGAGCGCGACGGCGAAGCCCAGCTCGGCGAGGAACACCAGCGGCAGCGTCCCGAGCACGGCGAAGGTGCCGGCCAGGACGATTCCGGCGGAGGTGATGACGCCGCCGGTCGCGGCCAGCCCGATCAGCGCGCCGCGGCGGGTGCCGTACCGCTGCGACTCCTCGTGCACGCGGGTCATCAGGAAGATGTTGTAGTCGATGCCCAGCGCGACGAGGAACACGAAGACGAACAGCGGCAGCGACGAGTCGGCCCCGTTGAAGCCGAAGACCCAGTCGAAGATCAGCGCGCTGGCGCCGAGCGCGGCGGCGAACGACAGCACCACGGTGGCGATCAGCATGACCGGCGCGACGACGGCGCGCAGCAGCACCATCAGGATGATCAGGACGACGACCAGCACGATCGGGATGATCACCGCCCGGTCGCGCTTGGCGGCCTCCTGCAGGTCCAGGTTGATGGCGGTGTTCCCGCCCACCTTCGCGTCCGCGCCGGCGACACCGTGCACCGCGTCGCGGAGCCGGTCGATGGTCGCGAACGCCGCGGCGCTGTCCGGCGGGTCGGTGAGGGTGCCCTCCAGGTAGGCGTTGCCGTCCTTGACGACCGGCTCGGTCACCTCGCTGATCCCGTCGGTGCCGGCGACGACCGTCCGCACCTGCGCGGCGGCCGGCGCGTTCGCGACGACCGCGACCGGGCTGCCGGCGCCGGCGGACGGGAAGTGCTCGGCGATGACCTCCTCGCCCGCGATCGAGTCGGGCTTGCCGGTGAACGACTCGGCGTTGGTCAGGCCGTTCGCGTTGAGGTTGACGACGCCGATCGACAGGGCGCCGAGCACCAGCGCGGTGGTGACCCACACCATGCGCGGGCGGCGGGCGATCCAGTTGCCGGTCCGGGCCCAGAACCCGCGGGTGGTCGGCTCGGCCGAGCCGTAGGTCGGCTTCACCGGCCAGAACAGCCAGCGTCCGCAGATCACCAGCAGCGCGGGCAGCAGGCGTGATCATGACCAGCAGGGCGACCAGCACGCCGATCGCGGCGACCGGGCCGAGGCTCCGGGTCGAGTTGGTCTCGGCGGCCAGCAGGCACAGCATGCCGACGATGACCGTGGCGCCGCTGGCGAGCAACGCCGGCCCGGCCCGGTGCAGCGCGACACCCATCGCCTCGTGCCGGTCCTCGTGCCGGCGCAGCTCCTCGCGATAGCGGGCGACCAGCAGCAGCGCGTAGTCGGTGCCGGCGCCGAACACGAGCACCGTGAGGATGCCCGCGCTCTGCCCGTTGACCACCAGACCGCCGTACTCGGCGAGCAGGTAGATCACCGCCTGCGCGACGGTGAGAGCGACGCCGGCGCAGAGGACCGGCAGCAGCCAGAGCACCGGGCTGCGATAGGTCAGCAACAGGATGATGATGACGACGCCGAGGGTCGCGAACAGCAGCGTGCTGTCGATCCCCTCGAACGCCGACGCCGAGTCGGCGGCGAAGCCGAGCGGCCCGGTGACGTGCACGGTCAGGTCGGGTGCGGCGGCGACGTCCTTGATCTGCTCGGCGAGGCCGGGCGCCTTCTCCCAGCCGTTCGGACCGAGGTCGAACGTCACGACCGTCTGCAGCGCCTGCCCGTCCTGGGACGGGATCGGCCCGGCGGGCTTGCCCACCACGCCCTCGAAGGTGGCGAACTGCTCGGCGTCGGCGGCGGCCTTGGTCCGGTCCGCCGCGGTCAGCCCGCCCGGCCGGTCGTACACCACGACCGCCGGCAGGGCGTCCGGGGACTGGAAGGACCGCTGGATCTCCAGCACCTTGGTCGACTCGGCATTGCCGGGCAGCCACTCCGCCGTGTCGTTCTCCTGGGCGCCGGTCAGCTTCCCGGCGAGCGGGCCGGCGATCCCGACCAGGACCAGCCAGAACACGAGCACCACGAACTTGGTGCGGCGCCCGGTGAGCAGGCTTGCCGCGGACCTGGTCATGACTCCCCCTGCCGAGTGCGATTGGGCGTAACGCTAGCTAAGGCTACTCGCCCGGGTCCATCCCAATTCGGTCGAAGGTACCCCCCGGACGAGCCGGCCATCGCCCCGGTCAGCCGCGCTTCGCCTCCGGGTCCTGGGCGAGTGCCGACCGGCCGCCGTCGACGGCCAGGACCGCGCCGGTGACGAAGCTGGCGGCGTCGGAGAGCAGGTAGCCGACCGCGTCGGCGACCTCGTCGGCACGCCCCGGCCGGCCGAGCGGGTGCACGAGGCTCATCTGCTGTTCGGTCGCCGCGCGGGCGGCCGGGTCCTGGGAGGCGAGCAGGTCCTCGTAGCGTTCGGTCACCACCGAGCCGAGCGCGACCGCGTTCACGCGGATGCCCCGCGCCCCGTACTCCACCGCGAGCGCCCTGGTCAGCCCTTCGACGGCCGCCTTGGCGGTGACGTACGGCGTGGCGCCCGGCACGGCCCGCTGCGCCTGGTGGGAGGAGACGTTGACGATCGCACCGGGCGAGCCCGCGGCCAGGAAGCGGCGTACCGCGGTGGCGCAGCCGACGACGGCCGGGTGCAGGTTGAGCGCGATCAGGTCCAGGACGGTGCCCACGGGCGCCGAGTCGACCGACGCATCCCGGAAGACCGCGGCGTTGTTCACCCATCCGGCGAGCGGGGCCGCGGCCTGCGCGAGGTCGGCCGCCCGCTCGGTCACGGCCTCCTCGGCGGCGTCGCCGGTCACCCCGATCAGGCGCGCGCCGGCGGGATGACCGTCGGTCCAGGCCAGCGCGGCGGGGTCGAGCTCGATCGCGACCACCACGTCGAGCTCGCCCAGCAGGCGCTCGACCACGGCGCGACCGACGCCTCGAGCCCCTCCGGTCACCACGTAGGACCGTCGCACCCTCGAACCCACCACCGGCTCCCCAGCTCCTCAGTCGACGCGGACGTACGGGTGGTGCGGCTTGATGTGCGTCGTCAGGTAGGTCCCGACGCTGTCGGCCGCGAGCAGGGCCTCGAAGTGCCGCGGCGCGACCCGCAGGTACTGGTACACGCCGCCGCCGACGAACTCCACCTCGAGGGTGCGGGTGCCGGCGTCGTAGCCCACCGAGACCAGAGCGCTGGACGACACCGGGATGCGGCGCACCACTTCTCCCGTCGAGACCCCCGCGCTCCGGCTACCGGTCCAGGATAGTCGCCTCGGCCGGCTCCTCGATCTGGATGCGGACGGCCCGGAAGAGCCGCGGCGTCCGCTGGAGCACCGCCAGCCGGGGATCGGGGACGTCCAGCCGGGACTCGACGACGAGTGGGCGGAGCGGGGCCAACCGGGCGTCGGTGAGCACCGGGTCGACCGCGCGCCGGTCGCCGCCGAGGACGACGGCGTCCAGTGTGGACACCGCGGGGAGCAGTACGGCGGCCGCGACGTCCGCGGCGGCGGCCAGGGCCACCCGGACCTGGCCCTCCCGCCGGCGGGCGAAACGCTGCTGCGACTGCCCGCCGGCGGCACTGCGGCCGTGCACCTGCCGGGAGCCGACCTTGGACGCGACCAGCCGGCTGCCGGCGAAGACGCCGGCCGCGTGGCCGCCGAGCCGCACCAGCAGCACGCCGACCCGCCGGTCGAGCAGGGCGTGCGCGACCAGCCCGCCGTACGGGTCGGACGGATCGACCCGCAGTGGCGGGAACGGCACCCGGCACTCCGCCACCGCCCCGTCCGCCGCGGCCGCCACCACCACCGTCGGGTCCACAGTGGACGTCACCGCGCCGTGCCGGCCGGCGAAGCGCTCCAGCCACCCGGCCAGCCGCTCCGGCTCGACGCTCACCCACCGGCCCACCCGAGGAGCTTAGGTCCGCACGAGGGTCCGCGGCGGCACTCAGCGCGGAGTGAGTCAGAGCCGGTCGACCGCGGTGACGTGCACCGCGGCCCGGCCGGACTCGTCGGACTCGGCCAGGTCCACCTCGGCGCTGATGCCCCAGTCGTGGTCACCGGCGGGATCGTCCAGGATCTGCCGCACCCGCCAGCGGTCCGGCCGCTCGTCCACGATCAGCAGCGCCGGACCGCGGGCGTCGGCGCCGGTCAGCAGCGAGCCGTGCTCGGCGAAGTACGGCTCCAGCGCCGACGCCCACGCGTCCGCCGGCCAGCCGTCCTCCCCGTCCAGCTCGCCCAGCGCCGACCAGCGGCGCAGCGCCGCCAGCTCCACCCGGCGGAACAGGGCGTTGCGGACCAGCACCCGGAAGGCCCGCTTGTTGGTCGTCACCGCGGCCGGCCGCGCCTCCAGCTCGGCGTCCGCGGCCACCGCGGCCGCCGGGTTCGCCAGCTGCTCCCACTCGTCGAGCAGGCTGGAGTCGACCTGCCGGACCAGCTCGCCCAGCCAGGCGGTCAGGTCCTGCAGCTCCTCCGTCTTCGCGTCCACCGGCACCGTCTGCTGCAGGGCCTTGTACGCCCCGGCCAGGTAGCGCAGCACGATCCCCTCGGACCGGGCCAGCGTGTAGTGGTTGACGAAGTCCGCGAAGGTCATCGCCTGCTCGTAGAGGTCACGGACCACCGACTTCGGCGACAGCTCGTGGTCGGCGACCCAGGGGTGGCCGCGCCGGTACGCCTCGTAGGCCGCCTCCAGCAGCTCGGCGAGCGGCTTCGGGTAGGTCACCTCCGCCAGCCGAGCCATCCTCTCCTCGTACTCGATCCCCTCGGCCTTCATCGCCGCGACCGCCTCGCCGCGCGCCCTGTGCTGCTGCGCGGACAGCACCTGCCGCGGCTCGTCCAGGGTGGACTCGATCACCGAGACGACGTCCAGCGGGTACGTCTCGGAGTCCCGGTCGAGCAGGTCGATCGCGGCCAGCGCGAACGTGGACAGCGGCTGGTTGAGCGCGAAGTCGTCCTGCAGGTCGACCGTCAGCCGCACCGTCCGGCCGGCGGCGTCCGGAGTGGACAGTCGCTCCACCACCCCGCCGGCGAGCAGCGACCGGTAGATCGCGATGGCCTGGCGGATCAGCCGGCGCTGGGTGGCCCGGTCGGAGTGGTTGTCCTCCAGCAGGTGCCGCATCGCGGCGAAGGCGTCACCGGGCCGGCCGATCACGTTGAGCAGCATCGCGTGGCTGACCCTGAACTGAGACGCCAGCGGCTCCGGCTCGGCCTCGACGAGCCGGCGGAAGGTCGGCTCGCCCCAGCCGATCGAGCCCTCCGGCGGCTTCTTCCGCACGACCCGCCGGCGCTTGCGCGGGTCGTCGCCGGCCTTGGCCAGCGCCTTCTCGTTCTCCACCACGTGCTCGGGCGCCTGCGCCACCACCGAGCCCGCGGTGTCGAAGCCGGCCCGCCCGGCCCGCCCGGCGATCTGGTGGAACTCCCGCGCCGAGAGCAGCCGGGTCCGCTGGCCGTCGTACTTGGACAGCGCGGTGAACAGCACCGTCCGGATGGGGATGTTGACGCCGACGCCGAGGGTGTCCGTCCCGCAGACCACCTTGAGCAGGCCGGCCTGCGCCAGCCGCTCCACCAGCCGGCGGTACTTCGGCAGCATGCCGGCGTGGTGCACCCCGATCCCGTGCCGGACCAGCCGGGACAGCGTCCGCCCGAAGCCGGTGGTGAACCGGAAGCCGCCGATCAGCTCGGCGATGGCGTCCTTCTCCGTCCTGGTGCTGACGTTGACGCTCATCAGCGCCTGCGCCCGCTCGACCGCCGCGGCCTGGGTGAAGTGCACCACGTACACCGGGGCCTGCCGGGTGGCGATGAGCTCGGCCAGCGTCTCGTGCAGCGGGGTCAGCCGGTAGGAGTAGGACAGCGGCACCGGGCGTACGGCGGAGCGCACCACGGCGGTGGGCCGGCCGGTCCGCCGGGTCAGGTCCTCCTCGAAGCGGGAGACGTCGCCGAGCGTCGCCGACATCAGCAGGAACTGCGCCCGCGGCAGCTCCAGCAGCGGCACCTGCCAGGCCCAGCCGCGGTCCGGGTCGGCGTAGAAGTGGAACTCGTCCATCACGACCTGGCCGACGTCGGCGTCGGGCCCGTCCCGCAGCGCGATGTTCGCCAGCACCTCGGCGGTGCAGCAGACGATCGGCGCGGTGGGGTTGACCGCGGCGTCGCCGGTCATCATGCCGACGTTCGCGGTGCCGAAGGCGTCGCACAGGTCGAAGAACTTCTCCGACACCAGCGCCTTGATCGGCGCGCTGTAGAAGGTGCGCCGGCCGGCCGCCAGCGCGGCGAAGTGGGCGCCGGCCGCGACCAGGCTCTTCCCGGAGCCGGTCGGCGTGGACAGGATGACGTTGGCGCCGGAGACCACCTCGATCAGCGCGTCCTCCTGGGCCGGGTAGAGCACCAGCCCGCGGTCCTTGGCCCACAGCACGAACGCGTCGAACAGCGCGTCCGGCTGCGGGTCAGCGGGCAGCAGCTCGAGGAGGTCCACCCCTCCATCCTGCCCGGGCGCAGCCCGGCGCTCAGCCAGGCGCCGGCGGCGGCCGGGGACCGCGGCCGGCCGGGACCGGCCGGCGGGCGAGCACGGTGAGCCAGCAGCCGAGCGCGAGCGCGGCGACCAGCGCCTGGACCAGCGGGGTCAGCCGGGCCGGGTAGAGCACGCCCTCGACGTACCGGTCGATGAAGCCGCCGGCCGCCGGCACCTCGCCGCCGCGGCGGCGCAGCCCGTCCTCCGCGGCGGTGAGCGGGCAGCGGACGGAGGCGGCGACGACCAGCACACCCCAGGCGACGGCACCGACGTGCACGGGCAGCGTCCGCGGCCAGCGCAGCGCGACCAGGCCGCCGAGCGCGACGTACGTCAGGTATGCGCCGTGCAGCACGGCGACGGCGTCGGCGAGCAGCCGGTACGTCACCGGGCTACCCGCAGCCGCAGGCTCCGCCGCAACAGCCGCCGGCCCGGGGCGCGGGTGCGGGCGACCCGGCCGGCCCGCCGCCGGTCAGCGCCACCGTGGACAGCAGCCGGACCGTGTCGGTGTGCCCGGCCGGGCAGCCGGCCGGCAGCGCCGAGTCGGCCATCGGGCGGGCCAGCTCGAAGGTGCTGCCGCACTGCCGGCAGCGGTACTCGTAACGCGGCACCCGCCCAGGATAGGCCGGGGATTCGCGGCCCGGGTGGTCGGGTAGAGCACCGGCAGGCGACGGGGCCGGATCGAGGAGGCGGCGTGACAGCCGGAGCGCAGTCAGTGGCCCAGGTGGCGGACAACCGCTGGGTGGTCCTGCTCGGCAGGGTCGGCCTCGTCGGCTACGGCCTGGTCAACCTGCTGGTGGCGTGGCTGGCCGTCCAGGTCGCGTTCGCCGACGGCGGCGGCGAGGAAGCCGGCAAGGGCGGCGCGCTGCAGCGGATCGCCGAGGAGCCCTGGGGACGGCCGCTGCTGTGGGTCATCGCCGTCAGCCTGGTCGCCCTGGCGCTCTGGCAGCTCGGCGAGGCCATCTGGGGGCGCAAGGCGCACGGCGGCGCGATCAAGCGCGTCGCGCACGTCGCCGAGGCGGTGGTCTTCGGTGTCCTCGGCTACAGCGCCGGGAGGGTCGCCTCCGGCAGCTCGGCGCAGTCCAACGAGGAGCAGGCCGGCTTCGCCGCCAAGGTGCTCGACGCCCCGGCCGGGCAGGCCCTCGTCGTCCTCGCCGGCCTGCTGGTGCTCGGCGCCGCCGGGTACCTGTTCGTCAAGGGATACCAGCGCAAGTTCCTCCGCGACCTGGACCTCGCCACCGCGTCGGCGGCCACCCGCACGACCACCACCCGGCTCGGCCAGGTCGGCTACATCGCGCTCGGGATCGCGTACGGCATCGTCGGCGCGCTGATCGTGATCGCGGCGGTCCAGCACGACCCGGAGAAGGCGACCGGCCTGGACACCGCGCTCTCGACGCTGGCCCAGCAGCCGTACGGGACGGTGCTGCTGCTGATCGTGGCGTTCGGGCTGGCCTGCTTCGGGGTGTTCTGCTTCTTCGACGCCCGCTTCCGCAAGCCGTAGCCGCCGGACCGCGCCGAATACCGGACAGGGGATGTCCGGCTTCGGTGCGAGGCTGGGCGCATGACGACGATCCACCCGCTCGGGCCGTACGACCTGCGCGAGTCCGCCACCTTCGGCTTCGGGCAGCGCCTCGACACGTCGTTCGACGGGGTGCTGCGGATGGCCTTCTGCGTGGACGGCTACGCCGAGCAGGCCGGCGTCGAGGTGCGCCAGGACGGGTCCGGCGTGCAGGTGACCGTCCACGGGGAGGCCGACCCGGAGCCGGTGACCCGCCAGGTCGCGCGCATCCTGTCGCTCGACCACGACGGCGAGGCCTTCCAGGCGGTGGGCCGGCGTGACCCGGTGCTCGGCAGGCTGCAGGCGGTGGCGCCGGGGCTGCGGCCACCGCAGTTCCACTCGCCGTACGAGGCGGCGGCCTGGGCGGTGCTGTCCGCGCGCCGGCCGGCGCGGCAGATGGCGCGGGTGCGGCAGCGGCTGTCCGAGGCGTACGGGCGGGCCTTCGAGCTGGCCGGGCAGACCTGCTGGGCGTTTCCGACGCCGGCCCGGCTGCTCGAGGTCACGGACTTCCCCGAGCTGCCGCCGGTGACGCTGGAGCGGCTGCAGGCGGTGGCGCGCGCCGCGCTGGACGGGCGGCTCTCGGTCGAGCGGCTGACCGCCGCCGACCCGGACACCGCGATGGCGCAGCTGCGCGAGCTGCCCGGCATCGGGCCGTTCTACGCCTCGCTGGTGATCGTCCGCGCCTGCGGGCTCGCCGACGTCCTCGTCGTCAACCAGGCGACCGCGCTGGAGGCCGCCGCCCGGCTCTACGGCCTGCCCGCCCCGCCCACCCCGGCCGAGTTCGCGGCCCTCGCCGAGGCCTGGCGCCCCTTCCGTACCTGGGCGGCGGTCCTCCTCCGCGCCGCCGCCCCCCGGCTGCCGGCGGGGTGACCGCGACCGCCTCCGGTGTCCGAGTGCGCAGTTCGGTCCCCGAGTGGGCACTTCGGTGAACGAGTGACGGCCTACAGCTGCTCACTGGGCGGCCGATCTTCTCACTCGGCGGTCGGACTGCTCACTCGCGGCAGCGCGCTAGCGGCCCGGAAGCTCGGTGGCGACGAGCTCGGCGATCTCGGCGGTGTTGAGGGCGGCGCCCTTGCGCAGGTTGTCGCCGACGACGAACAGGTCGAGGGTGTCCGGGAAGTCGAGCGCCTGCCGGATCCGGCCGACGTAGGTCGGGTCGGTGCCCACCACGTCGGCCGGGGTCGGCATGATCCCGCCCGCCGGGTCGTCCAGCACCACGACCGTCGGCTGGGCCGCGAGCTCCGCCCGCGCCGCCTCGACGGTCACCGGCCCGGCGAAGGTCGCGTGCACGGCGGCGGAGTGCGTGGTCACCACCGGCACCCGGACACAGGTCGCGGACACCGCCAGGTCCGGGATGCCGAGGATCTTGCGCGACTCGGCGCGCACCTTCAGCTCCTCGGACGACCAGCCGGCGTCCCGCTGGGAGCCGGCCCACGGCACCACGTTGAGCGCCAGCGGCGCCGGGAACGGCGACTCCGGCGGCAGCCCGGACAGCGCCTTGCGGACGTCCCCGGCGACCGTGCCGAGCGTCCGGTCGCCGGCGAGGGCGTCCAGCTCGTCGTGCAGCCGGTCCGCGCCGGCCTGCCCCGCGCCGGAGGCGGCCTGGTACGAGGCGACCACCAGCGCCCGCAGCCCCCACCGCCGGTGCAGCGCGCCGAGCGCGGCCATCATCGTCATCGTGGTGCAGTTGGGGTTGGCCACGATCCCGCGCGGCCGGACCCGGGCCGCCGCCGCGTTGACCTCCGGCACCACCAGCGGCACGTCCGGCTCCATCCGGAAGGCGCCCGAGTTGTCGACCACCACCGCGCCGCGGGCGGCCGCGACCGGCGCCCACTCGGCCGACACCGCGTCCGGCACGTCGAACATCGCCACGTCCACGCCGTCGAAGACCTCCGGCGCGAGCGCCCGCACCATCACGTCCTCGCCCCGCACCCGGAGCACCCTCCCGGCCGACCGCGGCGACGCCACCAGCCGGATCTCCCCCCAGCCGAACGGCCGCTCGGACAGGATCCCGAGCAGCACCGTCCCGACCGCCCCGGTGGCGCCCACCACCGCGAGCGTCGGCCGGCGTCGCGGTGCCGCTGTCATCGGCCGGTCCCGGCGTAGACGGTCGCGGCGTCCACCGAGCCGAGGTCGAAGGCCTCGTGCACCGCGCGCACCGCGACATCGAGGTCGGTGTCCCGGACCAGCACCGAGATCCGGATCTCCGAGGTGGAGATCAGCTCGACGTTGACGCCGGCGTCGGCGAGCGCGCCGAAGAAGCCGGCCGAGACGCCGGGGTGCGAGCGCATCCCGGCGCCCACCAGCGACACCTTGCCCACGTGGTCGTCGTAGATGAGCGACTCGAAGCCGACCCTGTCCTGCACCTTCTGCAGGCTCGCCATCCCGGCCGGGCCGTCCGCCTTCGGCAGCGTGAACGAGATGTCGGTCCGCCCGGTCGCCGCGACCGACACGTTCTGCACGATCATGTCGATGTTGATCTCGGCGTCCGCGACGGCCCGGAACAGCGCCGCGGCCTGCCCCGGCTTGTCCGGCACCGCGACGACCGTGATCTTCGCCTCGCTCCGGTCGTGCGCGACGCCGGTGATGATCGGCTGCTCCATGTCCGGGTCTCCCGTCGGGCCGTCCTGCGTCGAGCCGGCGACCAGCGTGCCCGGCAGCTGCGAGAACGACGACCGCACCCGCACCGCGATCCCGTACCGCCTGGCGTACTCCACCGACCGCAGGTGCAGCACCTTCGCGCCGCACGCCGCCATCTCCAGCATCTCCTCGTACGTGATCCGCTCCAGCCGCCGGGCGTTCGGCACGATCCGCGGGTCGGCGGAGAAGACCCCGTCCACGTCGGTGTAGATCTCGCAGACGTCCGCGCCGAGCGCCGCCGCCAGCGCGACCGCCGTCGTGTCCGTGCCGCCGCGGCCGAGCGTGGTGATGTCCTTGGTGTCCTGCGAGACGCCCTGGAAGCCGGCCACGATCGCCACCGCACCCGCGTCCAGCGCCTCCCGGATCCGGCCGGGGGTGACGTCGATGATGCGGGCCCGGCCGTGCGAGCTGTCGGTGATCACCCCGGCCTGCGAGCCGGTGAACGACCGCGCCTGGACGCCGGCGGTGTGGATCGCCATCGCCAGCAGGGCCATGCTGATCCGCTCCCCGGCGGTGAGCAGCATGTCCAGCTCGCGGCCGGGCGGCAGCGGGGTCACCTGCTGGGCCAGGTCGAGCAGCTCGTCGGTCGAGTCCCCCATGGCGGAGACGGCGACCACCACGTCGTGGCCCTCGCTGCGGGTGGCGACGATGCGCTCGGCCACCCGCTTGATCCGCTCGGCGTCGGCGACCGAGGAGCCGCCGTACTTCTGCACGACGAGCCCCACGGTTTCTCCCACCCCCTGCGACCATCTCGGCTGTCCGGCGCGTCCACACTACCGGGGAGGCCGGACGACGCCTCCGGGCGGAAAGGGGAGCCGGATGACCGGACCGGACGTCCCGGGCACGCCGGGTCCGCCCCGGCCGCAGGCCCTCGCGGCGCCCACGGCCGGCGTGCACGCGCGCGGGGTCCGGCGCTCGTTCGGTCCGGTGCTGGCCGTGCAGGGCATCGACCTGGACGCGCCGCCGGGCCAGGTCACCGCCCTGGTCGGCCCGAACGGCGCCGGCAAGACGACCGTGCTGCTGGTGCTGGCGACGCTGCTGAGGCCGGACGCCGGCGAGGTGCGGGTGGCCGGCTTCGACCCGGTCACCCAGGCCGGCGAGGTCCGGGCCCGGATGGGCTGGTCGCCCGACGTCTTCGGGCTCTACGACAGCCTCGGCTGCCGGGAGTACCTGGAGGTGATGGCGGCGGCGTACCAGGTGCCGAAGCGGGCCCGGGCCGACCGCGCGACCCGGCTGCTCGAGCTGGCCCGGCTGCCGGACAAGGCGGACGCGCCGGTGCACAGCCTGTCCCGCGGGCAGAAGCAGCGGCTCGGGCTGGTCCGGGCGCTGGTGCACGATCCCGGGGTGCTGCTGCTCGACGAGCCGGCCTCCGGGCTGGACCCGCGCAGCCGGGTGGAGCTTCGCGACCTGCTGCGCCGGCTGGCCGGCGAGGGCCGCGCGGTGGTGGTGTCCAGCCACATCCTGTCCGACCTCGAGGAGGTCGCCGACCGGGTCGTGTTCGTCGACGCCGGCCGTACGGTCGGGCAGCACGCCATCGGCGAGCTGCCGGCCTCCCGGTCCGTCCGGACCTACCGGCTGCGCGCGCTGGACGGTCCGGCACTGCTGGACGCGCTGGACCGGGCCGGGGTCGGCTGGGTGGAGGGCCACTCGGGCGTGGACGTCGAGGTGCTCGGCGGCGAGCCGTCCGCGGCCCGGCTGCTCGGCGAGCTGGTCGCGGCCGGCATCGCGATCACCGCCTTCGCCCCCCTCGGCGGCGAGCTCGAGGCGACGTACCTGGACCTCGTGGAGGGGCAGCGATGACCGGCGACGCGGGCGGGCGGGCGCCGGCTGCCGCTCGCGACACCGGCGGCCCCCTCAGCGGCATCCTGACCGTCGCGCGGCTGGAGTTCCGGCTGCGGATCCGGACCGGGCGGTGGCGGTGGATGATCGCCGCCTGGTTCCTGCTGCTGCTCGGCGTCACCGCGCTGGTACGGGCCGCGGCGAGCCAGGACAACATCACCGGCGACGTCGCCGGGACCCGGGGCGCGGTGATGTTCGGGGTCGTCGTCCTGGTCGTGCTCGCCCTGGCGCTGCTGGTCAGCCCGGCGCTGGCCGCCCAGTCGGTGAACGGCGACCGCGAGCGCGGCACGCTGGCCACCCTGCAGGTCACCCGGCTGCGGGCCGGCGAGATCGCGGTCGGCAAGCTGCTCGCGTCCTGGGGCACCGCGCTGGTCTTCCTCGCCGTCACGCTGCCGCTGGCGCTGTGGTGCTTCGCCGAGGGCGGCCTGTCGGTGCTGCGGATCGCCGGGGTCTACCTGGTCACCGCGCTGCTGCTCGGCGTCGTCTGCGCGATCTCGCTGGCGCTGTCCGCGCTGTTCGCCCGCAGCACCACCTCGGGCGTGCTGGCGTACCTCACGGTCTTCGCGCTGACCGTCGGCACCGTGATCGCCTGGGGACTGCTGACCGCGGTCACCCAGCAGAAGGTGACCGTCAGCGCCCAGCAGTGCGAGTCGTACACCGAGGGCAACGAGAGCACCCCGCCGGCCGGGGTCAACTGCACCACCGTCCCGTACGAGACCACCCTGGCCCGCACCGACCGCACCTGGTGGCTGCTCGCACCGAACCCGTTCGTGGTGCTGGCCGACTCGGCGCCGGCCGGCCCGGTCCGTGAGATCCGGCTGCCCGACGGGCGGGTGGTGCGGGAGCCGCTCGACGTCGACGTGCTCGGCTCCATGTCGCGCGGGCTGCACCAGATCCGGGTCCGGCAGCTGCCGGTGACCAACCAGGACGGCACGTCGTACCAGGCGGCGCCGGGCTCGGAGGGCGGCGCGGTGTGGCCGACCGGGCTGGGGTTCCTCCTGCTGCTGGCGGCCGGCGCGGTCTGGCTGACCACCCGGCGGCTGCGGACCCCGACCGACCGGCTGGCGCGCGGCCAGCGGATCGCCTGACCGACTGGGCCCCGTCAGCGGCCGCCGTTCGGGACCTGCACCTCGCCGACCGTGTAGCTCTGCACCGAGGTGGTCCAGAAGGTCAGCGGGCGGGCCACCCCGGCGACGGTCACCCGCCAGCGCACCGCGAACCCGACCTGGTAGGCGTCCCGGGGGCTGGGGCTGGCCCTGGTGAAGGTGAAGTAGCAGTCCGTCTCGCCCGCGGGGTCGCCGGTGTCGAGCCGGCCACCGGTCCTGCAGCCGCCGCGGCGGATGTCGTGCGCCACCAGCGGCACGCCCGGGGCCACCACCCGGATGCCGGTCGGCTCCACCGTCGCCCGCCGGCCGGGCAGCACGATGTCGTAGCGCCGGGCGTCGGTCCACATCCAGGTCTTGAGGTTGACGACGCCGCGGTTGACCGGGCTGGTGACCACCCTGGCGTTCACCTGGGTCCGGGCGGCCCGCAGCACCGGGGCGACCAGGTCGAGGTCGGCCGCGGACAGGCCCAGCGCGTAGACCCAGTGCGGCGTGAGGTAGTAGACGGCCTCCAGCGGCGAGAGCCGCGCACCGGCCGGCGGACCGGTCATGTGCCCCGGCGTGGCCGCCCCGCACAGGTAGTGGAACCAGCCGCCGGCGGCCCGGGCGAACTTGCGGGAGCCGATCCGCTGCGGGACGTGGTCGTAGCGGTAGATCGCCCGGCCCGGCGGTGCCCAGGCGGCGACCCGGCGGGGCATGGCCGTGGCCGGCACCGGCCCGTGCCAGCGGCAGCCCTGGTACGGCGGGAGGGCACGGTTCACCGTCTCCCGCCCGCCGGCCGGGGACAGGACCGTGAGCTGGTACGTCAGCCCGCCCGGCCACAGCCCGCCGAGCAGCGCCGCGTTCTCCGCGCTCGGCGCGATCGGCTGCTCCCAGTAGTCCGGCAGGCCGCCGTCGACGCCGAACTGGTAGCCGAGGTAGAGGCCGCCGTGCCGGTCGAACGGGTCGTCCCAGTCGTCGGCGTCCGGGTCGACGTCCACCGGCGCCGGGATCCCGTCGCCGCCGGCGCCCAGCTCGTCCTCGGGCACCGGCGTGCAGCCGACGCCGACCGAGTCGGCCACCGAGGACGGCCGGGCGTGCCCGTCGGCGGCGGCGATGTCGGCCTGCAGGCTGCCGGTGATCTCGATGCCGTCGTCGACCGGGCAGGCGCCGGCCGGGTCGGTCGGCTGCCCGGGGGGTGCCGGCGAGGTCGGCGAGCTCGGCGAGGTCGGTGCCGGGGCGGCGGCGGTGGCCGGGTCGCGGCCGGGGCCGACGGTGGCGACCAGCGCCGCGACGACCACCCCGGCGGCGGCCAGCCGTAACGGGCGCGACAGTCGTCCGGTCATCGTCAGCACCTCTCCAGCGGCGTGCGTCGGTCGGCGGTGACCAGCCAGCGGGACCCGGCGCGCTCCACCGCGGCCGCCGAGCGGACCGGGCGGCCCTTGCCGGCGAGCCGGCCGGCCGCGTCCCGGGTGGCGACGCCGGACAGGTCCAGGCAGGCGGTGACGGCGCCGGCCGCGCCGCGGACCTGGACGGTGACCCCGGACACGGACGCCGTCCCGTACTCGGCCCAGCCGCGCAGCACCAGCTCCCGCACCCGTCCGCGGATCTCCGTCACGACGCGCGGATCCGCGTACGACCCGAGCTCCCCGTCGCCCGTCCCCGGCGCCGCGAAAGCGGACAGCGACGCCCGCACCCAGCCCACGTACGCGTCGTACACCGCTCCCGCCTCCCCGCCCGGCCGGCGCCCGTCGACCGTCATCGCGGTCGAGCCCTGCGCCGGCGAGACGCTGCGGCCGGCGTCGGCGTCCGGGACGGCCGGACTGCGGTCGTCCGGCGACGGCGTCGCGACCGGACCCGAGCCGGTCGCTCCGGTCACGCCCGCCGACGGCCTCGGCAGCGCGGCCGGCTCGTCCGCGCTGCACGCCGCGGCACCGAGCGTCAGTGCGGTCGCCAGGAGCACGCCGGCCGGGACACGCCGCGTCACGGCGCACAGCCTCTCTAATCAGGGCATACCGTGTCTACCCAGCCGGGTCTTGTGTACCCGGTCGGACCAGCGTGCAGTAGTCTGCGGAGCCGTGGCGCCCGACAGGCTCTGCCTGCTCCTTCTCCGCCGCGGCGAGGCCCTCTAGCGGCCGGCTCCCTCGCCGCGGGTGGTCGGTGCGCGCCAGCCAAACCCCGCCCGGCAGAGGGAGCCGAGAACCGTGTCATTCCACTACCAGCCGCCCGTCCAGCGCCCGTCCGGGTTGCCGGTCGGTCGCTACGTCCCGTTCACGGCGGTCGAGCTGCCCGACCGCGGCTGGCCGACCCGCCGGATCTCCGCCGCCCCGCTGTGGTGCTCGGTCGACCTGCGCGACGGCAACCAGGCGCTGATCGACCCGATGACGCCGGCCCGCAAGCGGCGGATGTTCGACCTGCTCGTCCGGATGGGCTACAAGGAGATCGAGGTCGGCTTCCCGTCGGCCAGCCAGGCCGACTTCGACTTCGTCCGCCAGATCATCGAGCAGGACCTGATCCCGGACGACGTCACGATCCAGGTGCTGACGCAGGCCCGCGAGCCGCTGATCGAGCGCACGTACGCGTCGATCGAGGGCGCCCCGCGGGCGATCGTGCACCTCTACAACTCGACCTCGACGCTGCAACGGCGGGTCGTCTTCGGGCTGGACCGGGACGGCATCACCGCGATCGCGACCGACGCGGCCCGGCTGTGCCTGAAGCTGGCGGAGAGCGCCGGGGACACCGAGGTCCGCTTCGAGTACTCGCCCGAGTCGTACACCCAGACCGAGCTGGAGTACGCGCTCGAGGTGTGCTCGGCCGTCATCGACGTCTGGCAGCCGACGCCGGACTGGCCGGCGGTGGTCAACCTGCCGGCGACGGTCGAGATGGCCACGCCGAACGTGTACGCCGACTCGATCGAGTGGATGTCGCGCCACCTGCCGCGGCGCGACTCGGTGGTGCTGTCCCTGCACCCGCACAACGACCGGGGCACCGCGGTCGCCGCGGCCGAGCTGGGCGTCATGGCCGGCGCCGACCGGGTCGAGGGCACCCTGTTCGGCAACGGCGAGCGGACCGGGAACGTGGACCTGGTCACCCTGGGGCTGAACCTCTTCTCCCAGGGTGTCGACCCGATGATCGACTTCTCCGACATCGACGAGATCCGCCGGACGGTGGAGTACTGCAACCAGCTGCCGGTGCACGAGCGCCACCCGTACGGCGGGGACCTCGTCTACACCGCCTTCTCCGGCTCCCACCAGGACGCGATCAAGAAGGGCTTCGAGGCGCTGGAGCGGGACGCGGCGGCCGCCGGGGTGCCGGTCTCGACGTACCCGTGGGGGGTGCCGTACCTGCCGATCGACCCGAAGGACGTCGGCCGGTCGTACGAGGCGGTGATCCGGGTCAACTCGCAGTCCGGCAAGGGCGGCGTGGCGTACCTGATGAAGACCGAGCACGCGCTGGACCTGCCGCGCCGGCTGCAGATCGAGTTCTCCCAGGTGGTGCAGCGGGTCACCGACTCCGACGGCGGCGAGGTCTCGCCGGAGCAGCTGTGGGCGGTCTTCTCGGCGGAGTACCTGGCTCCCGGGCCGGTCCGGCTCATCCGGCACGAGTCATCCACAGTGGACGGTGAGGTGACGGTCACCGCGGACGTGCTGGTCGACGGTGCGGCCCGCACCGTGTCCGGCCGCGGGAACGGGCCGATCGCCGCGTTCGTGGCCGGGCTCGCCGGCGCCGGTCACGACGTCCGGGTGCTCGACTACGCCGAGCACGCGCTGTCCGCCGGCGGGGACGCGCGGGCGGCGGCGTACCTGGAGGTGGCGGTCGGCGACCGGGTGCTGTGGGGCGTCGGGGTGGACGCCAACATCGTCACCGCCTCGCTGCGCGCCGTCCTGTCCGCCGTCGCCCGGGCCGCGCGGGCCGCGCGGGCGGCCGGCGCGGCCTGAGACCGGACCGCCGGGGCCGGCCGCTCAGACGTCGAGCAGGCGGCGGCCGGAGAAGGCGCGGCCGAGGGTGACCTCGTCCGCGTACTCCAGGTCGCCGCCGACCGGCAGCCCGCTGGCCAGCCGGGTGACCCGCAGGCCGATCGGCTTGATCAGGCGGGCCAGGTACGTCGCCGTGGCCTCGCCCTCCAGGTTGGGGTCGGTGGCCAGGATCAGCTCGGTCACCACGCCGTCCTGCAGCCGCAGCAGCAGCTCGCGGACCCGCAGGTCGTCCGGGCCGATGCCCTCGATCGGGCTGATCGCGCCGCCGAGCACGTGGTAGCGCCCGCGGAACTCGCGGGTCCGCTCGATCGCGACCACGTCCTTGGGCTCCTCGACCACGCAGACCACCGCGAGGTCGCGGCGCGGGTCCCGGCAGATCCGGCACTCCTCGGCCTCGGCCACGTTGCCGCAGACCTTGCAGAACCTGACCTCGTCCTTGACCCGCTGCAGCGCCGCGGCGAGCCGGCTGACGTCCGCGGGCTCCGCGGCCAGCAGGTGGAACGCGATCCGCTGCGCGCTCTTCGGCCCGACGCCGGGCAACCGGCCGAGCTCGTCGATCAGGTCCTGGACCGCGCCCTCGTACACGCTGCTCCTGCTCTAGCCCGGCAGGCCGAGGCCGCCGAGCCCGCCCATCCCACCGAGACCCTGGGTGAGCGGGCCCATCCGCTCGCCGGCCAGCTCCTGGGCCGCCCGGTTCGCGTCGCGGACCGCCGCCACGACGAGGTCCTGCAGGGTCTCCACGTCGTCGGCGTCGACCACGCTCGGGTCGATCGTGACGGCGCGCAGCTCGCCGCTGCCGGTGACCGTCGCGGTCACCAGGCCGCCGCCGGCCGAGCCGGTCACCTCCGCGGACGCCAGCTCCTGCTGCGCGGCGAGCAGCTCCTGCTGCATCTTCTGCGCCTGCTTCATCAGCTGCTGCATGTTGGGCTGGCCACCGGGTCGCACCGCGTCACTCCTGGGCTCGTCCATCAGGTGGTACGAGGGTATCCGTCCGGTCCGACGAACCGGCGGCGCGGCCGTGGCAGGCTGGACCGCGTGCTGGACCGCCCGCCCGTACGCCGAGTGACGGCAGCCGATGCCGAGTGACGGATCGGCGCGCCGGGTGACGTGGCTGCCGGCGTCACTCGATCGCCGGCGGCGGCACTCGCGCCCCGGCGCCGGCACCGGATCGCGGCGTGCCGCGGGAGCCGGGGCGCTGGCGGCAGCGCTGGCGACAGCGGCGGTCGTCAGCGGGTGCGCTCCGGCGGAGCCGCCCGCCGGTGCCGCGCCGGTGCCCACCCGAACCCCGACGAGCGCAGCCGAGCACGGCGGCTCCACGGCTGGCTCGACGGCGGGCGGGGCGACCCGCGATCCGGCGCCGGGCGCGGCCGGGCACCGCCGCCACGCCGGCACCCGGCAAGGCCAACGGCAAGACCCCGGCGCCCGGCCCGCCGCGGCGCGCCCGGACTCCGCTGGTGGTGCTCGACCCGGGCCACGACGGCGGCAACGCCGCACACCCGGAGGTTGTCGACCGCCCGGTCGAGGCCGGCCGCGGGCGGCGGAAGCCGTGCAACACCGTCGGGGCCTCCACCGCCGCCGGCTACCCGGAGCACGCCTTCACCTGGGACGTGACCGTCCGGGCGCGGAGGCTGCTCGCCGCCCGCGGCGTCAGGGTGGTCCTGACCCGGACGGACGACCGCGGCGTCGGCCCGTGCGTGGACGTCCGCGGCCGCGTCGGCAACGCCCTGCGGGCGGACGCGGTGGTGTCGGTGCACGCCGACGGCGCCGGCCGCTCCGACTCGGGCTTCCACGTGATCGAGGCGGCCCGGCCGCCCGCCGGCCCGGCGGTGGCGGGGTCCTCGCGCCGGCTGGCGCTGGCGGTCCGGGCGGCGCTGAGAGCCGGCTCGGGGCTGCCGTACGCCTCGTACGCGGCCGGCGGCGACGGCCTGGGCGCCCGCGACGACCTGGCTGCGCTCAACCTGTCCACCCGACCCTCGGTGGTCGTCGAGTGCGGAAACATGCGCAACCCCGGCGACGCCGCCGTGCTGTCCACCGCCGCCGGCCGGCAGCGGATCGCCGCCGCCCTGGCCGCCGGCGTGCTCGCGTACCTGCCGGGCTGACCGACGGTATCTCGGCGGCGGCTGGTCGCTCTACCATCGAGCAGACTCCCCGGAGGGAGCGCGACCGATGGGCACCACCCTCTCCGCCGCGCTCGACGACGCGCGCCGGCATGGCTTCGTCGGCAGGACCGACGAGCTGGAGTCCTTCGATGCCGCGGCGGCGGGCGCCAGCCCGGCCCGGGTCCTGTTCGTGCACGGGCCCGGCGGGATCGGCAAGACCACGCTGCTCGACGAGCTCCGCCGTCGGGCGCGCGAGTACGGGCGCCGCACCGTGACCCTGGACGGCCGGGACGTGGGTGGCTCGATCCCAGCAGTCGAGCGGGCCCTGTCCATCGGCCGGCCGGCCGGCTTCGACGGCCGTCTCGTCCTGCTGGTGGACGGCTACGAGCTGCTCACGCCGCTGGATCGGTGGTTCCGGGAGCAGCTCGTCCCGTCGCTGCCGGCGACGTCGGTGGCGGTGCTGGCCGGCCGCGAGCCACCGACGGCGGCCTGGTCGGCCGACCCCGGCTGGCGGCGGCTGATGCGGGTGCACGACCTCGGCGCCCTGAGCCACGCCGAGAGCATCGAGCTGCTGTGCCGGCTCGGCGTGCCGGAGGAGCTGCGCGGGAGGCTGGCCGTCGTCGGCCGGGGTCACCCGCTCGCGCTGGCACTGCTGGCGGAGGCCAGCGCCGGCGGCGCGGTGCCCACCCGCCTGGACGACCTGCCGGACCTCGTGGCCGGACTCTGCCGGGTGCTCGTCCGGGACGTGCCGGATGCCGACCACCGCATGGGCCTGGCGACCTGCGCGCACGCGTACCGCACCACGGAGGACCTGCTGATCGAGACCATCGGTCCCCGAGCGCCGGAGGTCTGGCGGTGGCTGGAGTCGCGGCCCTTCGTCGGGCGCTCCGGGAGCGGCCTGCATCCGCACGACTTGGTCCGGGACGTCTTCGAGGCCGAGTTCGCGCAGCGCAACCCCGAGGCGTACGTCGACCTGCACCGCAGGATCCGCCAGCACACCGTGGCCCGGCTGCTCGACCAGCGGTCCGTCACTCGGGACCGGGACGCCACCGAGCTGCTCCTGCTGCATCGTCGCAGTCCGCTCGACGCCAGCTTCCGTGAGGTCCGCGAGCGGGGCGCGCTCGCGGTCTCGCCAGCCGCTACCGCCGATCACTCGGGCGTCCTTGACATCCTCGAGCGGTTCGAGGGATCGGACGACGCACAGCTGGCCCGGCGGTGGATCGAGGCCCAGCCGGCCGGTCTCTACGTCGCCCGCTCCGACGCGGGCGTGGAAGCCTTCGCCCAGCACGTCTACTTCACCGCCGGTCCGGGTCTCGTCCAGGACGACCCGGTCACCCGCGCGGTACTGGACGCGGTCGAGCGGCACGGCCCCCTGCGGCCGGGCGAGCGGATCGGCGTCGGCCGCTTCTTCGGCGGCCGCGGTCCGGCCTACCAACGCGAGCCGGTGGGGGTCATGACCGCCGCCGTCTCCTCGCTGCTCGAGTGGACGTCGCGGCCGGTGGCCTGGACCTTCCTCACCACCCTCGACGGGGAATTCTGGCGGTCCTATCTCGAGTACATCGCGATGAGTGTGCTGGCTCGGGTCCGCTGCGGCCGGCACGAGTGGACCGTGTTCGGGTGGGACCGGCGGCGGTTCCCGCTCGAGGCGTTCCTCGAGCTCACCGGCCGGCGGGAGCTGACCGGCGAGACCGGCCCGCCGCCTGCGGAGCTGCTGCGTCCGGCGCCGCTGGGTCGGGCCGCCTTCGGCGAGGCGGTGCGGGCAGCGTTACGCGACCTGCACCGGCGCGACCGGCTGGCGGCGAGCCCGCTCGCCGGCACCGCACTCGGCCCCGCCCCGGGCGACGCGATCGAGCGGGCGCTGGTGCAGCTCGGGGAGGAGCCGCGCGGGGACCCGCTGCGTCGGGTGCTGGACCGGACGTACCTGCGTGGCGCACCCAGCCAGGAGGCCGCGGCCGAGCTGCTCGGGCTGTCGTTCAGCACCTATCGGCGCCATCTCGCCCGGGCCACCGACCGGTTGGTCGAGCTGCTGTGGGCGATCGAGATCGGCGCGAACTGAGCGGCGGGTGAGCACGTTCTGAGCAGGTTCTGACCTGGCGGGTGACCAGCCGCCCGGGTCACTGTGAGGCATGACCGACACAGTTGTCCTCGGCGCCGGCCTGACCGGCCTGACCACCGCGATGCTGCTCGCGCGCGACGGCCACCAGGTGACCGTCCTCGAACGGGACCCCGCCCCGCCGCCCGCCGGCGGCGCGGACGCCGACTGGACCGACTGGGAGCGCGCCGGCGTGGCCCAGTTCCGCCTGCTGCACGTGCTGCTGCCGCGCTGGCGGGAGGTGATGGAGGCCGAGCTGCCGCGCGTGCTCGACGAGCTGGTCGCGGCCGGCGGGCTCCGGATGAACTCCCTGCACCAGCGGCCGGCGTCGATGACCGGCGGGTGGCAGCCCGGCGACGAGCGCTTCGACACCGTCACCGCGCGCCGGCCGGTCGCCGAAGCGGTGGTCTCGGCGGCGGCCGAGTCGACGGCGGGCGTCTCGGTCCGACGCGGGGTCGCGGTGACCGGCCTGCTCACCACCGGCTCCGGACCGGTCCCGCGGGTCGTCGGCGTGCGTACGGCCGGCGGGGACGTCCGGGCCCGGCTGGTCGTCGACGCGGGCGGGCGCCGCTCGGCCGTCGGGCAGTGGATCGCCGCGGCCGGGGGGCGAGCCCCGGCCGAGGAGCGGGCGGACTGCGGCTTCGTCTACTACGGCCGGCACTACCGGTCCCGCGACGGCCGGATGCCCGAGGGCGTGGACTCGATCCTGACCCATCACGACTCGGTCTCCGTGCTCACCCTGCCTGCCGACAACGGCACGTACGGGGTCGGGCTGACGACGAGCGCCCGGGACCGGGACCTGCGGGCGCTGCGACACGTCCCGTGCTGGGAAGCTGCGATGCGCGGTTACCCGGCGGCTGCGCACTGGATCGACGCCGAGCCGATCGAGGGGATCTCGGTGATGGCCGGCATCGAGGACCGGCGCCGGCACTTCGTCGTGGCCGGCGAGCCGGTGGTCATCGGGCTCGTTGCCGTCGGCGACGCGTGGGCGTGCACCAACCCGTCGCTCGGCCGCGGCGTCTCGATCGGCGCGCTGCACGCCTGCGTGCTCCGCGACGTAGTCGCCAAGGAGGGTCTGGCCGACCCGGACCTGCTGGTGCGGCGCTTCCACGCGGAGACCGAGGCCGTCGTCGCGCCGTATGTCGAGTCCACGCTGGCCTTCGACCGGCACCGGCTGGCCGAGATCGAGGCGGACATCGCCGGCTCGCCGTACCGGACCGCGGACCCCAGCTGGGCGGTCACCACCGCCTTGTGGGCCGGCGCTCGGCACGACCCGGTGCTGGCCCGGGCGCTGAACACCATCGGGTCGGTGCTGGCGACGCCGGCCCAGCTGTTCGGCGGCGATCCCGCGCTCGCACCCCGGGCGATGAGCTACCGGGATCGGCCGCACTACTCGCCGGGTGCCACCCGGGCCGAGCTGCTCGCCGCCGTCCGCGGCGCGGACCGGAACGCGTGATGCGGATCGACGTGAACGGCATGGAGCTGGAGGTCGCCGACGAGGGCTCCGGCCCGGCCGTGCTCCTGCTGCACGGCTTCCCCGACACGCACGAGCTCTGGCGGCACCAGGTGCCCGCGCTCACCGGCGCCGGCTTCCGGACCATCGCGCCGGACCTGCGCGGCTTCGGCGGGTCGGGGCGGCCGGCCAGGCCCGACGCGTACGGGCTGGCCGACCACGTCGCCGACCTGGTCGGTGTGCTGGACCGGCTCGGGGTGGACCGGGCGCACGTCGTCGGGCACGACTGGGGGTCGGCGATCGGGTGGGTGCTCGCGGCCCTGGTACCCGACCGGGTCGCCAGCCTGACGGCGCTGGCCGTCGGGCACCCCGCCGCCTTCGCCCGGGCCGGCTGGGCGCAGCGGGAGAAGTCGTGGTACATGCTGCTCTTCCAGTTCCCGGGCATCGCGGAGCGCTGGTTGTCAGCGGACGGCTTCGCCAACCTCCGCTCCTGGGCGGGCCACCCCGACGCCGACGCCGCGGTCGGGCGGCTGTCGGCTCCGGGCGCGCTGACCGCCGCCCTCGGCATCTACCGGGCGGTCCTGCCGCCGGCCTCGCTCGTCGAGCCGCGGCCGGCGCTGCCGCCGGTCGGTGCGCCGGTCCTCGGTGTGTGGTCGAGCGGCGACCGGTTCCTCACCGAGGAGTCGATGACCGGCTCCGCCGAGTACGTCGCCGGGCCGTGGACGTACACGCGGCTGGACGGGCCGGGCCACTGGATGCAGCTCGACGCACCGGAAGCAGTGAACCGCCTGCTCGTCGGCTTTCTGTCCGGGGTCGCCGCGCCGGCTGCCGCTCAGCCGAGCAGCTCGTCCAGGTAGCACCAGCGCCAGGGCTCGCCCGGCTCGTACGAGCTGATCACCGGGTGACCGGTCGCCCGGTGGTGGGCGGTGGCGTGCCGCGGCCTGGACGAGTCGCAGCAGCCGACGTGCCCGCAGGTCAGGCAGAGCCGCAGGTGCACCCAGGGCCCGTCGTCCGGCCGGTGTTCCTCGCACCGCCCGGGGGTGCGCGGGGTCGTCTCCGCCGGCGCCTCCGCCAGGTGGGCGCACTGCGCGGACGGGCTGGGCACCTGCCCGGCCCGCAGCAGCCGTCGGAACAGGCCGAGTGGACGGTCCTGCCGCTCGTCGGCGGGCACGGTCATGACCGGCAGTCTGCTGCATCGCCTCAGCCGGCGGGCAGGGCCGCCTCGCGGGGCTGCACCGGCGCCGGCGGGAAGCCGGCCGGCAGCGCGGCGGCGTGCAGGACGTGCAGCCGCTGCGTGGCGCGGGTGAGGGCGACGTAGAGGCTGTTGACGCCGCGCGGGGACTCCCCGACGATCGCGGCCGGCTCGACGACGACCACCGAGTCGAACTCCAGGCCCTTGGCCTCCTCGACCGTGAGCACGGACACCCGGTCCCGGTCGGGCCCGACTGCGACCGCGGCCGCGGTGTCGGGCTGGGCGGCCCGGGTCGTGATCACCGCGACGGTGCCGGCGGCCAGCGCTTCCAGCTCGTCCCGCACGGTCGTGGCGGCGGCGGCCGGGAGGCCGGCGCCGTCCACCCGCTCCAGCACCGGCGGCCAGCGCGCCGGCCGGGGGGAGCTGGGCGGGTCGACGCGGACGCCGCCCGCGCGCAGGACGGCGGACGCCAGCGTCATCAGGTCGCGCGGCGTCCGGTAGTTGACCGTCAGCTCCTCGACGTGCCACCGGTCGCCCAGGTGCGGCCGGAGCACCTCCGCCCACGAGGTCGCACCGTGCAGCGCCGAGGTCTGGGCCAGGTCGCCGACCACGGTCATCGACCGGGTCGGGCAGCGGCGGACCAGCAGCCGCCACTGCATCGGGCTGAGCTCCTGCGCCTCGTCGACCACCACGTGGGCGAAGGCCCACTCACGGTCGGTCTCCGCCCGGTCGGCGACGCTGCGCGCCTCCGGGTCGGCGGCGTAGCGGGCGACCAGCTGCTCGGCGGTCACCATGCCGGCGGCGGCCGACCCGCGCAGGACCTCCCGGGCGTACTCGAGCTCGGCCCGCCGCTCGGTGGCCTCGGCGGCCACCCGCCGGCTGTCGTCCTCGCCGAGCAGCTCGGCCGCCTCGTCGAGCAGCGGCACGTCGGCCTGCGTCCAGGCGGCCCGCCGGTCCCGGCGCAGCAGCCGGCGCTCCCGCTCGTCGAGCTCGACGGCCGCGGCCGCCAGCCGCGCCGGGTCGGCGTAGAGGTCGCGCAGCAGCCGCTCCGGCGTGATCGGCGCCCAGCACCAGTTCAGCTCGCGGCGCACGTCCGGCGCGGCACGCAGGTCGTCGACCAGCCCGGCGCGGTCGTCCGGGTGCAGGTCCCGCCCGGCCGTGCCCGCGAGCTGGGTGGCCAGCGCGCCGAGCAGGTGCCGGGCGAAGGTGACCCGGGCGGCGTTGTGCGGCTTGCCGGTCCGCCGGGCCCGGTCGTGCGCGGCCCGCACGTCCTGTGGCGTCAGCACGACGGTGTTGCCGTCCACGCTGAGCGGGACCGGCGCGCGGATCAGCCGCTCGCGCTCGCGCACCGCGCGGGCGATCAGCCGGGCCATCCGCGGGTCGCCCTTGACCGCGGCCACCTCCGGGTCCTCCGCGGCGACGGCGTCCACCCCGGGGTAGAGCCGTCCCGGCGTACGCAGCACCGTCGCGTCGGCCTCGCCGAGCGCGGGCAGCACCTGGTCGATGTAGCGCAGGAAGCGGGCGTTCGGCCCGACCACCAGGACGCCACCGGAGGCGACCCGGTCCCGGTGCGCATACAGCAGGTATGCCGCGCGGTGCAGCGCCACCGCCGTCTTGCCGGTGCCCGGCCCGCCCTGGACGACCAGGGCACCGGACAGCGGCGCGCGGATGATCCGGTCCTGCTCGGCCTGGATCGTGCTCACGATGTCGCGCATCTGCCCGGTACGGGCGGCGTCGAGCGCCAGCAGCAGGGATCCCTCGCCGACGACGGTCCGGCTGAGCCGCTCGGCGTCGAACGCGTCCAGGTCGAGGACCTCGTCCTCGACGCCGGTGACGGTGCGACGGTCCGTCGACAGGTGCCGGCGGCGTACGACGCCGTCGGGCGCGACCGCGGTCGCCCGGTAGAACGGCTCCGCGGCCGGTGCCCGCCAGTCCAGCAGCAGCTGCCGGTGCTCGTCGTCGGACAGCCCGACCCGGCCGATGTAGCGGTGCTCGCCGTCGCGCAGGTCCAGCCGCCCGAAGCACAGCCGGTCCTCGACGGCGCGCAGCTGGCGCAGCCGGCGGCCGTGCAGCGCGGCGAACGCGTCGCGCTCGGAACGGGCCGCGGGGGTGCCGGCGCTGGGCGCGCGGCGTACCCGCTCCAGCGCCTGCCCGGCCCCGGTCCGGAGCTGGTCGAGTCGCCGGTAGAGCGTGTCGAGGTGGCGCTGCTCGGCGTCGAGCTCCTGCTGGCGCGGGTCGGGCGAGGTCACCGTCTCAGGGCTCGCCGTCGACGCGGCGGGCGCCCAGGGTCGACTCGAGCAGGGAGATCGCGGCCTCCTCCGGGTCCGCCCGGGGCGCGCCCCCGGCCGGCGGCGGGCTCGGCTCGTCGTCGCGCGGGTCGTCCTCGGCGGGCGGGGGCGTCGCAGCCTCCGCGCCGGCGATGGCCGGGCCGCCGTCGACCAGGACCCGCACCTGCCAGTCGACGCCGAGCACGTCCTTCACCGACCCGCGGACGACGTCGGTGTTGACCTCCTGCGCGAGCAGCCGGGACAGCGGCCCGGAACTGACCGTCAGGGTCAGCGTGCCGTCCTCCACCGAGTGGACGGAGGCGTTCATGAGCAGGGCGTGCGCCGTACGGCGGCGGCGCTTGACCGCGTCGAGCACCTCCGGCCAGATCCGCCGGACGGCGGCCGCGTCGACCTGCCCGACCGGCGCCCCCGCGCCCGCCGCCGGCGCCGGGCGCGGCTCCGGCTCGGCCGCCGGTGTCGACCGGCTGCCCGATCCCGCGGCCTCGCTCGTCCCTCCCGCGGGGTCCTCGCTCCGGGCGGGCGACCGAGCCGGGGCCGGCACCGGCTCGTGCGGCTCCGCCGCGGCCGGCTTCCGTGCGGCCCCTCGGCCCGGCTCGGCCGGCTTCTCGGCTCCCGGCGCCGGCTCGGCTGCCGCCACCGGCGCAACCGACCGCGCAGCGGCGTCGACAGCCGGCCCGGTGGCGTCGGTGACGGCGAGCCGGCGCTCCATCCGTTCCATCCGCTGCAGCAGCGCCGCCCCGTCGGTGGACGCGGCGGGCAGCAACATCCGCGCCGACACCAGCTCCAGCAGCAGCCGCGGCGACGTCGTCCCGCGCATCTCGACCAGTCCGGTGTGGACGATGTCGGCCAGCCGGGACAGCGTGGCCGTGCCCAGCCGCGCCGCCTGGTCGGTCATCCGCTCGAACTGGTCGGACGGCCCGTCCAGCAGGCCCTTCACCACCGCGTCGGGCACCGCGTCGAGCACCACCAGGTCGCGCAGCCGCTCCAGCAGGTCGACCGCGAACCGCCGCGGGTCGTGCCCGGCCTCGACCACCCGGTCGACCGTCTCGTACACCGCCGCCGCGTCGCCGGCCGCCAGCGCGTCCACGATCTCGTCGAGCAACGCCGCGTCGGTCACGCCGAGCAGCCCGACCGCCCGCTGGTAGCGCACGCCGTCCGGCCCGGAGCCGGCGATGAGCTGGTCGAGCACGGACAGCGCGTCCCGGGCGGAGCCGCCGCCCGCGCGCACGACCAGCGGCAGCACCGTCGGCTCGACCTGGATCCCCTCGGCGACGCAGACGGCGGACAGCAGACCCCGCATCACGCCGGGCGGGATCAGCCGGAACGGGTAGTGGTGCGTCCTGGACCGGATCGTCGGCAGCACCTTCTCCGGCTCCGTCGTGGCGAAGACGAAGACGAGGAACTCCGGCGGCTCCTCGACGAGCTTGAGCAGGGCGTTGAAGCCCTGCGTGCTCACCATGTGCGCCTCGTCGACGATGTAGACCTTGTAGCGGGAGGAGACCGGGGCGAAGAAGGCCCGCTCGCGCAGGTCGCGCGCGTCGTCGACGCCGCCGTGCGACGCGGCGTCGATCTCGATCACGTCGAGGCTGCCGGGGCCGTCCGGCGCCAGCGCGACGCAGGAGTCGCACTTGCCGCAGGGGTCGGGCGTCGGCCCCCTGGTCTCGCAGTTGAGCGAGCGGGCCAGGATCCGGGCGCTGGAGGTCTTGCCGCAGCCGCGCGGGCCGGAGAAGAGGTACGCGTGGTTGATCCGGCCGCTGGACAGCGCCTGCACCAGCGGCTCGGTCACGTGCTCCTGGCCGACCACCTCGGCGAAGGTGGCCGGACGGTATTTCCGGTAGAGCGCGAGCGCCACGGAGGCGACCCTAGTCCTCCGCAACGACAGGATCACCGGGCCGCCCGGCGCTACCGTGGGCACTGGCGGACGGGCTCGGGCCCAGGCACCGGAGGCTGGATGAACCTCGAGAAGGTGGTGTTCGGCTTCTTCGTCCTGCTCGCCGCGACGCTGAACTTCGGCTTCTTCATCGGCGACATCGACGACCCCGCGGTGCACAACGTCTATGAGCTGTTCGCGGCGATCGTGGTCAACCTCATCGCCACGGTGCTCAAGTTCGGCGACCGGACGCAGATCGGCGCGGTGCACCTCGCGACCAGCCTCGTCGCCGACCTCCAGTTGGTCGCCGCTGCCCTGGTCTGGGGCTACGCCCAGTACGTCTCCTCGGCCGGAGTCACGCCGGAGTCGACGGCGAGCGTGGTGTCGCTGTCCGGAGGCGCGCTGCTCGCCAACGTCGTCTCGGTCGTCCTGCTCGTCGTCGAGACCACCTCGTTCCACCGGCGGTAGGAGGGCGACGTGGCGAGTCCGCTGCTCGCCTTCTGGCTCCGGCTGCTCGGCCGCGACGACGGGCCCAGGCGTGTCCCGCACCGCGTCCCGTTCGCGTCGGCCACGCACGCGTCCGAGACGATCTTCCTGGTGCTGCGGCGGATGCGGACCCCGCTGATCATCCTGATCGCGATCTTCGCCGTCAGCGTCCTCGGCCTCACCCTGATACCCGGCCAGGACGCGGAGGGCCGGCCGTCGCGGATGGGGTTCTTCGACGCGTTCTACGTCATGAGCTTCACCGCCTCGACGATCGGCTTCGGCGAGATCCCCGCCGCGTTCACGTACGCCCAGCGAATGTGGGTGACGATCACCATCTACCTGACGGTCATCGGCTGGGCGTACGCCATCGGGTCGCTGCTCGCGCTGGTGCAGGACCGGAGCTTCCGCCAGGCGCTCGCCCTGCAGCGCTTCACCCGGCGGGTGGCCCGGCTCCGGGAGCCCTTCCTGCTGATCGCGGGGTACGGGCGGACCGGGGACCTGCTGGGGCACGCATTCGACGCCCTCGGCCGCCGCATCGTCGTCATCGACAGCTCCGCCGAGCGGATCGACGACCTGGAGCTCGACTCGTATCACGCGGACGTGCCCGGCCTGGTCGGGGACGCCAGCGACCCGGGCCACCTCGGGATCGCCGGCCTGAGCCACCCGTGCTGCGAAGCCGTGCTCGCACTCACCGACGACGAGGAGACGAACCTCTCGGTGACCATGACGGCGGCGCTGCTCCGCCCCGAGCTGCCGGTGATCGCGCGGACCACGTCGCCGGCCATCGCCGAGCGCATGCGGGCCTTCGGTACCCCGTCCGTGGTCAACCCGTTCGACTGCTTCGGCGACCACCTGCGCCTCGCGCTGAACGCGCCGGCGTCCTACCAGCTGCTGACGTGGCTGGAGAGCGGGCCCGGCGCCGAGCTGCCGGTCCGCGGGCGGCCGCCCACGGACGGGCGGTGGATCATGTGCGGGTACGGCCGGTTCGGCCGGACGCTGGTCGGCGACCTGCGCAAGGAGGGCCTCGAGGTCACCGTCATCGAGCCGAAGGGGACGACGGGGGCGGGGGTGGCTGGACCCGGGACGAGGGCGCGATCGTCGACGACGCCTCGGTGCCCGCGGTCATGGCGCGGGCGGACCTCCAGCATGCGGTCGGCTTCGTCGCCGGCACGGACAACGACACGACGAACCTGTCGCTGGTGGCCGCGGCCCGCCGCCTCAACCCGGACCTGTTCGTCGCCGCCCGGCAGAACCGGCCGGCGAGCGCGCCGCTGTTCACGACCATGGAGGTCGACGCGCTGCTGGTGCCCACCGAGGTGGTGGCGCACGAGGTGTACGCCCAGCTGAGCACCCCGCTGCTGCGGCGCTTCCTGCTCGAGATGCGGGCCCGGGACGACGAGTGGGCGGCGGGCGTGATCGACCGCCTCCGCGCGCTCTGCGGCCGGCGGCTGCAGGCCCTGTGGAAGGTGCGGCTCACGCCGGCGGAGGCGCCCGCCGTCCAGGCCTGGCTGGCCTCGGGCGCGGCGCGACTGGGCGACCTCATGCGGAATCCGGACGGGCGGGACGAGCAGCTGCACGCCGTCCCGCTGCTCGTGCTGCGGGACGACGACTGCCACCTCGCGCCCGAGGACGACTTCGTGCTGGCGCGCGACGACGAGGTCCTGCTCGCCGGGTGGCCCTCCGCCCGCCGGCTGCTCGACACGACGCTGCTCGTCGAGGCTGTCCAGGAGTACGTGCTCTTCGGCCGGCACGTGCCGTCGAGCTGGATCTGGCGCAAGCTCAGCCGCCGTCCGGCGTGAGCCGGGGGCTCGGCGTGAGCCGGCCGGGTGCGCGAGGGACCCCCCGCGCACCCGTCAGAGCCCGCTTATCCTTGCTGCCTTCCGGCCCTGGGGAGGTTCACGAGGTGGACGCCGCACGAGGGGTCTGCGCCCACCCTACCCGCGCCGGCCGGGCCGCCCGCCCCCGGTAGACTCCGCGCCGGAGGATTCGCCTAGTGGCCTAGGGCGCACGCTTGGAAAGCGTGTTGGGGGCAACCCCTCGAGAGTTCGAATCTCTCATCCTCCGCTCCCCTGACCAGCACCGACGCCAGAATGGCCTCCCCGAGATGGGCCACAGCGAGAGTTGCCCGTCTCAGTTCGTCTCAGTTGGCGGCGACCCAGCGCGAGCGCTACCGGCCCACCAACGCCGTCCTGCCGCTCCCCGGTACTGACGGATGTCTGCACCTGCGGCTACTCAGAGCCAACCGATGCGGCGGCCGAGCCTCCGGCCTCGGGTCTCGCGGACCGGCCCAGGTCTCTCGGCCTTCGATCGCAAGTCGAGTGTCAGGGTGCGTGAGACACCCTCAGCCACCACGTACGGCGTGACTCGGTGAGTCCTCGAGCGGGATGAGTGCTGCCAGCAGCGGGCCGTTCAGTTCACCATTTCGGACGGTTTCCAGGAGATGTCTCGCCGCCTCTTGTCGCCCGGTTCCCGTCAGCGATTCCGCCAACCCCTTGATGGTTCTCACCAGGGGCCCTTGTTGCCCCGTGCCCAGCCAGTACAGACATGCCCCCCGGAGCGGCTCGACCGCACGTTGGGGGAATCCACGGCGCAGTGCCTGCAGACCCCGCTCCTTGTCGATGGAGGCCACCAGCTCCGCCGAGCCCACGGAGTCGGCGAGGAGACGCGCCTCGGCCAGCATCGCGTCTGTACGTCCATCTGGCGACGTCGGTTCGGTTTCGGAGCACACCCGGGCCTCGGCGAGCAGGGCCAAGGCCCGCAGGCTCGGCGTGCCGCACCGCTCGGCGTCCCGCCGAGCGGTGTGGACAGCGTCCAGGGCTGCCTCGGGCCTGCCCGCGCGGACCAGCGCGGTCGCGACGACTGTCATCGCGACCGTCCGGTCTGGCCAGCCAGCTCCGCAGATCGGCCTCGCCAGCTCGGCCACGTCTGCCCAGCGTCGCTCGGCGAACGCCAGCAACATCAGGGCAGCCGCACCGGTCACACCGGTCGCGCCACCGGGATCGGCGGCTACGCATCGCTCGGTAAGTGTCTTCATCAGGTGCATCTGGCCGAGCCGCCACGCCGCGACGGCGCCCATCCGCAGGACGTCGGCATCGGCGTGTTCCTCCGGCTCTTGAGCTGCGAGTCCACTTACCCAAGCCCATACCTCGGGCTGCTCGCGCCAGATGCTCCACCCCTCGATGCCGGTGATGACGCGGCGTTGCGCCTCGACGTCGCCGCGATCTCGTGCCTCTTGGAGCGCTGCCCGCATCAGCGGCAGAAACCGCACCATCTCGGCATGCACCCGCTCCTCCTCGGCGGTGAACTCACGTTGTCTGACGTCGTCGGCGAACCGTACGGCCCACTGCACCAGGCCGCGCCGAGCCGACGCGGCGCTCTCGTCATCGAGCAGCCGGCGGCCGAACATCCGAATCGTCTCCAGCTCCGAGTAGCACCAGATCTCGCCCTCGTGTACCTGGATCAGGCTCGCCTCCACCAACCGGGCGAGCCCCACGACGGGATCGGTGCTCACCCCGGCAGCGCGGACCACTGCCTCCACGGCAGTCAGCGGAAACTGGCCGGGCAGCAGCGAGAGCAGAGCGAGCAGCGTCCGCTCGTGCGGGGACAGCATCGTCATGGACCACTCGAGGGTGCCAAGGAGGCTGTCGTGCCGACCCCCGGATGCGGCCCCGCCAGCAGAGAGCACATCCATGCCCGCGGCCAGACGTTCCTCCAGCACCGGTACGCCGAGCGACGGAATCCGCGCTGCGGCCAACTCCAAGGCCAGCGGCAACCCGTCCAGTCGTCGTGCCAGCCGCGCCAACTCACCCGTCCGATGGGTCTGCGACGTCGTCTGCGCGTTCCTCCGGCGGGCGGCGCTGGAGAGCAGCTGGACGGCCGGTGAAGCCAGGATCGCCTGCTCGCCATCCCCTTCCGCCGGAACAGACAAGGGGAGGAGACGCACCACGTGTTCGCCGGGCAACGCGAGCGACTGCCGGCTCGTGGCCAGCACCTTCGTTCCCGCACTCCAGCGCATGAGATGCGTGACGAGTTCGCGTACTGGTGCGAGAAGGTGTTCGCAGTTGTCGAGCACGAGGAGCGTCGGCTCCAGGTCCAGGTGATCGACCATCGCGTCCCGGATCGCGCGCCCCGGCCCGGCGTGGACTCCGAGTGCGGCAGCGACAACGTAGTCACATGCGTCCGCGCGGCGGGTTGTGGCGAGTTCGGCCACGGCGACGCCGTTCCCGCGGTCGGCTTCCTGCTGGGCCGCTGCGAACGCGATCCGTGACTTGCCGACGCCGGCAGGCCCCACGACAGTCACGAGTCGGTAGGCCTGGACGGCTGCGTCTAGGTCGGCGAGGTCCGCGTCGCGGCCGAGCAACGGTGTCGTCGCCACCGGAATCCGGCGCCTGACCCGCGGCGGGGCGGTCGCGTCCGCGAACGGCGGGTCCTCGGAACCGAGGCGGGCAAGCAGGCGCCGCGACGCCGCTGACGGACCGATGCCGAGCTCGGACTCCAGCACCAGTCGCATTCGCTCGTACGCCGCCATCGCGGCGCCCCGGTCGCCGGAGTTGGCTAGCAGGCGTATCAGGTCGCAGTGCGCCCCCTCCGACAGCGGGTCGAGCGCTACGCGGCGCCGAGCGTGCGGGAGTGCCGCGCCGGCATCAGGGGCTTCGTATACCGCCGCCTCAAGAGCCCTCAGGCGCCAAGCGTCCACCTCGCGCCGCGCCTGCTCGGCCCAGTCAAGGTCGAGTTGCTGGGCCAGGCCAGGTGCCAACAACCCGAGCGCGGCCTCGGTCGCACCTGCGTCGAGGAGTCCGCGAGCTTCAACGAGATCGACGGCCACCGCACCATGCAGGCCGAGATGCTCACGGCTCGCCTCCACTAGCGGTTCATCGACGTCCGACAGCGCGCGATGCACCTCCCATAGGGCGGTCCGGAGGCGTTGTCGGGCGGGCTCGGGACCGCAGTCAGGCCACAGGTGCTCTGCAATCCGCCGACGGGGGTGCAGTCCTGCGTGCAGCGCCAGGTAGGCGATCAGCAGGCACGGGCGACCGCGGGGTAGGTCGACCGGCCGCCCGTCGTCCTCCACGGCGAGCAGTCCGAGGACTCGAACACGCAGCACACAGCCACCGTAGGCCCGATCCAGCTGGCATGGCGCAACGGTGGGTTGACGCAGTCCTGACGGAACCGGCGAGACAGTGGCGGAGTGCACCGACCAGGGCGCCAAAGGAGGAACCGACATGGACACGTTCGTGATCCTGCGGCGGGGTGGATGGGCGACCGCCGACGACCTCGACGCGGCGGGCAAGCGGTCGACCGCAGCCGTCTCGGCGATGGACGGTGAGGTCAGATGGATACGCAGTTACGTGCTGTCGGAGCCCAACGGCCGACTCGGCTCTGTCTGCGTGTACCAAGCCACCGACAAGGAGGCGGTGCGCCGCCACGCGCAAGCCGCCGACCTTCCCGCCGACGAGATCGTCCCGATCGCCGACCTGGTCGTCGTGGAGGCAGACCCGGTCTGAGCTTGGGCGTCAGGTGTCCACGGAGCGGTCACGAACTCTCGGCATCGCCGAGCAGCTCGGCGCCGCGGCCTGAGCACGCGGTCTCGTACACCAGGCTCTCCACGACGGTCACCTGGCCGCGTGGCGGCCGGGAGCTGAGGACGCCGTCGCCGGCCACGCCGCCTGCAGCAGGCGGTCGGGTGGATCACCGTCGACGTGCACAGGACGGACACGGGCGTCGCCGGCATCGCCGAGCAGCTCGGCGCCGCGGCCTGATCACCCGGTCTCGTACACCAGGCTCCACGACGGTCACCTGGCCGCCGGTGGCGGCGGGGGAGCTCAGGATTCCGTCGCCGCCCTCGCCGCCTCCAGCAGCGCGGTCCGGGTGGCATTCACCGGCGTCTCGACGTTGCACAGGACGGTCACGGACAGGTCGCCTGTCCGCTGGGTGATCCCCGCGACGCCCGGGTCGCCGCCGTCGTGCCCGAAGCAGCCGTCGAACAGGTACACCCCGCGGGCGCCCAGCACCGGCACCGGCCCGTCCTCGACCTCGTGCCGCGGCAGCATCATCTCGTCCCGCAGCGCGCGGCCGAACAGCGTCCCGTCGTCGAACGCGCGCAGGAACCGGTCGAGGTCCGCCGCGGTCGCGTTCGCGCCGCCGTCCCCGCCGCCGATGACCGGGGTGGCGTGCACGTTGGTGCGCCACGGCTCGTCGCGGGAGGCCCGCTCCAGGTAGCCGACCGCGACGTCCGGCCGCACGTCGTCGGTGCGGAAGTAGCCGCTCGCGGCCATCCCGGCCGGCTCGAACACCCGCTCGCCGACGGCGTCCGGGAACGGCTGCCCGGTCAGCTCCTCGACGATCAGCGCGAGCACGATGTAGCCGGCGTTGGAGTACTGCCAGACCTCGCCCGGCGCCCGGTACGGCGGCAGGTCGCCGAACATCGGCAGGAAGTCGGCCGGCCGCTGCATCGCAGCGACCGGACGGTCGACCCAGAGCGCGGCGTAGTCGGCGTCCTCGTCCTCCTCCTCGGCGTAGTCCGCGATGCCGGACGTGTGCTCGAGCAGGTGCGCGACCGTGACGTCCCGGCGCAGCGTGGCCGGCCGCCGGTCCTCGGGCAGCACGGACACCACGGGCGTGTCGAACGCGACCCGACCGTCCCGGACCAGCGTGGCGACGGCCGCCGCCGTGAACATCTTCGACACCGACGCCAGCGCGAACCGGGTCCGCGGGGTGATCGGCACCGAGTCCGACCTGTTCGCCAGGCCGTAGCAGCCCTCGAACTCGACGATCCCGCCGCGGCGGACCGCGGCGATGCCGGAGAAGTCCCGCTCCTCGACCCAGGAACGGATCTGGGCGTCCACCAGGTCGAAGGCGTCGGTCATGACCAGACTGTCCCGCGCCGGGCAACCGGATTTGCGCGGTCAGCGGCGGCGCGTCAGGGCGGTTCTTGATCGCGTCGGCAGCGCCGCCAGGCGACGGAGGTACGGAACAGCATGGCCCGAGCACCCGCGTACCCGTGCCGCACCAGCTCGATTGGGAGACTGCGGCATGCGCTTCGCGAGCCTGACCACACTGGTGAACCGGGTCTTCGGCTGGGCGGACGGCGTGCAGCGCCGGCACGGCGTGCTGGGATTTCCCTACGCGGTGGTCAAGAAGTACGGGGACGACGACGGCGGCCGCGAGGCCGCGCTCATCACCTACTACGGCTTCCTCAGCATCTTCCCGCTGCTGCTGCTCGGCGTGGCGATCCTGTCGCGGGTGCTGACGGCGGACCCCGAGCTGCAGCAGCGCCTCATCGACGAGATCGTGCCGCCGGAGCTGCAGCCCACGGTTGAGCAGTCGGTGACCACCTTGCCCACGTCGACCGTTCCGTTCATCGCCGGCCTGATCGGCTTGCTGTTCTCCGGGACCGGCGTCGTGTTCTCCGCCTACCAGACGCTGAACAACGTCGCCGCCGTCCCGCGACGGACTCGTGCCGGGTTCTTCCCCCGCTACGTCCGGGTGTTCGTGATGCTGACGACGCTGCTGCTCGGGGGGCTGGCGGTCGGCGCGCTCACGGTGGCGGTCACGGCGCTGCCTGGCCTGCCGGGAGAGGGCCGCGCCGTCGCGGCGCTCGGATCGGCCCTGATCATCTTCACCGTCCTGCTGCTCGGCGCCAAGCTGCTGCTGTCGCGACCCGCTCCGTTCCGTGCCCTCTGGCCGAGCGCCGCCCTGGGTGCCGCGGCGGTGACCCTGGTACTCAGCCTCGGGCCACCGTTGCTGGCGAGACTGGTGAGCAAGGCCGGGCTCGTCTACGGCAGCTTTGCCACGGTGGCGGGCATGTTTGCCCTGCTCTACCTGGTCAGCCAGGCGCTGGTCTACTCGGCCGAGGTCGCCGCCGTCCGGTTCGCCGGCCTGTGGCCGCGGGCCCTGGACCAGAACCGGCCCACCGCCGCCGACGTCCGCGCCATCGCCCTGCTCGCCAGCGAGCAGGAGCGCATACCGGCCGCCCGGGTCGAGCTCCGCCTTGTCTCCCAGGACCTACCCCCTGCCGACGACGGCCTGCCGGAGTCGCACCGCCCATAGCGGCCCTCAAACCCGGCCGTCGCGTAGGAAGCCGACCGACTCAGGAGTGACCACACGCCGCGAGCCATCGACTCGGCCGCGCCGGTTTACTCCGGCGGCGAGTCGCGGCAGGCTCACCCCCATGACCGAGCAGCACAGCCATGAGCACGACCACGACGGCGTCACCCATGAGCACGAGCACGCCGAGCACGACCACGAACACGTCGAGCACCAGCACGAGCACGACCACGGCGGCCAGGTCCACGAGCACGAGCACGCCCACGACCCGGGCGTGGCACACACGCACGAGCACGCGCACTGACCGGCCCGGCGACCCTCGACCGCGGGCCGCGCCCGCGCGCACAATCGCGGGCGTGCAGACCGCAGCGCGGGTCGACGGCCGGCTGACGCTCGCGCCAGTCCGGGCCGGTGGCACCCAGGCGCTCCCAGCCGCGGTGCTCGATCGAGACCAGCGTGCCGCCGTCCCGGTCGGCGAAGGAGATCTCCACCTCCGTCGCGTCCGCCCGGTCCCGGCGCAGGTGCCACCAGTAGCCGAGCCGGTGCGGCGGCTCCCAGGCCGACACCTCGCCCCACTCGATCTCCTCGCCGGCCGCGGTCCGCTCGAAGATGCGACCGCCGACCCGGCCCTCCAGCACGACCTCGGCGCCGGCCGCGCCGGTCGCCGTGTGGTCCGCCGGCCACCACCGGGAGATCTGCGCGGTCCAGACGTCGAACGCGTGCCGGGCCGGACAGTCCACGTGAACGACATCCGCAGCGGCGCGGTCACGGCCCGTCCGTCCGCCGCCGGGTGTTCTCGGCGGCCAGCGTGAAGCGGGCGGCGGCATCGCCCCAGACCCGGACGAGATAGGCCTGCACGGCCGCGACGCCCTCGCCGTGCAGCCGGTAGATCCGCTGGGTCCCGCGCGGCTCCTCGACCACGAGGCCGGCGCCCTTGAGCAGCCGCAGGTGCCGGGAGACCGCCGGCCGGCTGATCGGCAGCGCGTCGGCGATCTCCCGGACCGACCGCCCGCCGGAGCCCAGCAGCTCGACGATCGCCCGGCGGTTCGGGTCGCCGAGGGACTCGAACGCGTCGCCGGCCAGCCCGCTCACCCTCAGCCGCTCTCGACCCGGCGCTTCAGCCCGCTCGCGAACTGGTCGAAGGACGGGCCGAGGTCCGGCATCGACCGCCAGATCAGCGGCAGCAGCGGCCCGGAGTACTCCTCCCGCACGGTGAACTCCGTCGCCGCGTCCCGCGGCGTCAGCGTGAAGGTGCGCACGCCCTTGAAGAGCCCGAGCGGCATCCCGCCGGTCCACCGCATCCGCCGGGCCGGCTCGAAGTCGGTGACCTTGACCGGGAACGCCCGTCCCCGGTTCACCGCGACGTGCAGCTTGATCTTCTCCCCCGGCGCGATGCGGCCCTCGACCCGGTCGACGCCGGAGTCCCAGGTCGGGTAGCTCTCACCGTCGACCAGGGCCGCCCACACCCGCTCCGGCGCCGCGTCGATCACCGAACTCGCCTCGTACGACTTCACGACTCTCCTCCAGTCCTCGGTAACAGGGCGGCTACCGTAGCGTGAGGGTTACCGTCATCGCCAGCGGGGCGGGCGGGCCTACGCTCGACGGGTGCCGGGATACGACGTGGTCGTGGTCGGCGGCGGGATCGTCGGCCTGGCCACGGCATACCAGCTGACCGGCCGCCGCCCCGGGGTGCGACTGCTGGTGCTGGAGAAGGAGCCCCGGCTCGCCCAGCACCAGACCGGGCACAACAGCGGAGTCGTCCACAGTGGCCTCTACTACCGCCCGGGCAGCCGGAAGGCGCGGTACGCGGTCGGCGGCGCCCGCCGGCTGGTCGAGTTCTGCCGCGAGCACGGCCTGGCGGTCGAGGTGACCGGCAAGCTCGTCGTCGCCACCTCCGCGGCCGAGCTGCCCCGACTCGACCGGCTGTACGAGCGGGGTCTCGCGAACGGCGTCCGGGTCACCCGGCTCGGCCCGGACGGCATCCGCGAACACGAGCCGCACGCCCGCGGGGTGGCCGGGCTCCACGTGGCGGACACCGGCGTCTGTGACTTCGCCGCGGTGGCGCGGGCGTACGGGAAGCTGGCCGAGGCCGCGGGAGCGGAGATCCGCACCGGTGCCGCGGTGACCGGGATCCGTCCCGACTCCGGCGGACTGACCGTCCACACCGGCTCGGGCGGAGTCCACACGCGACAGCTGGTCAACTGCGCCGGCCTGCACTCGGACCGGATCGCCCGGCTCGCCGGGACCCGCCCGCCGGCGCGGATCCTGCCTATCCGCGGGGAGTACCACGAGCTGGCGGAGGGCCGCCGGCATCTCGTCCGCGGCCTGGTCTACCCGGTCCCCGACCCGGACTTCCCGTTCCTCGGCGTGCACCTGACCCGCGGTGTGGACGGATCCGTCCACGTCGGACCGAACGCGGTGCCGGCGCTGCGGCGCGAGGGCTACCGGTGGCGGCAGGTCAGCGCCCGCGACCTCGCCGACACCCTGACGTACCCGGGCTGCTGGCGACTGGCCCGGGCGAACTGGCGCCAGGGCGGCCAGGAGGTCCGCCGGTCGCTGTCCCGGCGGCTGTTCGCCGAGGCCGCCCGGCGGCTGGTGCCGGAGGTGCGCGACGAGGACCTCATCCCGGCCGGTGCGGGCGTCCGCGCCCAGGCGGTCGCCGCCGACGGCCGGCTGGTCGACGACTTCCTCGTCGTGGAGGCACCGGCCGCGCTGCACGTACTCAACGCCCCGTCTCCGGCGGCCACCGCCTCGCTGCCGATCGGCGCCGAGCTGGCCGACCGGGTCGTCGCCCGCCTCGATGCCGCCCTGCGAAGCCGCTAGGCGCGGGCGTCGCGATCCCGCTCGAGATGCGCCTCGACCGCCGCCGCGGCGGGGCGGATGTCCTCGGCGGTGACGACGGCGTCCGTACGGAACGGGATCCGGGCGAGGCGCCGCACGCCGAGCGCCCAGATGGTGCGGTCCTCCGGGGCGGGAGTGTGCAGCTCGGTCCGCTCGCCGCAGCCGGGGCAGCGGAAGTACGCCATGTTCTCCAGCGCGCCGAGCAGCGGCACCTTCGCCTGCCGCAGCACCGCGACCGCCCGCCCGGTGTCCAGATGCGACACCTCGGCCGGCGTGACGACGAGCAGCGCGGCGATGTCGGTGGACAGGCTGAGCAGTCCCTGCTGGATGTCGCCGGTGCCGGGCGGCAGGTCGACGACCAGCACGTCCAGCTCGCCCCAGACCGTCTGCCGGACCAGCCGGCCGAGCATCAGCTCCGCGAACGGCCCGGCCATCGTCAGGCCCTGGTCCCCGCCGAGCAGGAAGCCGACCGAGGCGACCTTCAGGCCGTCGACGTCCACCGCCTCCAGCGCGGCGTTCGGAGCGCCGATCGAGGCGGTCAGCGTCACCGAGGTGGCTTTCACGTCCCGCCGGATGCCGAGCATCCGGGGCACGTCCGGGCCGTGCAGGTCCGCGTCCAGCAGCCCGACCCGGCGCCCGCGGCGGACCAGCTCCCGGGCCAGGCTCACCGCCACGCTCGTCTTGCCGACGCCACCCTTCCCGCTCGCGACGGCGACGACCGGAGGCGGCATGCGCCCGACCCTACTGTGATTCACCGCCCTGGCTGCTGCACGATGTCGGGCTGGTCTCAGCGCGCGGCCGGCAAGAGCTGGACCCGCACGTTCCCGTCGTACGGGACGACCGTCGTCCGGCTCTGCGCGGTCCACTGCTGCGGGACGAGATACAGCCTGCCTCCGGACGCCAGCAGCAGCCGCATGCCCTCGTAGCGGTAGTGGAAGCCGCCGTCCCCGGCGGAGCCGCCGGCGACCATGACCTTCTCGATCCCCGGCGGGGGACCGGCGAGCTGCTCGCGGGTCTCCAGGACCACCGGAGGCCGCTCGCCCATGTGCACGGCGTCGTCGTAGGCCTTGCCCGCTCCGTAGGCCCAGGCGAACTCGTTCGCCGCCCAGAAGGTCCCGGCGACGCCGAGCCCGATGACGCACGCCAGCGCGCCGCGCCGCAACCGGGTGGCCCGCTCGCCGGCGGACCAGGCGGCGAACCGGACCGGTCCACCGGCCGGCCCGCCGTCGTCGGCCAGCCTGCGCCCGGCCACCTTGCCGGCCAGCCAGGCCGCGTACGCCAGCAGGGCGGGTCCGGCCGCCAGCGCGAGCGCGGTCGTGCCGGGCACCGGCTCGCTCTCCTCCACCCGCGGCACGAGCATCCCGATGAGCGCCCGCCCGACGAGCAGGAGACCGCCGAGCGCCGCGGCGAGAGCGAGCAGCATGCTGACCGGGTCCCGCTCGGCGCCGCTGACCAGCCAGCTGACGACGCCGTGGACGGCGACGAGCAGCAGCACGGCCAGGAACGCCAGCGCCGCCGGGACGTAGACGACCTCGAGCCCGTAGAGCAGCAGGTTCTGGTTGGACAGGTCGGTCATGTCGAGGTAGACGCCGAAGTACTCGAAGCGCGAGCGGGTGGCGACGTAGCCGAAGTAGAACAGCAGCGCGGTGGCGACCGTGGTCGGGGCGACGAAGCTCGCCAGCTCCCGCAGCCGGGAGAGCACCCCGGCCGACTCGGGCCGTCCGGTCCCGTCCGGCTGGTCGCTCATGGCGACGGCTCGGCGCCGGGGTCCGCGGGCGGGTCCCCGCCCGGTTCCGCCGACGGATCGCCGCCCGGGTCCGTTCCCGGATCGGTCCCGGGATCGGTCCCGGGATCGGTTCCCGGGTCCGGTCCCGGCTCCGACCCCGGGTCCGGCGGCTCGTCCACGGTCACCGTCAGCTCCGGGCCGGTGTCCGACCAGATCGCGTCGACGGGCTGGTCGGGTGTCGGCGCCGGGTCCCCGACCTGGTTGCACGGCACCGGCTCCGCGGCGGTGCAGCTGACCCGGAGGTCGAGGCGGACGGTGACGTCGTACGTGCCCGGTGGCGATCCGTCCAGCCGCACGCCGACCAGGCACTCCTCCTCGGCGAGCGATCGAACCCGCGGCGCACAACGGCGTCGGACTGCCCAGCGCAGCCGGTCTCGTCGTCCTGGACCACGGTGACCGGCGCGGGCGTCGCGCTCAGGCTGATCCCGTCGACCGCGACGGTGACGTCGATGTCGTCGAACAGGAGCACGGCGCAGTAGTCACCCGCCGACCCGCCCTGGAGGTCGGCGCCCGCGACCGTCACGATGCGACGGGGCTTGGGCGGGTTCGCGCCGCCACTGCCGCCACTGTCCGGCGACGTGGTCTCCGGCCCGGCGGTCGCGGCGGGCTCGCCGGTCGCCGCGGGTCCGACGGGTCCGACGACCCCGCCGTCTGCTGGACCTCGTCGGCCGTCGCGGCGACCGGCTTCGACCCGGTACTGGTCGCGCGGCGGACGAGCCACACCGCCCCGACCCCGAAGAACACCACCAGCAGGCTGGCGACCGCGATCACCCGCACCCGTGCGGACATCGGTCCTCCTCCCCCGTGTCTACTTCGAGGAGGGAACCATCACCACTGATACCGCAAGCGCACCCGAGGTCACTGCTCGTCGCTCAGGCGGGCGGCTCGGGCGTGCAGGTAGCGCTGCTGCGGGAGGCTGGTCGTCCGCCCGGCCGCCGCCTGGTACGACTCGCGCGCCGCCGCGCGATCGCCGGCCATCTCCAGCAGGTGCGCGCGAACCGCGGGCAGCCGGTGGTCCCCGGCGAGCCGCTCGTCGTTCTCGAGCCCGTCGAGCAGGTCGAGCCCTGCCTGCGCGCCTCGGACCATGGCCACCGCGACGGCGTGGTTCAGCGCCACCATGGGATTGTCCGAGGTCCGCAGCAGCAGCTCGTACAGGGCGATGATCTGGGGCCAGTCGGTCGCCTCGGCGCTCGGCGCCTCGTCGTGGATCGCCGCGATCGCCGCCTGGATCTGGTACGGGCCGGTCGCCCCTCGGGAGAGCGCGTCGGTGACGAGCGCCACGCCCTCGGCGATGTGGTCCGCGTTCCAGCGCGCTCGATCCTGCTCGGCCATCGGGATCAACGCGCCATCCGGCCCGGTCCGCGCCGGCCGGCGCGCGTCGGTGAGCACCATGAGTGCGAGCAACCCCGTCGCCTCGGCGTCGTCGGGCAGCAACCGGTGGACCAGGCGGGCCAGCCGGATCGCCTCGGTCGACAGCTCGGTACGCAGCAGCCTCGACCCCGAGGTGCTGGCGTACCCCTCGTTGAAGATCAGGTAGAGCACGTGCAGGACCGCGCCGAGCCGTTCGGCGCGCTCCGGGCCCACGGGCAGGCCGAACGGGACACCGCTGTCCTTGATGCGCTGCTTGGCCCGGCTGATGCGCCGGGTCAGGGTCGCCTCCGGCACGAGGAAAGCGCGGGCGATCTCCGCGGTGGTCAGGCCGCCGACCGCCCGCAGGGTGAGCGCGATCTGCGATGCCGGCGACAACGAGGGGTGACAGCACAGGAAGAGCAGGATGAGCGTGTCGTCGGACTCGGCTGCCGGCCGGTCGGCGGCGGGGGCCAGCCACTGCTCGGGCAGGATCCAGCCGGCGACGGTGTCCTCCCGGCGTTGCCGGGCCTGCTCGCTGCGCAGCAGGTCGGTCAGCCGGCGCGAGGCGACCGTGATCAGCCATCCGCGCGGACTGTCCGGGACGCCGTCGGCCGGCCACTGCACGGCGGCCGCGAGAAGCGCCTCCTGCACGGCGTCCTCGGCGGTGTCGAAGTGCCCGTAGCGCCGGACCAGCGCGCCGAGGACCTGCGGCGCCAGCCGGCGCAGCAGGTCCTCGACCTCGGTGTCGACCACGGCGGTGGCTAGGACCCCAGCTCGTCGACGCTGTCGAGGATCGGCCGCACGTCGACGTAGTCTCCGTCCGCGTCCGGGTTCACCAGACCCGCCGCGATCTGGGTCGCCCGGTCGAAGCTCTCGCACTCGACGATCGTGTAGCCGGCGAGAACCTCCTGGGTCTCGGGGTACGGCCCGTCGGTCACGACCGGCACCCGATTCCGCAGCTGGACTCTGCGGGCATGGACGGGAGCGGCGAGCCCCCGGCCGTCGACGAGCTCCCCGGACTCCTCCAGACCCTTGTGGAAGGTCTCCATGTAGCCGTGCATCGCCGCGACGTCCTCCGGGGACATGGCCGGCTTGTCGGTGGGCTTCCCGGCCAGGACGTCGTAGTCCTGCTGGGAGCCGTAGAGCAAGATCATGTACTTCACGGTGTCTCCTTTCGGCCGGCACCTGTCCGGTGCCTCTCGGCAGAGACGTCGAGGCCGCCGACCTGTCCCGGACATCCCCGCCATCGAGTCGTGAACGAGGCAGGAGACCCACGTCCGCGGCGACGCGCTCCCGCACAGTCGAGCGGCTCCCGCGGTCCCCCGCACCCCGGCGGACGCTACCTTGCCGCCGTACTCGCGATGGCCGCGCCGGGTTCGGCACCAGCAGGCCGGTGCCAATTCGGCACGGACCGCCGCGGTCAGCGGGAGGCTCCATAAGATGAACGGGTGGCGGTGATCCTGGTGACAGGCATGTCCGGCACCGGGAAATCGACGGTCCTGAAGCTCTTGGAAAAGCGGGGATACCGGGTGGTGGACACCGACTTCGGGGGTTGGATCGAAGACACCGCTCTGCCCGATGGCACCGGCGTGGAACCGCAGTGGTGCGAGGACCGGATCGACGTGCTGATCGCGGAGCACGAACACTCGGGTGAGCCACTCTTCATCGCCGGTACGGTATGGAACCAGGGCACGTTCTATCCCCGATTCGACGAGGTGGTGCTCTTCAGTGCGCCTCTGGAAGTGCTGCTCGAACGCATCGCCAACCGCGACACGAATCCCTTCGGGAAAGCCGCCGAGGAGCGCGATCGGATCGTGGCGGACATGACCGAGACCGAGCCACAGCTCCGCTCGTCCGCCACTGTGGAAATCGACACGCGGCAGCCACTCGCCGACGTGGTGGGCCAACTGGCGGCCCTGGCCGGCCCACCTCCATCCCGTCGCTGACCGTTCAGATCACGCTGCGAGACGTCATCGGGCGGTGACGAAGCCCCAGGATGTCGAGATGATGCTGACATGACGCGACCCGTTTCGGAGAAGGATGTCGTTGAGCTGACCCGCCGGGTCGCCGACGCCGCAGCTGCCATCATGGCCGGGGACATGCGCACCTATGTCGACCTGGTCCACCACGCGGACGACTACACCCTCCTCCCCCCGAACGGCGGCGAGCCCCGGCGCGGCTTCGACAGTTCCGACGAAGCCCTCGACGCCCTTGCCCGGGCGATGCCGAAGGGCGAAGCGAACCTGGAGATATTCCAGACCTACTTCTCCGGGGACATGGCTGTCCTCGTCGCGATCGAGCGGCAGCACGGTGTGGTCAGTGGCCTGCCAGATCAAGACTGGTCGCTTCGGATCACGCTGGTCTTTCGTCGGGAGGGGTCGGGTTGGCGACTGCTGCACCGCCACGCCGATCCGTTGGTGCACGCGATCAACCGCGACCTGTTCGCGGCCATCGCCCGAGGCGATCACCGGGCGTAGTCGTGCCGGCGGCACTGGGAGGGACTTGACCGTGTTCTCCTGCCGCCGCCGACCCCGCGCCCCCGCGGCGGCGGCCTGGCCCCGACGCCACTGTGACACCCTCCGGCCGTGGATGGCGCCGAGTCCTCCGCGGCCGACGGGCAGCCGCTGTCCGGCCCGGAAGCGCGGTGGCTGGCCGTGACCGCTGGCAGCTATGGGGTTCTGCACCATGTCGGCAGCCTGGGGTCCCGGCTCGGCCCGGTCGGGCCGACGAGGTGGGCGGACTGGCTCGACCTGATGACCCCGTACGCGGTGCTGCTGTCCGCCGCCGCCACCCTGCTCGCCGCGGGCGCCGGCAGCCGGCCGTGGGCGCTCTACCTGGTCGGCGCGGTGACGTACGCCGAGGGGCACGGCATCCACCTGGCCGCGAACTCGATCGGCCGGACCGACCCCGGCCCGGCGGCGCACCTGTGGGACGAGGTCGTCGGCCACTACGTCTGGTACAGCGGCTGGACCATCGTGCTCGCGGCGCTCACGGCCGTCCTGGCCGGGCGCGCCCTCCCTCGCGGCCCGCTGCCGTACGCGCTTGCTCTCCTGGTGGGAACCACGGCCGCGACGAACGCGCTCGAAGGCGGCACGGTTCCACTCGCCCTCGCCACTGCCGCCGCCCTCGTCACTGTCGGCTGGCTCACCCGGCACCGGCTCGGCCGGCTCCTCGCCGTCGCGTACGGGCCGACCCTGCTGATCATCGCCGCCTACGGCCTCTGGCACGGCGGCTTCCCCCAACCCTCCCAGCTCGGCTGATCGGTTGCTGGGCCGCTGATGGCTGCATTCCTCGAGCCGGGCTGGATCGTCCCTCTCCGCGGTGCCCGCGAGATCGGGCTGACCAGCGACGGACACCGCGAGTTGCGCGACCGCCTGGGCGGGCGGGCGGCGTCGAGACCGGCGTACCGCCTGGTCAGGGTGGCGGTGGAGGTGGGATTTGAACCCACGGAGGCTTGCACCTCACACGCTTTCGAGGCGTGCGCCCTCGGCCACTAGGCGACTCCACCGCCGGCCAGTGTACGGGGCGGCGGGATCACCGCTCGCGGTGGCTGGCGAAGAAGCCGCGCAGCAGCGCGGCGGACTCGTCCGCCAGGACGCCGCCGATCACCTCCGGGCGCGAGTTGAGACGGCGGTCCCGGACGACGTCCCACAGCGAGCCGACCGCGCCCGCCTTCGGATCGTCCGCGCCGTACACCAGCCGCGAGATCCGGGCTAGCACGAGCGCGCCGGCACACATCGTGCACGGCTCGAGCGTGACGACCAGCGTGCACCCGTCGAGCCGCCAGCCGCCCCGCGCGACGGCCGCGGCGCGCAGCGCCAGCACCTCGGCGTGCGCGGTCGGGTCGCCGTCGCGCTCCCGGGCGTTCGGCGCCTCCGCCAGGACCGACCCGTCCGGCGCGACGACGAGCGCACCGACCGGGACGTCCCCGGTCTCGGCGGCGCCGGCGGCGACGGACAGTGCGCGCCGCATCAGCGGCTCGTGCGGGCTCACCCGCCGCGCAGCGTCTCGAGCTCGTCGAGGCAGCCGGCCCGCTCGCACACCTCGCTGATCACGTCCGCCGGCAGCGTGCCCTCGTGCGTGACCAGCGCGATCAGCGCGGTCCGGGACGTACCGAGGTCGGCGAGCAGGTCGGCGTCCCCGAGCGGCTCGGAGTCGTGCCCGGGCGGGTCGTCCTCGTCGGTGGGCCCGGCCGACTCGTCCACCTCCTCGACCGCCTCGGTGAACAGCCCGGCGACCGGATAGCTGTCCGCCGCGTGCGCGTCGGAGACGAAGACCCGAGGCTCGCGAGCCTCGGCGTCCACCCGCAGGATCGCCACGTACTCGTCGTCCTCCTCGACGAACAGCAGCGCCGTCTCGGCGTCCCCGTCCAGGTCGCGCACCCGGTCGGCCAGCTCGTCGACGTCGGCCGCGCCGTCGAGGTCGAGCTCGCGCGCGGTCCAGCCGTCGGTGGTGCGGGCCAGGGCGGCGGCGAAGTACGACACGTCGTCCTCCGGGCGGACGGTCGGGGCGGACAGGGGCGGCTCGGTGGGTGGGCGGAACGGTCCGGTCGGCGAGGTCAGGATCCCGGGGCGGTGGGCCGGTCGTCCAGGGCGTCGAGAACGCGGCCGAACGGCTCGCCGACCCCGATCCGGGCGGCGACGGCGGCGAGCATCTCGTCCGCCCACAGGTCCACGTCGTCCAGGATCGCGCCGAGCTCCCGCTCGTCCAGCCCGAGGTCGCTGAAGATGCCGAGGTCGCCGGCCGGCCACACCTCCTCCGGGTCGTCCGGCGCGTCCGGCCCGTCGCGGCCGTCGGCGGACCGGTCGACCAGGTCGAGCGCCTGCCGGGCCAGGTCCCACTCCTGCGCGGCGGTCACGTCCGAGAGCAGCACCCGGACCCGGCCGGCCGGCGCCAGCCGCAGCGCGACGAAGAACTCGTCCGCGACGTCCACGAGCGCGACCGGCCCGCCCTCGGCCGGCTGCTGCCGCAGCGCGGCGACGCAGGCGCCGAGATCGGCGAGGACCGCGGGCGGCAGCAGGGCACAGTCCCAGCGCCCGCCCTCGCGGTACACCGCCACCGCGAAGCCGTCCTCCGCCACTGCAGGCCTCCTCGCCGTCCGGCGTCCCGCCGGATCGTGGCAGACACCGGGACCGGACCGGAAGGGGCGGCGACCCGGCGGTCATCGCAGCAGCGACCGGGTCGTCGGCCGGAGTCGCAGCCGCTCGGGCGGCGCGTCGAGATGCCGCAGCGTCGCCTCCTCGACCGCCTGGCGCCATGCCGGCGACCGGTCGATCCACTCCTCCTGCTCCCGGAGGCCGGCGTCGTCGGCGAAGCGGCCGAACCAGACCAGCACGTGCTCGCCCTCGCGGACCGGCAACGCGGGGAAGTCGTTCGGCACGGCCTTGGTCACCAGGCAGGCGAGCGGCGACCCGCCCGCCTCGGCCAGCAGGGGCGCCATCCGGTGCCGGAAGTGCTCGCCGAAGCCGTCCGCCGCCGGAGAGCGGAGCCGCCAGACGACCGCGGCGACCACCGCCCGGGACGGCTCGCCGGCACCGGGGGCCGGGCGGGCACCGGGACCGGCCGGGAAGTCGGTGTCGGCCGCGGCAGGCTCCAGCAGCAGGACGTCGTCGCTGTCGATCATCGTGGCGTTGGCCGCGTCCCGGTGGGCGCGCCAGGCGGGGCCGCCGTAGAAGCCGGTGAGCGCGTCGAGCCGGGCTCGCATGTCGGTGAAACCGCGGACCCAGACGAACCGGTCGGGCCGGTCCAGGTCGCGGAACTGCCCGACCAGGCGCGCGCCGAGCAGCTCCTGGGACTCGACGAACTCCCGGTCGAACAGGTCGATGAGCACGTCCCGCTGGCCGGGATGCAGCGTGTACTGCCGCAGCTCGTACACGGTCTCCAGGTGGGTCACGGGCGGACCGTACGGCAGGGATCCGACAGGGCCCGGCCGGCCGCGACCGGATGCCGCCGCGGTCAGCTCAGGTCCTGCTCGAGCTCGGCCGCGATCGCCAGGTCGGCCGCCACCGCGGCACGGTCGCCGTCGTCGAGGGCGAGGGAGCGGATCTCGGCGAGGGTGGCCGCGGCGCCCCGGTGATCGCCCGTCCGGACCGCGAGCTCGGCCCGGTAGACGAGCGCCGGCACCCGCTCGACCGCCGGGGCGTCGGCGTGCCGGGTGAGCCCGGCGTCGAGCACCGCGATCGCCGCCGCATGGTCACCACGGGAGTCGCCCTGGCGGGCCGCGGTACGGACGACCCGCGCCAGTCCTCGCGGGGGCTTGTCCTGGGCGTCCTCCCGGTCGCCGAGGCGGTAGACCCGCAGCCAGTTTCCACCCGGGTCGACGACGCTGAAGCCGCCGACGGTCCCCTGCTTCTTGCGGGGTCGGAGGATGCGCGGGATCCCCGCCGACGGCAGTCGCCCGTACGCGGCCCGCAGCCCCTCCGCGAAGGAGCGGTAGAGCGCGTCGGCGTCGGGCACGGCCACGACGACGCTGCCGTACGACTGCTCCGGGTCGAACCCGTCGATGCCGGCCAGATGCAGCTCGATGTCCTCCCGCCGGACGACGGCGTACGGGTTGGGCCGCGCCTGCCGGTAGCTGACCGCGAAGCCGAGCGCCTCGTAGAACGGCAGCGTCTCGTCCAGCGTGCGGCACGGCAGGATCGGGATGGTTCGTTCGTTCGCCACACCAAACACCGTACGTCGTACGGCATGGCTACGACCAGGGGCACCGGACTGACGGCCGAGCGGCCCAGTACGCCGTTCGGCTTGACGCGAGACGCCGCCGAGTCAAACACTCGGGACATGGCGCCACGAACCGCCATCCTCGACGCGGCGTACGACATCCTCGTCGCGCGGGGCTGGGGTGCGGCCCGGATGGCGGACGTCGCCGCCCGGGCCGGGGTCAGCCGGCAGACGCTCTACAACGCGTACGGCAGCAAGGACGGGCTGGCCCGGGCGGTGCTGCTCCGGGAGACCGCCCGCTACCTGGACGGCGTCGCCGAGCTGCTGGCCCGGCACGCCGGCGAGACCGAGCGGGCGGTCGAGGCGGCGGTGCTCTTCACGCTCACCGAGGTCGGCGACAACCCGCTGCTCAAGGCGGTGCTCACCGCCTCCCGGGACGACGACCTGCTGCCGCTGGTGACCACCCGGTCGGACTGGCTGCTGGTGGCCGCCCGGGTCGTCGTCGCCGACGCGCTCCGCGCCCACTGGCCGGAGCTGTCCGCGCCGGACGTCGAGCTGGTCGCCGAGTCGACGGTGCGGCTGACCGTCTCGCACCTCGTCACCCCCACCGAGCCGCCGGAGCTGACCGCCCGGCGGCTCGCGCGCCTGGTCGCCCGCTTCCTGGGAGGTCCGTCATGAGCACGCAGGACAGGTACGTCATCCCCGTCGAGATGCGGACCTGGGACATCCCGGCCTCCGGAGCCGCCCGCTTCAGCTGGGAGTACGACGACGACCGGGAGTCGGCTGCTGCGCGCTCTACCAGAAGGGCAAGGACAAGCAGTGGGACGCGATGCAGCGCATCGACTGGGACCTCGACGTCGACCCGCACGACCCGCTCGGCATGCCGCCGATGGCGATCCCCATCTCCGGCTCCCGCACCTGGGAGAAGATCAAGGACGACGAGAAGGCGGTCGGTGAGCTGCGGCAGCACTACGACGGCGTGGCAGTTCAGCCAGTTCCTGCACGGTGAGCAGGGCGCGATGGTCTGCGCGGCCCGGATCGTGGAGTCGGTGCCGGACCTGGACTCGAAGTTCTACGCCGCACCCAGACGATGGACGAGGCCCGGCACGCCGAGATCGTACGCGCGCTTCCTGCAGCGAGAAGGTCGGGCTGCTCTACCCGATCAACCCGCACCTGCAAGGCGCTGCTGGACGACACGCTGTCGCGACTCCCGCTGGGACATGCCGTACCTGGGGATGCAGGTGCTGATCGAGGGTCTCGCGCTGGCGGCCTTCGGCGTGCTGCGGGACATGACGACGAGTCGCGCTGCCCAAGCAGATCCTCGCGTACGTGATGCAGGACGAGGCCCGCCATGTCGCCTTCGGACGGATGGCGCTGCGGGACTACTACGCGCAGCTGACCGAGGCGGAGCTGCGCGAGCGCGAGGACTTCGTGGTCGAGGGCTGCTACCTGATGCGCGACCGCTTCCGCGGCCAGGAGATCTGGGCGCACCTCGGCTACGACCGGGCCGACTGCGAGGAGACGGTCGCGCAGTCGCCGTTCATGCAGGCCTACCAGGCGCTGCTGTTCAGCCGGATCGTGCCGTGCGTGCGCGACATCGGGCTGTGGGGGCCGCGGGTGCAGCAGGCATTCGCGGACATGGGCGTGCTGGACATGGCCGGGGTGAACCTCGACGACCTGATGCGGGCGGACGAGGACATCGCCGAGCAGGTCGACGCGGAGAAGCGGGAGCTGGCGGTCCGCCGGGCCGAGATCGACAAGGTCGTCGCGATCGGCGACGCCGCCGGCTGAGCGTCCGGCCGTGGACACCCATGGCCGGGTGACGCGGTCAGGAGCGGGGCGTCAACCGGTCCGGCCCGATCGCCCGCTCCGAGGCGGCAGCGGCTGCCACCTGGGGGCGCACCGCCGGGGCGCCGCCCTCGATCTCCAGGTGCGGCAGGACGCGGTCGAGCCAGCGCGGGATCCACCATGCGCGGTCCCCCAGCAGGGACATGACCGCCGGCACCAGGCACATCCGGACCACGGTCGCGTCGATGAGCACCGAGAAGGCCATTCCGACGGCCAGCATCTTGATGGTCGGGTCGGGGTCGAACACGAAGCTGGAGAACACCACGATCATGATCGCCGCCGCGGTCGTGATCACCCGGGCCGTTCCCCCGAGACCGATCGCCACGCTGCGGTGGGAGTCGCCGGTCTCGAGGTACGCCTCGTGCACCCGCGAGAGAAGGAACACCTCGTAGTCCATCGACAGGCCGAAGATGATCGCGAACATGAGCATCGGCACGAACGACGGGATCGGCACGGGCTCGTCGATGCCGACCAGGCCAGAGCCCCATCCCCACTGGAACACGGCGACCACCACGCCGTAGGAGGCGGCCACCGAGAGCAGGTTCATCGCCCCGGCCTTGAGCCCGATGGCCAGCGACCGGAAGGCGGTCGTGAGCAGCAGCACGGAGAGCAGGACGACGGAGGCGATGAGCAGCGGCAGCCGGGAGATGATCTTCTCGGTGAAGTCGACGTAGCCGGGCACCGTCCCGGTGAGGTACGTCGTCGCCTTGACCGGGGGCAGGACGTTGTCGCGGACGTTGTCCACCAGCGCCGTGGTCGCCTCGTCCTGGGGTGCGGAGGTCGGGATCGCGTTCATGACGGCCGTGGTGCCGGCGGAGTTGAGCACCGGAGTCGACACCGACGCCACCCCGGGCGTCTTCGCCAGGGTGCTCTGAATGCTGCTGAGCAGCGTCTGGTTGTCCGAGTCGGACTGCTTTGGCAGCGAGACGACGACCGTGAGCGGTCCGTTCGCGCCGGGTCCGAACCCCTTGGCGATCAGGTCGTACGCCCGCCGGTCGGTGTCGCTCGTGGGGTCGGTGCCGGCGTCCAGCTGACCGAACTGGATGGCGAACAGCGGTATCGCCAGCACGGCCAGCAGCAGCGTGCTGCCGATCGTCCACGGCCAGGGCCGGTCGCTGACCATCCGGCCCCACCGTGCGAACGCGCTGTGCTCGTGCCCCTGCTCCACGACGGACAGCGACGTCGCGCTCGGCCGGTCCACCGGCGTACCGGCCCGCCGGGCGCGCCGGTCGCGGATCCGCTCCGAGAGCGCACGCACGTTCCCCTTCGCGGTCCCCAGGAATGCCGGCACCAGCGTCAACGCGGCGAGCATGGCGACCGCCACGACGATGGCCGCGGACAGGCCGAGCGCGCCCACGAACGGGACCCCGGACACGTACAGCCCGAGGATCGCGATCACCACGGTGCTGCCGGCGACGACGATCGCGGAACCGGACGTCGCGTTGGCCAGACCGGCCGACTCCGGGACGGGCATGCCCGCGTCGACCTGGTCCCGGTGCCGCGCCACCAGGAAGAGGCCGTAGTCGACGGCCACTCCGAGCCCGAGGAGGGTCGCCACGGTCGGGGCGGTGGTCGGGAAGGTCAGCGCCGCGCCGAGCAGTCCGAGCAGGGACAGCCCCGCCGCGACGCTGAACACGGCCGAGAGCAGCGGGATGGCGGCGGCCACCACGGATCCGAACATGAACAGCAACAGCACGAGCGCGCACGCCAGGCCCAGGGCTTCCGACGTGCGGTCGTTCTCCCCCTCGCCGATCTGGCCGGCCGATCCGCCGTACTCCACCTGCAACCCCGCGTCCCGGGCCGGCTTGACGGCGGCGTCCAGCTCGCCGAGATAGCTGTCCGGCAGCGAGGTGGTCACCACGTCGAAGTTGACCGTCGCGTAGGCGATCGAGCCGTCCTTGGCGACCAGCGGCGAGTTGGCCGCGGCGAACGGGCTCACGGCACTCAGCACGTGATCGAGCTTGGCCACGTCGGCGACCGCCTGGTTCACCGCCGACTCGCTCGCCGTCACTGTCTTGCCGCTGGGTGCCGCGAAGACGATCTGCCCGGCGTAGCCGCCCTGCTGCGGGAACTCCGTCTCGAGCACGTCGAGACCGGCCTGTGACTCACTGCCCGGGACCGAGTAGTCGTTGGAGTACTCGCCACCCCACAGGCTGCGCGCCCCGATCAGCCCACCCAGGATGACGATCCAGGCCACGATCACCGCCCAGTGCCATCGGGCGCAGGACCGTCCAACCCGCTCCAGAAAGCCGTGCATGCCGCCCCCCTCAGCCGACAACGCCACCCGCGAACCTGGCCAGCGGCGGTCGCGCACCGGGCTCGACGCTACTCCCAGCCATCGGTCCACACGCGCCTTTGGGCGGAGCTGAGCCGGACCCGAGCGAGCGAGGGGGCGGGCCGGGGGGACCATGGGCCGGTGCGGGTGGGCATCGTGGGGTTGGGGTTGATCGGGGGGTCGGTCGCGCGCCGGCTGGCGCCGGCGCACGAGGTGGTCGGCTGGGATGCGGATCCGGCGACCCGGGAGCTGGCGATGCAGGCCGAGCTCCGGGTGGCCGGCTCGATCGAGGCGGCGGCGGCCGGCGCGGACGTCGCGATCGTCGCGACCCCGCTGGGTGCCGCCAACGCCGTCCTGACCACACTGTCCACTAGCGACTGTCGAGTGGTGACGGACGTCGGCTCGGTCAAGGAGCCGGTGCTGGTCGCGGCCCGGGCGGCCGGGCTCGGCGGCCGCTTCGTCGGCGGGCACCCGATGGCGGGCACCGAGCGGTCCGGCTTCGCCGCGGCCGACCCGGCGCTCCTGGACGGCGCGGCCTGGGTGCTGTGCGTCGAGGAGGACACCGACGTGAGCGCCTGGCTGACGGTCGCCACGCTGCTGACCGGAGCCGGCTGCCGGGTCGTGCCGTGCCCGGCGGCCACGCACGACGCGACGCTGGCCAGGGTCAGCGGCCTGCCGCACCTGCTTGCCGTCGCGCTGGCCGCCGCCGGCGCCGGGGGCGGACCGCTGGCGGCCACGCTCGCGGCCGGCTCGTTCCGGGACGGCACCCGCGTCGCCGGCAGCCGGCCGGAGCTGGTCGCCGCACTCTGCGACGGCAACCGTGCAGCCCTCGCCCCGGTGCTGGACGAGACGCTCGCCCGGCTCACCGACGCGCGCGACGCACTCGGCGACGGCCGCTCGGTGCTGCCGCTGGCGACCGCCGGCCACACCGCCCGCCGGCGCTGGTCCGAGCCCCGCCCCACGATCCCGGAGCACCTCGACCCCAGGACGCCCACGATCCGCGAGAACCTGCTCGGCCTCGGCGCCGCCGGTGGCTTCGTCGACTCGGTACGCCCGGACGGCACCCTGCACTGCCGGCGCCCCACCCCCGTACCACTCCCGTGATCTTGCACTTGCCCGGGTCTAGATTCGGACATATCGGGCAGGAGTTGCCGGTAAGCGCAAGATCACGGGGAGGGGCGGGAGGTCGCCGAATGGTGTCGGGGTCGCCCGCTGCGGGAACATCCCGGCCGTGACGTTCAACGACGACGCCAGCCTCGACACCTCCCAGGTCGGCGACCAGCGCGGCGGAGGCGGCGGCTTCCCGGGCGGCGGGATCGCGATCGGCGGCGGCGGGCTCGGCATCGTCGGGGTGCTCATCTTCCTGGTCGTCAGCCTGCTCGGCGGCAGCGACGGCGGCGGCGGCGGCGTGCAGAGCCCGCTGCAGCCGGGCCAGACCGGCGCCGTCTCGGCCCAGGAGCTCGCCAGCAGCTGCCGTACCGGTGCGGACGCCAACGCCCGCGACGACTGCCGGATCGTCGGCTACGTCAACAGCGTCCAGTCCTACTGGCAGCGCGCCTTCGGCTCGTCCAACGGCGGCTACCAGCCCGCGCAGACGATCATCTTCTCCGGCGGCGTGCGGACCGGATGCGGCAACGCCACCTCCGCGGTCGGGCCGTTCTACTGCCCCGCGGACGGCCGGGTCTACATGGACCTCGGCTTCTTCGACGAGCTCAGCACGCGCTTCGGCGCGCAGGGCGGGCCGCTGGCGCAGGCGTACGTGGTCGCGCACGAGTACGGCCACCACGTGCAGAACCTGCTCGGCACCTCGGACCGGGTCGGCCGCGCCGGCGGGCAGAGCGGCCCGGAGAGCGCCTCCGTCCGGCTGGAGCTGCAGGCGGACTGCTACGCGGGGGTCTGGACGCGGAACGCGAGCAGCACCACCGACGCGCAGGGCCGCCCGCTGATCAAGCCGCCGACCGAGCGGGAGATCCAGGTGGCGCTCGACGCGGCCGCGGCGGTCGGCGACGACCGCATCCAGGCGCGGTCACAGGGCCGGGTCGACCCGGAGTCGTGGACGCACGGCTCGGCCGAGCAGCGGCAGAGGTGGTTCACCACCGGGTACGAGTCCGGCGACCCACGCTCCTGCGACACCTTCAGCGGCGATATCTGACCCCCGACGCCTCCCGTCCGAGGTCGTGACCGGCGGCGGCCCGCCGCTCGGCGATCCAGCCGTCCAGCCTGGCCCACCAGGCGAAGAGCCAGTCGACCTGCGCATCGATGTCCAGCGAGCGGGGCAGCTCCGCCGACGGCACGAGCCACCAGCGCGCCTCGACCACGTCGTCCATCGGCAGGCCCCGCCACAGGTCGCCGACGGTGGAGAGGTCCTCCAGGCCCTCGTGCGCGACCAGCACGACGTCCGCGGTCGGCGCGGCCGCCATGGCGGCCAGCGTGCCGCCCGGTCGCGGCGCCAGCACGTACCGCATCCGCTCGGCCTTCGCCGCCTCGTCCTCGTGTCCCATCCGGCGGAGCCGCGCGATGGCCCGGGTCCGGCGGGTCTCGGTGAAGTTGCCGCCTTCGGGAAAGATCACCACCGCGTCGCCCGGGACGGCGTCCCGCGCCAACGACGCCGATCGCGGCCTCGACGTGCTCGGCGACGCCCGGCCGCGGGGTGATGAAGCGGCTCGGCAGCCGGTTCAGCAGCACGTCGATCGTCGGGTCGAGCTGCAGCGCGTCCTTGAGCACGATCCGCGGCCGCAGCGCGGCGACGGTGACCAGCATCCGGACCAGCAGCAGCGAGTCGCCGGGTCCGGCGTGCCGGCACAGCACGAGCAGCGGGCGGTCGCGCGGGAGCGGCCCGCCCGGTCCGGTGCCGACGATCCGCAGCCGGAACGTCCGCCGGGCGGTCGCGTACACCCGATCCAGCATCCAGCCGAGCAGCCGGATGTGCGCCTGCTGCCACCGCGGCTCGCCGAGCCGGCGCCCGAAGCCGGCCCGCAGCCACATCCAGCCGAGCGCGGCGAGGCACGCCCACTCGCAGGCCACCCAGACGATCGCGAACCACAGCAGCCGCAGCGGCCGCAGCCGCCCGGGCAGGAACGGCGACGTCGCGGCGGCCAGGATCAGCCAGAACGGCAGCGTGACGAGCAGGACGGGCAGCGCGGCGAGCGCGAGCGGCACGGTGACCACCCGGCGGACCAGCGGCGGCGGCAGCGGCCGGCTCACCGGGGCAGGTCCTTCAGGTATGCGGCGGTGGCGGCGTACGACCTGTCGATCCGGTCACCGATCGCGGCGGTGTCCCGGTACCGCAGCTGGGTGCGCAGGTCGGGGCCCTCGACGCCGGTCGGCAGCAGGTGCGCCGTGGCGCCGGCGGGCAGCGACGCCATGTCGGTGGCGAACCGGTGCCGCCGGGCGATCTCGAACGCGACCAGCCCCACCTCCCACGGCCGCTGCGGCGGGCTGAGCGGGCGCTCGATCCGGCCCACCTGCATGACGTACAGCGTTCGGGCGCCGAGGGCCACCGCACGGCCGATCGGGATGCTGTGCACCAGGCCGCCGTCGAGGTACGTCTCGCCGTCGACCTCCGCCGGCGGCAGCAGGCCCGGCACCGCGCAGGAGGCGAGCACCGCGTCGGTCAGCGAGCCGGCGCTGAACCAGTGTTCCGCCGCCCGCTCGATGCTCGCCGCGACGCACTGGAAGGGCACCACCAGCTCGCCGAACGTCCGGACCGGCAGGTGCTCGTCGAGCAGCGCGCGCAGCGGCTCCTCGCTGTGCAGGCTCGTCCGGGTCCGCGCCAGCGTCCGGAGCTGCCCGAGCAGGGACCCGGCGAACAGGCCGCTCGAGTCCAGGTCGCGCCACAGCGCGGCCAGCCGGTCCACCGCGACGCCGGTCGGCTCCGCCGCCACCACCGCGCCGTTCACCGCTCCGACGGAGGTGCCGACGACGAGATCCGGGACCACCCCGGCCTCCAGCACCGCGCGCAGCATGCCGACCTCGTGCGCCCCGAGCAGTCCACCGCCGCCGAGGACGAACGCCACCGGACCGGTCACGGCCCGAACTCTCGCACGGCGCGCCGGGACACGGGCGCAGGGCGCCGGGACACGGGCGCAGGGCGCGGTGACCGGGGCACCGGCGCGATCTCCGCAGCCGGCTGCGGATCCGTACGATTCCAGGTCGGGACCCGACGGCGGGAGGCGACATGGCGGTCGAGGTGCGTGCGGTGGTGTCGCGGGGCCGGGGCGAGCCGGTCGGGATCGAGACGGTGCTGGTGCCGGATCCCGGCCCGGGCGAGGCGGTCGTCGACGTCGAGGCGTGCGGCGTCTGCCACACCGATCTGCACTACCGGGAGGGCGGGATCTCCGACGACTACCCGTTCCTGCTCGGGCACGAGGCGGCCGGGCGGGTCAGCACGGTCGGCGCCGGCGTCACCGACGTCGCGCCGGGGGACTTCGTGATCCTGAACTGGCGCGCCGTCTGCGGCAGCTGCCGCGCCTGCGCCCGCGGCCGTCCCTGGTACTGCTTCGCCACCCACAACGCGACCCAGCGGATGACGCTCACCGACGGCACCGTCCTGACCCCCGCGCTGGGGATCGGCGCTCTCGCCGAGAAGACGCTGGTCGCGGCCGCGCAGTGCACGAAGGTCGACCCGGCGGCGCCGGCGACGGCGGCGGGGCTGCTCGGCTGCGGTGTGATGGCCGGGATCGGCGCGGCGATCAACACCGGTGGGGTCAGCCGCGGCGACACGGTCGCCGTCTTCGGCTGCGGCGGCGTCGGCACGGCGGCGGTCGTCGGCGCACGGCTCGCCGGCGCGCGCACGATCGTCGCCGTCGACGTGGACCGGCGGAAGCTGGGCGGGGCGCGTCGACTCGGCGCGACACACGCGGTCAACTCCCGGGTGGAGGACCCGGTGGAGGCGGTCCGCGCGGCCACCGACGGCTACGGCGCGGACGTGTGCATCGAGGCGGTCGGCCTGCCGGAGACGTACCAGCAGGCCTTCTACGCCCGTGACCTCGCCGGCACCGTGGTGCTCGTCGGGGTGCCGACACCGCAGATGCGGTTGGAGATGCCGTTGCTCGACGTCTTCAGCCGCGGCGGCGCGCTGAAGTCCTCCTGGTACGGCGACTGCCTGCCGTCGCGGGACTTCCCGATGCTGATCGACCTCTACCGGCAGGGCCGCCTCGACCTCGACGCGTTCGTCTCCGAGACGATCGGGCTCGAGCAGGTCGAGGACGCGTTCGCCGCGATGGGCCGCGGGGACGTGCTGCGTTCCGTGGTCGTTCTCTAGAGCCGGCGGGACCAGCGCAGCTCGCCGTCGAGCTCGGCGCCGTCGCTGCTCAGCCCGAGGCGTCGGGCGACGCTGGCCGAGGCCGCGTTCGCCGGGGCGATGTACGCACGGATCTCGCGTACGCCGGCCGTGGCGAGGTGGTCGAGCAGCGCCCGAGCCGCCTCCGTCGCGTAGCCAGCGCCCTGCCAGGGCGTGCCGATCACGTAGGCGATGTCGGCGCTCGGACCGACGACCGTCGCCTGCACCCAGCCGACGACGGTGCCGCCGGGCCGCTCCGCGACGACCCAGTTGAGCCAGGCCTCGGCGCCGTCCGGCGACCGCCGCGCCGCCCACTGCTCCAGCCGGTCGCGCCATTCGTCCACCGTGCTCGGCGCTCCGCCGATGTGCTCGTGCAGCGCCGGATCCGCGAGCGCCAGGGCAAGCGCCTCGGCGTGCGCCGGCTCCGACGGCCGCAGCTCCAGCCGCGCCGTGCGCAGGGGGGAGTTCACCGCGGTGACCGCCGGGTGGGTGAGCGGACCGCTGCCACGGCCGTGGCTACATCGGCCAGGTGTGGACCGGCGCGTTGGTGTGCATGTGCTCGATGTACTCCTGCGTCATCCGGCGCAGCACGTCGTGCCGGTCGAGGGTGGTCTCGTCGTAGAGGCGGTGGAAGGTGGTCGTCTGCCAGGAGGCGCCGTTGCGGCCGGTGAGGCAGCGCTGCTCGATGATGCCGAGCAGCCGGTCGCGGACCGCCGGCGACACCTCCCACCGGTCCAGGCCCTCGGCCGCCATCGGCAGCAGCCGGCGCAGCACCAGCTCGGTCACCGGCAGCTGCCCGGCACCCGGCCAGTAGACCTGCGCCTCCAGGCCGTGCCGGGCGCAGCTGTGGAAGTTCTCCTCGGCCGCGGCGAAGGACATCTGGCTCCACAGTGGCCGGTCGTCGTCGGCGAGCGCCCGGACGATCCCGTAGTAGAACGCGCCGTTGGCCATGATGTCCACGACGGTCGGTCCGGCCGGCAGCACCCGGTTCTCCACCCGCAGGTGCGGCTTGCCGCGCACCACGTCGTAGACCGGCCTGTTCCAGCGGTAGACGGTGCCGTTGTGCAGCCGCAGCTCGTGCAGCTGCGGTACGTCGCCGCGGTCGAGCACCTCCACCGGGTCCTCGGTCTCGCACAGCGGGAGCAGTGCCGGGAAGTAGCGGACGTTCTCCTCGAACAGGTCGAAGATGGAGGTGATCCACCGCTCCCCGAACCACACCCGCGGCCGCACGCCCTGCGCCTTCAGCTCCTCCGACCGGGTGTCGGTGGCCTGCTCGAACAGCGGGATCCGGGTCTCCCGCCACAGCTCCTTGCCGAGGAAGAACGGCGAGTTGGCGCCCAGCGCGATCTGCACCCCGGCGACCGTCTGCGCCGCGTTCCAGAACCGGGGGAACGCCGACGGGCTCACCTGCAGGTGGAACTGCACGCTGGTGCAGGCCGCCTCCGGGGCGACCGTGTCGGCCGTGGTGGACAGTCGCTGCACGCCGTCGATGGTGATGTGCAGGTCCTCGCCGCGGGCGGCGAAGATCTGGTCGTTGAGCAGCGCGTACCGCGGGTTGTGCGAGAGGCTCTCGGCGTTGAGCTGCTTGTCCGTCAGCGTCGGCAGGATGCCGACCATCACCATGTGACTGCCCGTCGTGCGGGCCTTCTCCTCCGCGTGGTTGAGCGTGTCCCGGACGCTCTGCTCCAGCTCGACCGCGGCGTCGCCGGCGAGGGTCCGCGGCTGCACGTTGATCTCGACGTTGAACTGGCCCAGCTCCGTCTGGAAGTCCGCGTGCGAGACGGCGTCGAGGACCTCGGCGTTGCGCAGCGCCGGGTCGCCCTTCTCGTCGACGAGGTTGAGCTCGATCTCGACGCCGGTCATCGGCCGCTCGAAGTCGAACTGCGACTGCGCCAGCATCCGCTCGAAGACGTCCAGGCACCGGCGCACCTTCAGCCGGTAGCGGGTGCGGTCCTCGCGGCTGAACTCGGTGTGGTCGACGTCCTTGCCCATCACGCCTCCCGGTGCCGATGGTCCCCGTCCACCGTGGCATACCCAGGCACGGCGGTCACCCCCGGGCAGCGCGGTCCAGGAAGCGTGCCAGCTCGCGGCGCAGCGCCACGCCGAGCCGGTCGGCCTTCACGTGCAGCTCGGTCTGGGTCTGCAGCGGCAGGCCCGGCGTGGTCACGACGTCCTGCAGCGCGAGGTCCTCGGCGAGCACCCGCTCCTCGAAGTCCACCTCACGGGCGACGATCCCGGGTCCCGGCCGCTCCTGCCCGTCGATCCCGTGGAAGAGCATCTTGGTGTAGAGCCGGGTGCTGGTCGCGGTCTCCGGCTGGGCGAAGAAGAGGATCGTCTTGACCGAGCCCGCCTCGACCTCCTCCAGCCGCAGCAGCATCTGGAACGGCGCCCGGTAGACGAAGGTGGCCCGGCGACGCTGCCGGACCGGACGCAGGCCCTCGGCCACACCCCGGTCCTCCGGGTTGTCGAACCACTGCTCCTGGGAGCTGCGGAAGCCGTCCGGCGCCGGCTCGACCTCCGCCGGTCGCACCACCTTGTCGGCGCTCGCACCGAACGTCCCGGTATGGATGAACGGGAAGTGCGCCACGTCCAGGAAGTTGTCCGCCGCGAAGCCGGCGTGGGTCCTCGTCCGGGCCGGCCGCAGCCACGCCCCCACGTAGTCGGCGTCCTCGGCGTCCGGGTCGGTGAACAGCTCGGTGACCGGACGCTCGGGCGCCAGCCAGACCAGGCCCCACTTCTCGGTCACGCCGTACGGCTCGGGCTCGACCAGCACCGTCCCGTCGACCCGCCGGACAGTCCACTCGGCACCGACCAGCCGTACCGGCGTCGGCCGCTCGTCGAGCTCGTCCGCGAGTGCCGCCGGGTGCCAGGCCCGGCGCAGCCGCGGGTCCTCGTTGGTCAGCACACCGGTCCAGTCCGGGAGCGCGGCCGCGGGAAGGTCGCTGGCGCAGGCCCACAGCCGCCCGTCGGCCTCGCGGGCCCGGGGAGCGGCGGCAAGGTGCGCCTTGGGCGGGATGTTGGCGTTCTCCCCGAGAGACGGAAGCACCGCGCAGGACCCGTCCGGGCCGAACTCCCAGCCGTGGTACGCGCAGCGCAGCCGGCCGTCGACCACGGTGGCGGCGCTGAGCGGGACCAGCCGGTGTGGACAGTGCTGGGCGAGCAGCTCCGCCGGTCCGTCCGGCCGCAGCCGGACGGCGACGAACGACCGGCCCTCCACGTCCACCGCCTGTGGCGTCGTGGTCACCGCGTCCGACCGGGCCACCGGGACCCACCGCTCCCCCAGCTCGACGCCGCCCATCGGACCTCCCTCCGCACCCACCACCCCACGCTATCCCGAGCCCTCCGCCAGGGCCGCGGTCGGCGAGTGAGAGGTTGGATCACCGAGTGAGCAGCTACAACGTCTCACTCGGTGATCCAACTCCTCACTCGGTGATCCAACTCGTCACTCGCCGCGGGTGTGGAGGCGCGCGAGCAGGTCGCGGCTCCGGTCGTGCCGGAGCGGTACGTGCCGGGTCACCAGGTGCCGGCGCGCTTCTCCAGGCCGGGCGGCTGCGGCGGTACGGCCAACCCCCGCTCCCGCAGGCCGCGCTCGATCGCCTCGATGACCGTCTCGACCACCTTGACCCGGGCCCACCGCTTGCTGTCGCCCTCGACCAGCGACCACGGCGCGAACGGGGAGTCGGTGCGGTCGAGCATCTCCTCGACGGCGCCCTCGTACGCGGCGCGCTGCTCGCGGTTGCGCCAGTCCTCGTCGGTGAGCTTCCACTGCTTCAGCGGGTCCTGCCGGCGCCGCTCGAAGCGGCGCAGCTGCTCCTGCTCGGACAGGTGCAGCCAGAACTTGACCAGGATCATCCCCTCGGCGACCAGGGTCCGCTCGAACTCGACGATCTCGTCGTACGCCCGCCGCCACTGCTCCTCGGCGGCGAACCCCTCGACCCGCTCGACCAGGACCCGCCCGTACCAGGACCGGTCCAGCACCGCCATCCCGCCCCAGCCGGGCAGGGCCGGCCAGAAGCGCCAGAGGAAGTGGTGCCGCTTCTCGTCGTACGTCGGCGCGGCGAACGAGGCCACCCGGACGTGCCGCGGATCCAGCGGGGCGACCAGCCGCTTGATGCAGCCGCCCTTGCCGGAGGCGTCCCAGCCCTCGAAGACCACGCACACCGCCGGGCCGATCGCGGGCTCGGCGCCGACCTGCCCGCCGAGCGAGAGCCGCAGCCAGACCAGCCGGGTCTGCGCCGCGCTGAGCCGCTCGGCCTCCTGAGCCCGCTTCAGCTTCTGGTCCAGGTCGAGGGTGTCCAGCCGTCCCGCCACCCGCTCAGCCTGGACCGGACCGGGTCCGCCGGGCAAGAGCCCTAGCCGGCCGGCGGGAGCCGCAGACCGGCCATCCCCCCGTCGACGGGCAGCGCCACGCCGGTCGTGGAACCCGCCGCCGGCGACGCCAGGTAGAGGATCGCGGCGGCCACCTCGTCGGCGCTGACCAGCCGGCCGGTGGGCTGGCGCCGCTCCAGGGCCCGCCGCTCGGCCGCCGGGTCCTCGGCCCGCTCCAGCAGCCGGCCGACCCACGGGGTGTCGACCGTACCCGGGTTGACGCAGCACACCCGGATCCCCTCCGCGACGTGGTCGGCGGCCATCGCGAGGGTGAGGGCCAGCACCGCGCCCTTGCTCGCGCTGTAGAGCGCGCGGCGGGGCAGGCCGGCGGTGGCCGCGATCGAGCAGGTGTTGACGATCGCGGGCTGCGGCGACCGGCGCAGGTGCGGCAGGGCGGCCCGGCTGGTCCGGACGATGCCCAGCACGTTCACCTCGAAGACGCGGCGCCAGTCCTCGATCGGGCCCTCCTCGACGGTCCCGACCGCCCCGATGCCGGCGTTGTTGACCAGGACGTCGAGTCCCCCCAGCCCGGCCACGGCGCGCCGGACCGCCTCCTGCGTCGAGGCGTCGTCCCCGACGTCGCCCCGCACGCCGTCCACAGTGGACGGCAGACCGGTCGGCTCGAGATCCAGCACCGCGACCGACGCCCCGCGCTGCACCGCCGTCCGCGCCACGGCGAGCCCGATGCCGGACCCGCCGCCGGTGACGAGGATCCGGTGCCCGGTGAGGTCGGTCGCTGTCATGGCCGCCATCCCATCCGCTGGCGCTGCCGGCCGAGCCCGTCGATCTCCGCCTCGAGGACGTCACCGACCTTCAGGTACGCCAGGTCGGACCGTCCCAGTGCGACACCGGCGGGCGTCCCGGTGTTGATGACGTCGCCCGGTCGCAGCACCATGAACTGGCTGATGTACCAGACCAGGTGGTGCACACCGAAGATCATGTCCCGGGTGGACCCGTCCTGGCGCGGCTCCCCGTTCACCCGCAGCCGCAGGCCGAGCGCCTGCGGGTCGGCCACCTCGTCCGCGGTGACCAGCCAGGGACCGAGCGGGTTGAAGGTCTCGCAGCTCTTTCCCTTGTCCCACTGGCCGCCCCGATCGAGCTGGAACTCGCGCTCGGAGACGTCGTTCGAGATCGCGTACCCGGCGACGAGGTCGGCGGCCTCGTCCGGTGAGGTGAGATAGCGGGCCGTACCGCCGAGCACCACCGCGAGCTCGACCTCCCAGTCCGTCCGGGTGCTGCCGTGCGGGACGAGCACGTCGTCGTACGGGCCGACGACCGTGTCCGGGGCCTTGAGGAACAGGATCGGCTCGGCCGGCGCCGGGACGCCGGTCTCCGCGGCATGGTCCGCGTAGTTCAGCCCGACACAGACGATCTTGCCGATGCCGGTGACCGGCGGCCCGACCCGGGCACGGGTGTCGGCCACCGGCGGGAGCGATCCCGAGGCCACCGCGTCGGACACCCGATCGAGCCCGCCGCCGAGCAGCCGGCCGTCCACATCGGACACCACGGCGGACAGGTCCAGCAGGCGGCCGTCCCGGTCGAGCACCGCGGGCACCTCCCGGCCCGGCTCGCCCAGCCGCAGCAGTCGCATCGTCCTCCCTCGTGGACGGTCAGGCCGGAAGGTACGGGATCGTCTGCGGGCCCTCCGGGAGCACGCAGACCCGCGCCGCCGGGCCGGCGGCGTCGAGCGCGGCCCGCACGGTCGCGGCGACGTCCCCCGTCCGCTCCAGGTGCGCCTCCGCGAGCTCGGCCGCCGTGAGGCCGTCCGTGTAGACGAGCACCCGCGCCCTGCTCTGCACCCGTGCCTGCACCTGGACCTGCCACTGGTCGGGGACCGTCACCGCGCGGCTGCAGATCTCGGCGTTCAGCGCCGCCATGGACGGCGCGGAGCCCAGCACGGTCCGGTACGACCCGTGGTCCGGGAAGCCGTCCCGGCACTCGGCGGCGCAGACCAGGGTCCCGCCCGGCGTGACGACGGCCGCCCCGGCGGACATCCCCTTCACCGACTGGTAGAGGTTCTGGTCCAGCGGGTAGCCGGAGTTGGTGGTCACCACCACGTCGAAGGTCGACGGCACCGGGCACATCGCCAGCGACCGCGCCGCCTCGCAGGCGGCCGCGTGGGCCGGCAGCAGGTCACCGGCGAAGACCCCGGCGATCTCCTTCCCGCGGTTGAGGATCACATCGACGCCGAAGTCGACCCCGGTCGCCGCGGCGATCGCGCGGACGTCGTCGTGCACCGGGTTGCCGACCGTGACGCCCCAGGTGGCGAGTGGGTCGCCGATCCGCCTCGCATCGTGCAGTGTCAGCACCGTCTCCAGACCGGCGAGGCCGGGCGCGACCAGCTTCGGGCCTCCGCTGAAGCCGGCGAAGAAGTGCGGCTCGACGAAGCCGGTGGTGATGCGCACGTCGGCGTCGACCCACTCCCGGTCCAGCCAGACCGGGACGTCCCGACCGAGCCTTCCCAGGTAGCGCAGGCTGCGCTCGTCCCGGGCGTCGTGGTTGACCACCCGGACCCGGTCCACCAGCTCGTCGCCGAGCATGGCCCGCAGCTCGGCGTCCGTGTTGCCGCGGTGGGTGCCGGTGGCCACCAGCAGCACGACGTCCTCGTCCCGGACGAGCCCGGCCAGCTCGTCCAGCACGGCCGGGATCATCACCCGCCGGGGCTGCGGCCGGGTGCCGTCGCACATCGAGATCGCGACCGTCTGCCCACGCCGGACCCGCTCGCGCAGCGGGGCACCGGCCGTCGGAGCGCGCAGCGCCGCCCGGACCGAGCCTGCCGGGTCGGGCACGGCCGGGGCGGCCCGCGGGGTCACCACGAAGGTCCGCTCCGCCGGGAGGTCGACGGTCAGGTCGCCGTCACCGTAGGCGAGCCGTACCAGCACTGCCGGCCTCCCTCCCGCCCGGACGGACCAGCCTGTACACCCGGGTCGCGGTTCCCCCGAACACCTGCGCCGCCTCCGCCGGGTCGAGGTGGCTGGTGAGATCTGCGGCCACCTCGACCACCTCCCGGTAGGACGCGGCCAGCGTGCAGACCGGCCAGTCCGAGCCGAACATCACCCGCGCCGGCCCGAACGCGCCCAGCACGTGCTCCGCATAGGGTCTCAGATCCTCGCTGGTCCAGTCGGTCCAGGATGCCTGGGTGACCATCCCGGACAGCTTGCAGGCGACGTTGTCGCGCCGGGCGAGATCGGCCAGCCCGCCGGCCCAGGGCTCCCAACCCCGACCGGCGATGTCTGGTTTGGACAGGTGGTCGACGACGAAGCTCAGCTCGGGCACCCGGTCGACGGCCCGGATCGCGGCCGGCAGCTGGGCCGGCCGGGTCAGCAGGTCGTAGCACAGCCCGGCCGCCGCCAGCCGGCGCAACCCGGCGGTGACCGCCGCGCCGGCCAGCCAGTCCGGGTCCGGCTCGTCCTGCGCCAGGTGGCGCACGCCCACGAGCAGCTCACCACCCGGTCCGGCCCGCAGCGCATCGAGGTGCTCGTCCACCGCCGGATCGGTCAGGTCGACCCAGCCGACGACACCGGCGACCAGCGGCTCCAGCGCCGCCAGGGCGAGCAGTTCGCGGGTCTCCGCCACCTCGGCCACCGTCTGCACCAGCACCGTACGGGAGACACCGGAGCCGGCCGCTTCGAGCGCCAGCTCGTCGAGCCCGAAGCTCCGGCGCAGCGGTCGCATGGCCTCCCCGGCGATCCACGGCTGGTCCCGCACCGCGAGGTCCCAGACGTGCTGGTGCGCGTCGGTACGCACGCCCGCTACCCGACCGTCCACTCGGGACCGCCGGGGAACGCGAACCGCCGGACCGAGTCGTCCAGCAGGCGCCCCCCGCCGCCCGGCCCGAGCGGGGCGCGGTAGCGCCCGTCCCGCACCCGGACCGGCTCGGCGAAGTGCTCGTGCAGGTGGTCGACGTACTCCACCACCCGGCCCTGCCGGGTGCCGCTGACCGCGACGTAGTCGAGGATCGCCAGGTGCTGCACCATCTCGCACAGGCCGACACCGCCGGCGTGCGGGCAGACGGGGACCCCGAAGTGCGCCGCCAGCAGCAGGATCGCCAGGTTCTCGTTGACCCCGCCCACCCGGCACGCGTCGATCTGCACGATGTCGATCGCGTCCGCCTGCAGCAGCTGCTTGAAGACGACCCGGTTCTGCACGTGCTCGCCGGTGGCGATCCGGATCGGCGCGACGGCGGCCCGGATCGCCCGGTGGGCCAGCACGTCGTCCGGCGAGGTGGGCTCCTCCACCCAGTACGGGTCGAACTCCGCCAGCCTCCGGATCCAGCCGATCGCCTGCGCCGTGCCCCAGCGCTGGTTGGCGTCCAGCGCGATCTGGACCCCCTCCCCGGCCGCGGCCCGGGCGACCTTGAGCCGGCGCAGGTCGTCCTCCAGGTCCCGGCCGATCTTGAGCTTGACCGTGCCGAACCCGGCCGCCACCGCCTCCCGGACGAGACGGTCCACCTTGCCGTCGTCGTAGCCGAGCCATCCCGCCGACGTGGTGTAGGCGGGCAGGCCCTCGGCGAGCACGGTCCGGACCCGGTCGGCCCTGCCGTCCACCATGGACCGGAGCAGGTCCAGCGCCCGGTCCGGGGGCAGGACGTCGTCGAGGTAGCTGAAGTCGACGAGCTCGACCATCTCCTCCGGGCTCAGCTCGACGAGGACCTGCCAGAGCGGCTTCCCGTCGCGCCGGGCGCGCAGGTCCCAGGCCGCGTTCAGCACGCCCCCGATCGCCATGTGCATCACCCCCTTCTCCGGGCCCAGCCAGCGCAGCTGCCCGTCCGAGGTGAGCTCCCGACCGAAGTCGCCCAGGCCGGCGAGCAACGCCGACACGTCCCGCCCGACCACGAACGGCCTCAGCGCGCGCAGCGCCGCGCAGGCCACCTCGTTGCCGCGGCCGGTGGTGAAGACCAGCGAGTAGCCGGCCAGCTCCGGGTCCTCCGTCCGCAGCACCAGGTACGCGGCCGAGTAGTCGGGGTCCGGGTTCATGGCGTCGGAGCCGGCACGGTCGCGGGAGGTCGGGAACCTCACGTCGACCACGTCGAGGCCGAGGATCCGGGTCATGGCGCTCCTAGGAATCGGACGACCCGCGCCTCACTGGAACTTGCTGGCGTTGTCCTTGGTCACCATCTCGGTGCCGGTGTCGATGGAGGCCGGTACCTGCTGACCCTTGGCCGCGTTCACCGCCGCCTCGATGCCCATCGATCCCATCTTGGCCGGGAACTGGGCGACCGAGCCGCTCTGCTCGCCGGACACGATCGCCGCCACCTCGCCGGGGGAGGCGTCGAAGCCGACGACGACGAGCTGGCCGGGCTTCTTGCCGGCGCTCTTGATGGCCTGCAGCGCGCCGAGGATCGGCGGTCCGCAGGCACCGTAGATCGCGGTGATGTCGGGGTGCCGGGTGAGGATGTCCTGCGCCGCGTTGAGACCCTTGGTCTGGTCGCAGTCGGTGGGCAGCTTGGCGACGACCTCGGCCGCCGAGCCGAGTCCCTGCTGCATGCCGGTGACCCGGTCTTCCAGCGACGGCGCGCCCAGCACCCCCTGCAGCACACCGATCTTGCTGCCGGGCTCGAGGTTCTCGGCGAGCCACTTGCCGGCCAGCTTCCCCCCGGCCAGGTTGTCCGTCGCGACGACCGAGGACTTGCCGCTCCAGCCGGGGATGTCGTTGTCGACCAGGACGACCTTGATCCCCTTGTCCACCGCCTTCTGCAACTCCGCCTGGACGTTCGGGCTGGTCGGTGTGATGGCGATGGCCTTCACGCCCTTCGACACCATCGACTGGATGGCGGCGATCTCACCCTCGTCGTCGGTGCCGCTCTTGCCCTGGCCGAAGACGACCTCGACATCGGGGTGCGCCTCGTCCCAGGTCTTCACGGCGTCGACCATGGTGTCGTAGAAGTCCACCGGGAACTTGGTGATGAACCCGACCTTCATGGGCTCCGTGGAGCCGCCGGACGCGGGCTGCTCGGTGGAGTCCCCGCCGCAGCGCGGAGGTCGCCAGGACCAACCCGGTGGCGACGACAGCCAGCCGCCTCACTGCGCTCATGACTTCCCATCCTTTGTAGCGAGGTGCGTGGACGATGCTGCGTGCTGCCTCGGGTCAGCCGTCACCTCCGACGATCAGCGAGACGATGCGGCCCCGGTTGTGCGGCCGCGGCACCTCCTCGCCGACCTTCCGGCCGCGCCGCAGCACGACCGCCCGATCGGCGATCTCCATGACGTGGTCCATCGCGTGCGACACGACGAGCACGGCGTGGCCGTCGTCCCGCAGCCGGGTGATCAGGTCGAGCACCCGGCGGGACTCGCGGACCCCGAGCGCGGCCGTCGGCTCGTCCAGCACGACCACCCTGGACGCGAACGCGGCCGCCCGGGCCACCGCGATCGCCTGCCGCTGGCCGCCGGACATCAACCCCACCGCGGAGTCCCCGTCCGGCAGCCCGACCTGCAGTCGGCGCAGCAGGTCCGCGGTGGCGTCGGCCATCGCCCCGCGGCGCAGGAACCGGAGCCCCCGCGGCAGCCAGCGCGGCCCGGCCAGCTCCCGACCGGCGTAGAAGTTCGCGGCCGGGTCGAGGTTGTCGAAGAGCGCGAGGTCCTGGTAGACGGTCTCGATCCCGGCGGACCGGGCCGCGGCCGGCGAGCCCAGCGACACCGGACGGCCGTCCATCTCGATCACACCCGAGTCGAGCCGGTGCACCCCGCTCAGGCACTTGATCAGCGTCGACTTCCCCGCACCGTTGTCGCCGAGGAGCGCCAGCACCTGGCCGGCGTGCACCTCGACGTCCACCCCGTCGAGCGCGAGCACCGCACCGAAGCGCTTGGTCGCGCCACGGACGGCCAGTGCGGGCACCGGCCGGGCGCCGGTCATGCCCGCGCCGCCTGGAGCACCCGGACCCGGTTCTCGAGCCGGCCGCGCAGCACGTCCGACTCGACCGCGAGGACGATGACGACCCCGATCACGATCGGCTGCAGGAACGCGTCGACGTCGAGCAGGTTCATGCCGTTCCGGATGACGCCGATCATCAGGGCGCCGACGAGCGCGTTCGCGACCGAGCCGCGGCCGCCGAGGAAGCTCGCGCCGCCGATCACGACGGCGGCGATGCAGTCCAGCTCGGCGAGCTGCCCGGAGGTCGGGGAGCCGGCGTTGAGCCGGCCCGAGGTGACGATCGCCGCGATACCGGCCATCAGTCCACTGAGGACGTAGACGGAGATGAGCACCGCGTCGACCGGGATGCCGGTGCGGCGGGCGGCGTCCGGGTTGCCGCCCACGGCGTAGATCCAGCGGCCCCAGACGACCCTGGTCAACAGCACCGCGACCAGGATCGCCACCCCGGCGACCAGGAATGCCGAGTACGGCAGCCAGCCGATCGAGTCGCCGCCGATCGTCTGCACGACTTCCGGCACACCTTGGACGGGTTGCCCGTCGGCCAGCCACAGCGCGAGCCCGCGCGCGATGCTCAGCGTCGCCAGCGTGATGATGAACGGGTGCGGCAGCCGTCCCCAGACGTAGCCCGTGCCGTTCACGACGCCGACGGCAAGGCCGGTGCCGAGCATGGCGAGGATGACCACCCAGCCGGACTGGACGGAGTCGAAGACGAGCGCGCCCACCACCGCGGCGAGCGCCATCGAGGAGCCCACCGACAGGTCGATGCCGCGGGTCAGGATGACCAGCAACTGCCCGATGGCGAGCAGAGCGATCACCGCGGTCTGGGCGAGGACGTTGCCGAGGTTGCCGGTGCTGAGGAAGACCGGCGCCACGGACCAGATCGCGACCACGAGCGCGACCAGGATCAGCGCCGGTCCGACCCGGATGACCAGCAGCGCGGCACGCAGCGCCCGGTAGCGCCCGGGCGTCGGGGACCGACCGGGCGCGTCGCCCGGCCCGGCAGCGCTGGGGTCGCCGCCGGTGCGCGCCGGCTCGGTGCCTCCGGTCGGCGCCGGCCCGGCGGCGCGAGCCGGGTCTGCCGCCGCGGCAGAGCGGGCCGGCGAAGCGCCGCGGGTGTGGTCTGGGGGCACCGCGCGGCTCCTCTCGCGTCGACGACACGGCGACCTGGCGACATTAGTTGGGTGTCTAGCGCCTCGTTCCCCGTGACGAGAGCCTCAAGCGGACGGTAGACCCGTCAGACGTCCTATGTCTAGACTCAGCTCGGCCGTCGCATCGCCGACCCAGCCCGCGGGCCGGGCGGTACCCAGCGGTCCTCGACCTGGCACGCTGGGCGCGGATGGCCACCGGCTGGTTCAGGCCGACCACCCGAGCGCCTGACGGAGGAGAAAAGGTGGCAGCACCCCGCACGGAGGCGGCGATCCGGCGGATGCGCGACATGATCGCGCTCGGTCGGCTGGTGCCCGGCCAGCGGCTGCCGCCGGAGGCGGAGCTGGCCGGCGAGCTCGGCTCCTCCCGCAACACGGTCCGCGAAGCGGTCCGCGCGCTCGTCACCGCCCGGGTGCTGGACGTTCGCCGCGGCGACGGCACGTTCGTGACCAGCCTGCGGCCCGAGCTGCTGCTGGAGGGCATCGGGGCGGCGGCCGAGCTCATGCAGGAGGACTTCTCCCTCGAGCTGGTCCAGGTACGCCGGATCCTGGAGCCGGCCGCCACCCGGCTGGCGGCCCAGTACATCGACGCGCAGACCCTGGCCCGGCTGGAAGCCTGCCTGCGGATGATGACGGAGGCCGGCTCGGACGACGAGCTGGTGCAGTTCGACCAGGAGTTCCACGCGATCGTGGCGGCGGCGGCCGGCAACGAGACGCTCGCGTCGATGCTCAACGGGGTGTCGAGCCGGACCAGCCGCACCCGCGTCTGGCGGGGCATCATCGAAGCCGACGCGAAGGTGCGGACCATCACCCAGCACGCCGACATCCTGCGCGCGCTGCAGGACCGCGACCCGGCGCTGGCGGAGGCGGCGGCGACCGTCCACGTCGCCACGACCGAGGCGTGGCTGCGCCGGTTCCTGGACTCCCGACCTGCCGACGAGGCCTGACCCGGCCCCGGCCGGCCTACCCGGCGGGGACCGCGAAGGCGAGGAACTGGGTGACCTGGGTGGGGCTGAAGTTGTCGTCGCTGACCAGCACCAGCGACCGCCGGCCGTCCGGCAGCCGCGGGCCGAAGGTCATCCCCTCGACGTTGTCGAGGGTGATCCCCAGGTCGGCGAGGTCGAACAGCAGGCTCTTGCGCGCCGTGCCGCCGTCCAGCGTCACCCGGTAGATCCGGACCGCGTTGCCGACACCGACGGAGAAGGACCGCTCCATCGCCAGCAGGCTCCGGCCGCCGAGCGGCAGCAGCTCGACCAGACCGTTGACGGCGAAGGCGTCCGGCGGGACCGGCGGCTGGGCGACCGGGTCGGTGAGGTAGCGGTACTCCCGCTCCAGCCGTCCGGTCCGGGCGTCGTAGCGCAGCAGCCGGGACGGGCTCGGGACCCCGACCGCGGCGGCCGGGCCGTCCTGCACGAGCGCGTTCTCGGTGCCGGTGAAGAAGGTCCGGCCGTCCGGGGTGACGCCGGCGCTCTCGAAGCCGAGGTTGGTGCGGACACCGCGGGTGCCCGCGGCGTCTGGCCGGTACGCCGCCGGCACCTCGAAGGTCTCGTCCGACCGGCCGTCGAGCCGGAACGTCCGCACGAACGGGTCGATCAGCCTGCTGGCGTCGCCCTCGGAGGTGATCACCAGCCGCCGGTCGCGGGTCAGCGCGATCCCTTCCGGGTCGAGGCTGAGCGGCTCGAACGGCTGGCCGTCGTCGTCGAGCAGGGTGGTCACGTCGAGGAGCGTCACGTCCCCGTCCGACAGCCCGCCGCGCAGGTCGAGCCGCAGGGTGTAGAAGCGGGCCGGGTCGAGCTGGCTGCGGTCGTCGGAGATGGCGTAGTAGACGCGGCGCTGCGGGTCGTAGGTGATCCCGGACAGGCCGCCGACGGTCGTGTCGCGATAGGACGTCCCCGGCGGCAGGGTCGCCTGGCCGAGGAAGTCGTACCCGTCGCCGCGCAGCCGCAGGTCGACCCAGACGAGCTTGTGGTCGGAGGTCGGGAACGGGAAGACGCCGACCAGGCGGAAGAGCGGGTCGTCGGTGGTCGGCCAGAACACACCCGAGCCGAGGACCGGCAGGGACCGGCGCGGCAGCACGTAGTCGACCCGCAGGTTGCCCGGCGGCTCGGCGAAGTCGGCGGTGTCGTAGCGGGCCGGCGTCCGGTGGGTGAGGTTGACCCCACCCTGCAGCCGGGCCTGCTCGACCGCGCCCCGGCTGGTCGGCCACGGGTCGCGCACCAGCGGGTTGTCGAGCAGCTGCTGGATCGCGCCGGGGATGCTGTCGCCGTCGTTCGGGTCGGAGTTCTGGTCCCCGGCGATCACGAAGGCCGCGCCCGGTCGCAGGCCGCCCCGCCGGCCGGCGTCGTCGTAGAGGTAGCCGGCGGCGCCGGGCGTGACGTAGTCGTCCCAGAGCCGGATCTCGTCGGCGTTCCGCCGCCCGTTCCGGTCCTCCGGGCCGTCGAAGACCGGCGGCGTCGGGTGGCTGACCAGGAAGTGCACGGTCCGCGGGCCGATCTCGACCGGCAGGTCCCAGTGCGACTTGCTGGACAGCCGAACCGCGGCGAGCTCCTCCGGAGTGAACCAGTCCGCGGGCGCCGGGGTGCTCGGGTCGTCCGGCAGCCGCGCGCCGGGCAGGTCCTTCCACAGGAACCGCTGGAACGTGCGGACGTCCTCGGTGCGGATCGGGAAGCGGGAGTAGACCGCCATCCCGAACTGGCCGGGGAAGAAGCCGAACCCGTACGCGTCGTCCGGGCCGCCGACGCTGCCGTCGTTGTTCAGGTCGAGCCCGGACGGCACGCCGGTGTTGGAGGGCGCCGTGTACGCGAACGGGTACCAGATCGGCCGCGAGCCGTTGCGGGAGACGCCCAGGTAGTTGCGCTGGAACAGGCCGAGCGCGACCCGCCCGGCGTCGAAGTCGAACTCGTTGACCAGCACCACGTCCGGCCGGGTCCGCTGGATGATCTCGGCGACCGCCCCGGCCTGCGCGTTGTCCGGAGTGGACAGGTCCCGGACCAGCTGGCCGTCCGTGTTGCGGTTGAGCGAGGCGTTGTACGTCGCGAACCGGACGCCCTCCGGCCCGCCACCGCCCCGGCCCGAGGTGGCCGTCGGATCGGCCGCGGCGACCGGTCCGGTGAGGACGGACCCGGCGAGTGCGGCCAGGGTGAGCGCGACCAGACGACGGCGCATCGGACACCTCGCTGTGTTCGGGAGCACTGCGGTGTCATCCTGGGGCCTGGCGCCGTGCGGGACAAGCGCCGCAGGGGGCTCAGCCGCCAGCCGGCCGGCGGGCGATCAGCTCGGCCCGGTTCGCGCAGCCCAGCTTGGCCAGGATGCTGCGGACGTGGCTCTCCACGGTGCGTTCCGACAGCACCAGCCGGGCGGCGATGTCCCGGTTGCTCAGCGCGCGGACGACGAGGTCGGCGACCTCGCGCTCGCGCGCGGTGAGCGGGTCGGCGTCGTCGCGCGCCCGCGCGATCGCCGCGGCCAGCCGGTCGGCGCGCAGCAGCGGACCGGGCATCTCCAGCCGGCGCAGGTCGTCCGCGGCCTGCCGGACCAGGGTCGCCGCCTCGGCCAGCGAGCCCGTCCGGTGCAGGGTCGCGGCCAGCTCGAGCCGGGACAGCGCCACGATACGGCCGGGCGCGCAGCGCGAGGTTGCGGCGGACGGCCTCGCGCAGCAGCTCCACCGCCTCGTCCAGCCGGCCGGCGACGGCGGCCAGCCGGCCGAGGTCGCGCAGCGGGGACCCGGAGAAGTAGACGGTGGGCGTGCCGACCGAGCCCGGACAGTCCCGCCAAGGTCGCATGTGGACGGCCAGCGCGTCCGCGGTCGGCGGGTCGTCGAAGGCGACGGCCAGGTCGGCGAGGGTGAACAGGGTGGGGCCCCAGCGCAGGTCCGCCACCATCGAGCCGAGCTCGGCCCGCAGCTCCTCGTAGAGCCCGAACGCCTCCTCGCGCTGGTCGAGGAGCAGCAGCATGCTCGCCAGCTGCGCGCGGACCAGCGGCATCGACGGCACCGACGCCAGCATGTCGGTGGTGCCGTCGAGCAGGTCGCCGGGCTCGCCGCGAATGGTCGCGACGCTCATGGCGTGCGCGTAGCCCAGCCCGATCCCCGTCGGGTCGCCCAACCCGGCCGCCAGCTGTGCCGCCGCCAGGTTGAGCTCCCGCGCCCGGGGGTAGCGGCCCTCCAACGCGGCCCGGCTCGCCAGCGCGCGCAGCAGATGCCACCGCGCGAGCGGCAGGCCGGACGCCGTCGCCGCCCGTTCGACGATCCCGTACGCCTCCTCGACGAGGTCCAGCCGACCCAGCTCGTACGCCGCCCGGATCTGCCAGCCGGCGCCCAGCACGGCCGCCAGCGGCTGCCCCAGCAGCTCCGCCCGGCCGACCGCGAGCCGGCCCAGCCGCAGGCGCTCCGGCGCCGAGTCGCCGCCCTCGGCCAGGGTCATCTCCCGCGCCCGCACCGCATCCAGCACTGCCACCGGGTCGCCGGCCGCCTCCGCCATCCGCAGCGCCTCGGCGGCCTCGGCGTCGGCCTCCGCCGGCCGGCCCGCGTCCGCCGTCAGGCTGGCCAGCTGGGCGAGCACCCGGGCCCGGGTGTTGTCGGGCAGCTCCGCGGCGAGCGCGGTGCGGCACAGCCGCTCCACCACGGCCGCGACCGGCGCGTTGCTGATCCCGCGGACCACCAGCGCGGCCGCGGCGACGAGGTCGGGTCTGCCGGCCCGCTCGGCCGCCTCGGCCGCCGCCTCGCACCGCGCCAGGCTGTCCACCAGCCGCCCGGCGAGGAACTCGGCGGTGGCGAGCCGGACCAGCAACCCGGCGGTCTCCGCGTCGTCCGCGCCGGCGGTCCGCAGCGACTCGACCGCGTCCCGAAGGTGCCGGACCGCGTCGTCGAGGGCGAGCGCGCGTTCGGCGTGCTCGGCGGCCAGGACGGCGAAGTGCGCCGCCTGCCGGGCGGTGTCCGGCCCGGCGCCGGCCCGCCGCCAGTGCGCGGCCACCTCGCCGGCCAGCCCGCTGTCGGTCGCCGACCGGTCGGCGAGCACCTCGGCCGCGCGCCGGTGCCAGGCCGCCGCCGTCGCCGCCTCCACCGACCTGCGGACCCCGTCCTGCAGCAACGCGTGCGCAAACGGGACACCGTCCTCGGTCGCCCGGCCGAGCAGGCCGGCCCGGCGCCCGGCCCGCAGCCCGGCCGCGACCGCGACGGCATCCACACCGCAGACCTCGGCGAGCACGGCCGGATCCGTCGGCGCGCCGAGCAGCGCGAGCACCTCGACCACCTGGCGCTCGGCCGGTGCCAGCCGGGCGAGCAGGCCGGCGACGACGAGCTGCAGGTCGCCCTCGGCAGCGCCGTCCACATCGGACGCCGCAGCGGCGAGCAGCAGCGGCAGTCCACCGGTGCGGCGGTACACCTCCGACACCCGGGCACCGGCGGTCGGCCCGTCCACCGCCCGCAGGTAGTCCCCGACATCCACTGTGGACAGCGGTCCGAGCGCCACCCCGGCCACCGCCGGGTTGCGCCGGACGTCCGCGACGGCCGCGGCCACCTCGTCCGGCAGCGCGTCCCGGTGGGTGCCTATCACCAGCAGCGCCGCCGTACCGGCCTCCGTCGCCACCCGGCGGAGCAGCTCCAGTGACTCCGCATCCGCCCAGTGCAGGTCCTCCAGCACCAGCGCGGCCGGGCGCTCGACGGCCGCCCGCAGCAGCGAGTCCGTCGCCTCGGTCAGCAGCCGGAACCGTTGCGCGGCAACGGTCGACGGGTCCGCTCGACCGGACCCGGACGGCGCCTGCAGCACGGCGGACAGGTCGGGACTCCCGGTCGCCCGGCTCACCGCGCGCATAGCCCGCGCCCACGGCCACAGCGGCGGCGCCCCGCGGTCGTCGGAGCAGACGCCGCGCCCGACCGCGACGGTCCCGCCGTGCCGGGCGAGCGTCTCCTCGACCAGCCGGGTCTTGCCGATCCCGGCCGGACCCGACACGAGGACGACCCCGCCGCGGCCCCCCGCCGCCGCCGCCACCCGGTCGAGGAGGAGCTCCAGCTCGGCCCGCCGACCGACGAACGGCTGCGTGGCGTCCACGCCCGGCAGTATCGCGGATCCGTACCCGGCTCAGTACCGCCACGGATGTCCCGACCTGCCCGTACGCCGATCGTCGACGGCAACCGAGACCGACGAGAGGAACCGGCATGCACGCCACGGTCCACCTGATCGAAGGCATCCCCGGCCCGCAGGACACGGCCTGGGTCGACGAGGTGCTCACCACCCTGCGTTCCCGGGCCACCCCGGCCGGCACGCTGGTCGCCAGGCCGCTGGGGCCCGGAGCCGGCACCGCCGTCGCGCTCTGGGACGACGAGACCGACGCGGCCGCGGCCACCGACCGCTTCGGCCCGGCCGGCGGGGTCACCCTCGGCGCCGGCCAGCCGTACGAGATCACCCTCCGGAGGGCCGGCACGTCCGGGCAGCCGGCCCGCTACCTGCAGCTGGTCACCTTCGCGGGGCCGCGCGACCCGGAGTGGTCGGCGGCGTTCGACCGGGCCGACGAGGAGCGGGTCTGGCCGGCCGTCCGCGACCTGCCGGGCACGATCGAGGTCCTCGGCGGCACCGCCGCGGACGCCGGCCGGTTCATCGCGACGCTGGCGGAGTCGGTCGAGGCGCTGGAGGACATCGGCGCGGCGATCATGTCGACCGAGCTGCTGCCCGGCGAGGACCCGGCCTACCTCACCGGACCGGACACCTTCGCTGTCCTCCGCCTGCTGCACGCCGACCTGCCGGTCGGCGCGACCCGATGAGGAGATGACGATGACCACTTCCACCATGACCGAGCTGCGGGACGGCATCTGGTCGGTGCTCGACACCGACACTGTCGCGTCCTTCGCCGTGCGGGAGCTCGGGCTGATCAGGATCCGCGGCGGACTGACCGTGCAGGACGGCACGGTCACGGTCGCCGGCGGCCAGCCGGTCGCGGCCACGGCGACACTGGATGCCGCCTCCGTCCGCACCGGGATCGCCAAGCGGGACCGCGACCTGGCCGGCAAGCGCTTCTTCGACACCGCGCGGCACCCGCGGATCCGGGTCCGCACCACCGAGATCCTGGCGGACGGGACCGGCTGGTCGGCGACCGCCGTGCTGAGGGTCGCCGGCGGCGAGGCGCCGCTGGACCTGCGGGTGACCCAGCATCCGGGGACGGTGCCGGGCACCGTACGGATCCGGATCACTGGAGTGCTGGACCGGGCAGCCACCCCGATCCGGGCACCGAGGTGGCTGATCGGGCGCCGGATCGCCGTCGAGGTGGACGCGACACTGCGGCCGCCGGGCTAGCCGAAGCGGACCTCCCGGGTGGCCGATCTCGGCGCGAGCAGGGCGAGCAGGGCGGTGGCCTCCGCGGCCACCGCCTCCTCGTCTACAGTGGACAGTCGGTCGAGCGTGCGCAGGTGCAGGGTGGCGGCGCGGCCCTGCCTGGCGAGTCGCCAGGTACCGCCCACCATGCCGTCGAGGAGGAACGCGGCCCAGTGGTGCTGCTCGTCCCACAGCGCGGCCGCCTCCGCCGCGCCGATCCGGCTGCGGTCGGCGTGCCCGAGCAGCACGTTGTCGTACTCGGGCAGGAACCGCACCGGCGCCGGCAGGTCCGGATCGGGACGTGGCGCGTCCGGGACGTCGACGAGCTCCCGCCCGTTCTCGTCCCGGAAGGACCGCAGCCGCGGCGCGAGTCGCGCCACCACCTCACCGAGCCGGGTCAGGCCCGACCAGCTCTGCGCGTCCGCGGCGGTGGCCGGTCCGAAGGCGGCGAGGTAACGCAGCACCAGCCGGTCCGGGGTCGGGTCGCCGGCGTCCAGCGGCCGGCCGAGCCAGGACTCGAGGGTCGAGTGCAGCGCGCGCCCGCCCTTCCCCCAGACCCCGCGCGGCGGGACCTGCACCAGCACCAGCAGCGCCCGGACGGTCTGGGCGAGTGCCATCGGGTCCCGGCCGGGCCACCGCTCGGCCAGCAGCGTGCCCAGCTCGCCGAATGCGCGCGGCTTCTCCTCGATCAGCTCCCGCCCGGCCGCCGCCAGCTCGGCCAGATCGACCCCCTCCAGCCGGCGGCCGAACTGGCCGCGCGCCATCCGCTCGCCGACGGACTGCAGCACCGGCCGCAGCGCCAGGCAGTCCGCCGTGGACACGAGGTGGATCGTCGAGCGCTGCAGCGACACCCGGACCGCCGTGCGGTCCAGCAGGGCCGCCGCCAGCTCCGCCGGGTCGAAGCCGTCCAGCCGCGACCACAGCGCCAGGTACGGGTCGCCCGGGCTCTGGGCCTGCAGGCCGACGAGGTGCTCGACAGCGTCCAGCGCCGGCCGGGACACCCGGCGCAGCAGCAGCTGCCGCGCCAGCAGCGCCCGGTTGAGCGCCCGGCGGCTCAGCACCGGCCCGGCGACGGGGATCGGCATGCCCACACCGTAGGGCGGGTAGCGGTCAGTTCCCGTCCGCTGCCGGGCCGGGTCCCGGTCCATCTCAGCGCCCTGCACTAGGGTGCACGGAGTCGTTCCTTGGGGGGTGGGACCGGTGGATGCGGCATCGCGGAGCTCGATCGACACGGCGGAGGCCGCCGCCACCGCGCCCGGAGCCGGCCGGACGGCCGCCCCGCTGCGGAGTCTGCTGTGGACGCTGCCGCTGACCTGCGTGCTGGTGACCGCGGCGGCGCTCGCCGTCGCCGGCGTGGTGGCCGCCAGGACGGACGACCGGATGCGGGACGAGCGGCTCGCCTCCCAGCTGGAGATCCGGGCCCAGTCGGCGGCCAGCCTCGCCTACTTCGAGGACGGCAGGCTGGTCCTGGACGACCTGCGCGCCGACGACGTCGCCAAGGGCAGCCCCCAGCTGGTCCTGCTGCGGGGGGCGCCGCCGGCCGATCGGGTGTTCGCGACGGCCGACCCGCCGGTCACCCTCGGCGACAGTGAGCTCGCCGCGACCGCCGCGGAGGCCGCGACCTCGGAGGAGACGGCTCTCGGCACCGCGACCGGCCCGGGCGGCGCCGAGGTCCGGCTGCTCGCGGCGCCCTTCTACGACGAGTCAGGGAAGGTCGCGGGAGCCGTCGTGGTGATCGGCGACCCGGCCCCGACCGCCGGCGAGCACCGCCGCCTGCTCCTCGCCCTCGCCCTCGGCGGTCTCGGCGCGCTGCTGGTCGTCGGCGCGGCCGCCTTCCTGCTGGTCGCCGCCCGGCTGCGCGCCGCCGGAGGTGCGGACGAGGTCGTCCCGCGACCACGGCAGTAGCCGCGGCCGCCGCCCGGCGGCGACGTCCTCCACCCAGCCGACGAGCAGCACGGCCACTCCGATCAGCACCCAGGCGGTGCCGAACAGCGCCCACGTCGACTCCAGCCCGAGCCGGTCGTCCACCGGGACGGCGAGCACCAGCGCGATCTCGTGCCACAGGTAGACGGTCACCGCACGGGCGTTCAGCAGCGTGACCAGCCCGCCCAGCACGGGCGTGCGGTCCAGCCAGCGCATCGACGGCGCCGGGCGGAGCAGCAGCAGCACCGCGCCCACCGAGTAGAGCGCCTGGCCGGGCACGATCTCGTTCAGGTCGTAGCCGGCGGTCTCGTCCGGGTGGACCAGGGTCCAGGCGGCGCCGAGCAGCATCGCGCCGCCGGCGAGGCCGAACAGCGCCGGCAGCGGCATCCGCTTGATCGCTCCGGCCCGGTGCGCGAAGCCCAGCACCCAGCAGGCGCCGTAGGTGGCGAGGTCCAGCAGCGCCGGCCCGCCGAGCCCCAGGCGGTCGACGTCGAGCGGGCCGACCGCGATGGCCGCGACCAGCACCAGCGGGGCGAGCAGGGTGCCGACCGGCCACCGGCGGTACGCCCAGAGCGCGAGCGGCGAGAGCAGCACGAACCACAGGTATGTCCGGACGTACCAGAGCGGGTCGTTGACCTGCGCGGCCCAGTCGCTGCCGGGCGGGTCCACGATCGGGAAGAGCCACAGCGCCAGCTCCGGCCACCGCAGCGGGCGGGCGTCCGTGCCCGGCCAGCCGTGGTGCAGCATCGCCGCCAGCACGACCGCAGCGAAGACCCAGAAGGGCGGCAGCAGCCGCCGCAGCCGGCTGCGGACCGCGCGCGCCGGAGAGCGCGCCGCGGAGCGGGCCATCAGCGACCCGGCGAGGGCGAACATCACCCCCATCGACGGGAAGACGATGCTGATCCAGCCGGCGTCCGCGGTGTGATAGGTCACGACCCGGATCAGCGCGACGGCCCGCAGTGCGTCCAGATAGCGGTCCCGACCCCCCACCGATGCCACGGCGCACGTTCGTACCCGATCGCCGACCGGATTGGAAGGCGGCCTGGCCGCGACCGGACGTCACGCTCAGCGACTGGCGACCGGCTCCTCGTGGTCCACGCCCAGGCCGGAGTCAACCGAGCGCCGCAGCGCGATGTGCAACGACCACGGTGTGAGAACGCCGAGGTAGCGGTCGCGGTCGAGCACGGCCACCCAGCCCGCGTCGTGCTGCAGCATCTCGGCGAAGGCGTCCTTCAGCGACGCATCGATCGACACCGTGGCGTCGAAGTGTCGGGCGACGTCGGCGACCGTACGGCCACCGCGTCCGGTCGGCTGGGTGAGCATCGAGTCCTTCACCCAGCCGTGCAGCGACCCGGCCGAGTCGAGCACGACCGCCCAGTGCGCCCCGCGCATGGCCTGCCGCGCGTCCCCGACGGTGTCGTCGATGGCCACCACCGGCGGCTGCTCCAGGTCGTCGCCGGTGATCTCGGTGACCGCCAGCCGGCGCAACCCGCGGTCGGCACCGACGAAGTCCGCCACGAACTCGGACGCCGGCGCGCCGAGCACCTGCGCCGGCGTGTCGTACTGCTCCAGGTGGCCGCCCTGCCGGAAGACCGCGATCCGGTCGGCGAGCCGGACCGCCTCCTCGACGTCGTGGGTGACGAACACGATGGTCTTGCGGACCTCGGCCTGGATCCGGAGGAACTCCGCCTGCAGCCGGCCCCGGGCGATCGGGTCGATCGCGCTGAACGGCTCGTCCATCAGCAGCACCGGTGGGTCCGCGGCCAGCGCCCTGGCCACCCCGACTCGCTGCCGCTGCCCCCCGGACAGCTGCGCCGGGTAGCGCTTGGCGAAGGTGCCCGGGTCCAGCCCGACCAGCTCCAGCAGCTCCGAGACCCGGGTGCGGGTCCGGGCCCGGTCCCAGCCGAGCAGCCGGGGCACGGTCGCGACGTTGTCCGCGATCGTCAGGTGGGCGAACAGGCCGACCTGCTGGATGACGTACCCGATGTGCCGGCGCAGCTGGACGGCGTTGACCCTGGTGATGTCCTCGGCACCGAGGAAGATCCGGCCGGACGACGACTCCACCAGCCGGTTGATCATCTTCATCGTGGTGGTCTTGCCGCAGCCGGACGGGCCGATCAGGCAGACCAGCTCGCCCGCGGGGATGGCGAGGTCGAGCTCGGCGACCGCGACGGTGCCGCCGGGGAAGGTCTTGCTCACCTTCTCCAGCCGGATCGCGGCCGACCCGTCGACGGCCCCCGGCTCGACCTGTCCGGCGTCAGGTCCCGCGGTAACGTCCACTCGTGCTCTCCCTAGCCGCTCACGAGGTGGTGCTCGCCGTCGGTGCGCCCAACCCGTGGTTCGGGACGACGTACCTGTCCGACAACTATGACGACGTCCTGACCGCGCTCCAGGAGCACGTCGTCATCACAGTAGCCGCCGTCTTCTTCGGCCTGGTCCTGTCCATCCCGCTCGCGCTGCTGGCCCAGCGCAGCAGGGTGGCCGAGGGGCTGGTGCTCGGGTGGGCCGACATCATCTACGCCATCCCCTCCATCTCGCTGCTGCTCATTCTCTACTCGACGCTCGGGCTCGGCCTGTCGAGCGCGACCGTGATCGTGGCGCTGACCCTCTACAACCTGCTCATCCTGGTGCGCAACGCGCTCACCGGACTGCGCGGCGTGCCCGAGGAGGCGAAGGAGGCGGCGACCGGGATGGGCTTCGGCTGGCTCCGGCGGGTCGTCCGGGTCGAGCTGCCGCTGGCGCTGCCGAGCATCATGGCCGGGGTCCGGATCGCGACCGTCAACACGGTCGCGCTGGTGACGATCGGCTTCGCCGTCGGGCACGGCGGCCTCGGCGCGCTGATCACCCAGGGCTACAAGGACAACCTCTACCGGCAGCAGGTGATGACCGGTGTCATCGGCGTCGTGCTGCTCGCGATCGTGCTCGACCTGATCCTGCTGCTGATCCAGCGACTGCTCACCCCGTGGATGCGGGCGGTCGCGGCATGACTCCGGTGAGCGCGCGGGCTCGCAGCGCGAGCCGGAGACCGAGGCCGGCCGGCCGGCTGGCGCTCGCGCCAGCCGGCCCGTCGGGCGAGGGGGCACAGTGAGCGTCTGGAGCTACCTGACCACCGCCGCGAGCTGGCAGGGCGAGGACGGGATCGTCCACCGGCTCTGGGAGCACGTGTGGCTCTCCGGCGTCTCCGTGCTGCTGGCCTGCCTGCTCGCGCTTCCGCTCGGGATCGGGCTCGGTCACCTCGGCCGGGGCGGCACGGTGGCGATCAACCTGGCCAACGTCGGCCGCGCCATCCCCACCCTCGGCGTGCTGATCCTCTTCGCGGTGTCGCCGCTCGGGCTGACCACCGGAACCCTGATCGTCACCCTGGTCCTCTTCGCGGTGCCGCCGATCCTGGCGAACGCGTACGTCGGGGTGGCGACCGTCGACCGGGACGCCAAGGAGTCGGCCCGCGGGATGGGGATGAGCGGCTCGCAGGTGCTGCGCCGGGTGGAGATCCCGCTGGCGCTGCCGCTGATCGCGGCCGGCATCCGGACCTCGGCCCTGCAGGTGGTGGCGACCGCCACGCTGGCCGGCTACGCCGGCAGCGGCACGCTCGGGCAGATCGTCTTCCGTGGCTTCAACATCAACCTCAACTACCTCGTGGTCGGCGGCGCGATCCTGGTCGCCGCGCTGGCCCTGGTCACCGAGGTCCTGCTCGGCATGCTGCAGCGGGCGGTCACCCCCGCCGGGCTGCGGGTCCGCGGCCGCGCGGCCGCCCGGGACGCCAGCGCGCTGGGCATGCCTGAGGCCCAGGCGGCCGTGGCGACCTGACGCGGCAAGGTCACCGCCAGGTCACGACGAGTTGCCTGCAGCGCCCCCGCGGCGTTGGATCAACGCCGAGCGGGGACTCCCCCGCCCGGACACGCGCTCGCACCGTCGAGCGGGACACAGAAGGCGGGATCCGTCCCAATGCGCACACGACACTCCTTCCGACTCCTCGCGGTGGCCGCCGCCCTCACCGTCGGCCTCACCGCCTGTGGCGACGACGAGCCCTCCGAGCCGGCCGCCGGCGGCGCCGCGAAGGGCGACATCAAGGTCGGCGCCTTCGACTTCCCGGAGGGCCGGCTGCTGGCCAACGTCTACGTGGCCGCGCTGAACAAGGCCGGCTACAACGCGACGGTGGTCCAGCTCGGCCAGCGCGAGATCGTCCAGCCGGCCCTGCAGAAGGGCGACATCGACGTCGTCCCCGAGTACGTCAGCTCGATGCTGAACTACTACAAGGCGGGCGCGGCCACCGCGGACGAGGCCAAGAACCTCAGCACGGTCAAGCAGCTGGCGGAGGCGAAGGGCGTCACCGTCTACACCCCGGCACCGGCGACCGACAACTACGCATACGTGGTGAGCAAGGACTTCTCCGACAAGAACAGCATCACCACGGTGTCGCAGCTCGCCGCGTACTCGCAGAAGACCCCCATCACCATGGGCGGCAGCCAGGAGTGCCGGGACCGCAGCTACTGCAAGGGCGGCCTGGAGAAGACGTACGGGATGAAGATCGGTGACTACAAGGTCATCGTGCTGTCCAGCCAGCCGGCGGTCGACGGGCTGCTGAAGAACGAGACCCAGGTCGCGGTCTTCAACTCCTCCGACGGCGTGCTGTCGGTCAACCCGGTCGTCGTGCTCGAGGACGACAAGGGGCTGAACCCGAACGACAACATCGTGCCGGCGGTCAACGTGAAGAAGTCGACGCCGGAGCTGGAGCAGGCGCTCAACGACGTGTCCGCGAAGCTCACCCAGGAGGAGCTGGTGCGGATGAACAAGGAGACGCAGAACGACCGGCAGGCGCCGGACAAGGTCGCCGCGGACTTCGTCGGCTGACGGGGTGCGGCCGGGGCGCCGGCCGTGCCGTTGTCCGCCCGTACGGCTGCGGCTAGGTTCGGCTGGCGCCCCACCCGCTCGACGACGAGGAGACGCCCGTGACCGGCTACGACCCGAGGACGGACACCGGCATCCCGACCGAGCCGGTCGGCTCGCTGCCCCGTCCGTCCAGCCTGCAGGCCGCGTACGCCGACTACGACGCCGGCCGGATCGAACGCGAGCAGCTGGAGGCCGAGCAGGACGCGGCCGTGCGCGACTCGATCACGCGGATGGAGGCCACCGGGTCGCCGATCGTCTCCGACGGCGAGCAGCGCTGGTCGTCGTTCGCGACGTACCCGGTCACCGACACCCTCGGCGGCACCGGCCTCGCCGAGCACCTCGCTCCCACCGGCGGGCAGTTCTTCGCGATCTTCGCCGACGGCCACAACCGGCAGCTGCCGAAGCTGACCGGCGGCCCGTTCCGCTACAAGAACTTCGCCGGCGAGTCGCTGCGCAAGTCGATCGGGTACGCGACCAGGCCGATGAAGCAGGCGGTGATCGCGCCGTCCATGCTCGCGCTGCTCTACCCGCTGGACGAGGAGATCCCCGGCTACTCCCGGGCCGACTTCGAGACCGACCTCGTCGACGAGTGCGAGAAGGACATCCGCGGCGCCTTCGCCGCCGGCGCCGCCCGGGTCTCGATCGACTTCACCGAGGGCCGGCTGGCCACCCGCAACGACGCGCGCAACCCGTGGACGGGGCGCGGCATGCTGCCGCACTTCATCGAGCTCGACAACCGGGTGCTCGACCGCTTCACCGCCGAGGAGCGGGCGAACATCGGCGTGCACACCTGTCCGGGTGGGGACCGTGACTCGGTGCACTCCGCGGACGTCGACTACAACGACCTGCTGCCGTCGATGTTCACTCTGAACGCGGGCTACTTCCTCATGCAGCTGGCCAGCGAGCGGGACCGCGACCGGGTCTACCAGCTGGTCGGCGAGCACAGCCGGGACGACGCGAACGGTGTCGCGCAGATGTGCTACGTCGGCGTGATCTCGCCGGTGCAGCCGCGGCCGGAGAGCGCGGAGGAGGTCCGCGACCAGCTGGTCCGGGCGGCGAACTTCATCCCTAAGGAGCGGCTCGGCTCGACGGACGACTGCGGCTTCTCCCCGTTCTCGATCGACGAGAAGCCGTCGCACGGCTCGCCGGACTACGCCCGCGACGTCGCCTTCCAGAAGATCAAGAACCGGGTCGACGGGACCCGGATGGCGGCCGAGAAGCTCGGTCTCTGACCGTCCGCGCGCCGCTCATCGCGACCGGGCCGCCGCGGTCCAGCCGCCGCAACGCGTCCGGGAGCGGCCGGGTGTGCAGGACGCCGAGCCGCCGGGTGGACCGGGTGACCGCCACGTACAGGTCGGCGGCGCCGCGCTCGCCGGCAGCGAGGAGCCGGTCCGGCTCGACCACCAGCACGGCATCGAACTCCAGTCCCTTCGCGGTCCGCGGGGTCAGGACCGTTGCTGACACGTCCAGCGGGAGGCCGTCCGGTGCGATCACGGCCAGGGTGCCCTGACCGCGCAGCGCGGTCGTCTCCTCGTCCACCGCCGCCCGGACCGCCTCGGCCAGGCGGTCCTCCTCGACCGACCGGGCCCACGGTCGGCTGCCCTCCTCCCGGACCGACGTGGGTGGCCGCTGCGCCGGGTCGAGCTGGGCCAGCACGTCGGACGCCACCGCCATGATCTCTGCCGGAGTGCGGTAGCTCACCGTCAGCTCGCGGTAGCTCCAGCGGGCCGGCACGTACGGGTCGAGCACCGCGGCCCAGCTCCGGGTGCCGGCCGCCGATCCGCGCTGGGCCAGATCGCCGACCACCGTGAACGACCGCGCCGGGCACCGTCGCATGAGGACCCGCCAGTCCATCTCGGACAGGTCCTGCGCCTCGTCCACCACCACATGGCCGTACGTCCACTCTCGATCGGCTGCGGCCCGGTCGGCCAGGCTGCGGTGATCCCGCTCGACCTGGCGCTCGAGCAGCTCCCGACCTCCGACCAGGTCGATCGCCTGCAGGATCGCCTTCTCGTCGTCGTCCGGCACCAGCATCTCCAGCACGCCTTGGGCGTAGGCGGTCTCGTCCCGGGCGCTGCCGGCGCGCACCGTGGCCGGACCCAGCAGCTCGGCCGCCTCGTCCAGGAGCGGCACGTCCGAGACCGTCCACGCCGCTCCCTCCGCCCGGCGCAGCATCCCGCGGTCCTCGGGGTCCAGTGTGGACGATGCGGCGTCCAGTCGGGACTCGTCGGTCAGCAGGTCGACGAGCAGCCGCTGCGGTGTCAGCTCGGGCCACAGCAGGTCCAGCTCGGCTCGGAGCATCCCGTTCCCGGCCAGCTCGTCCCGGAGGTCGGCCGCGAGCGTGTCGAAGACCGCGGCGGAGTCGCCGGAGTCCAGCCACCCGGCGCCGACCTGCCGGACCGCCCGCTCGGTCAGCGCCTCGATCACCGCGTCGACGAAGACCGGCCGGGCCTGGTTGTGCGGCAGGCCGGTGCCGCGGGCACGGTCACGGGCCTGGCCCGCGGTCTCGGCGTCGAGCGGGACGGTGATGTCGTCGAGCTCGATCCGGACGGGCTCGTCGGGCACCCGTTGCCGGTCGGCGACCGCGGTGGCGAGCACCTCGACCATCGCCAGCGAGCCCTTGACCCGCCCGATCGCGGGGCCGTCCTCGGCGCTCGTGCGGAGGCCGGGGAGGAGACCGCCCGGGGTCGCGAAGACGACCGCGGTCTCGCCGAGGGACGGCAGCACCGCGGCGATGTAGCGCAGGAAGCCGGGGTGCGGGCCGACCACCAGGACACCGCGGCGGGCCAACCGCTCGCGGTGGGTGTAGAGCAGGTACGCGACGCGGTGCAGCGCGACGGCGGTCTTGCCGGTGCCGGGACCACCCTCGACGACCAGGACACCGTCGGAGGGATGCCGGATCACCTCGTCCTGCTCCGCCTGGATCGTCGCGACGATGTCGCGCATCGTGCCCCCGCGGGGCGCGGTGACCGCAGCCAGCAGGGCGGCGTCCGGATCCTCGCCGCTGGCGGCGTCGAGATCGAGCACGTCGTCGTGGAAGCCGAGGATCCGGCGCCGCCCGGCGGCGAAGTGGCGGCGGCGGGCGACGCCCTCCGGGCTGGCGGCGGTGGCGCAGTAGAAGGGCCGCGCGGCCGGGGCGCGCCAGTCGGTCAGCACGGGCCGGCCGGCCTCGTCGCCGAGCGCGATCCGTCCGACGTACGCGCGGCCGCCGGCGGTGTGGTCGATCCGACCGAAACACAGCCCGTCGTCGGCGACCCGCAGCCCCTGCAGTCGGGCTGCCGCCGTGTCGGCTCGGACGTCCCGCTGCCAGCGGGCGGCCGGGCTCGACCCGGACTGGTCGAGCAGCACCCCCGCGAGGGTCGACTCAGCGGCCGCCCGCGCCCGGTCCAGCTGCCGGTAGAGCGCGGCCACGTACGCCCGTTCCGAGTCCAGCTCCACCTCGTACGACGAATTCGACAAGTTCTCCTCGCTTTGCTAGAATTGAATTGCGCGGCCGGAATTCGAGGTTTCTCGAATAGACGGCCGAATTTTAATTGTCATCCCGATGTCAAGGACCGGCAGGAGCCGCGGTACCGTCTCGCCGTGACGAACCGCCGGCTGGTGCTGGTGCGGCATGCCAAGGCGGCCGCCGAGGGACCCTCGGACGCCGAGCGCGCGCTGGCGGCGCGGGGCCGGGTCGACGCGCCGGCGGTGGGCCGGTGGCTGGCGGAGCAGGGCGTCGTTCCGGACCGCGCCGTGGTGTCCCCGGCCCGGCGGGCGGTCCAGACCTGGGAGCTCGCGGCGGCCGCGCTGCGGCCGGCACCCGAGACGGTGCTCGACGATCGCCTCTACGCCAACGACGTCGACGACCTGCTGGCCGTCCTCCGCGACACTCCGCCTGGGGTCGGGGTCGTCGCGCTGGTCGGCCACAACCCGTCCGTCGAGCAACTGGCCCTGGCGCTCGACGACGGCACCGGCGACGCCGGCGCCCACGACGAGCTGGCGCGGAAGTATCCGACGAGCGGCGTGGCGGTCTTCTCCGTCACCGCCGACTGGGCGTCCGTCGCGCCCGGCACCGGCACGCTCGTCGCCTTCGCCGTCCCCCGCGGCTGACCCGCCGCCGCACCCGTTTCGGCAAACCGACTGTCGCCGGCAGCTGGCTGTGCGACGATCCCCAGCGGTCCGCGGAAGCCCTGGTTGACCGCACGGGAGGGGATCCAGATGACTCGATCACGCCTTGTCAAGACACTCTTTGCCGCAGCCGTCGCAGGCGTCGCCGTCGTCGCCACGCCGGGAGCGGCGTTCGCGCACGGCGGTGGCACGCACCAGCCGACCGTCCGCGTCCTCGACACCACGGTGCTGGCGCCGTACCAGCTCGACTACGCAAGAGGGGCTCTCTACGTCGGCGACGGCGGTACGTCGACCGTCTCCCGGCTCACCCGAGGCGGCCTCAGGACGGTCGCCACCGGTCCGCAGGGCGGTGAGGTCGCCGGGGTGGCGGTCAACGACCGGGGCGACCTCGCCTACACGACGTCCGTCTTCGGGGAGCAGGGTGCGACGAGCACTGCGCTCGTCATCAAGCGCAAGCACGGCCGCACGATCACCGCCGACCTGCTCGGGTACGAGCGCGCCAACAACCCCGACGCCGGCGTCACCTACGGCATCGACAACCCCACCGAGTGCCAGCGCGCGGCGTTCGAGCCGTTCGGCGGCGCGAACAACACCGGCGGGATCGACTCGCACCCCTACGCGGTGGCCCCGCTCGGCAAGGACGCCTGGGTGGTGGCCGATGCCGGCGGCAACAACCTGCTGAGGGTGAGCCGCAACGGTCGGGTGAGCAACCTCTCGGTCCTGCCTCGCCAACCTACGACGATCACGGCCGAGGCCGCCGCCGCGCTCGGGCTGCCGGACTGCGTCGTGGGCGCGGTCTACAACTTCGAGCCGGTGCCGACGGACGTCGAGGTCAGCGGGCGCGGCCTGATCGTCAGCCTGCTCCCGGGCGGGCCCGAGGACCCGAGTCTCGGGGCCCGCGGGAGCGTCTACCGGGTCAGCGCCCGCAGCGGCCACGCGAGCAGGATCGCCGGCGGGTTCCTGGGCGCGACCAACGTGGCGGTGGCACCGAAGGGCCGGATCTTCGTGGCCGAGCTCTTCGCCGGCCGGGTCTCGGTGATCGACCACCGGGGCGTGCGGCCCTACGTCGACCTGCCCGGCGCGCTGTCCCTGGTGTGGGGCAACGGCACGCTGTTCGGTGGCACGATCGCTCCCACCGACGACGAGGGCAACCCGACCGGGACGGGATCCCTGGTCGCCATCCGCTGAGCTCGACAGGCGTCGCCGGCTCGACCGGCCGGAGTACGTAGCCGGTCGGTCGAGCCGGCGGCGTTGCACCGCCGGATCCGGTCGAGAGGACGCGGCAGATGAGAAAGCTGATCGTGAGCACCTTCCTCACCCTCGACGGGGTCATGCAGGCCCCGGGCGGTCCGGGTGAGGACGACAGCGGCGGGTTCGCGCAGGGCGGCTGGTCGGTGCACTACTGGGACGAGCGGATGGGCGAGCTCATGGGCGAGGCGATGAGTGCGCCGTTCGACCTCGTCCTCGGCCGCAAGACCTACGACATCTTCGCCGCGCACTGGCCGCACGCCTCGGACGAGGCCGGTGCCAGGCCGTTGAACGACGCCACCAAGCACGTCGCGTCGCGAGGTCGCCCCGCGCTGGAGTGGAGCAGGTCGGTCCTGATCGAGGGAGACGCGGCCGACGGGGTGGCGGCGCTCAAGGACGAGGACGGGCCGGAGCTGCAGGTGCACGGCAGCGGGAACCTGATCCAGACGCTGTTGCGCCACAACCTCGTCGACCAGTACCGCCTGTGGGTCTTCCCGCTCGTCATCGGGTCGGGCAAGCGCCTGTTCTCGGACGGCACCGTTCCGTCCGGGCTGAAGCTCGTCGACAGCACGGTCTCCACCACCGGAGTCGTGATCGGTACCTACGAGCCGGCGGGCGAGATCGTCACCGGATCGTTCGCGCTGGACTGACCGCGCCCGGGTCGCGGACCCGGAGCACCGGCACGCAGTGCCAGCTAGGACGTGGCGTTGACGTACGGCGAGCTGATGCTGTTGCCGCGTGGGTCGGTCGCGATCACCCGGTACCTCCGGAGATGCCCGGGAGTCAGCCGGGTGTCGTTGTGCGCCATCCCGGGCACCGTCCAGAAGTTCGAGACCCGGTCCCACTCGATGACCTTGACCTCGACCCCGTTCGTCGTCCGCATCAGCTCGTAGTGCAAGGACGTGTTGTCCCGGTCCCAGGTGCGGTTCCAGGTCACCCGGATGGTGCCGGGGGTGAGCCGGGCCGCGCTCACCGAGAACGACAGCGGACCGCTCCTGTTCGGCGCGACCGAGGCCACCGCGAACCGGGTCAGGCCCTGCTGGGCCCGGCCGTTCACCGTGGTGAACTCGCCGCCGACCACGACGTAGGTGCCGTCCGCGTCGACCGCCCACGGACCGTGCAGGAAGCCCGCGGTCGGCCCCTGGTTCACGTTCGGGAACCAGTGCAGCAGCAGGGGTCTGGCGTCGTTCTGCGGTCGGACCGCGGTGGTCTCGGCGAGCAGGCGGGAGTATTTCGCCGGGTTGGTCTGCGGCCAGCCACCGATGTCCGAGCAGTCGTGCGCGTGCGACGCGCTGTAGACGATCCCGCCGTGCACGGTCACGCCCTGGGTCGCCCCGTAGCAGTTGTCCTTCCACCGCAGGTTCCCGGTCTTGGGATCCGCGGCCAGGCGTCCCTCGAAGATGGGCTTGCCACCGCTGCCGTGCGCCACGACGTAGACGGTGTCTCCGTCGACCTCCATGTCCGTCACGTACGAACGCGGAGTGGTGGTCCCGTTGCCCGCCTTGGAGGGGACGCGAGCTCCACGACACGGTGGCACCGCTGATCCGGGACACCGCTCCCAGACCGTGGATGGCCGTCGTGTTGAGGCGGTCGAAGTTGCCACCCACGATGATCCGGCTCAGATCGGCGGACGTGCCGAGCGCGTACACCTGCTTGTCGGCGACCGGCGCCCAGTTGGCTGACGACCTCGCCGGTCGAGTACAGCACCGCGAGACGGCTCCGCGGCACCGCCGTCCCGCCGCTCGACCCGGTGACGCGGTGAAGGCCCCGCCGAAGTACACGCCGCTGCCGCCGAAGGCGATGGCACGCACTCTGCTGTTGAACGACGGCTTGAAGTCGGCGACCAGGTTGCCGGTGGCGACCTCGAAGGCGGCCGCCCGGACCCGCGGTTGACCATCGACCTTGGTGAAGTCGCCCACGATGTAGATCCGGCTGTTGTCCGGCGACTTCTCGATCCGGAAGATCGACTCGCAGAGCCACCGGTTGGTGCCGACCGACTCGCACTCCTTGCCGGGGTTCGTGGTCGACGTGTACGGCGTCCCGGTGACCGGGTGGTCGAACGGCAGCAGTGCACCCGTGGTCAGGTCGTACGCCAGGATGTTGTTCCTCGGCACCTCGCCGGCGCCGCCCGGCGCCACCCCGTACGGCCGAGCCTTCTTGAACCTCCCGACCGCGTACACGGTGTTGCCGACGATGACGGTCGACCGGACGAGACCGTCGACCTGCGGTGTCGGCAGCTCATCGGCGCTGACCGTGGCGGGCACCCCGGCCGGCGGGTTCGTGTCGGCGCCGGCCCGCTGGTCGCGCTCCGCCAGCACGAAGAACACCGCCAGGATGACGGCGAACACACCGATCCTCGTGCTCAGCCCCGCGCGGAAGACAGGGTGGTATGACGCTGCGGACTGCACTCCGGGCCCCCCTCGGGTCATGCCGTCTCGGCATGATCGAGCAGCCTACCCCCCAAATGGGATCGTCCGGGCAGCAGTTGGCGACCACGGGACCGGGCGGCGACCACCGGTCTTGTCACAGGGGTTGATCTTCGAGAGCATCCTGGCACCGTGCCGGGCACAGTCCAGCGTTGGAGGGACGGATCGCATGAGCGTCTACCGGGTGATCGACGTCATCGGCACGAGCAGCGAGTCATGGGAGGACGCCGCGGCAACAGCCATCCGGACGGCGGGCGAGTCGGTCCGCGAGCTCCGGGTGGGCGAGGTCGTGCAGCAGGACGTCCACGTGGCCGAGGGCGGTGCCCTCGTGTACCGGACCAAGCTCCGGCTCTCGTTCAAGTACGAGCCGCAGCCCTAGCCGTCGCCCCGACTGCCCGGGAGCGGGCAGTCGGTCATGCGGCGAAGCCTGCCCCGTCGTCGTCGAGCGCGAGGATCTCGACGCGCGGGCGTCGTGCTCGCCGTCGTTCTTGACGGTCGGTACCGTGCGGCTGGACACCGTCTACCCGCGGGGGTGCAGTCGACGTGCCGCGTCCGGTGGACGAGAACGCCGCCTACATCCCCGGGCTGGACGGGATCCGGGCGCTGGCGGTCATCGTGGTCGTGGCCTATCACCTCGGCGTGCCGCACATGGGCGGCGGGCTGCTCGGCGTCGGCGTGTTCTTCACGCTCAGCGGCTTCCTCATCACCGGCATCCTGCTCTCGTCGTGGTATCGGACCGACTCCCTCGAGCTCAAGCGGTTCTGGCTTCGCCGCGCGAGACGGCTGCTGCCCGCGGTCGTGGTCGTACTCGTCGTGGTTCTCGTCGCGACGGCGATGGTCGAGCAGGACAGCCTCCCGACGCGCTGGGGCGAGGGCATCGCCGCCCTCTTCTACGTCGCCAACTGGACCACGATCGCCCGGGGCGAGTCCTACTTCGACCGGTTCGCCGGACCGGGGCCGCTGGACCACCTGTGGTCGCTGGCCGTGGAGGAGCAGTTCTACCTGTTCTGGCCGGTCCTGCTGCTGCTCGGGCTGGTCGTCCTCAGGTGGCACCTGAAAGGGCTGATCCGGGCCACCCTCGCCCTGACGGCGATCTCCTTCGGCCTCCTCGCGCTCCTTGCCTCGCCCGGCTTCGACAACACCCGCGCCTACGAAGGCACCGACACCCGGGCCGGGGGGCTGCTGGTCGGAGCCTTGCTCGCGATGCTGTGGCGGCCGCTCTGCGTCGGCGTCTCCCGGACCGCGGCGACCAGGCTCGCGATGCAGGCCGCCGGCCTGCTCGGGCTGGCCGGCATCGGCTGGCTCGTCGTGGCCACCGATCAGTACTCCAGCTCGCTGTACCGCTACGGCCTGCTGCTGCTCTCCCTGTTCACCGCCTTGCTGGTGGCGGCCGCGGCGCAGCGCAGGTCGTTCGTGGGCCGCATGCTGGGGGTGGCGCCGCTGCGCTGGTGCGGCGAGCGCTCGTACGGCATCTACCTGTGGCACCTCGCCGTGGTCGCGTTCATCCCGGCGTCGGTGCTCGGGGACAACCGCCTGCTCTGGGGCGCCGTGCTGATCGTCCTCACCCTCGCGCTGGCCGAGCTCTCCTGGCGGGCGGTCGAGAACCCGATCCGCCGGCACGGCCTGCTCGGTGCGCTGCGGGGCATGAGCGCGCGGACCGGCAGGATCCGCCGCCCGGCGGCGGTCTCCCCGCTGCTGGCGGGTGCGCTGAGCCTGGTGCTGGTCGGCACCGTCGTGCTCTCCGCCGGTGCGACCGTGGGCCCGGGCCCCGACGGGACGGCGTCCGCCGCCGCCCTGCGGCGGGACGAGCTGCCACCGCTGCCCCCGCCCGAGACCTCGGCGCCGGTCCCGCCGGCCACGCCTGTCCCGTCGGTCCGGTCGGTCCCGCCGCGCGGCTCCCGCCCGCCACCCAGCGCCAGCAGCACGCCCGAGCCGAAGCGCCGCCCGACGAAGACCTCGTGCGCGCAGGTCGTCCACGTCGGCGACTCGACCTCGATCGGACTCAACAACGCGAACTACCTCCCGGCCCGGAAGGACCGGCTGCCGGCGCAGTTGCGCAGCGTCGGCGTCACCAGCCCGCAGATGGACATCTCCGGTGCCCGGTCGATCGTCGAGCGGTACCGCGGGCAGCCCAACGCCCAGGACGCCGTGAACTCACGGATGGACACCGGCTACGCCGGCTGCTGGACCATCGCGATGGGCACGAACGAGGCGGCGAACCAGGCCGTCGGTGGGGTGCACCCGGTCCAGGAGCGCATCGACCTGCTGATGAAGTCGATCGGTGACCACCCGGTGCTGTGGCTGACGGTGAAGACGCGGCTGCGGAGCGGGCCGTACGCGGACGGCGGGATGCAGAAGTTCAGCGACGCGGCGATCGCCGCCTGCGACCGCTATCCGAACCTGCGGGTCTACGACTGGCGCACCGAGGTCAAGGACGGCTGGTTCATCTCCGACGGGATCCACTTCAGCACCTCCGGCTACCGGGAGCGCGCCCACCGCATCGCGCTCGCCCTGGCGAGCGCCTTCCCCGCCGGCGGTACTCCCGCTCCGGAATGCGTCGTTCACTCGACTGCCCAGACCGGGCGCTGACCGCACCGGACCGCCGCTCGCCGATCCTCGGGCTGATCGGCCGACCACGGATAATCACTGGCCGGACGCCGAGCGGCTGGTCGATGCTGCCATGGTGATCTCTCCCGAGCAGCCCGGCGAGTCGGTGGCGACCCGCTGGACCCGGTCGACCGTCTACCTCGACATGTGGGTCGACCCCGCCGACGACCCGCGGGAGAACGGGCTGCCGACAGTCGATGAGCGCAGCACCCTGCTGGACTACCTGCGCCGGTACCGGCTCACTCTGGAACTGAAGTGCGCGGACCTCGACGCCGAGCAGCTGGCCCGCCGTTCGGTGCCGCCGTCCACGATGTCGCTGCTCGGGCTGGTGCGGCACCTGAGCGAGGTGGAGCGGCGCTGGTTCCGCCGGGAGATGGCCGGGCAGGACGCGCCCAGGCTGTACAGCAGGGACGATCCCGACGGCGACTTCGACGGTGCGGTGCCCGACGACCGGGTCGTCGAGGAGGCCTGGCAAGCCTGGCGCAGCGAGGTGGCGTTCGCGGAACGCTTCGTGGCCGGGATCGCCGACCTGGGCACGTTCGGGACTACGACGGGCGACGGTGCGGTGCAGCTGCGCGACGTGCTGGTGCACATGATCGAGGAGTACGCGCGGCACTGCGGGCACGCCGACCTGTTGCGTGAGCGGATCGACGGACGGGTGGGTCAGTAGCCAGGTCAGGTGCATCGCTGGCGGCGATCCGGCAGGTCGTCACCGACGCGGGTTCACCCGATCCCGCCCGGCGACCTACCGGGCCGCCTCCTTCGCCCGGGCTCGTCGGCCGGCTGGTGATCGAGGATGGTGTCCGCTACCGCGGCGAGCGCCTCGGTGCTGTCGAGCGCGGAGAACGCGAGTGCGGCCGGCTCGACCGAGAACCCGGCGGACCGGCTACTTTTGCACCGGAAGTCTACTGAGGAGCCCGCCGCTATGAAGGCAATCGTCCAGGACGTCTACGGAGAAGCGGACGTCCTCCAGCTCAGGGATGTCGACAAGCCCGCGGTCGGCGACGACCAGGTGCTGGTCAGCGTGCGAGCGGCCGGCGTCGACCGGGGCGTCTGGCATCTGATGGCCGGCCTGCCGTACCCGATCCGGCTCGCCGGGTACGGGGTCCGCCGGCCCAAGTTCCCGGTGCCCGGCTCCGCCCTCGCCGGCGTGGTCGAGGCGGTCGGCAAGGACGTGACCCGGTTCCGGCCCGGGGACGAAGTGATGGGGACCAGCACCGGCTCCTTCGCCGAGTACGCGTCGGTCAGGGAGAGCAAGCTGGTGCGCAAGCCGGCGACGCTCACCGTCGAGCAGGCGGCGGCGGTCCCCGTCTCCGCGACCACCGCCCTGCAGGCTCTGCGCGACCAGGGACGGGTCCAGCCGGGACAGCGGGTGCTCGTGATCGGCGCGTCCGGCGGCGTCGGTACGTACGCGGTGCAGCTGGCGAAGGCCTTCGGGGCGGACGTCACCGGCGTGGCCAGCACGGCCAAGGTGGACCTGGTCCGGTCCCTCGGCGCCGACCACGTCATCGACTACACCCGCGAGGAGCTCACCGCCGGGATGCGGCCGTACGACCTGCTCCTCGACATCGGAGGGAACCGTCCGGTGTCCGCGCTGCGCCGCCTGCTCACCCGCGAGGGCACGCTCGTCATCGTCGGCGGGGAAGGCGGCGACCGGTGGACCGGGGGCCTGCACCGGCAGCTGCAGGCGCTCGCGACCGCCCGGTTCGTCAAGCAGCGGCTGCGGGTCTTCGTCGGCAAGGACACCGACGTGGACCTGGAGACCCTGACCGGGCTGATCGACGCCGGCAAGGTCCGGCCGGTCATCGACCGGACCTTCGCGTTGACCGAGGCGCCCGACGCCATCCGGTACGTCGCCGACGGCCACGCCCGCGGAAAGGTCGTCGTCACGATCTGACCGGCCGCCAGACTGGGCGGATGGCGTACGACGTCGATCTTGCCGACCGGATCCGCGCGGTCGTGCCGGCCGAGCCCGCCCTGACCGAGCAGCGCACCGCCGATGAGTCCTCGGCGACTGCGCGGTCTAATCGGCACCACAGCACCCGCGCGGATGCGAGGAGCAGCACTGTGACCACCACCGATTGGTCGACCGACGCCGCGGGCACCGGCCGGTACACCGAGGTCAATGGCATCAACCTCTACGTCGAGACGCACGGGGCCGGGCGGCCGCTGATCCTGCTGCACGGCGGGCTCGGGTCCGGCGAGATGTTCGGCCCGGTCATCCCGGCGCTGGCGGAGCGCCACCAGGTGATCGCCGTCGACCTGCAGGGGCACGGCCGCACCGCCGACATCGACCGCCCGATCGACATCCGGCTCATGGCCGATGACATCGCGGCGCTCATCGACCAGCTCGGGCTCGACCGGCCGGACCTCGTCGGCTACTCGCTCGGCGGTGGGGTGGCGCTGCAGACAGCGGTGAAGTACCCGGCCAAGGTCGGCCGGCTCGTCGTGGCCTCGGTGTACCTCCGGCCCGATGCGATCGACCCGGAGATCCGCGCGCAGCAGGGCCAGGTGAGCGCGGCCGCCGCCGAGTTCATGAAGGACACTCCGATGTACCAGCTCTACCAGCGGGTCGCGCCGCGGCCCGAGGACTTCCCGCGGCTGCTGGACAAGATCGGCGAGTCCATGGCGGAGGGCTTCGACTACACCGAGGACGTTCGCAGTCTGCAGGTGCCGACGCTCATCGTCGCCGCCGATGCCGACATGGCGCCGCCGAGCCACTACGTGGAGGTCTTCAAGCTGCTCGACGGCGGCCTCCGCGACGGCGGCTGGACGGGCGAGGGCCGGCCGAGGGGTGGTCACGCGCTCGCGATCCTGCCCGGCCTGACCCACTACAACGCCTTCAGCTCGCCGCTGTTCGCCGCGGCCACCCTCGCGTTCCTCGACGAGCAGCCAAGCTGAGCCACGCTTCCCGCGCGCCACCGGAGGATGAGGTAGCTAACTGAGCGTGGGCGTACGATCCCGACGTGCTCCAGGTGTCGGTGCTGGGGACGATCGAGGTCCGGCGGGACGGCCACATCTTGCCGGTGCCGGCCGGTAAGACATCGGAGTTACTGGTGCGCCTCGCCCTCGAGGCGGGTCTGCTCGTGCGCACGGATCGGCTCGTCGACGACCTGTGGGCCGCCGGCGCCGTCAACACTCGCCGCAACACCCTGCAGTCGAAGATCGCCGAGCTACGCCGTGCTGCGTGGCTCGCGGCTTGCCGCTGGCAACGCTGAACGTGAAGGACCGTCGTCGATGAGCGGCCATCGCGGTGCGAGGAGTCGGGTCGGTGGGTTGTAGCAGGTCAAGCTGCCCGATGGTGAACACCGTGGCCTCCCCGCAGAGCAGGCGTGCGACCTGTCACGCCGTGGCGGCCGGGACGACCGCGCTCATCACGCAGTTGCCCTTACCCTTCGATCGCTCGTAGCTGAACCCGAGCCGCTCGTACATGGTCCGGGTGGCGTTGTAGAGGAACGATGCCGAGGTCTTCTTGCCCTCGGGCAGGTCGTGCGGGTACGCCTCGACGAGGCCGCCTCCCGCCGCTGCGATCAGCGCCAGCGCACCCCGCACGGCAACCGCGGCCATTCCCGCGCGACGGTAGGCGCGGTCGACGAACAGGCACGTGATCCGATAGTCCGGCATCTGGGCGACGCCCTGCTCCCACTCCTTGCGGTGGTGGATGTTCGATAGCTCTGGAACCGTCCCGAACTGGGCCCAGGCGACTGCGACGTCACCGTCGAAAACCAGGGCGGCGTGCGCACGGCCGGCCTCGACCAGACGCCGCTTGAACTCGCGATGGCCAAGCGCCCGGCGCTCCTCCGTGGGATCCGGGTGGAGGTGGAAGTACGTGCACCAGCAACCACCCCATACGCCGTTGTGCCGTTCGGCGAGATCCGCAAACGCGTCCCACGTCTGCATGGTCAGGGATTCGATCCGGTAGCCGTCCACCGTCAGGCTGCCCATCCGCAGACGATATCAGGCATTCCGGACGATCGACGACCGGATCCACCGGCCGTCCTGCCTGCGTCTGGTCGAAGGGCGAGCTGCGGGGCGTGAACGTCGCAACCGACGTATCAGGTGCGCAAACCGATGCGTGGTGGCCCCCGAGGCCGCCGCCCTCAGCCCAAGTGCGCACATCTGCCGCAATCCGCTCGGCGGCCACCCTCGGGACCAGCCGACGTGCCCTCTATAGGCGATCACCGAAGCGATGGCCGACTACACGAGGGCAGCCGAAGGCGCGCCGGACGCGGAGTGTGCCGCCGAGAGCGGACCTGCGGACTCAGCGCGGACTGACGACCCGACAACGACGGTGGGCCGGCCCGGATGATCCCGATACCGACCCTGACCTGCGGTGATGGTTGCGCGCTCGGCAGGACTCGAACCTGCAACCTCTTGATCCGTAGTCAAGTGCTCTATCCGTTGAGCTACGAGCGCACGGGGCGGGTGGCCGCTCCGACCGGGACAGGATACCCGCACCTGTCCGGCCGGAGCGACCGAGGCCCCGCGAGGAACCGCCGTCAGGCGCCGCCCTCGTTCAGGGTCACCGTGACCGGCTTGAAGGACGCGCCGGTCACGTCGACGTTCTGCGACGCGAGCTTGTCGACGGCCTTCTGCACGTAGTCGTTCGTGTACGCCAGCCCCTCCGGCTGCTTGGTCAGCACCGTCTTGCCCTCGGCGTTCTTGGCCTTCAGGGCGATGTCCACGGTCTTGTTCCACGCCGCCGTGTCGACCACGCCGATCTTCGACGGAGACGGCCAGATGAGCTTGTTGATCTCGTTCATCTGCCAGAGCTGGTGGCTGGAGCCGAGCTTCGACCCCTTCGCCACGACGATGTCCCGGCACTTCTCCGCGTTGTCGCGGCAGAAGACCCACCCCTTCAGCGCTCCGGTCAGGAACTTCGTCGTCGTCTCCTGGTACGCCGGGTCGCTCTCCAGCTTCTCGGTGTTGGCCCAGACCGCGTCCTGCAGCATGGCGGTGCCCACGTCGTTCCAGCTGATCGCGGTGAAGTCCGCCGGCTGGTAGAGCTTGCCGGTCTTCGGGTTCTTCGCCTCCAGCACCTGGGCGTACTCGTTGTACGTCATCGCCTGCGCGGCGTCGATGTCGCCCTTGAGCAGCGCCTGCATGTCGAACTGCTGCTGGACCAGGGTGACGTCCTTGGCCGGGTCGAGGCCGGCGCCGGTCATCCCGGCGAACAGCTCGAACTCGTTGCCGAAGCCCCAGTTGCCGACCTTCTTCCCGCGCAGGTCGCCGGGACCGCTGATCCCGGCCTCCTTGAAGGACACCTGCAGCGTGCCGGAGCGCTGGAAGACCTGCCCGACGTCGGTGATCTGCGCGCCCTGCTCGCGGGAGGCCAGCGCCTTCGGCACCCACGCGATCGCGAAGTCCGCCTGTCCCTGCGCGAGGACGGTCTGCGGGACGATGTCCACGCCGCCCTCGAGGATCTGGACGTCCAGGCCCTCCTCCTTGAAGAAGCCCTGCTCGACGGCGGCGAAGTAGCCGGCGAACTGGGCCTGCGTGAACCACTGCAGCTGCAGCTTCACCTTCGTCGGCGCGCCGCTCGCCGCCGAGCCGCCGCCGCCGGAGTCGGACGAGGAGTCGTCGCCGCAGGCGGCCAACAGGGTCAGGGCGGCACCGATCGCCACCGCACGGATCGTCCTTCGCATCGGAGCTCCTCGGGTCAGGGGGACAGGTCGGGCAACGGGTCAGCCGGCGATCGGGGCGCGCTTCCACGGCATCGCCAGCCGTTCGAGCAGGGTCATGGCGAGATAGAACACGAGACCGAGCAGGCAGGCGGCCGCGACGTACGCCCACGCGCGCGGGTAGGCGGTGTTCGAGGCGGCCGAGGTGATCCGGGTGCCGAGTCCCTTCTGGACGCCGCCGAAGTACTCGGCCACCACGGCGGCGATGACCGCCAGCGACGCGGCCAGCCGCAGGCCGGTGAAGACGAACGGCAGCGCGTTCGGCATCCGGACCTTGCGGGCGAACTCCCAGCCGCCGGCCGCGTAGCTCTCCAGCAGCTCCCGGTGGATCGGCGCGACCTGCCGCAGCCCGCGCAGCGTGTTCACGAACACCGGGAAGAACACGACCACGGTGACGATCAGCCGGCGCGGGACCGTGCTGGTGGTGGAGAACATGTTGTTGAGCATCGGGGCCAGCGCGATGATCGGCATCACGTTCACCGCCGCGGCCAGCGGGATCAGCAACTCGTCGACGATCTGGAAGCGGCTGGCGACCAGCGCGGCCAGGATGCCGAACGTGGCGCCGACGACGAGGCCGACGAGCGCGTTCGCGCCGGTCACCAGCGCCGCGTCGAGGATGTCGCCGCGGTTGTCGGTGAGCTGGCGCCAGATCGCGGACGGCTTCGGCAGCAGGTACGGCCGGATGCGCCGGACGGTGACGAACGCCTCCCAGGCCGCCAGGAACGCGACGCCGACGAGGAGTGGCGTCAGGATCCGCACGGTCCGGTTCCTCACCGCTCCTCCACCGGCCGCGCGGCGGCCACCGCGGCACGCCGCCCGCGCAGCGCCTCCCGCACCTCGGTCACCTTGGCGAAGAACTCCGGCGCCTCCCGGGTGTCCTCGGTCCGCTCGCCGAGGTCGACGTCGACGACGGTGCTCACCCGGCCCGGCCGGGCCGACATCACCACGACCCGCTGGGACAGGTAGACCGCCTCCGGGATCGAGTGCGTGACGAACGCGACCGTGGCGCCGGTCTCCACGGCGATCCGGGCCAGCTCGGCCTGCAGCCGTTCCCGGGTCATCTCGTCCAGCGCGCCGAACGGCTCGTCCATCAGCAGCAGCCGCGGACCGGTGGCCAGCGCCCGGGCGATCGCGACCCGCTGCTGCATGCCGCCGGACAGCTCGCCCGGCCAGTGGTCGGCGAACTCCGGCAGGCCGACCAGCTCGAGCAGCTCCCGCGCCCGGTCCCGTCGCCGCCGCCGGTCCCAGCCGCGCAGCTCCAGCGGCAGCTCCACGTTGCGGACCACGGTCCGCCAGTCCATCAGCCCGGACTGCTGGAAGGCGATCCCGTAGTCCTGGTCGAGCCGCGCCTGCCGCGCGGTCTTGCCGTTGACCCGGATGGTCCCGGCGCTCGGCTCGGTGAGGTCGGCGACCAGCCGGAGCAGGGTGCTCTTGCCGCAGCCGGACGGGCCGATGAACGTGACGAACTCGCCGGCGGCGACGGCGAGGTCGACGCCCACCAGCGCCTTGACCTCCGCGGGCCGGCCGGCGGAGAACACCTTGTCCACGCCGACCAGCTCGACCGCGGCCGCCGGGTCGGCACCTCCCCCCGCGGTCACGACACCCCCCTCACGTGCGCCCCTCGACCGGGCGGTAGCGGTAGAGCAGCACGTCCAGCAGCGCGACCAGCCCGGCGACGGCGAGCCCGAGCACGGCGGCGCCGAGGAATGCCGTGTAGACCTTCGCCGGGTCCGCGGTGGCCTCCCGCGAGTACTCGATCACCAGCCGGCCGATCCCGCCGCGCGTCCCGGTCGAGATCTCGGCGACGATCGCACCGACCACCGCCGCCGCCGCCGCCAGCCGCAGCGCCGGCACCAGGTACGGCACGGACGCCGGCAGCCGCAGCCGCAGCAGCGACTGCCACCAGGACGCCGAGTAGCTGCGCATCAGCTCGACCGCGTGCGCCGACGGCGACTGCAGGCCGCGCAGCGCGCCGACGGCGACCGGGAAGAAGGCCAGGTACGCCGCGATCACCGCGACCGACATCCACGGCTGCCAGGTCGCGGCGCCGATCCGCAGCCGGCCGCCCCAGCCGACGACCAGCGGCGCGAGCGCGACCAGCGGCACGGTCTGGGACAGCACCACGTACGGCAGCAGGCCGCGCTCGGCCAGCCGGGACCGCTGCATCAGCACCGCGAGCAGCAGCCCGACCACGACGCCGAGCACGAACCCGGCCATCGCCACCCGGAAGGTGAACCAGACGCCGTCGAGCACCGCGACCGCCACGCTGTCCGCGCCCGGCGCCGCTGTCTCCGGACGGCCGAACCGGCGCAGGATCTCCCACACGTGCGGCATGGAGGCGTCGTCGGCCCGTGGCAGCACCCGGACGCCGAACAGGCTGCCGCCGTCCTCGCGGCCCACCGCCTTGTACGCCTCCCACAGCGCGCACACGCCGGCCAGCGCGACCAGGAACATGCCCGCCCGCCGCGCCGCTACCGTCCACTGTGGACGACCGCGGCCCCGGACCGGAGCGGGTGCCCCGGCCGGCGCGGCCGGCGTCAGCTCCGCAGCCGCCCCGGTCACCGCCGCCTCCCACCAGGACTCGCTCGGTGCGGGCTCGAGAGCCGCCGGGGTCCCCGCCCCCCGCGGGGCTCGTCGGACGAAGCCCGGTCGAGACCCGACCAGCGGCCCCGACCGGACGTCCGGGGGCGCGGGGGCCCGGCCCCCGGGGGCGACCCAGCGAGGGCACGGCCCCCGGAGGCGACCGAGCTCAAGTGCGGGCCGGCAGGTGGTCGGTGACCGCCGGGATGACCTGCTCGGCGTAGGCGGCCAGCGTCTGCTCCTTCCCGTCGTGCTGCAGGTAGATGGCGAACTGGTCGACGCCGAGCGCGGCCAGCTCGGTCAGCCGGGCGACGTGCTCCCGCGCCGGGCCGAGCACGCAGAACCGGTCGACGATCTCGTCCGGCACGAAGGCGGTGTGCGTGTTGCCGGCCCGGCCGTGCTCGTTGTAGTCGTAGCCGGCGCGGCCGGCGATGTAGTCCGTCAGCGCCTTCGGGACCCCGCCGTCCGTCCCGTACCGGCTGACGATGTCGGCGACGTGGTTGCCGACCATGCCGCCGAACCAGCGGCACTGCTCCCGCTGATGATCGAGGTCGTCACCGACGTAGGCCGGCGCCGCGACGCAGATCCGGACCGAGTCCGGGTCCCGGCCCGCCGCGGCCGCGGCCTCCCGCACGGACTTGATCGTCCACGCCGCGATGTCCGGGTCGGCGAGCTGCAGGATGAAGCCGTCGCCGATCTCGCCGGTCAGCTGCAGCGCCTTCGGCCCGTACGCGGCGATCCAGACCTCCAGCCGGCTCTTGCCCGCCCACGGCAGCCGGAGCTGGCTGCCGTTGTAGTCGACCGCCCGCCCGTTCGCCAGCTCGCGGACGACGTGCACGCACTCCCGCAGCGTGGCCAGCGTCGTCGGCTTGCCGTTGGTGACCCGGACCGCCGAGTCGCCCCGGCCGATGCCGCAGACCGTGCGGTTGCCGAACATCCCGTTGAGGGTGGCGAAGGTCGAGGCGGTGACCGTCCAGTCGCGGGTGGCCGGGTTGGTCACCATCGGGCCGACGGTGATGGTCCGGGTGGCGGCCAGGATCTGGCTGTGGACGACGTACGGCTCCTGCCAGAGCAGGTGCGAGTCGAACGTCCACACGTGACTGAAGCCGTACTGCTCGGCCTGCCGGGCGAGCTCGACCACCCGCGCGGCGGGTGGGTTCGTCTGCAGGACCACACCGACGTCCACTCCGGCCCCCTTCTACGTCAGCGGCTCAGGTGAGCAGCTCGGACAGTCCACGCCGGACGAACCGGCCGTGCCCGGCGCGCCCGCGGAACTCGCCGTCCGAGACCACGACCGAGCCGCGGGACAGCACGGTGTCCACCTTCCCGGCGATCTCGTAGCCCTCGTACGCGGAGTAGTCCATGTTCATGTGGTGTGTCTCGACGCTGATCCGGGTGCGCCCGTTCGGGTCGTACACGACGAGGTCCGCGTCCGAGCCGGGCGCGACGACGCCCTTGCGCGGGTACATGCCGAACAGGCGGGCCGGCGTGGTCGCGCACGTCTCCACCCAGCGCGCCAGCGACAGGTGCCCGTCCACCACCCCCTGGTAGATCAGGTCCATCCGGTGCTCGACCCCGCCGATCCCGTTCGGGATCTTGGAGAAGTCGCCGACCCCGAGCTCCTTCTGGTCCTTCATGCAGAACGGGCAGTGGTCGGTGGACACGACCGCGAGGTCGTCCGTGCGCAGCCCCTGCCACAGGTCCCGCTGGTGGCTCTCGTGCTTCGACCGCAGCGGCGTCGAGCAGACCCACTTGGCGCCCTCGAAGCCGGGAGCGCCGAGCTGGTCCTCCAGGGTGAGGTAGAGGTACTGCGGGCAGGTCTCGGCGAACACGTTCCGCCCGGCGTCCCGGGCCTGGGCGACCGCGGCGAGCGCCTCGGACGCGGACAGGTGGACGATGTAGAGCGGCGCTCCGGCCACCCCGGCCAGGGTGATCGCCCGCGACGTCGCCTCACCCTCCAAAGCGGACGGTCGGGTGATGCCGTGGTAGATCGGGTCCGTCTCACCGCGCGCCAGTGCCTGCGCGATCAGCACGTCGATGGCGATGCCGTTCTCCGCGTGCATCATGATCATCGCGCCGTTGCCGGCGGCCCGCTGCATCGCCCGCAGCACCTGGCCGTCGTCGGAGTAGAAGACGCCCGGGTAGGCCATGAACAGCTTGAAGCTGGTGACGCCCTCGTGCTCGACCAGCTGGTCCATCGCCTTGAGCGCGTCGTCGTCCACGCCGCCGAGGATCATGTGCAGGCCGTAGTCGATCGCGCAGTTGCCCTCGGCCTTGGTGTGCCAGGCGGCCAGCCCGTCCTGGACCACCTCGCCGGTGCGCTGGACCGCGAAGTCGACGATGGTCGTCACCCCGCCCCAGGCCGCCGCCCGGGTGCCGGTCTCGAACGTGTCCGACGCCGCCGTCCCCCCGAACGGCAGCTCCATGTGCGTGTGCACGTCGATCCCGCCCGGGATGACGTACTTCCCGGTCGCGTCGATCGTCACGTCGGCGGTGATCCCGGGGACCGCCCCGGGCACGAAGAGGGCGGCGATGCTCTCGCCCTCGACGAGGACGTCCGCGGGGGCGGCGCCGGTGGCGTTCACCACCGTCCCCCCGGTGATCAGAGTGCTCACGCCCGCTCCTCGGCCGGCCCGGCAGGCGCAAGCGCCAGCCGGCCGGCCCTCGTCGCTCCCCGCTCGCGCTGCGAGCCCTCGCGCTCGCTCAATGCCCGCTCCTCGCGCTCGCTCAAGGCCCGCTCCTCGGCCGGCCCGGCCTCGCTCACGGGGTGACCAGGTCGTCGTACGCGTCCGGGCGGCGGTCGCGGTAGAACGCCCACCGGTTGCGCACCTCGGCGAGCAGGTCCATGTCGAGGTCCCGGACGATCACCTCGGCGTCGTGGTCGTGGCCGTAGTCGCCGACGGGCTTGCCCTCGGGGTCGACGAAGTACGAGCTGCCGTAGAAGTCGTCGTCGCCGAGGTCCTCGATGCCGACCCGGTTGATGGTGCCGACGTAGTACTCGTTCGCCACCGCGGCGGCCGGCTGCTCCAGCCGCCACAGGTAGTTGGACAGGCCGCGGCTGGTCGCCGACGGGTTGAACACGATCTGCGCGCCGTTCAGGCCGAGCGCCCGCCAGCCCTCCGGGAAGTGCCGGTCGTAGCAGATGTAGACGCCGACCCGGCCGATCGCGGTGTCGAAGGTCGGGTAGCCGAGGTTGCCCGGGCGGAAGTAGAACTTCTCCCAGAAGCCGCCGACGTGCGGGATGTGGGTCTTGCGGTACTTGCCCAGGTAGCGGCCGTCGGCGTCGATCACCGCCGCGGTGTTGTAGAGGATGCCCGGCTGCTCCTGCTCGTAGACGGGCAGGATCGTGACCATGTTCAGCTCTCGGGCGAGCGCCGCGAACCGCTCCGTGGTCGGTCCCGGCACCGGCTCGGCGTAGGAGTACCAGTGGGTGTCCTGCACCTGGCAGAAGTACGGACCGTAGAAGAGCTCCTGGAAGCAGACCGCCCGGGCGCCCTGCGCCGCGGCCTCCCGGGCGTACTCCTCGTGCGCCTTGATCATGCTTTCCTTGTCGCCGGTCCAGGTCGCCTGGACCAGGGCGGCACGCACCGTGGTGGGCATGTGGTCTCCCTCCGGCGGTCGTCCCCGGCCGGGGAGGACCGATGTCAGGGACCGTAGGTCGAAGGCCGGGACGAGGACAATAGCCGGACGCCGTTGGCGCGGCGTTTCCGTCCCGGCCCGCTCCGGCCGGCCGTCGGGTGGTAACGTCATGTCCGGTTGCAGTTGCATTCCTCGACGTCTCGACGCCCGTGGGAGTACGACCGTGGGCGTTGCGTCTCGCTCGGAGCCATCCGAGCAAGCCAGCCCCCCGGGCAACCCCCGCGGTCGCGCAGTGCGGCCCGCGGGAACGGTCTCACCGAGGAGTGGCAAGTGGCTCAAGGCAGCGTGAAGTGGTTCAACGGCGACAAGGGCTTCGGCTTCATCGCCCCGGACGGCGGGGGTGCTGACGTCTTCGTCCACTACTCCGCCATCGACGCGGGCGGCTACCGCAGCCTGGACGAGAACCAGCGGGTGGAGTTCGACATCACCCAGGGCCAGAAGGGCCCGCAGGCCGAGCACGTCCGGCCGATCTGAGTCTCGCGCGAACCGCGCACCGTGACGGCCCCGGCTCCGGATGGAGCCGGGGCCGTCGCCTGTGCCCGACCCGGCGGCCCGCGCGGCGGCGACGTACCCTGAAGGTGGCCGAGTCGCGTCCGCCGACCGCGCCGCTGCCCCGGCGCCGCAGCGCCTGACGGATGCAGCCCGACCGTCGCCGACGGTGGAGGCTCGCATGATCGTCGTATATGTCCTGCTGGGGCTGGTCGCGCTCGGCGCCCTGGGCTTCGTGAGCGGCCTGCGGGTGATCAGGCAGTACGAGCTCGGGGTGGTGTTCCGGCTCGGTCGGGTCCAGGCAGCCGTGCGGCAGCCCGGGTTGACCCGGATCACGCCGATAGTCGACCGGCTGCGCAAGGTGAACATGCAGATCGTCACGATGCCGGTGCCGGCGCAGGACGGGATCACCCGCGACAACGTGACCGTCCGGGTCGACGCGGTCGTCTACTTCCGGGTCGACGAGCCGGTGACCGCGATCGTCGCCGTCCAGGACTACCTGTTCGCGGTCGGGCAGGTGGCCCAGACCTCGCTCCGGTCGATCATCGGCAAGAGCGAGCTCGACGACCTGCTGTCCAACCGGGAGAGGCTGAACCACGGGCTGGAGCTGCTGATCGACAGTCCCGCCCTGACCTGGGGGATCCACATCGAGCGGGTGGAGATCAAGGACGTCGCCCTGCCGGAGTCGATGAAGCGGTCGATGTCCCGGCAGGCCGAGGCCGAGCGGGAACGCCGGGCCCGGATCATCACCGCGGACGGGGAGTTCCAGGCGTCCCGGAAGCTCGCCCAGGCCGCCGACATCATGGCCGCCACTCCGGCGGCGTTGCAGCTGCGGCTGCTGGAGACCGTGGTGGAGGTCGCGGCGGAGAAGAACTCCACCCTGGTGCTGCCGTTCCCGGTCGAGCTGCTCCGCTTCCTGGAGCGCGCCGCCGGCGCCGCGCCGTCCAGCCCGCCGCCACCACCCGACGCCGCGGCACTCACCGAGCCCTCGACCAACGGCTCGGAGTCCCGCCCCGTCGACCCGGGTACGCCCGCCGACGGCACCGGCAGCCAGCCGACACTGTCCACTTAGGACTTATCGACGGCAGCGGGATCTTGACCGGGTGCGCGGCCGCGCCGCGACCGAATCGGTATCGGCGACGCGACACCGCCTTGGCCCGGGACACGTACTCTTGAGGTAGATGGCTCGCCTCGTGCGGCAGCCCGACCGTTGTCGGACCGGAGACAGGAGCGAGCCATGCTCGACACTCCAGCGACCCCGGCGGCGGCCCTCGACGACCCGGCGCCGGCCGGTCCGGACCGCGGCCGGTGGCACCGGCTCCGCCGCGAGGCACGCGCGCTCCTGCGGGAGGCCGGGTCCTGGCCGACCGTCCTGCTCGTGCTCGGCACGGTGCTGACCGCCGTCCCCATCGCCATCCTGCTGACGCCGGGACAGGAGGTCGTGACGCTCGGCCAGCACATCGTGGTGAAGGCCCGGCCGCCGGACCTGTCGCTCTCCGGGCCGGCGCAGATCGTCCAGATCGGCAACACCTCGCTCGACGTCCCGCGGCTCACGGTGCCCGGCCCGGTCCGGCCGCGGCTGGAGATGGGTCCGGCGGTGCGTACCCAGGAGGTCGCCGGCTTCATCAACCCGAGCACCAGCGGGAGCGCGCAGTCCGCGGCGGCCAGGACGATCGGCGGCGGGTGGCTGCGGTGGTGCGCCTGGGGCTATCTCGTCGTCCTCGGCGTCGCCGTCGGGCTGGCCGCGATCGCCAGCTACCTGCGCCTGCTCCGCGGGCGGTCCCGCCGCCGGATCGCCCGGATGGCGGTCGTCTCGCTCGCGGTGACCTCCACGGTCTGGGGCCTGTCCTGCGCGGCCACGGTGGCCGCGGCGTCCGGGCTCCGGCAGGTCACGTCGTTCGCCGACCTGGTCGGGCAGTACCGGCTGTCCCCCACCCCGGTGGGCCCGAAGCTCTACGGCTACGACGGCGTGGTCATCGGCGACTCGCGGGCCGCCCGGGTCGGCGGACCGCCGGTCGCCGATCCCAGCCCGGACGACCGCGACTGCAACCGCAGCGCCGACTCGCTGGCGGCGGAGATCGGCCTCGGACTGCCCGGGCGGGTGCTGAACCTCGCCTGTCCGAGCGCCACCATCGGCGCGGGCGTCCTGGGCCCGCAGCCGCGCAGCGGCCGCCAGCTGGCGCCGCAGGTGGCGATCCTGAAGCAGGTGCAGGATCTGCGGTTCGTCGTCGTCGTGGTCGGGCCGAACGACCTGTGGTGGTCAGACCTCATCGCGTACTGCTACGGCGCCGAGGTCTGCAACGACCGGCTGATGCGGGGCAACTACACCTACCGGCTCACCCAGTTCGACCGGGACTACGGCGACCTGCTGCAGGAGCTGAACGACCTGCCGAACCACCCCCAGGTCGTCGTGGTGACGTCGTACGAGGTCTTCGAGCCCGACGCCGGCCGCCCGGACGCCGGCTGCCCCGACGCCCGCGGACCCGCCGCCGCGAAGGGACTGACCCCGGAGAAGATCACCTTCCTGTCGTCGCTGAACGCGGAGCTCAACGAGGTGCTGGCCAGCGGCGCGAAGAAGTACGACTTCGACGTCGCCGAGCCGCAGCTCGCCAGGCTCTGCCGGCCGAGCCCGGACGGTCTCGGACCCGACCTGCAGGGGATCGACGGACCCAACCCGTTCCATCCGACCGCCACCGGCGTGCTGCGGATGGCCGGGTCCGTGCTCCGGCTGATCCGGCCGCCGGGCCCGAACTGATCTGCCCCGCCGGCGCCGGTGGTCAGAGGACGGCGTCGGCGAGCCGGTCCACCTCGTCGACCGAGGGGACGGTGGGATCGAAGAGCAGCTCCGTGATGCCGGCGTCGGCGAAGGCGCGGACGGTCTCCTTGGCCGCCTGCGGGGTGCGTACGGCCGACTCCACGATCGCGTCCACCCAGTCGCCGAGGAAGCTGTAGTAGCCGCGCAGCGCTGCCCGCGACGCCTCGTCGTCGCCGAGTCCGAAGTAGATCAGGGCGGCGAGACGCGGCTCCCCCTCGCGGCCGGCGTCCTGCCATGCCTGGCGAACCTTCTCGACCATCGGCGCCGCCATCGCCGGCCCGCCGCCCCCGGCGGTCCACCCGTCGCCGTACCGGACCGTCCGCCGGACCGCGGCGTCGCTGCTGCCGCCGATCATGATCGGCACCCGGTCGCCGCCGGCGGGAGCCGGCCCGACCGCGTGCTCGCCGCCCGCGACCGGCGAGCCGGCCCAGGCCCGGGTGAGCAGGTCGATCGTCTCGTCCATCACCTGGCCGCGACGCTCGAACGGCCGCTCCATCGCGGCGAAGTCGTCCGCCCGGCCGCCGACGCCGAGGCCCACCGTCAGCCGCCCGCCGGACATCGCGTGCAGGCTCGCGGTCGCCTTGGCCAGCCACACCGGCGGATAGACCGCGCCCAGCAGGATGTCGGGGAACAGGCCGATGCGGGAGGTCGCGCCGGCCGCGACCGCGAGACAGGTCAGCGAGTCGTACGTCGGGTAGACGATCCGGTCGATCGTGGACAGCGTGCTGAAGCCGCGCTCCTCGGCGCGGCGCGCCCAGCCGGCGACGTCCGTCCCGCGGATGTCGAGCGTGTTGGGCAGTCCGATCCCGATCTGCACCGTTGCCTCCCAGTCGTCTGCGTGCTGGCCGCAACCTGGGACGCGCGGATCATGTTCCCCGCCCGTGCAGGAGGAGGGCCCAGGTCAGGCAGCCGAACGCGGCGAAGGAGGCGGCCGCGCGGACGATGTTCCAGCGGACCCAGCTCGCCTCGAAGTGCTCGCGGACGGCGGCGAGATCGGGGATCCGGTCGACGGCCCCGGCCGCGAGGAGCTCGTCGTTGAGCGGCACGTTGACGGCGAAGGTGATGACGAGCACCACGACGTACAGGACCAGCCCGGCGACGATCCAGGGCAGCGCGGGACGGCCGCCGTCCCGGAGGTGGAGCACCGCGGCCGCGATGGTCGTCAGCAGCGCGCCGGCGAAGGCGAGGCCGAACCAGCCGTTGAGGATGGCCACGTTGATCCGCTGCATGGCGTCGACGAGCGTCCGGTCGTCCGCCTTGCCCAGGCCGGGCAGCACCGAGTTCGCGTAGGTGAAGAAGAGACCCGCCATCAGCCCGGTGCACAGTGTCGCCGCGACCAGCGCGGCACCTCCCCACGCCGTCACAGTCGTACCCGTCCTCTCCGAGTCCACGGTTGCCGCCACGGCGCCAGTAAAGGCCGGACGGCTGAGACGGTCCATGGGCGAGAGCCTCGCCTGCATGCGCCTGCGTCTACCGGACCCGGAGCTGCCTCGGCACGTCCGGGCCGCGGCGCGCGGGCCGGGTCAGCCGGCCATCCGGGCGCGGACCTCCGGGCGGCGCAGCGGCGGGACCGTGGCCGGCGGCTGGCGCCGCGGCGGCAGCACGCCGAGCAGCCGGTGCACCGTCGCGGTCACCTCGGCGACGGCGGTCTCGAACGCCTCCTCGGCCACCGCGGGCGGCTGCCGGAGCCCGCTCACCTTCCGGACGAACTGGCGGGCGGCTGCCTCGATCTCCTCGTCGGTGGCGGCCGGCTCCAGGCCCCGCAGCTCGGTGATGTTTCGACACATGCCACCGATGCTATGCCAACGACCCGGGCGCCCGAAGCGGCAACCGCTCCGGGTGTACCGCGGGGACGGCTGCATTCGGCCGAGGAAGGATTCCGAGAATTGCGCCCGAACGCGTACGACGAACGTCGTATGGCCCGGCAGCGCGGATCGGGACACTCTGGCGGACAGGCCCAGCCGAGGGTTTGCCGTCCGGCGACTCGGCGGCGGCCCCATTCGAAGTGGCCATTGTGGCCGGGACATGGCGTTCGAAAGGTCCATGGCCATATCGGAGGTCTCCATGGCACGTCCCCGTGGACCACAGGACTCTGATATTGGCGTCGAGCCCGTTCGGAAACACCGCCCGGGGCTGACCATGAGCGGCTTGGCCATCGGCTTGGTGACCGCCGCCGGGCTTGCCGGCCTGCTCGTGCCAGTGGTGGTCGCGCAGGCGGGAGACAGCACCACGATCGCCGCGCGCCCGACCCCCGCTGCGCCCGTGACCGAGATCCCCGGGCGCGACCACCAGCACGCGACCGCCGACCCGACCCCGGCCGGGTCTGCCGCGCCGACGACCCTCGCCGGCCAGCTCGCCCTCGCGCGAAGGGTGGCCGCCCGGTGGCCGACCGCCGCCGATGCCGTGGCTGACGGATGGAGGCTGGCCGCGCCGTACTCGTCACATGTCGGCGCGCACTACCTGAATTTCGATGACGTCGACGGCGACTTCGACGTGGCGCACCCCGAGATGCTGCTCTACGGGGGCGATGCGCCGAACTCGCCGATTGTGGGACTGACCTATTACGTCCTGCACCGGGAGCCGGCCGGATTCGCTGGGTCGAGGGACCGGTGGCACCAGCACCTCGACGTCTGCATCGGGCCCGGCGGTCCGCTGGTGGGTGCGGACGCTGTCGGGATCTGTGCGACGAGCAACAAGTGGCCGGTCGGCAAGTGGGCGTGGATGCTGCACGCCTGGGTGGTGCCGGATCGAGCGAGCCCGCGAGGCGTGTTCAGTGCGGAGAACCCCGTGCTGCCCTGACCCGCCGGTGCGGCGGCACCCGGCCCGTCACCTGGTCGGGCGATCCTCGGTCCGCTCGTCCACAGCTGCTCCGATCCTCCGGATCGGAACCCGGCAAATAGCTATATTACTGCCATGTACGATGAAATCACTCAGTTTCTCGGTCGGGTGACGTCGTGACCGGCCGACACTTCCCGGCGCTGGGGTTCGACCCGGCGCCCGGCGACCCCGCCGTCCTGGCCGCCGCGGCCCGAGCCGTCGGCGTCGCTGCCCGCACCTGCGCCCTGGCGAGCGGGGGGATCGCCCGGCTCGACGCGGTCGGCTGGAGCGGCGAGGCCGGCGACGGCTTCCGCAGCAGGCTCGCGGAGCTGCCGCCGGATCTCGACCGGGCGACCCGGGCACACCAGGTCGCCGGCCGGGCCCTCGGCGGCTACGAAACCGAGCTGCGCAGCCGGCAGCTCCGCGCGGCCGAGCTGGAGGCGCGTGCCGCGGAGCTCAGCCGCCGGCACGCCGCCGTCGCCGCCGACGTCGACCGGCTCGGCGCGTTGCGGGCGCCGGCCGGCGGTCCACGGCCGGCCGCACGGTCCGCGGACCACGCGGCGGCCGCTGCGCACGCGGAGACGCTGCAGGCGGAGCTCGGCCGCGTCGTCGCCGACGCGCACCGGCTGCACGGCGAGCATGCGGCCGCCGCGGCGGCGGCGGCGCGGGCGATCCGCGCCGCATCCGACCCGCCGTACGAGCGGCCGGGTCTGCTGTCCCGCGCGCGGTCCGCGCTGCAGGGCTGGGTGGCCCGGCACGCCGACGTGCTGGTCGAGATCTCGACCGTGCTCAAGGGCGTCTCGGCCGTGCTCGGCGTGCTGTCGCTGGTGCCCGGGCTGCAGTTCCTGGCGCCGGTCGCGATGCTGGCCGGCGGCCTCGCGCTCGGCCTGGACCTCGCCGCCAAGCTCGCCGCGGGCCGCGGCTCGTGGCGGGCGCTCGCCCTGGACGCCGCCCTGACGGTCGTCCCGTTCGGGCCGGTGGCCCGCGCGGTGAAGGCCGTGCCCGGCGTGACGCCAGCACTGCAGGCCGCCAACCGGGCGATCCCGCCCGCCGTCAAGGGCAGGGTGTTCCGCGCCGCCGGCAACCTGCCCGACGGCATCAGCCGGGCGCGGGTCGAGGCCGCCGCGACGCAGATCCGCTCCCGCGCGGCGCACTACGGTGACGACGTGATCGTCCAGGGGTCCCGCGCCGGCTACTCGACCCGGCCCGGCTCGGACGTCGACATCGGCCTGCGGGTCTCCCCGGAGCGCTTCCGGGAGATCGTCCAGAGCCGGTTCGGCGCGCCCGAGGCCGGCAGCGAGCTCGACCGGGCGATGGCGAGGTGCCTCGAGAAGGGCATCGTCCACACCCGGCGGGCCGGGCTGAAGGCGCTGCACAAGGAGCTCGGTCCGATCCTCGGATGCAAGGTCGACCTCTCCGTGGTCGAGCGCGGTGGCGGGTTCGACCACGAGCCGTGGCTGCCGATCTGATGGCGACCGGCGGCTACCGGGACTGCGGGCTCTTCGTGGACGCGACGAGCGACGACGCCGTGCTCGAGCTGCTGCAGGAGCGCCTCCGCGTCCGCGAGGAGTTCGGCTACCTGACGGTGCCGGGCTTCGAGCTGCACGTCGGCCGAAACCAGCTCGCCGGCAAGGACGGCGGCGACCCGGACGACTTCCTCGACTGGCGGACGGACGTCGACGTGTACGCGCAGGACGAGACGCCGGACAGCGAGATGGTCCGCTTCGTCGCCGAGCCTGATGGGTCTCCTGCGGTCGGCCGGGCACCGCGTGGTCGCCGAGTGCGACTTCGCCGCGGAGCTGCCGCAGGCCGACCGGCGCTGAGCACGGGACCATCGGCGACGGTCAGCCGCTCTCCGGTGCGGCCGCCTCGGCACCGGCGGGGACGCGGACCCGCCCGCCCGTCTCGTGCGACCGGATCACGGCCAGCGCCAGCAGCAGTGCCCGCCGCCCGGCGCGGGCGTGGACCGGTGGCTCCCGCCCGGCCAGGAACGCCGGCACGAGCTCGTCGAGATGCTTGGAGAACAGGGCGTGGAAGTCCCGGTCGGTGTCGTTGAAGTACCCCGCCTGCCAGACCTCGCTCGTCTCGCTGCCGGCGGGGGTGAAGACGTACCGGCGCACCGTGTCCTCGACCAGCACCCGGCCGCGCGTGCCGTTCACCTCCAGCCGGTGGGTGTCCGGATAGGCGTACGAGGAGTCGTAGCTGCCGACCAGCGTGCCGACCGCGCCGTTCGTGAAGTGCAGCGCGACCGCCAGCGTGGAGAACCCGCGGCCGGTCGGCTCGGCCAGCTGCGCGGCCACCGAGTCGATCGGCCCGCAGAGGTGCTCGAGCATGTCCAGGCCGTGGCACTGCGTCTCGATGAGGTTCGCGTGCGGGTGCGCGCTCGTGCCCGGCTCCCCGCCGAAGCGCCAGGTGGCGAACGTCAGCTCGCCGAGCGAGCCGGACCCGATCGCGGCGCGCGCGAGCTGCACCGGCCGGGCGTAGCGGTGGTTGAAGTTGACGGCGAAGAACAGCCCCCGCCCGGCGGCCTCCCGCAGCAGGACATCGGCCTCGTCCAGCGAGAAGACCAGCGGCTTCTCCACCAGCAGCGGGAAGCCGGCGCGGATCACCGCCAGCGTCGGCTCGAAGTGCGCCTCGTTCGGCAGGCAGAGCGAGACCAGGTCCGGTCGCTCCCGGCGGAGCATCTCGTCGAGGTCGACGTACGGCGTGGTGTCGAACTCCCGGGCCCGCTGCTCGGTCCGCTCCGGGGTCCGGCCCACGATCGCGCACAGGTCGGTGTCCGGACGGGCCGCCCAGACCCGCGCGTGCTCCCGGCCCCACCACTGCCCGGTCCCGACGACGGCGACTCTCATGGCGGTGCACCTCCCTAGCGGCGCTGCACGCGGTTCAGCTGCGTCTGCACGGCCACCACGACGATCAGGAACACCCCGCTGACGACCTGCTGGTAGTAGGAGGTGAGGGTGCCCACCTGGTTGATCAGGTTCTGGATGACGCCGAGCAGGAGCACGCCGGCGACGGTGCCGAGCAGGGAGCCGGCGCCGCCGGTGAGCAGCGTCCCGCCGATGACGACGGCCGCGATCGCGTCGAGCTCCAGCCCGACGCCGATGGTGGACAGCCCGGACGACGAGCGGGCCGCGACCAGGATCCCGGCGGACGCGGCGAGCAGGGCGCTGACGGTGTAGAGGATGATCTTCACCCGGGGGACCGGCAGCCCGGTCAGCTGGGCGGCCTCCTCCGACCCGCCGATCGCGTAGACGTACTGGCCGAACCTGGTCCGGTTCAGCACGACGAGCCCGACCGCGTACGCGACGATCGCGAACACGACCGGCACGCCGAGGCCGAGGATCCTGCCCTGCCCGAGCGTCGAGACCGCCATGCCGGACTTGATGAGGTAGGTCTTGTTGCCCTCGTCGGAGACGGCGAAGGCCAGGCCGCGGGCGAACAGCAGCGCCGCCAGGGTCACGATGAACGGCGCCATCCGGGCCTTGCCGACCAGCCAGCCGTTGGTCAGCCCGATCAGTCCACAGACGGCGAGCGGCACGGCGACGGCCGCGACCGAGCCCCAGCGGGACGCGTACGCGGTGAGGACGGCGGACAGCGCCAGCACCGAGCCGACCGACAGGTCGATGCCGCCGCTGATGATCACGAACGTCATGCCCACGGCCACGATCGCGAGGAACGAGCTGGCCAGCGCGATGTTGAGCAGGTTCTGGGCGCTGGCGAAACTGCTCCCGAACGCGACCGAGCCGCCGATGAGGACGGCGACCAGCACGACGACGCCGGCGCCGCGCTGCAGGACCAGGGCGAGCCGCATCCTGGTGGCGACCGCCGCCGCCGTCCGGTCGTCGGCCACCACCACCGGGGGGTCGCGGAGCTCCGGGACGGCCGGATCGGTGGTCATGCCGCGCCCCGGTCGCGCTGGACGTAGACGGCGGCCACGATGATCGCCGCCTGGATCATCCGGGCGGACGAGTCGGGCAGGTCGTGCCGGATCAGGGTCGCGGTGATGAGCTGCATCAGCAGCGCCCCGGCCACCGTGCCCAGGATGCGCACCCGCCCACCGGACAGCGGGGTGCCGCCGACCACCACGGCCGTGATCGCGCTCAGCTCGATCAGCAGCCCCACGAACGACGGGTTGCTCGCCCCGACCCGCGCGGTCTCCAGCACGCCGGCGACGGCGGCCAGCGCCGCGGTCAGCACGTAGACGAGCATCAGCGTGCGACGGACCGGGAGGCCGGCCAGCACGGCCGCCTCGCGGTTGCCGCCGATGGCGACCAGCCGGCGCCCGAACATCGTCCGCCGCACCAGCCCCGCGACCAGCACCGCCAGCAGGAAGGCGATGAGCACCGTGTACGGCAGGCCGGCGACGCTGCCGGTGCCGAGCGCGGTGAGGGTCGGATCGAAGATCTCGGTCAGCCGGCCGTCGGCGATCACCAGCGCGATGCCGCGGCCGGCGACGAGCATGCCCAGGGTGGCCACGATCGGCTGGATGCCGACGAAGGCGATCAGACCGCCGTTCACCACCCCGACCAGGCTGCCGGCGAGGATCGCGACCGCGACCGCCGGCCAGGCGCCGTAGCCGAGGTAGGCCGGCAGGGTGGCCGCCGAGATGGCCATCACCGCTCCCACCGACAGGTCGATGCCCTCGGTGCCGATGACGAGCGCCATCCCCAGCGCGACGATCATGATCGGCGCCACCTGGACGAACTGCAGGCGCACGCTGTCGACGGTGAGGAAGTTGTCCGTGAACAGCGCGTTGAACAGCACCAGGACGGCCAGTGCGACGTAGACCCCGCGGTCGCGCAGCCACGGGCGGATCTGGGCGCGCGCGCCGGGCCGCGGCAGCGTCACCTCACCCACCGGTGTCCACCGCCGGGTCCGGTCCGGCGTGCGCGATCAGCTCCACGATCCGCGGCTCGCTGATCCCGTCGCCGTGCAGGGTGCCGACGACCGCGCCCTCCCGCAGCACCACCACCCGGTCGGAGCCCTCCGCGACCTCGTTCAGCTCGGAGGAGATGAGCAGCACGGCGAGCCCGTCGACGGCGAGGTCGTCGACCAGCTTCTGCACCTCCGCCTTCGCGCCGACGTCGACGCCCCTGGTCGGCTCGTCCAGGATCAGCACCTTCGGGTGCAGGCACAGCATCCGGGCGAGCAGCACCTTCTGCTGGTTGCCGCCGGAGAGCTCGGAGACCTTCTGCTCCGGCCCGCGCGCCTTGATGCGCAGCCGCTCGACGAAGTAGCGGACCACCTCGTCCTCGGCCCGGCCGGAGACGAAGCCGCCGCGGCCGAGCGTCGGCAGCGCGGCGAGCACGATGTTCTCCCGGACCGACAGCGTCGGGATGACGCCCTCGGCCTTGCGGTCCTCGGGCAGCAACGCGATGCCGGCCCGGATCGACCCGGCGGGCGAGCGGGCGGCGACCTGCTTCCCGCCGACGCTCACGGTGCCCGAGTCCACCGGCTGCGCGCCGAAGATCGCCCGCGCGGTCTCGGTCCGGCCGGAGCCGAGCAGGCCGGCGAGCCCGACGACCTCCCCCGCCCGGATGTCGAGCGAGATGTCGTCGAGCAGGTGCCGACGGCTCAGCCGGTCGACCTGCAGCACCGGGGCGGCGTCGGCGACCTGGTGACCCTCGCTGAAGCTGGTCGACCCGTGCTCGCGGACCTCGGCGACCTCCCGGCCGAGCATCGTGGCGACCAGCCGCAGCCTGGTCATGCCGGCGACGGGGCCGGAGTGCACCCGCCGCCCGTTGCGCAGCACGGTCACCCGGTCGCAGATCCGGCTCACCTCGTCGAGCTTGTGGGTGACGTAGAGCAGCGCGACGCCCTGCGAGCGCAGCAGCTCGATGATGCCGAAGAGGTTGTCGACCTCGCGCGGCTCCAGCGAGGAGGTGGCCTCGTCCATGACGATCACCTGCGCGTCGGTGGAGATCGCCCGGACGATCGCCACCATCTGCCGGACGGCCACCCCGAGGCTGCCCACCGGGCGACGGACGTCGACCTCGACGCCGTAGCGGGCGAGCAGCGCGCCCGCCTCCCGGTTCATCCGCCTGACGTCGACGAGCCCCAGCCGGCTGCGGTGCTCGCGGCCGAGGTAGAGGTTGCGCGCGACGCTCATCTGCGGGACCAGGTTGATCTCCTGGTAGATCGTGCTGATGCCGGCGTTCCAGGCGTCCCGGGGCTCGGAGAAGGAGACCGGCTGCCCGCCGAAGCGGACCTCGCCGGCGTCCGGCCGGTAGACGCCGGTCAGCAGCTTGATGAGCGTCGACTTGCCGGCGCCGTTCTCGCCGACCAGGCCGTGCGCCTCCCCCGGGTGCAGGGCGAGCGAGACGCCGTCGAGGGCGACGACTCCGGGAAAGCTCTTCGAGACCGCGTCCGCCTCGAGTGTGGGTACGAGCGGTTCCACCGGAGTCATCGCCCCCTCGGCGCCTGTGCCGCAGCCGTGCCGCCAGGGCTAGTAGGCGTTGGCCAGCTCGGCCTCCGCATTCTCCTTCGTGTACTCCTTGTCGGAGATGATCGTCTTGGCCGCCACTCCGGAGCCGTTGTAGAACTTGTCCAGCGACTCGAACGCCAGCGGCCCGAAACGCGGGTTCGACTCGATGACACCGCTGATCCAGCCGTCCACCAGGCCCTGTACCGCGCCCTTGGTGCCGTCGATGGTGATGATCTTCACGTCGCCGGGCTTCTTGCCCGCCGCCTTGAGCGCGGCCACCGCACCGAGCGCCATCTCGTCGTTGTGCGCGTAGATCGCGGTGATGCCCGGGTTGGCCTGGATCAGCTGCTCGGTGACCTTCTGGCCCTTCTCCCGCTCGTAGTCGGCGGCCTGCTCGGCCACGATCTCGATCCCGGTCGTCGCCTTGATCTGGTCCTTGAAGCCCTTGTTGCGGTCGGTCGTGACGTTGACCCCGGCCGCGCCCAGCAGGATGGCGAGCTTCGCCTTGCCGCCGGTCTCCCGCACCATGGCGTCCGCCGCCCGCTTGCCCTGCTCCACGAAGTCGGAGCCGACCCAGCCGATGTAGTCCGTGCAGGCCTTCTTCGTGGTCAGCAGCCGGTCGATCGTCATGATCGGAACCTTCTTGTCCTGCGCGTACTTCAGCGCCGGGTCCAGGCCCTCGGAGTTCAGCGGCGAGATGATGAGCGCCTTCGCGCCCTGGTCGACCATGCTCTGGATGTCGGAGATCTCCTTGTTCAGGTCCGACTGGGCGTTGGTCGTGATGAGCTTGACCCCGCGCTTCGCCGCCTCGTCCTTGATCGACTGGGTCTCGGCGATCCGGAAGGGGTTCGCCTCCTTCTCCGACTGCGCGAACCCGACGGTGTCGACCTTCAGGTCGACCTTCGGCACGCCGCCGTTGTACTTCTCGTACGTGCAGGTGTCACCGGGACCCACCGTCTTGACGCTCTGCTGACCGCCCGCGCCGGCCGAGTCCGTGCCGCCGCTGTCGTCGCTCTTGGCGCAGCCGGCGGCGAGCACCGCCGCACCCAGCACCGCCACGGCCACCGGCCTGCTGCCGAGCCACCTGGGAATCATGTACCGGCTCCCCTCTCCGCCGTGCCCGCGGTCGCCGACCGGGCCGGCTTCGACAGGACGGGGAATCGCATGGCGTGACGTCGTGCCACGCAAGACGTTGGGTGACTACTTCGGCCCGGTCCAGCGTGGAGCCGAACTCATCGCCCTCTCGTGCGATTTCTACCGGTGAGCGAGATCAACGTCAAGTAAAGATAGGATCTCTGTTTCAGCGCTGAGGTCGGCCGGGCCTAGCGAGTGACGGCCGTGTCCGCGCGGGCGGCCGCGGCGGCGCAGCGCAGGATCGCCTCGACCGAGGCGTCCACGTCGGACTCGTCGGTCGACCAGTTCGAGACCGAGATCCGGATCGCGGCCTGTCCCTGCCAGCTGGTCGTGCCGAGCCAGCAGGTGCCGTCGGCCTGCACCAGCCGGGCGACCTCGCGGGTGTGGGCGTCGTGGTCGCCGCCCGGCGCGCGCAGCCGTACCAGGACCTGGTTGAGCACGACCTCGTTGAGCACCTCGACGCCGTCGTGCCCGGACAGCCGGTCGGCGAAGCGGCGGGCCATCGCGCAGCAGCGCTCGACCGTCTCGGCGACACCCTGCCGGCCCAGGGCCCGGATCGCGGCGTAGACGGCCAGCCCCCGGGCGCGGCGGGAGAACTCGGGCGTCGAGTTGAACCCGTCCCGCTCCCCGCCGGCGCCGTGTACGAGGTAGCTGGCTCGGACACCCAGCGCCGCGTGGTGTGCCGCCGGGTGGGCGCAGAAGATCAGACCCGAGTCGTACGGGACGTTCAGCCACTTGTGCGCGTCCGTCGCCCACGAGTCCGCCAGCTCCACGCCGGCGACCAGCGGCCGCAGCCGCGGGCTGGCCGCCGCCCACAGGCCGAAGGCGCCGTCGACGTGCACCCACGCCCCGGCCGGATGGGCGATGTCGCAGATCTCACCGACCGGGTCGACCGCACCGGTGTTGACGTTGCCGACCTGGGCGCAGACGATCGCGGGCCCGGCCGCCTCGGCGAGCCGGTCGCGCAGCGCCGCCGGGACCATCCGGCCCTGGTCGTCGGTGGTGACCGGGACGATCGCGCCGGTGCCCAGGCCCAGCAGCCGGACCGCCCGGTCGATCGTGACGTGCCGCTCCTGCCCGACCAGCACCCGCGGCCGCGGCGCGCCGGACAGCCCGTCCGCCTCGACGTCCCAGCCCGCCCGGCGCAGGATCTCGTGCCGCCCGGCGGCCAGCCCGGTGACGTTCGCCTGCTGCGCACCGGTCACGAAACCGACGGACGCGGTGGCCGGCAGCCCGAGCAGCTCCGCGACCCAGCCGCCAGCCACCTCCTCGGCGACCGCGGCGGCCGGACCCATCGCATAGAGCCCGGCGTTCTGGTCCCAGACCGAGGTCAGCCAGTCCGCGGCCAGCGCCGCCGGGGTGGCCCCGCCGACGACGAACCCGAAGTACCGGCCGCCGCCGGTCGCCACCACGCCCGGGTCGACGGCCGCGGCCAGCGCCGCGACCACCGCCGCCGGATCGTCCGCACGATCCGGCAGCGGTCCGCCCAGGGCGGCCCGCAGCTCGGTCAGGTCCGCGCGCGCTGCGACCCGGCGGTCGGGCAGGCTGGCGAGATAGGCCGCGGCGTACCGGTACGCCTCGCCCAGCGGTCCGGCCCAGTCCGGTTCCTGCACTGCGGGCTCCTTTCGCCGACGGTCGCCAGGGTAGGTCGGCGCCGGCTGGTCGCGGTTGCCCGGTGCGGGCCCCAGTGCCGGTGCATCGTGTCGGTCAGTCGGTCCGGGCCGGCAGCTCCCAGACCGAGACGTGGCTGCGGCTCTCGCCGGTGAAGGGCGTGCGGTTCCAGTCGGCCCACCGCTCGCGCAGGGTCAGTCCGGCCAGTCGCGCCATGAGGTCCAGCTCGGACGGCCATGCATAGCGGTGCGGCGAGGAGAAGGTCCTGAGTCGGCCCCCGATCGTCCAGTAGTGATGGGACACCGCGAGCTGGGCCGCGACGTCGTACTCCTCGAAGCCCAGATGGGTGGACGTCGCGGCGAAGACATGGGTGGTCTCGCCCGGCGGGAGACGCCGCAGCTCGGGGATGTAGTTCTCGATGACGAAGCAGCCGCCCGGCCGCAGGTGCGCCGCGGCGTTGCGGAAGGCCTGGACCTGCTCGTCCTGGGTGGTCAGGTTGGTGATCGTGTTGCGCAGCAGGTAGACGAGCGCGAACGGCCCGCCCGCGGTCGCCGGTCGCGAAGTCGCCGATGGTCGTGCCGATGTCGGCGCCGCCCGGCCGCGCGCGCAGCTGCGCCACCATCGCGGCAGACAACTCGATCCCGTGCACCCGCACGTCCCGACGGCTCAGCGGTACGGCGATGCGGCCGGTGCCGATGCCGAACTCGAGGGCGGGGCCGGTCGCCGTCAGCTCGGCGAGGAAGCGCACGGCCGGCTCCACCACCGCCGGATCGAACAGCTCCGGCCACAGGCTCTCGTACCGCGCGGCTATCCACTCGTCGAAGTGCGTCTCCGGCATGAGCGGGCACCCGCGGGCGTCAGGTCGGGTTGCTGGTGGCGGACGCCGACGCGAGTGCCGCGAGCCGGCCCAGCGACCGGGAGATGCTCTCGCGTTCGGCGGCGAGGTAGTGGGCCTTGTCCTCAGGAATGTCCACGTGGACGCCGATCCGGGTGCCGCCGCCGAGGGGCTCCAGCTGCCAGTCGAAGCGCAGGTCCGTGACCAGGCAGGAGAACACCACCCGGCGGTCCTCGTGGATCGTCTCCAGGCGCTGCGGCGTCGGGAAGTCCGGCTGCGCGGTGGTGTCGAGGGTGTAGTCGCTCGCGGCGCCGGGGTCGCCGGACTCGACCGTGGCGACGTGCGCCCACCAGTCCGGGAACCGGGTCGGGTCGTAGAGGATCTTCCAGACCTCCTCCGGCGGTGCGGCCACGGTCGTGCTGTCGGAGAAGGAGGGCACCGTCGTCTCCTATGCCGTCGCCAGGTGGATGGTCGCCAGGTCGGCGAGCACCCGGTCGAGCTCGCGGGCCGGCTCGACCAGACCGGCGACCGGAGGGCGGCCGAGGTCGGCGAGCACGGCCGTGTAGCGGTCGCCCTGGCCGACGGTGCCGAGCAAGCGGCGCCAGCCGTCGGCGGCCTCGCGGAGGCGGCGCTGGGCCAGGGCCGGGTCACCACGGCCGGCGGCGATCAAGCCCTGCAGCCGGGTCAGCCGGGGAACGAGCGTGTCGGGCATGTCGCTGGGCCGGACCGGTTCGAGTGCCGTCGCCCGCAGCTCCTGCTCGGCGTCGTCGTACCGGCCGAGCCGAACGAGCGCCTCGGCGCGTGCCAGCCGCGCGACCGGGCGGCTGACCCGCGCGTCATGGGCCAGCGCCGCCGCGAGGAAGCGCTCGGCCGGCCCGTACTCCCCGAGCGCCAGGGCGACCAGACCGCGGTCGTGCTCGCTGGTGGCGACCAGGGCCGAGTTGTCGAGCCGCTCGGCGAGCACCCGCTCCGCCTCGGACGCCATGCGTGCCTCGTCGAGGCGGCCCACGCGCATCAGCACGTGGGCGCGTGAGGCGAGCAGCTGCACCTCCAGGGTTGCCAGGCCACTGCGCCGCAGGGCAGCCATCCCGCGGTCGACGAACTCCAGCGCCCGCGTCAGGTCACCGGCGCAGGCGGCGGCGCTGGAGGCGTTGCTCCAGCAGCTGTAGCCGAGATCCGGCCGGCCCGCCCGCTGGGCGGCCTCGCCGGCGGCGATCTCCGGGCCGTAGCTCGCCTTGAACCGCCCGCGGCGGACCAGCGAGAGCGCCCGCGCGTGCGCCACCCAGTAGGTCACCAGGTCGCCGCCCGGATCGGCACCGAGCATCTCCTGCACGCGGGAGAGCAGCGCGTCGGCGGCGTCGGCCTCACCGGCCACGGCCTCAGCCCACGCCCATGCCGCCAGCGCCTCGATCCGGACGTCGGGGGCGAGCGCCGCGGCGGCGTCCAGGATCTCGATCGCGCTCCGGGCGCTGTCGCGTACCCGGCGCGGGTGGCACAGGGCACCGCGGTTCCAGTTCGCCCGGCGCGCCCAGGCACCGGCCCGCTCCTCCGGCGCGGCGGGCTCGAGGGCCTCGGCCGCACGGGCGAACGCCGCTTCCGAGGCCTCGTCGCGGCCCCGCCAGGCCTCGACCTCGGCCAGCTCGACCAGCAGGTCCGCCCGGGCCGGCGCGAGCTCGACCGCCTCGGTGAGGAACTCGGCCGCCTCGGTCAGCGCAGCCACGGTGCGCGCGTGTGCGGCCGCCCGGACAAGCTGCGTGACCGCGAGGTCGTCCCGGCTCCCGAGCCGGAAGTGTCGCGCCGCTTCGGCCGCGAAACGCGGCGCCTCCTGGTCGCCGCGCCCGGCGAACGCCGTGCCGAGCGCGGCGTGCAGGACCGTGCGGCGCGGCTCCGGAAGGTCGTGGTAGGCCGCCTCCCGCAGCAACGCGTGCCGGAACCCGACCCGGCCGCCGGCGGCAGCGAGCAGACCGCTGTCGAGCGCTCCGGCCGCGGCGTCGGCGGGCGCGTCGATGTCGAGCGCCTCCACCTCCCGCAGGTCGAGGTCGCGCCCCGCGACGGCGGTGAGATCGGCGAGCCGGCGGGCGTCGGGCCGCAGCGGGGCGAGCGCTGCGCGGACCACGCCACGCAGGCTGGCCGGCGGCTCCCGTTCGCCGCGTGCGAGCGCCCGCGCCCACTCGACGGCGAGCAGCGCGTTGCCGTCCGCGGCAGTGACCACCTGCTCGAGGTCGCTGTCGGCCAGCGGCGCCACCTCCCGGGCCAGCCGGGCGGTCTGGGCGCTCGACAGCCGCCCCAGGGCCAGCTCGCAGACCAGGGTTCCCCGGGTCCGCAGCGCATGCTCCAGGGCATCCACCTGGGTGCGGCGGGGGTGCGGGCGGCGGGTGAGCACGATCAGCGCCGGCAGCCTCGCGACCCGCCGCCCCACGTACGCGGCCAGCTCGAGGCTGGCGGTGTCGGCCGCGTGGACGTCCTCCAGGAGCAGCACGAGCGGTCTGTGGCCGACCCACTCCAGCAGGGCCACCGTCGCCTCGAACAGCCGTGCCCGCTCCAGGTCGGGGGACGCGCTGACCCGCGGGCCCGGCTCGCGGCCGAGGCGATGACCCAGGTCGGGTACGAGCGCGCCCAGGGCCGACGGCCAGGCGGCGTCCAGCGGCGGGGTCTCCAAATCCGCGGTCAGGTCGCCGATCAGTTCCGCCCACAGGGCGAGCGGCGCCCCGCCGCCGAGGTCGAGGGCCGCGCAGCTCGCCGTGCGGGCACCGTCGGCCCGAGCGCGTTCGAGCAACTCAGCCGCCAGGCGGGTCTTTCCGGTCCCGGGCTCACCACTGATCGTCACCACGGCACCGGCGCCGCCGCGCGCGCCGCGCCAGGCGGCCAGCACCTGCTGCAGCTCCCGGTCCCGGCCGACCAGGGGAAGCGTGCGCGCGTAGTCCGCCGCCGGCGGCCGTACCCCGGGCGTCTCGCTCAGCTCGTCGGCGAGCCGTCGGGTAGCGGCCGACGGCGCCAGCCGAAGCTCGCGGGCGAGCCGATCGCGGAACCGCGCGTACCCGGCCAGCGCCGCGGCCCGGTCACCGTCGGCGGCGAGCCGGCGCATCAGCCGGCGCTGCGGTTCCTCGGCGAGCGGGTCGAGCGACACCTGGCGTCGGGTCCAGCCGACCGCCGCCTCCGCATCGTCCCGGTCCTCGGCCTGCACGGCGAGCCGCTCGAAGACCCGGGTGAGCTTCGCGTGCTGCTCCTCGCGCGCCTGCAGCACCCATTCGTCGTCGAACCCCGCCAGCAGCTCGCCCCCGGCCAGCCCGGCGGCCTCCTCGAGCCGACCGGCCGCCACCAGCCGGTCGAAGGCGGCGACGTCCACCCACAGCTGGCCGCCCGGTTCGAGGCCCACCAGGTCGCGGGTCGCGTGCAGGTGGGCGTCCCCCGCGGGCCCCAGCGCGCGGCGAACCGCCCAGACAGCGCTGCGCAGGCTGGCCCGGGCGCTGGTATCCAGCACGTCGGGCCAGAAGCAGGCGGCGACCCGGCTGCGGGCGGACGGTCCGGGGTGCAGCGCGAGCCAGGCCAGCAGACTCCAGGCGCGGCGGCTGGTCGGCGGCTCCACCGGGACGCCGTCGAGCTCCACCTCGAAGCTCCCGAACAGCCGAATCCTCAGCACAACCGGACGGTACCTCGGGCCTGCAGGTCCGGTCGCCAGAAATCAGGCTGCAGCTTTGACAGCGCCAGGAGCGCAGTTTGACGGCCGGTTGACGGGCCGGGCACGGAGGTCGGCGCAGTCTCTCGGGACATCCAGATACCGACGGAGGAACAGATGAGCAAGCCGACGATCGACCAGCTCCGGGAGCAGGTACGAGCCCCGGTGATCACCGCCGACGACCCCGGCTACGAGCAGGCCCGGCAGGTGCACAACGGCATGTTCGACCGGCGCCCCGAGGTCATCGTCCGCGCCGAGCAGGTCGCCGACGTGATCGCGGCGGTGAACTTCGCCCGCGACACCGGCGTGGACCTCTCGGTTCGCGGGGGTGGGCACAGCGCGCCGGGGTTCGGCACCAACGACGACGGCGTGGTGATCGACCTGTCGCTGATGAGGCATGTGCACGTCGACCCGCAAGCCCGTACCGCCCGGGTCGGCGGCGGTGCCACCTGGGGAGACTTCAACTACGCCACCCATGCCTACGGACTGGCGACCCCGGGCGGGATCGTCTCCACGACCGGCGTGGGCGGACTGACCCTCGGCGGCGGCATCGGCTACCTGGCCCGCGGCTACGGGCTCTCGGTGGACAACCTGCATCTCCGCCGAGGTGGTCACCGCCGACGGGCAGGTCCGGGCCGCCAGCGAGCACGAGAACCCGGACCTGTTCTGGGCGCTGCGCGGGGGTGGCGGCAACTTCGGCGTCGTCACCTCCTTCGAGTTCCAGCTGCACCCCGTCAAGGACGTGTACGTGGGGCTCTTCTTCTACGAGCTCGACGCCGCCGGTGACCTGCTCCGGTTCTTCCGGGAGTTCATCAAGGACGCCCCCGAGGCCTACGGCGGCTACCCGGCGTTCCAGGTCGCCCCGCCGCTGGAGTTCATCCCGGCGGACCGGCACGGCGACACGCTGGCGCTGGCCGTGGTGCACTGGTCGGGGCCGCTGGAGGAGGGCGAGCGCGCGATGAAGCCCTTCCGCGACCTCGCCCCGGTCGTGGCCGAGATGGTCGGGCCGATGCCGTACCCCGCGCTCAACGCCGCCTTCGACGCGATCTTCCCCAAGGGCATCCGAAGCTACTGGAAGGGCAGCTTCGTCACCGAGCTGACCGATGCCGCGATCGAGGAGCACCTCGCCCACGGGTCCAAGGTGCCCGAGGTGAGCGCGACCATGCACCTGTATCCGATCAACGGTGCCTGCCACCGGGTGGCCTCCGACGAGACGGCCTTCGCCTATCGGGACGCGACCTTCGCCCCGGTGATCGTCGCGGCCTGGCAGGACCGGGCGCTCGACCAGGAGCGCATCCGATGGGTGCGCGACTACTATGCCGCCATCGCTCCCCACTCGGAGCCGGGCGGCTACGTCAACTTCATGTCCGACGACGACCAGACCAGGGTCCAGGACAACTACGGCGGCAACTACCAGCGCCTCGTCGAGGTCAAGCGCACCTACGACCCGGACAACCTGTTCCACCTCAACCAGAACTTCAAGCCATGAGGAGACGCTCCCGAGAGGAGAATCGAATGGGTTTCACACGACGGTTGTCGGTGTTGTCCGCGGCCTTGATCGCGATGTTCGCGCCGTCGGCGGCGAGCGCGGCGCCCCCGTACGGCGGCGCGACTGCGTCCCTGCTGGTCGCGGGCCTGGAGGGTGGCGCGGGCAGCACCATCGGCCCGGGTGGGGCGCTGTACGTGACCGAAACCGCCGCCGGCCGGATCACCCGGGTCGATCCGAGGACCGGGGCCACCTCGACGTTCGCGAGCGGTCTGCCGAGGTCGGTCGTCGGCATCGGTGGGGCGATGGACATTGCGTTCATCGGCCACACCGCGTACGTCCTGGTCACTCTCGTCGGCTCCGACGTCGGCGGCAGCGACGTCGTCGGCATCTACCGAGTGGATGGGCCGAACAGCTTCACGGTCGTCGCCGACATCGGCGCCTTCTCCATCGACAATCCGCCCGACACTCCGTTCTTCATCCCGACCGGAGTCCAGTACTCGCTGGAGACCTATCGTGGCGGTCTCCTGGTCGCCGATGGGCACCACAACCGGGTGTTGCGAGTCACCCGCGACGGCGCGATCCGCGAGTTGATCGCATTCGGCAACATAGTGCCGACCGGGCTCGCGGTGCGGGGCCGGACCATCTACCTGGCCGAGGCCGGCCCGACCCCCCACCTACCCGAGGACGGCAAGGTCGTGTCCTTCGGGCCGAGGTCGGCCACGGCGACGGAGGTGGCATCCGGCGCGCGCCTCCTCGTCGACGTGGAGTTCGGCCGCGGCCGCACGCTCTACGCCCTGTCCCAAGGTGTCTGGGACGGTGTCGCCGAGGGTTCCCCGGCGCTGCCGAACACCGGCGCCCTGGTGAAGGTCAACCGGCACGGCACCTTCACCGTCATCACCGACGGTCTGAACCAGCCGACCTCGCTCGAGTTCATCCGGAACACCGCCTACGTCGTCACCCTCGGCGGCGAGATCTGGAAGATCAACGGCGTCCCGCGATGACCAACTGGTGACCTGGCGCCCGCGCGGACCGCGGGGGTCGGCCCAGCCCAGGGACCTGCCCCTGACTTCAGAAGCTGCCGGAACGCTTCAGATCCGGGGGTCGCCCGTCGGGGTCGACGCCGGCCCGGTACAGCGGGCGGGCCCACAAGGAGGTGAGACCCCGGATGGCCGGTGGCTCGTGCCTGCGCGCGCGTCCCGGGGGCGCGGGCCTCGCTGACCTCCCGCGTACCAAGCGTCCAGGGCCTCGGCGACGCGCCGCCACGCATCGAAGCCCGCCCCGAGATCCAGCAACTCCTGATCGCTGACCTCAGGGCCGAGGTGCTCGCGCCAAAGGCGCAGGCGGAACTCACGGGGCAGTACCAGCTGGCACCGAGCCACGTTGGGCTCGCGACTTTGGGTCAGCGGACTGCTGGCGGCCGGCACCGCTTGTATCCGCGTGGGCCGCTTACGTTCGCCGATTGACGGCGGTCAGTTGGCGGTGCCGGTGAAGTAGGTCTGCGCTTTGGCCCAGGCCGCGTTGCCGATGGTCCGGCCGAGGGTGCGGCCGGCGAGGTCGGCGTCTTCGAAGTGGATGCCGCCGTACCGGCGGGACAGGCCGGCCTGGTCGGCTGCGTCGGTGAAACTGCTGAACTTCAGCACGGTGTCCTTTGTCGGCACCAGCCCGGGCTCGATGGTGGAGCGGCCGGCCCGGACGGTCACCGTCAGCTCGACCTTGAAGACGTCGGTGCCGGCGAACCGGTTGAAGACCTGGCTGGCGGCGCCGGAGAAGGCGCTGTGCCCGGAGGTGTACTCGGCGAAGGGTGGGCTGACGACGCCTGCCTCCTGGTAGGGGATCCACGCCGAGCCGTCGACCTTGACGATGCCCTTGCCGGCGCCGCCCCAGCTGGTGATCTTCTTGCCGGCGTAGAGCCAGCGGATGTAGGTGATGGGCCGCACGGTGTCCTGCACCCGCTTGGCGTTCCAGCTGGCGATGCTCACGTCGAGCATGGCGTTGCCGAACGCGAAGAAGACCTTGACGTTCTGGTCCAGGGTCCGCCCGTCGGCCCGGGCTGCAGCCTGCAGGAACATGGCCCAGTGCCCGGCCGGCAGCTCCGAGCCGGGCCCGTCCGCCCAGTAGTAGGAGCTGGTCTGCCCCTCGTCGGTCATCTTGGCCTGCAAGTCGATCAGGGCCTTGGCCTGCGCCGGCAGCCGGGACCGGTCCTGCGCCGGCGGGCCGAACTGGTCGGGCCGGGTCAGCGCGAACGGGGTCACCCGGTTCCACTGCGGGGTGGCGAAGGACTGCACGGTCCCGGCGCAGCTGCGTCGCGCCGGGCGGCGGCGTCGGCACGCACAGCGGCTGCCACCGGTACGGGTCGACCACCTTGTCCCAGCTGTTGACGGGGGTGTAGCCGGTCCAGTCCGAGTACGCCTTGCCCCCGGTCCCGCCCGGCTCGTCGCCGAGCTGGTTGGACCCGTCCCGGTGCCGGGCGTCGAGCACGGCCTGGGCGGCGACGTTGCCGATTCCCTGCGGGGAAGTGGTGTCGGTGCTCGTGTCGGCCGGGTCGTAGCCGAAGAACGCCGACCTGGTCCCGCTGCTCGACGGTGATACCCCGACGCACGGGAGCACCAGAGCGGTTCGGATTTCGCGCCATTCTGACGGTACCGCTGATGCGGGAAAGGCCGTGCGATCGGCGCGATCGTCGTCTGGCGTCCGGAGGCGACGGCCGTTCACCGACAAGCAGGTCGAGCTGCTGAAGACGTTCGCCGACCAGGCGGTCATCGCGATCGAGAACGTCCGCCTGTTCAACGAAACGAAGGAGGCGCTGGAGCAGCAGACGGCGATCAGCGAGATCCTGCGGGTCATCTCGAGCTCGCCGACGGACGTGCAGCCGGTGCTCGAGGCGATCGCGGACGCGCGCAGCAGGCTGTGCGACTGCTTCCGTGGCGTCGATGTACCTCACCGACGGCGACACGCTGCGACTGCTGGCGTCGAAAGGCCCGACGCCGGACCCCGTGCACAACGTCGGACGCGCTTGCCGATCAGCCGCGACTCGTTGTCCGGCCGCGCCGTGCTCGAGCAGCGGACGATCCAGGTGCCCGACCTCCTCGCGGCGGGTGCGGACTACCCGCTGAGCCACGACATCGCCGAGCGCTGCGGCCATCGCACCGTGCTCGTCACGCCGCTCTACCGCGAAGGCAAGCCGTTCGGCACGATTCTGCTGCGCCGCCAGGACGTGCGGCCGTTCGGCGATCAGGAGATCGCCCTGCTCCGCACGTTCGCCGACCAGGCGGTGATCGCGCTCGAGAACGTCCGACTGTTCCACGAGATCGAGGACAAGAGCCGGCAGCTCGAGATCGCGAACCGGCACAAGTCCGAGTTCCTCGCCAACATGTCGCACGAGCTGCGCACGCCGCTCAACGCGATCATCGGCTTCTCCGAGGTGCTGCTCGAGCGGCTGTTCGGCGAGCTCAACGAGAAGCAGGACGACTATCTGAAGGACATCCATTCCTCCGGCAAGCACCTGCTGTCGCTCATCAACGACATCCTCGACCTCTCGAAGGTCGAGGCCGGGCGGATGGAGCTCGAGCCTTCGACGTTCGACGTGCCGTCGGCCATCGCCAACGCGATGACGCTGATCCGCGAGCGCGCGCAGCGGCACGGCATCACGCTCGCGCTCGACGTCGACCCGAGGCTGGGCGAGATCGACGCGGACGAGCGCAAGTTCAAGCAGATCCTGCTCAATCTGCTGTCGAACGCGGTCAAGTTCACGCCCGACGGCGGGCGGATCGACGTCAGCGCGCGCCGCGACGCGGACAGCGTCGTCGTGGCCGTCCACGACACGGGCATCGGCATCGCGCCCGAGGATCAGGACGCGGTCTTCGAGGAATTCCGCCAGGTGGCCGCAACTACACGAACAAGCAGGAAGGCACGGGACTCGGCCTCGCGCTCACGCGCAAGTTCGTGGAGCTGCACGGCGGGCGCATCTGGCTCGAAAGCGAGCCGGGCAAGGGCTCGACGTTCACCTTCACCATACCGATCAAGCGATGAATATGAGCGCCGCGGGCCGTCCCAAGGCGCGACTTGCTCCCCTGGGGGCGCGAAGCGGCGCAGCGGAGCGAGGGGGAACATCGATGAGCCTCATACTGATCGTCGAAGACAACGAAAAGAACATGAAGCTCGTCCGCGACGTGCTGCAGGCGAAGGGCTACACGACGATCGAGGCCGTGACGGGCGAGGATGGCGTACGCCTCGCCACCGAGCGAAAGCCCGATCTCATCCTGATGGACATCCAGCTTCCCGGCATTCCGGGATCGAGGCGCTGCGGCAGCTGCGCGCCAATGCGGGAGACGGCCGCGATTCCCGCGGTCGCGGTCACCGCGTCCGTGATGCACGAGGACCGGAAGCAGATCACCGAGGCCGGCTTCGACGGCTATATCGGCAAGCCGATCAACCTCAAGGAATTCCTGGACACGGTCCGATTCGACGCTCGAGAGCGATACATGAGCGAGACCGGCGAAGCCAGGGACGGGGCCAAAGTCCTGGTCGTCGACGACACGCCGCACAACGTCAAGCTGCTGGCCGACCTCCTGGCGGTCAAGGGCTACGCGGTCGCGACGGCGGTCAACGGCGAGGAGGCGCTCGCGAAGGTGGCCTCCGATCCGCCGGACCTCGTGCTGCTCGACGTCATGATGCCCGGGCTCTCCGGCTACGACGTTTGCCGGCGCCTGCGCGCCGATTCGGGCACAGCGCTCTTGCCCGTCGTCCTCGTCACCTCGCTCGATCCGCAGTCCGAGCGCGTCAAGGGAATCGAGGCCGGGGCCGATGACTTTCTCGGCCAGCCGATCAACCAGGCCGAGCTCTTCGCCCGTGTCCGCTCGCTGCTGCGCATCAAGGCACTCCAGGACGAGGTTCGGCGCCAGGCGGCTGCGCTGCGCGGACTGATCGAGAAGCTCGAGGAAGCGCGTCGCGGCGCAGGTTGCGCAGTTGCAAGGCATGGACCAGTTGAAGCGCTTCTTCTCCCCGGCTGTCGCCGACGCGATCCTCTCGACCGGGGCGAAGGCGATCCTCACGCCCCACCGGCGAGAAATCTGCTACGTGTTCGTCGACCTTCGCGGCTTCACGGCGTTCACCGACACCGCGGAGCCGGAGGAAGTGCAGTCGGTGCTGCAGTCGTATCACGCGGCGATGGGAGCGCTGATCGCCGAGCATGGGGGCACGGTCGACCGCTTTGCCGGCGACGGCATCCTCATTTTCTTCAACGATCCGCTGCCGGTTCCGGATGCGGGGAAACGCGCGACGAGCATGGCGCTCGCGATGCAGAAAAGCTTCGTCCCGCTGCGCGCCGGATGGGCGAAGCTCGGCTACGAGCTCGACCTCGGCATCGGCATCGCGCAGGGGTTCGCGACGCTGGGAGCTTTCGGGTACGAGGGCCGAGTCGACTACACGGCGATCGGCGGCGTGGTCAATCTCGCGCATCGGCTCTGCAACAAAGCGAGCGCCGGCGAAGTGCTCATCGATCGCAAGGTTCGGGCGGCGCTCGACGACACCGTACGCGTCGACGCGCTTCCGCCGCTCAACCTCAAAGGCTACTCCCACCCGGTACCGGCGTTTCGTCTCTCTCCCCCTCCCCTGACGAGCGCGTTTCGCCTCGGGGATCTGCCAAGGGACTCGACGGCGCCCCCGAGTACGGGCATCCTGTAGGCTAGATTGCTGGCTGATCGGGACTGGGTGCCGCCGCGCGGCCTCGCATGATGGGCCGCTGGGGGAGAGAAGTTTGGCAGCAGACCTGATCGAGGTTCAGGATCTTTCCATCGAGTTCGACAATCGCGGCACGATGGTGCCCGCGCTCGATCGCATCTCGTTTCGGATCGCTCCCGGCTCCACGGTGGCGCTCGTCGGCGAGTCGGGGTCGGGGAAGTCCGTGACCGCGCAGGCGATCATGGGCATCCTGCCCAAGACCGCATCCATCACCTCGGGCAAGATCCTCTTCACCGCGCCCGGAACGAAGAAGCCGCCGCGCGACATCACCAAGTTGAAGCCCGACGGCATCGCGCTGCGCCGGATCCGCGGCCGCCACATCTCGATGATCTTCCAGGAGCCGATGGTATCGCTGTCGCCGCTCCATACGATTGGCGATCAGGTCAGCGAGCCCTTGTTCCTCCACCATCGCGTGAGCCGCAAGGAAGGCATGGAGCGCACCGCGGACATGCTGCGCCTCGTCGGCTTTCCCGATCCGGCGCGCGCGCTCAAGAATTATCCGTTCGAGCTCTCCGGCGGCCTGCGCCAACGCGCGATGATCGCGATGGCGCTCGTCGTCCGTCGCTGCTCATCGCCGACGAGCCGACCACGGCGCTCGACGTCACGATCCAGGCGCAGATCCTCGCCCTCGTGA